>CAZYQQ010000024.1:5666-57996 GCA_964650265.1 uncultured Planctomycetaceae bacterium
CCCTACGGTAGTCGAAACGTATCGCGCAGCTCGCGAATGAGCCAGACCCCCAGTCTGGTCCGCCCCGTTTCGATCTTGGCCCGACCTCCCCCGGTGAGGGTGACTCCCGACAGGGGGGCGCGCGGCGCGAGCCGCGCCTCGTACCGCGATATCCGCAGCGCCGGTTCGAGCGGGTGGGGTAAGAACTGGGCGAGGCCCATCGTTTGAGGGGAGCTTGCCTCGGTTGCCGCTCCCCGTCTTGCGATTTCGGCGACTGTCGCGTCGAACACCCTCCCCCCATGCTGATCGAGCTGCACCCGCACTGACTGGCCAGGGGCGACCAGCTCGATGTCGCGCTCGTCGATGGCGACCATCACTTCGCACGTCTCGGTTGCGTCGACCAGGGCCATCAATGTCCCGGGCGCAATCCACGCCCCGAGATTCTTGGCGTCGAGCGGCGTCCCCGACCACGCAGCCAAGGTTGCATTCTCCGGCTTCGCGACAGTTCGTGGCGGGGGGATGAGCACACCGGCCACCGGGGCGCGGAGTTCGAGCCGCGCCGCTTCCTGGCGATGCCGCTCGAGTTGCCGGGTCAGCTCGTCGAGTTCCGTTTGCGCGGCTGGAATCCTGGAGCTCGCTTCCGCGTCGAGACGCCGCAGGGCCATGAGCCCCTCGAGCCGCGTCCGGGCGGTGGCAACGGCTCCTTCGGCGGTGGCAAGTTCATGGGCGACGCGCTGGTTGGAGAGCCGTGCGATCACGTCCCCGCGCGCGACGCGCGTCCCGGCCGGCAGAACGTAGTCGAGCCGCCCGTCGAGGGTCGTCACGACGCGCTCGGCTTGCTGGGGGACGACTGTCGCCTGGCAAACGACCGCATCGACGATCGGCCATTGCATCAGGCCAACGATCGCGACAAGCACCACGCCCATCGCCACCATCATCCGCACTGGTCGCAGGCGGCTTCGCTTGAGTGGGCTTCGCAGGCTGGCCGTTATTTGCAGCACGGCCCCCGTCACCATCGCCGCCAGCATGATCCCTCCCAATAAATAGGCCACCACCGCCAGTCCCCGCGGGGCAAGGAGCCCCACCAGCGAGAAGAAAATCGCCAGCATGACGACGATAAGGTAAAGGCTCGAAAGCGCGGCATACCCGGCGAGCCACAGCGGCTCGCGCGGTGGGGCGGGTTCGCCCCGAGTAGGCCGGAAGAACCAACGGCCGAGGAGCGATCGCAAGGCTTCGCGCGACCTCTGCCACATGTTCGGCGTTTCGGTGAGGTCCATCAAGAGATAGTAACCATCGTAGCGGAGCAGGGGATTCGCATTGATTGCGAGGGTGCCAACCGTGGCGACCATCATCACATTGAGCGCCAGGAGGTTGATGAGCCCCGGCTCGCTGAACCACCACACGAAGGTGGCGATACTGGCGACCACCAGCTCGACCCCCATGCCGGCTGCCGAAACCGCCATCCGCTGCCACTTTTTGGGGAGCCGCCAGATGTCGCTCACGTCGCAGTAGAGGCAGGGGAGGAAGGCGAGCAGCAAGATCCCCATCTCCGGCACCTCAGCCCCCAGCCGTTTGGCCACCATCGCGTGCCCCAGCTCGTGGAGCACCTTGAGCCCGACAATCGCCAGCAGCAAATAGGGCCAGTTGCTCGGCGACATGAGGAGGCCGAGCGTGGGCAAGCGGTCGATGAATTCCTCGGCATGCGAGATCAGGAGTCCCGCCGCCGCGAGCACCAGCAGTAGCCCGATCGCCAAACCTGGCAGACAGAGCAGCGGTCGCGCGAGCGGGAGTGCGGCTTCGAGTAGGGGGTCGGGATTGATCCCCGGCAGCCGAATCGCCAGCAGCTTCATCCAGGCCCAGCGACGTTCGCGCGATCGCTGCTCGGCCCGCCGCTGGGCGAGCGCTTCCCCCTGACCGGGAAGGACCCCGATCAACAGACCCGATTGATGGAGCCGCGCGAGCGCGCTCCAGATTTCGTACGCCTCGGCTACGGCGGGCGCGAATTCGTGGGCAAAGTGGCGCTGCAAGTCGCGGAGCGAGGCCGACGTGCGGAGTCGCGACCAGAGCGAATGTTCCTCGCCCGTGAGCTGATACTGCTCGAGCGTGATCGGATCCTTGACGACCCACATCGGCGTCCCCGCCACCGGAACGGCACGCGCCAACAAATCGGCCCGGGCACGCAGGCCAAGGGGTTGATCGACGGTGGAGAGGAGGGTGTCCATGCGCGCACGTCTCAAGGAGCTGAGGAGATTTCCATCTCGACGGTCTGCCCCGGTCGCAGCACGCCGTCGGCATTGTCGACCTCGGCCCACACCCGGACTTGCTTGTTGATGGGGTCGATCTCGGGGCTGACGAAGACGATTTTGCCGCTCACCTTAGCCCCCATCTCTTCGAGCGTCACCGTGACGGGGCAGCCTTCGATGCCGCTGGCCGCTTCGCTGGCCGAAACGAACCCCTCGGCCTTCAGCCGCCGCGTGCTCACCAGCCGCATCATTTTTTCTCCCGGCTCGACCCATTCGCCGGCCGCCGTGTGGACTTCGACCACCACCGCGTCGATCGGGGCGACGATCTGCCGCCGCTTGATCTCGAGTCGCGCGGCGGCCACTTTGGCCTCCGCAACGTGGACCTTGAGCGCGGCGAGTACCAGGTCGTGCTCGGCTCGCTCGATTTCGAGCTTGAGTTCCTCGACCTTGAGCCGCTCGATGTCGACCTGCGACTGCGAGATGCTCTTGGGGTTCTGTTCGATCACTTGGAGCGACCGGGCAAGCTCGCTCTCGGCCACCTCGAGCGCCTTGCGGGCGTAGCGGACCTTGACGTCGTCCTCGACCTCCCCCTTGGCGACCATTAGTTCGGCGAGCGCCCCTTGCTCGGCGATCCGTGCCGCCGAGTCGTCGATGCGGGCGACAATCTCGCCCGGTTTGACCCGCTGCCCCTCGGCCACTCCCATCTTGACCACCAGACCTGGCTGGCCCGCGGCCAATTGGGCTTCGTCGAGCAATTGGAGCACGACCGACTCGGCCGTAATGGTCTGGGCGCAAGCGCCCCTCGCGGCCAGGGCCAGCAGCAGGACCAGCGCAACACCAAGCAAACGTGCCGACATTGTTTTAAAACTCCCACCAGTTGCGGAGCGCGCGCCACGCGTCGCGAAGCCAGACGTACCCTACGGGATGATCGCCACAAACGATCCGTGCCCGCACTGAGCCACCGGGGCGGAGCGCCGCCTCGCGCAGCTCGGCCGTCATTTCACTCACGGGCCGCGCGTGGGCGACCACGCTGCGGGTTTCTTCTCCAGAGGGCAATTGGACGATGTCGGCCCGTTGGGCGATGTCGGTGATCGTGGCGCGATGGAGCTGCGACGTGTCGCTCCCCAGGCGATATTCCACCTCGAGGGGTGTGCCGTCGGCAGCCGCGTGGCGGATGGCGTCCATCTGGTCGTCGGGGATTTGGAGCTCGAGCTGCCATTCTCCCGCGGTGTTGGCCACGCTCAGCAGGACTTGCCCTCGCTCGACCGGACGCCCGGCAAGCCGCTGGTCGACTTCCCAGGTGATGACCTGCCCGGCGATAGGGCTCACCACGGTCAACGACTCGCGTTGCCGGGTGAAAAGTTCTGCCTCGCGGGCGAGGTTCGCAAGCCGCGCTTTGAGTTCCTCTTCTTGTGCCGACAGCCGATAACGTTCTACCGGGTCGACCCGCTGGCCACCCGCCGTGGTGCGGGTGGCGCGAATCGCCTCGAGCTGCCGCTGGGCGGTCGTGGTCTCTCCCGCAACCCGGGCGATCTCGAGCGCAAGATCGGGATCGCGCAGCGTCATCAGAGTCTCTCCCGACTCGACCTCGGTCCCATGCGCGACGGCGAGCGACTCGACAATGGCCTCTCGTGGCGCAAAGATATCCTGCCGTACCACCGGCAACAACTCGCCGCGGACGTCGATTCGCAGCGGCGATTGAACCAACATCAGGGCGGCGACTCCCGCGGCGACGATCGCGGCGGCGAACGCGGCCCGCAACAGCGCCTGGGGCCGGCGAAGCCACGTGAGTCGCTTGAGCGCCCACCCCAGGGGCAAGTCGTGCCAGGCTTGAGCGGTCGCCAGTGCGGGAGCGGCGAGTCGAGCCACTTCGGAGACAAGGCCTGCCGAGAGGTGATCGGTGCCGGTGAACGCTTCGGCAACCAGCACTCCGACGACCCGTCGTGAGAAATCTTCCTCCCCTGTGCCAAGTTCCATGGGAACCACGGCCAGCACCCGGGCGTGCGATTGGTCGACATACCGGTGCGCCGCGTCGGCCACCTGAGGGAGGGCATCGATCTGGCCGTCGGCGTAATAGATGGGTTCGGCGAGCTTCAGCGCTTCGCGGGCAATCGTGGTGAGTTGGCGGGCCGCCTGCCCACGACGTTCGACCCGGTCGACGCCACTCACCGCTTCGAGGCGCAGCCTCGACCCGCGCGCCACGAGCAGGCTCAGCCGGTCGCAGCCGAGGAGCCGTCGCCCTTCGTTGACAATGGCAAATGCCGTCGCCTGGAGATCGAGTGGCTCGGCGATCGCCCGCGAGAACTCGATCAGGGCGTCGCGCTCGCGGCGCTCCTGCTGCAAGCGGACAAGTTCGGCCCGGGCGTGAAATTCGGCAGCCGCCTGGCACGCCGTCTCCACAACCTCGCGCGCCCCACGGTAGCTGCTGGGGGAGCGTCCCGCGGGAAGGGCCAGCTCGACAACCGCCACCGCATCTCCCTTTTCTCCCAGCGGAGAGGTTTGTCGCGGCGGTCCCCAACCGGCGGGAAGCCAGGTGCTGAGCGCCACGATCCCAATCGCGCGGTAGTCGTCCGACGTGTTGCGCGCCCCCTCGGCCAGTTCGGTGCGCGGGGAGACAACCACGGTTCTCCCCTTGGCGATTGCCGCGGCGAGCAGCAGCTCATGCTCTCCCCGATCGGCCACCCCACGGCTATGTTCGTTGGTCTCGCTCACCAGGCGGAGTCGGCCTGACTGACGCAGCCACACCGCCCCACTACGGGCCGCCACCCCCGCCGCTAGCCTTGCTAGCAGCGCGGCATGAAAGCTCTCGACATCCTGGGGGCGACGGGCGTCGACCTCCAGATCGTCGAGCAGCAGTTCGAGCTCACGCCACACGCCGGCTTCGGCGTGGGGCGGATGTTGAGGGGCATCGGGATGAGACATAACCCTCAGTATAACGGGGCCGTGCGGGTTCTGGCGCGGTCCGCGCAGCGGGGCAGGCACCAAAATCTGACACTGTTGCGGGTTTTGCCGGATTTTCTGATTGCATGGACGAAGGCGTGCCGAAAAGTAGACGGGCGGTGGAGTCTCGGAAGGGCTCTGCTGCTAGCTGAGCTTCCGAGCGACAACGGCACCCAACCTTTCGGTTGAACCATGCGATGAACAACAGACTTGCTAAATTCGTCGGTCCTACCATGGTGGCCGTAGGCCTATTGAGTCTCGGTTGCCGTGGAGGGAATCAAGGTTTCAAGGCATGCAGCGATCCGATCGAGGGGCACTACCAACAAGTCTCCGCCGAAATCGAGTATCCCGCGGTCAATAGCTGTTCGACGAACTGCTTTGGGGAATCGATCGATTCGATGGCCCCGCGGACCCTCTCGAGCAGCGATCCGCTGGAATATCAGGACATCCATCTGGTGGAAGTCGTGTCCGTGGCGTTCGCCAACACCACGGTGCTCAGCGACTTGGGGGGAGCCGTGATTCGCAGCCCTGGCGCGACGCGCACCATTCACGATCCCTCGATCACCGAAACCGATCCGATCCTGGGGATCGAGTCGGCCTTGAGCGCCTTCGACGCACAGTGGAACACGACCCTGTTTGCCGAAAACAACGACCGCGTGCTCAACAACGAGTACTTTGGCGGTGGTGCCCGGGTTCTTCAAGAGAATAACGGTGTGTTCCAGACCCAGCTTACAAAGCGGTCGGTCACTGGTACCGAGCTCTCGGCGCGTAAGATCGTCGAGTTTGGTGGGAACAACGCCCCGGCCAACTTGTATCCCAACGCCTGGACCACCAAAGTCGAAGGCGAGGTTCGCCATCCCTTACTGCAAGGGAGTGGTATGGAATTCAATCGCATCGCGGGACCGACCCGCACCCCCGGCATCTATACCGGTGTGGTCCTTGCGCGGCTCAATACCGACGTGCAGCTAGCCGACTTCGAAATCGCCGTCCGCAACTATGTGAGCAATGTCGAGAATGCCTATTGGGATCTCTACTTCGCCTATCGCGACCTCGATGCCAAAGTTGCGGCCCGCGACGCGGCCCTTGCAACCTGGCAGGGAGTGAAGGCCAAGTTCGACGCCGGACCACAACGAGGGGGCGAGGCCGATAAAGAGGCTCAGGCCCGCGAGCAGTACTATCGTTTCCAGGAGGAAGTCGAAAACTCGCTCAGTGGCCGGCTCTTCGACGGCACCCGCACCGGCAACGGCAGCACGGCGGGCACATTCCGCGGCACCGGTGGCGTGTTGGTGGCCGAGCGGCGCTTGCGGCGGCTGATGAACCTGCCTGCCAGCGATGGGCGGTTGCTCCGCCCCGCCGACGAACCGGTTGTTGCCCCGGTGAACTTCGATTGGTCCGATGTGAGCACCGAGGCCCTTGCCCGACGCGCCGAGTTGCGGCGGCAAAGGTTCCGCATTCGGGGACGCGAACTCGAGCTGGTCGCCAGCAAGAATCATCTCCTCCCCCGACTCGATGCCGTCGGCCGCTACCGCTTCCGCGGGTTCGGCAAGGACCTGTTCGACGAGAGCGACGACAACTTTGCCCGCTTCGACAATGCCTACGACGACCTGCTCACCGGCGACTTCCAGGAGTGGCAGGTCGGCTTCGAACTCGACGTACCGATCGGCTTCCGCCGTGCTCACACGGCTGTCCGGAACGCCGAACTCCAGCTCGCGCGCGAACGGGCCATCTTCTGCGATCAGCAAGAAGAGGTGATCCACGAGGTCGCCTCGAGCGTGGGCGAGGTCGACCGTGCATTTGTCGTCTCGCAGACGGCCTACAACCGATTGCTCGCCAGCCAGGAGCAGGTGGCCGAGGTGAGCCGGCTCTTCGATGCCGACAAAGCGCCACTCGATTTGCTGCTCGATTCCCAGCGCCGGCTAGCCGAAGCCCAGTCGCGTTACTTCCTAGCCCTCACGGAATATGCCATCGCCATCAAGAATGTCCACTTCTCCAAGGGGACCTTGCTCGAATACGACAACATCTATCTGGCCGAAGGGGCCTGGCCTGGCAAAGCCTATCGCGACGCGGCCGAACTCGAAGCTCGCCGCGGCCGTTCGCGACCGCTCAACTACGCGTCGGCGAATGCCCCGATGGTCAGTCATGGAGTCTATCCCCAGCGCGTAGGCGATGCCTCGGTCGCAACCCATCGTGGCGAACTCCCTGGCCAGATCATCGAGGAAACCGACAGCGTCGTTCCACCTGCGGGCGCGACCGCACCCTCCCCTGAGTTCTCCCTCGTGCCCGGCGGATCGGCGGCCAGCGACATGGTGCCGGAGCCCCCCAGCATCGATTGGCGGCTCGATGCCGGCGAGCCCGCTAGCAGCTTTCCCTTTGGCGGCCAGGTGCCCGCCACGGCCGATGCCGGCTCCGATCGGCTCCACCCGTTTTAAACAACGGTTTCGCTTGCCAGCCGACGATACCCCCCACCGCTCGGTCATGCGCGTTCGAGCAGCCGCCTTCACGCGGCGTCGCCGTGACTTGCCGGACCCTCGGGGTTAGAATGAGGGCCTGTCCTGCCGGGCCCCCACCTCTCTGGGGTCCCCCCATCCTCCGGCTACCCACCGCCCCCCCAAGGAGACGAAGCGCATGTCGCTCCAGGTTCCCATCGCGATGTCAACGAAGGCCTTCCTGTCTCTGGGCGTGGTGGCACTCGCCTCGCTTGCTACCGCTGCCGAGCCGCGACCCGAACCGATGCGGATCGAAGTGGTCGACCAGGAGAATGGTTGGCCCGTGCCACTGGTGGAACTCACGACAGTCCACCACGAGAAGTGGGTCACCGACAACGCGGGCGTCGTCGCGATCGACTCGCCCGAACTCTTTGGCCGCGAGGTCTTTTTCCACATTCGCTCGCATGGGTATGAGGTGAAAGCCGATGGCTTCGGGTATCGGGGGAAGCGGATTGTGGTCGAGTCGGGGGGGACGGCGCGGATTGAAATCGCGCGCGTCAACATCGCCAAGCGCCTGGGCCGTCTCACTGGGGCGGGGCTGTTTGCCGAGAGCCAAAAGATGGGACAGCACCTCGACTGGACCGACGGGCCCATCGTGGGTTGCGACAGCGTGCAAACGGCGGTCCACAACGGACGACTTCACTGGCTCTGGGGCGACACCTCGCTGGCCAACTATCCGCTGGGAGAATTCCATAGCACCGGTGCTACCACCGACGTAAAGCCCCTGCAATCGTTCGAGCCACCCCTCAAGTTCAGGCTCGATTATTTTGTCAACGATCAGGGGCGCGTCCGTGGCATTGCCCCGATGGAAGGGCCAGGACCGACCTGGGTATTCGGCCACATCAGTCTGCCGGACGCCAAGGGGGAGTCGAGGTTAGTGGCGGCCTACAGCAAAATCCGGCCCCCGCTGTCGGCCTACGAGCGGGGGCTCTGCGTGTGGGACGAGGGGCGCGAGGCCTTCCGCCACGTTCGCACCGTGTGGCGCGAGGGGGATCGCGAGCCCCTCTTCCCCGATGGCCAGGCCAGCTACTGGACCGACAACGAGGGGAAACGCTGGGTCGTGTTCGGCAACCCCTTCCCCAAACTGAAAATGCCGGCCACATTCGAGGCGTGGCAAGACCCAAGCACCTGGGTCAAGCTCGAGCCACAGAAAAAGGTGACCACCGCCGATGGCCGGGAGATCGCCCCTCACACGGGCCACATGGTCTGGAACGAATATCGCCAGCGATGGGTCGCCATCTTCATGCAGAGCTTCGGCAAGGAAAGCAACTTTGGGGAAATCTGGTATGCCGAGGCCGATCAGCCCACCGGCCCCTGGGGTCCGGCGGTGAAGGTCGTGACCCACGACAACTACACGTTCTACAACACGCGGATCCATCCCGAGTTCACCGAAGCCGGTTCGCCGATCCTCCTCTTCGAGGGGACCTACACCGAGCAGTTCGCCAACAAGCCGGTCACCACCCCGCGGTACGACTACAACCAGATTCTCTACCGGCTCGACCTCGACGACCCGCAGCTCGCTCCGGCCAACAAGCCGCTCGCAGAGTGATTACCGCGCGATCGGATCGCGAAATCGATACCCCACGCCGCGAACCGTCTCGACGAGGTTGGCGTGGGTGCCCATCTTCTTGCGGAGCGCGCGGATGTGGACATCGATTGTCCGTTCGAGCACCAGCGAATCCCCTCCGAGGGCCGAATCGATCAGTTCCGAACGGCTGAATACTCGGCCTGGCTGGCGAAGGAGCGCCTCGAGCAGACTGAATTCGCTCGGCGTCAGGTCGAGCAATTCGCTCCCCGCGGTCACGCGGTGGCGATCGCGATCGAGCAGCACCCCCTGGCTCACGAGCACGTCGCCAGTGTCGACCTGGCCGCGCCGGCGACGCATCAGGGCCCGGATCCGCTCGAGCAGCACCTTGACGCTAAACGGCTTGGTCACGTAGTCGTCGGCCCCCACATTGAAGCCGGCCACCTCGTCGGTCTCTTCCGCCTTGGCGGTGAGCATCAGGACGAGAATCTCCCGAGTGTGTGGATCGGCTCGCAACCGGCGGCAGACCTCGAGCCCGTCGATCACGGGCAGCATCAGGTCGAGCACGAGTAGCTGCGGCAATCGGGCCCGGGCCTGGTTGAGCCCCTCCTGGCCCGACTGGGCCACCAGCGTGTCGTACCCTTCCTGCCGCAAATTGTATTCGAGCACTTCCGCCAGGGAGCGGTTGTCCTCGACGACCAGTATCAGGGGCTTCGCCATCGGCTCGTGGGGGGAAATCGGCAATCGAGCAGGGGAGAGAGGGGAGTTACGCGCCGGGCTCGCCGAGCCCATGCCGGGTGATCTCACCCTCCACCAGATAAACGACATCTTCGGCGATATTGGTCGCGTGGTCGGCGATCCGCTCGACATGCCGCGCGGCCGAGAAGAAATGGAGCGCCGGTTCCACCAGCTCGGGATGTTTCTGCATCAGTTCGTTGAGTTCGCCGATTACCGCTTCGTTGAGGGCGTCGACCTTGTCGTCGTCGGCGCAGACGCCGCGGGCGGCGTCGGCATTGAGCTCGACGAAGGCGTCGAGCGCCTTGCGGACCATGTCGACGGCCAAGGCCGACATCGTTTCAAGCTCGTCGAGTACGCGGATTTCAGGCAGTTCGGCCAGGGCCCGCGATCGTTCGGAAATGTTGACGGCGAGGTCGGCGATCCGCTCCAGGTCGCTATTGATTTTGAGCACGGTGGCCACCCGGCGGAGGTCGGTCGCCACCGGTTGGTGCAGGGCGAGGATTTTGAGGCACTCCTCCTCGATGGTCACCTCGCGGCGATTGACGGCTTGCTCCTTTTCGAGCACCTCCCACACCATGTCGGTACGCCGCAGGCAAAGCGAATTGCACGCCGTGCGGATCATTGTCTCGACCACCGAGGCTTGGGCGAGAATCTCCTGCTCGAGGAGCTCGAGGTCGCGGGCTAAATGCTTACTCATGGAAACCGGTCATTGTGGGGGGGTAATGCCGCGTGCCGCGTCGGCTTAGCCAAAGCGGCCGGTGATGTAGTCTTCTGTTTCGCGCTTCTCGGGATTGGTGAAAAGCTCCGTGGTGGGCCCGACCTCGATCAGCTTCCCTTCGTAGAAGAAGGCCGTCTGATCCGATACGCGGGCCGCCTGCTGCATGTTGTGGGTCACGATGACAATCGTGTAGTTGTCCTTGAGCTCGAAGATCAAGTCCTCGATCCGCGAAGTGCTGGTCGGGTCGAGGGCCGATGCGGGTTCGTCCATCAGCAGCACGTCGGGATCGGTCGC
The DNA here is from genome assembly GCA_964650265.1 of uncultured Planctomycetaceae bacterium. Lineage (GTDB taxonomy): Bacteria > Planctomycetota > Planctomycetia > Pirellulales > Lacipirellulaceae > CAZYQQ01. Next base: position 16,590 of record CAZYQQ010000024.1, read on the forward strand.
CAGCGCCCGGGCGATGCAGAGCCGCTGCTGCTGCCCCCCGGAGAGCTGGAGCGCCGAATCGTCGAGCCGATTGGCCACCTCGTCCCACAAGGCCGCGCGGCGGAGCGACGACTCGACAATATCCTGCAAGGTCGAGCGATTGCGAATCCCCGAGACACGGGGGCCGTAGGCCACGTTCTCGAAGATCGATTTCGGGAAGGGGTTCGACTTTTGAAACACCATGCCAACCCGCTTGCGGAGTTCGACGACGTCGACCTTGGTGCCGCGGATCTCTCGGCCATCGAGCAGGATTTCTCCCTCGACCCGCGTCCCCTCGATCATGTCGTTCATCCGGTTGAGGCACCTCAGAAAGGTGCTCTTGCCGCAGCCCGAAGGCCCGATGAAGGCCGTGACACAATGCTCGGGAATGGTGAGGTTGATGTCGTACAAGGCCTGCTTCGGCCCGTACCAGAAGTTGAGGTGGGTGGCAGCGATCTTGCACGACGCACGAGCCATCTCCTTCGCGGTTCGCGAGGGACGGTCGGCCATGCCGGAAGGGGGGCGGAGAGTAAGGGAGGAATCGTCCACGTCACTAAGCTTCCATTGAGGTTTCTAGGCCTGATTATGAGCCAGCCGGCTACCAGCGGATATGCCTGCCAAATCGATATCGCACCACCGCGGCCACCGCGCTCATCGTCATCAGGACCACCAGCAGCACCAAAATCGCCCCCGCGGCCAGATCGTGAAACTCGTGCTGCGGGCGGCTCGACCAGTCGAATATCAATAGCGGCAAGGCCGAAAAAGGTTGATCGATCCCCGTCGCCGGCCGCCCGACGTACTGCACCGCTCCCATCGCCACCAGGGGCGCCGCCTCTCCCAATGCCCGGGCGATCGACAGGATGACGCCGGTCATGATGCCGGGCATCGCCGCCGGCAGGACCTGCCGCCAGGTGGTTTGCCAGCGGGTGGCCCCCAGGGCGTAAGAGGCCTGGCGGATGGAATTCGGCACGGCCCGCAGCGCCTCTTGGGCCGAGAGGATAACGATCGGCAGAATGACGAGGGTCAAGGTGAGCGCCCCGGCCAGGATGCTTGGCCCCATCTTCAGCAGGCTCACGAAGACGCCGAGCCCCAGGATGCCATAGACGATCGAGGGGACACCCGCCAGGTTGGCGATATTGAGTTGAACCAGCCTTCGCCAGCGGCTGTCGCTGGCGTATTCCTCGAGGTAGAGCGCCGACCCCACTCCCAGCGGCACCGAGATGACGGTGGTCAGGCAAATGAGCCACAGGCTCCCGGTCAGATAGACCAGGATGCCCGCTTGATCTGGCTTGCGTGAAGGGAGCCCGGTGAGGAACTGCCAATCGATGGTGTGGAGTCCACGCCAGGCAATGCTCACGAGCAAAAACGCCAGGATCGCCAGACTGCCAACCGTGGCGAGCCAGCAGGCCCATGCGAACGCGGCCGATTGCCAGCGCTTCCGCGCGCGGTAGCGCTCGCTACGGGCAAGTTCCGCCGGGTTGAGGGTAGGGAAGGTGCGTGTCACTCGTATTTCTCTCGAACTCGCCTGAGGATCCATTGGGCCGCGAGGTTAAGCGCCATGGTCGTGGCGAACAGGGCGAGGCCGACCGCGAAGATGGTGCGGAAGTCGGCGTCGCCATGCGAGCTTTCGCCACTCGCCTTCTCGACGATAAACGCGGTCATGGTTTGAATGCTGACAAAGGGGTTGAGTGTCGTCCGGGGCGTACCCCCCGCGGCGAGGGTGACGGCCATCGTCTCGCCAATCGCCCGCGAAATGGCAAGCAGAATCGACGCCATGATCCCCGACATGGCAGCCGGCACGACGACCTTCACGGTGACGTCGACCTTGGTCGCTCCCAGGGCGTAGGCCCCTTCCCGCAGGCTGCGAGGGACGGCGCGGAGCACGTCCTCCGACAGGGAAATAATCGTCGGCAGGATCATGAACCCCACGACAATCGCCGCCGACGCGGCGTTGTTGATGTCGGCCCCCGGAATCAGCAGCTTGATGTAGGGGGAGATGACGATGTAGGCGACATAACCGAACACCACCGAGGGAACCCCCGCGAGTAGCTCGAGCACGGGCTTGATCGTCTCGCGGGCCACGGGGCTCGCGTATTCGCTTAGGTAGATGGCTGTCCCCAAGCCAATGGGAAGTGCGACGAGAATCGAGCCCACGGTGACGAGCATCGTCCCGGCAAACAATGGGCGGATGCCATATTGGTTGTTCTGCGGCGCCCAAGTGGAGCCGAACAGAAACTCCCACACCGAAACTTCGCGAAAAAACTGGAGCGACTCCCACAGCAGCAGGACGACGATACCCACCGTCGTCACCACCGACACCGCCGCGCAAACACTCAGAACGACCGCGACCAGCGTCTCGATCGGACGGCGGTGGGTCGGGACATCGGACGGCCGAGGGGCGTCGGCTCCCGAAGGCAGGAATTGGGGGACAATCTTGCTCAATGGCTGTCGTCGCGGGCCACGCTGGCGGCCTCGTCCTCTTCGGGATTCGGGGAACCTGTGTTGCGATCAGCCCGTGCGACTTCGGCATTCAATAGCTTGCGGCTCTCTTCGGCCAGTTCGGCTGGAGCCCGCACGTAGCCCACCTCTTCGGCAAGTTCGGCGACCGAGTCGAGATAGAAGCCAAGAAAGTCGCGTACATCCTCGCGAGCAATGGCATCCTGGCGGACATACAGCAGCAGCGGCCGCGATAAGGGTTGGTAGGTCTTGTTGCCAATGCTCGACACGCTCGGGGCGACCGGCTGGCCATCCCCCGTGTCGATGGCCACCACCTTGATCGCCTTGGCGTTGGCGGAGTAATAGGCGTAGCCAAAGTAACCCAGGGCGTACTTCTCGGCCTTCACATTATTGACCAGGATGTTGTCGTCCTCACTCTGGGTGAATCCGGTGCGGACCTTTTCTCCCTTGCCGAGAACCTTCTCATTGAAGAATTCGTAGGTCCCCGAGTCCGACCCGGGGCCGTAGAGCTTGATTTCCTTGTCGGGCCATGCCGGGTTGAGGTCGCTCCAGGTCTTGATCGGGCTATCGAGACGAAACAACTCCTTGAGTTGGTCGACCGTCAGGCTCGTGCAAAAGTCGTTATCCGGATTGATGGCGACCACGATCCCGTCGTAGGCCACCGTGAATTCGAGAAACTCGAAGCCGTTCGTACGGCAAGCCTCGGTCTCCTCGGGCTTGATATGCCGCGAGGCGTTGCAGACCTCGAGTTCGCCGCGGCCAAACCGCTTGAGCCCCCCTCCGGTGCCACTTTTGCCGATCGTCACGTAGACCGAGGGATGCGCGTGACGCGCTTCCTCGGCCACCGCCTCGGTGATCGGGAAGACGGTGCTCGAACCGTCGATACGAATGAGCTTGTCGTGCGATCCTCCGCAGCCAGTGAGCGACGCCAGCAGCAGAGCCGCTGCCGCAAACTGGCCTGGTCTGAGGTGGGTGTACTTCATTCGCCCAGCGGAACTTGGGTGGCGTTCGACTTAAACTCTCAGCGGTTCTTGACTGCCAGCAATGGTAATGGGGGAATGTGAAGAAAATGTGAAGATTGCGCGACGGTCGCCCCCCGTGCGGTTCGTGGCGACTGGGCTTGACCAGCGGCGATTCGTCATAAACGCTGATGTCCAGAGATGTTAGGAAACACGCCAAGGCGACGTGCCAGGTTTTTCCGCGTGCAAAGTCTTAACTTGCCACACCAGTTTGGTTTACCATAGCGGCATCCCACCCGGGGGGTGATTCCCCCGAGCAATCTCACTTCCACCCCCGCGAGATTTCTCCATGGCGAGGTTTTTCCTCCTACTGTTGTCGATCAGTCTGTTGTTCCCGAGTGGTACCTCTCACGCCGACCCCCTCCCCGCCAGCGTCGACCTCCGCCCAGGCTACGACCAACTCGGTCTCGACTGCCGCTCGCAGGGGAGCCGTGGCACCTGTTCGCTGTTTGCCGTGACGGCCGTTGCCAACTACGAGGCGGCTATGCAGACTCCCTCGGGCATCGAGCGATTCTCAGAGGAATACCTCGTCTGGGCCGCCGACAAGGCGACGGGCCGACAGGGTGACCAGGCCATGTTTTACGAGGCGGTCACCGGGCTCGAACAACTTGGCATCTGCCCCGACGAGCAATTTGCCTATCAGCCGCGCGGAGAGCGCGCGGCTCCCTCCGCCGACTTGATCGAGCACGCGGCGCGCCACGCCCACCGCTGGCGAACCCACTGGATCAAGCGCTGGGATGCCCGGCACGGGCTCGAACCGTCGCAGTTCGACGCCTTGCGGAGCGCTCTCGCCGCGGGGCATCCCGTGGCCTGCGGGTTGCGATGGCCGCATAAGAGTGGTGTCGACATCATGGAGGTCCCCCCCGCCGATCAGGTGTTCGACGGTCATAGCATCGCCCTGGTGGGATATCAGGACGACAGCGAGCAGCCTGGAGGAGGGTGGTTTTGGGTTCGCAATAGCCGCGGCGCGAAGTGGGGAGAGCGCGGCTATGGCCGGATGTCGTACGCCTACGTCAAGCAATACGCCAACGATGCACTCTGGCTCGAAGCGATGCCCGATGGGGCGCAGCGTCCGGTGGTGAGCTGGGAGGCCGAGGAACTCGAAATCGTGGCCCGCCAGCGGTGCGACACCAATGTTCAGCGGATGACGCGCTACGGCAGCCGGATGTGGGGAGGGCGTCGTCAATTGGCTTGCGCGGCAGAGGAGGGGGGGAGCGTCACCCTCGCCCTCGATGTCCCGACGGCCGGCACCTATCGTGTGGCGGTCAAGACGACCGCCGCCCCCGATTATGGCACGATCGCCTTCGCCCTCGACGGCCAACCTGTCGAAGGGAAGCACGATTTGTTCTCGGGGCGAGTTTCCCCCGCCGGGCGGATCGAACTGGGGGAGTGCGCACTCATGGCAGGGCATCACGAGCTGACGGTCACGGCTGTCGGCAAATCGCCCCACTCGCGCGGGACCTCCTTCGGGCTCGACGCGGTGGAGCTTCTCCCCCCACTCGGCAACTAGTCGCCCAGTTGCGGGCCGATCTCGAAACCGCTCTCCTCTCTGGCTATAATTCCTTCCGGGGAGGTACGTTTCATCACGTTCGGAAGAGTCGGTCGCCGCATGGTGACGGTTCTCCGCTCCACCCCTCGGGCTGGCCGGAAGGAAGAGCCTCTTGTCACATCGCGATCACGAGCCACCTGGCGAGGCGCGGGAGCCTGCCGACGAGCGACTGCGCGAATTGTCCCGCACGGTATCGATTCTGCGTTCGACCCTCGATTCGACCACCGATGGCATCCTTGTCACCGACAACCAGCGTCGCCTGGTCGAATTCAATTCGATTTTCGCCGACATGTGGGAGGTTCCCCCCGGTGTGCTCGAAGCCCGCGACCATCCTCGGTTGATTGAGCATGTCCGGTCGATGTTTCCCGACCGCGAGGCGTTTGGGCGCCGAGTCGACGAGATTTACGCGTCGAACGACGAGGCAGTCGACGAGTTGCGGCGCAACGATGGCCGCATCTACGAGCGCTATTCGAAGATTCAATATGTCGATGGTCAGGCGGTGGGTCGGGTTTGGAGCTTTCGCGATGTGACACGGCGGACCCATGCCGAGGAGTTTCGGTGGCGCTTGGCCGCGATTGTCGAGTCGAGTAACGACGCCATCATCAGCGCGACACTCGACGGAGTGTTCACCACTTGGAACGCCGCCGCGGTTCGCATGTTTGGCTACCGGCCCGAGGAAGTCATCGGCAAGCAGATTCGCATTCTCTACCCTAGCGAGCGCAAGGACGCCGAGTCGCAAATCCTCGAACGCATCCGCCGCGGTGAGCGTGTCGACAACTACGAAACGCAGCGCGTTTGCAAGGATGGACGTCGTTTGACGGTCTCCCTTAGCGTCTCCCCCATTCGTGACGAGTCGGGACGCATCATGGGAATGTCGAAGATCGCGCGCGACATCACCAGCCGCAAGCAAATGGAACACGAGCGCGAGCAACTGTTGGCCAGCGAACGCTACGCCCGCTCGCAAGCGGAACGGGCGAGCCAACTCAAGGACGAGTTCCTCGCCACCTTGAGTCACGAACTTCGCACTCCCCTGAATGCCATTGTCGGCTGGTCGCAAATCCTCGGCATGGAGCCCCCCAGCCCCAGTGAACTCGAAGAGGGGCTCGAAGCGATCGAGCGGAACGCCCAAGCTCAAACGCGAATCATCGAGGACCTGCTCGACATGAGCCGAATCATCTCCGGCAAGGTGCATCTCGATGTCCACGATGTCGACCTGGCCAGCGTCATCGACGCCGCCCTGGCAGCCGTACGCCCCTCGGCCGATGCCAAGGAAATCGCCCTCCGCAAGATTCTCGATACCGGTGTGGGGCACGTGGCGGGCGACTTCACACGGCTGCAGCAAGTCGTGTGGAACCTGCTCAGCAATGCCGTGAAGTTCACCCCCCAGGGAGGCACCATCGACATCTACCTGAAGCGCGCCAATTCCCACCTCGAGATTGTGGTCCGCGACAGCGGCATCGGGATCGAGGCGGAGTACTTGTCGGTCGTCTTCGAGCGGTTCCGTCAGGTCGACTCGTCGTCGACACGCAACTTCGGCGGCTTGGGGCTTGGACTGTCGATTGCCAAAAACCTGGTCGAACTCCACGGCGGAACGATTGGCGTCGTCAGCGAAGGAATCGGCAAGGGGACCACCTTCACCGTGACGCTCCCCCTCGCTCCCACTTCGTCAAAGCTGGATTGAGGGATTGGTGGAAGTTGGGAGTTGGGAGTTGGGAGTTGGAAGTTGAGGGTTGGCAGTTGGCAGTTCGGGGATGACCCCTCCGTACTTTGTACTCGGTACTGCGTACTCCGTACTGCAAGGTCCGGGCCTACCGCGGCACAAACATTCGGCTTCGGCCTCTGCCCGCCCCGAGGGGGCAAACTACGATAGCCCAGGGCAACGCCCTGGGTAGAAGTGGCGGATGAAACGAACGAGCCCTGAAAGGGCGACCTAAATGTTGGAGCGCCCTTTCAGGGCTCTGTCATCGGTGTCGCCGTCCCCACCCAGGGCGTTGCCCTGGGCTAACGTAATACGCCCCTACGGGGCTGCCCAACTTCCAACTTCCAACTTCCAACTTCCAACTTCCAACTTCCTACTTCCAACTCCCAACTCCCAACTCACTCCACCCCCGTAAAGCAATACAACCTCCCATCGTACGCCGCCACGTAAAGCGCGTTGCCCGTCACCAGTGGGGTACTCATCACCGGGAGGCCGACGACGTACTTCCATAGCTCCTTGCCACTCTCCAGGTCGAGGCAATAGAGGTGCCCGTCGGCGCTGCCGAAGTAGACCTTGTCCCCCGCGATCGTCGCCGAGGAGACGAGCGGCCGGCCGTCGCGGCGGTAGGGGGAGAGTTTGAGCACCGTCTCCTCCGACGTATGGGTCCACACGATTTTGCCACTCGCCAGGTCGATGCCATGCATCCGGCCGTCACCCGAGCCGGCGACGACAATCCCTTCGCCTTCCCCCTTGATCCGCACGGCGGGAGTCGTGGCCGACCAGTCTTGCCCCAGCGAGACGCTCCACTTTTCTTTGCCATCCTTGACCTGGCAGCAGTAGAGTTGCGACCGGGTTGTCACGTACAGGGCATATTCCCCCACGATCGTGGGGCTGGAGAGCATCCGGCCCGACGACCCGTGCCCCCACTTTTCCTTGCCACTCCCAGCGTCGACCGCTGCCAGGCTGGCCCCACCGGAGAAATTTCCTCCCATCACGAGGGTGTCGCCACTCACCGCGGGAGAGGCGTAGGTGCTGATCCAGTCGTTGTCGCTCCCCAGCACTTTTTCCCACTCGACATGGCCATCGGCGGCACGGAGCCTTGCTGTCCGCCGCATCACACCCGCGTAGAATGCCCCATCGTGAACCGCGGGAGCACAGTAGCAGAAGCGTCCGCGATCGTCGATCAAATCGTGGTGCCACACTTCATTTCCCGTCTTCGCGTCGAGGCCATGAATCCGGCCCCCCATTTCGGCCACGCAGAGCACCCCCTCGTGGTAAGCGGGCGTGTGGTTCACGGCCATCGCCGTTTCCTTGAGCCATAGCCGCTCCCCCCCCACCGGGTCGAACGCGGCGACCCCATGAATCCGCCCCTTGGTTCGCTTTTTCAGGGCCAGATAAACCCGGCCATCGGCATAAATCGGCGAGGCGAAGTCGGGGTCGCCCCCGGTGTCGACCGACCAGACGAGCCGCAGCGGCAGCTTGAGGTCGACGTCGCCGGCGTCTCCCGCATGCCCGGCATTCCCCATGAACATGTGCCACTCCTGCTGCGGCGCTGGGGTGACGGGGGGACCGTCGATCAGTTCCACCTGCTCGCGCTTGGTCCAGGTCGCCCCGCTCGTGTCGCGGGCCGTCACCTCCACCGGGTAGCTTCCCGGCGCGATCGCATGCGTATGGGGATGATCGTGGTCATGCGCGTGATCGTGCCCGTGAGCATGGCTGTGCCCATGTTTGCCGGCCCACGCGGTGGCCGACTCGCGCTTCAGCGTTCCTCCGGCCGCCGGCTTCTCCTTCGACCCCAAATGCCACTCCACCGACTCGACCTCGCGCCGCGTGTCGTAGGCATTCACGACGATCGGGAAGTAGCTCCCGTCGACCGCGCTCCCTTGCGGCGAGACGATCGTGAGCCGCTTGTCTTGAAAGCCATATCGCCAGGTGGTCGTTGCCGAGCCGTCGCTCTTGAGCTCAACGACCTTGAACCCTGCCGGGCTGGCATCGATCCCTCCCATCACGAACGTCGGGGAGTTGATGTTCTGCACCCCGGCGTGCTCCATCTCCTTCTCGCTGTGCCAGTGCCCCGAGAAGACCGACTTCACCCCTAGTTTCGCAAACTGCTCGGTCTGCTCCACCGTCGGCGGATAGTGCTGGAACACGACGACGGGGCGACCCTTCCCGACCCGGTCCAACGTCCGCGCGATCCAGGTGTCTTGACGTTTGGTCTTGGTGACGCAGTTGAGCGACAGGTAAACGACCCCCTTCATCTCGAACGAGAAATAATCGGGACCGATGTACTGGTGGTACCGCTCCAACGGCCCCATGTGGATCTCATGGTTGCCAAAGCAGTTGAAGTAGGGGACCGTCGGCTTCTGCATCCCCGCGACGTAGTTCTGATAATGCTCGTCGACCCCCCAGTCGACCAGGTCCCCCGTGGCAATGATAAAGTCGGGGGACGGCTCCATCGTGTAGATTTCGTTCGTCGCCTGAATCATGTACTGGCGGTCGTCGGGGTTGCGGATGTGCGAGTCGGTAAGCTGCACGAACCGCACCGGCCGCGTCTCTTCTTCCTCCCGTCGCTCTGGCTTCACACCAAAGTCGAACCGCACCTCGGCATCTCCCCCGTTCGGCATCCGCTGGAAGAATTCCTGCCCGTGATACTTCATCCCATCCTGTTGATGGAGGAACACGAACGGGGCATCATGCCCCGCATTCTCCAGCTTGTAGTTTCCTTCCGAGTCGGTGAATACGACGTCGAACCCATCGCTGACGGCCAATCCCTCGAGTCCCGGCTCGCCATCGTCGCGGACGCCGTTGCCGTTCGCATCGCGGTAGACGGTCCCTTGGATCGGATGATTGAAGCCCGGCGCCGGGGTCACCACGACGTCGGGGGCCTCGCCGCGTTTCACCAACTCGGCGTAGGCCACCAGGTTTGTCAGCAGCTTCGTTCCGCCACTTTTGGCGGGCGCATTCCCGGCGACGAACGCCTTGTCGGCGGCCATCGCGTAGAACACCGCGCGACCCTTGCCCCAACCCATCTCGACGACCCCCGCAACGCGCGTGCCCACGGCGTCGTCTCCCGCCACAACGATCGCCGCTTCGTTCCAATCGCTGAACGCTTCCCAAATCGTGTTGTAGTTCCGCCAATTGGTGGGGACCTTCCAACCCCGTCGCTCGACGTCGGCCAAGATCTCCCCCCCCACCCACAGCGGATGCTCGGCTTGCAGGGCATGAGCCACCGGCGCGTCGGGATCGGCCCGCGTGAGCCGGTGCGGCGCCGGCATCCACGACTCGCCATCCGAGTGCTGGTCGGCCTGACACAGCACGGCCACCACCCCGCCCCGCTCGACGACCCCCCGCAGCGCCTCCGCCGCTTTCTCGTAAGTCGCCTGCTTCTCGCGATCGGCGGAGACGAACGACCCGATCACCACCAGATCGATCCCCTCCATCGAGGGAACCTTCCCTCGCTCAAACGTGTCACTCCAATCCTCAACCCGCAGGTTCCGCGACGCGAAATACTCGGAGAGGCCGAGTACGTCAGTAAATTGATCCTTCGACTCGACAATCGCCACCCGGAGCGCCGGCGGGGCAGGGGCCTGGACGGCGATGAAGAGGACGAGGAGGGAAAAGAGGGGGAGGGAGGTGCGGAGCATGGGGGTGGGTCTCGCGGGAGGTGGGAATGCTGTGCCACGGAGCGGCTGATATTATGAACTAATCCGTGGGCCCGTGACAACAAGTGACGTGTCGGGCTTGGAAATGGGCGAGTTGGGCCAATGTATGGGACAAGTTTTCAACCTGAGTCCGGCGATGAAGGACTTGACGAAGTGCTGCGCGGTATGGCACGCACATTCGGCGGATATCGTGGCTCCCGCGGTTGGGGTGATTCCAACCCGACTCTGACTCACCCCGTTTGGGACCTGTCAGACCGTGACTACCGCTATTTCTGCCGCTGGGCCCCTTCTTCAACCGATAGGTCCCAGATGGCCGGTGCGATTAAATACTTCCTTCCTCGTGTTGCCGCCGATCTGGTGGCGGACGAAGACCGCAACTCCAACGTGCCATGGTGGGCCGAACATCTTTGTTCAATGCTCAGCGAGTACGACTGGCACAGTTGGAAATCCGACGAGGTGACAGCGATTGCATCGTGGCTCACAGCGTGGTTGCGGCATACGATCCTGCACCTGGAACTTAGGGCCTATCGGGACGAGGCCACCCTGCTCGCCGGCGTGCTTGGGATCGACATCGAAGCCGTATTTTGGAAGGCTTACGCCGAAGAGCCAACGCCTGCGTTACGCTGGCTCGCCCGTCACATCGATTGCCACTGGGAAGACCTGATCGCCACGGGATGGCCTGGTGGATGGCACGGCTATTGGGGAAATCACTCGGCGCCACTTGCCAACGCTACGCGATTTGTCGCGTTGCTGTTGGGAAGTCGTTCGGCCGAGGTCCTGCAAGCCGAGTTCTTCCGGTCGAAGATCGTGGAAGATCAAGATCGCTACTCCAAGGCCATCGAACGAATCGACCACTGCTGCGAATTCGGAGGAGGGGAGGGGGCGACTCCGCTTCGCGAATTCCGGGCTTCCATTACGCGGTAGGATCGCGCCGGTACAATCTGGATCACTCCGGCGACTCAGTCATCCGCCGCGAAACATCCCCCCGCGCCGCCTCCAGCGGTCGGATTTCGTAGAACAGCCCAAACTCGGCACACGGATTCTCCCCCGCCAGCCGCGCCGCCTCCTCCAGACTCGCCGCCCGGATAAACCAAAATCCGCCGATCAACTCCTTCGTCTCCCCAAACGGCCCATCGGTCACCACCCCGTCGCGGAACACAGTCTTCCCCTCCACCGCGAGCCGCGACCCGGTGAGCATCCGCCCGGCGGCGATGTTCTCTTCGAGCCAGACGTAGAACGTATCGATCGCCGCTTGGATCGCCTCGGGCGCGGCGTTCTTGTCCCACTTGCCGCGGGAGATGACGAGGTAGTTCTGCATGGGTTCGTCGGTCATCACAAAACTGTTCCTTACCTGGCCAAGCCGTCGTCTGCTATCAAATACATCCTATCCATCCTGCAAATCGATGTCCCATTTCGCCAATTACGATAACCCAAGGTCTTCCACGAATCGCGCATCCATTACGACCTCGTCGGGCCGAACACCCAATTGGTCCACTATAATCTCGCGTAGTCTTTCGAACACCTCCCGCGACGACAGGGGGGGAGCGATGGCGACGCTCAGGCCCGCGACGCGCTGCGAGAGTTGTCCGACTGTCGCGATGGAAGCGGGGACCTCTGTCCGCCACCAACCCATGATCCAGTGGATCCCCAGCATACAGAGACTTGCAAACACTACTCCCAGGGGCAGAATGGCCGGATCGATCAGCGCGGTCGAGACACCCATGGCGATCAGACCTACGTAAATCGTCGTTAACAGCAGCCTGGTGCCCTGGGTTTGTTCGAGTGGCGGCAGTGGAACCCCTAATTGCGTTCTGACACGACGCCAAAACCGCCGCCGGGAGTGAGCGGGAACGACCGAAGCGATCTGCATCGACGGGCGGAGGCGGAAGTCGGGGCTTGTCAAGAATTGCCGAATGAGTCGCCGCACGGCGAGAAATCCCTCCATTGTTGGGCAAGCCGATCGCGTCTTACCCGCCATCCGATCATCAATCAACCGGGCCAGGTCCCCCACCGTCCGAATTTGCTGGGCTTCGCCATCCTTGATCGTGATGCCGAATCGCCGCTCGACCTCCATCACAAGTTCAACACCATCGAGCCCCATCGTTCACCATCCCCTATCGCGAGCGCTCAACAAAAGTTGGCCAACAATGAGAATCCGTGGTTATCTGCCCAACCGTGCCCCATCGATCCTGAAAATCCTACCAAATCCTGACGATCCGCGTCCTATTCTTCCCACCAACCATGTTCACCGAGATGCTAAGTCGCGAATCACCAATCTCGCTTCACACGACGGAGACCGTCGTGCCACTATGGTCCCCAAATCCGCCCGGGCAAACGAGCCCGGGCTACCAGCCATCCTATCCATCCTGTCAATCGATGTCGAAATCTGCCCCCCTCAAACCGTATCCCGATAACTAATCGCTGTCGGGGAGCCCGCCGTCTGCGTCACCCGGTTCAGTGCGTTCAAAAACGCCAAGGTGCTCGCTTCCACCGTGTCGGTCGAGATCCCTCGGCCGCGGAAGATTCGCCCCTCGTGTTCGACGTCGATGGTCGCTTCGCCTTGGGCGTCTTTTCCCTTGCTCACGCTATGAACCCGGTAGTCGCGAACGACCACCTGGGTGCCGACGATTTTTTCGATCACGCGGAACAGGGCGTCCAGCGGCCCGTCGCCGCCGAAGAACGTGTCGACCTTCTTCTCGTCGCCACGCCGGAGGGTCACGGTCGCCGCTGGGATATCCTCACTCGAGGCTTTCACCTCGTAGTTCACCAGTTGCCAGTCGTCGCTCGCCGCACTCACTCGCTTCTCGACAAGTGCGGCGATGTCGGAGTCGTAGACCTCCTTCTTCTTGTCGGCCAGCTTCTTGAACGCCTCGAACACCTCCGTGAGCTGCTCCCCTTCGAGGTGATACCCGAGCGCCTTGGCGCGATCGGCCAGCGCCGCCCGGCCGCTGTGCTTACCGAGCACCAGGTCGGTTTGCTGAAAGCCGACATCCTCCGGTCGCATGATCTCGTAGGTCGACCGCTCCTTGAGCATCCCGTCCTGGTGGATGCCCGCCTCGTGGGCGAAGGCGTTGCGGCCGACGATCGCCTTGTTCCGTTGGACTTCGAGGCCGGTCACGCTCGATACCAGCCGACTGGTCGGGACAAGCCGCGTCGTGTCGATCCCCGTCATGTGGTGATAAAAATCACCTCGCGTGCGGAGGGCCATCACGATTTCCTCGAGCGAGCAGTTCCCAGCCCGCTCGCCGATGCCGTTGATCGTACACTCGATCTGCCCGGCCCCATTGGCGACGGCAGCCAAACTGTTGGCGACGGCGAGCCCCAGGTCGTTGTGGCAATGGACGCTGATCACCGCCTGATCGATGTTCGGCACGCGATTCACAAGATTGCGGATCACTCCCCCCATGTGCTCCGGGGTGGCGTACCCCACCGTGTCGGGGATGTTCACCGTCGTCGCCCCCGCCTTGATCGCCGCCTCGACCACCTCGCACAAAAAGTCGGGCTCGGTCCGGGCGGCATCCTCCGGCGAGAACTCGATATTGGGGCAGAGATTCCGCGCCCGCTCGACCCCCGCGATCGCCCGGGCGACGATCTCCGCCTTATCCATCTTGAGCTTGAACTCGCGGTGGATGGCGCTCGTGGCCAGAAAGACGTGGATCCGCGCGTCGGGAGCCTCCTTGAGTGCCTCCCCGGCGCGGTCGATATCCTTTTCGTTGCAGCGGGCGAGACCACAGATCGTCGCCCCGCGGATGGTCGACGCAATCGCCCGCACCGCCTCGAAGTCGCCCGGCGAGGCAATCGGAAAACCGGCCTCGATCACGTCGACCTTCAGGTCGACCAGCGCCTGAGCCACTTCGAGCTTCTCGGCCAGATTCATGCTGGCCCCTGGGGATTGCTCCCCATCGCGGAGGGTGGTGTCGAAGATGACGATACGTCGTGAGTCGGTGGCGGTCATGGTGGTTTGAGTGGTGTGAGAGGGAGTTGATTGCGGTGAGTAAACGAAAAAACCCTGAGGTCCTTGGCGGGCCTCAGGGTCGGGGTTGTTCGTTGGCGAGTCGGTCGACAGAAACCCTAAGGCGTGCTCGTGGCAAGCTGGAGTAGTAGAGCGAGGCTTAGGGGGAGCGAGCGGATCATGCTGGTGGCCGCAAGAATTCCTGGAGAAAACGACTCAGCTAATACGGTAGCTGACAAGGGGCGGGGCGTCAAGGTTCGTCAGGAACGGATTTTGTCGGATTGCCGGCATTTGTCGGCCCCCCCACTGTCTCCACTCTGGTAAGCGTGGCCCCCGCTACCCCCCCCGCTATCATCGGCCATCGCATGCCTTGGAGCCTTGCAGCCGGAGGGGAAGAATGAGAGATGGGGGGATTTGGGGATCGGGGATGAGTGAATGAGGTAGGTCGCAGGCACGGACGATGACGAACGCTGGCAGCACGCCCAAGTATCTCGTCTGCGATCGCGGGACGCAGTTCGACTGCGCCGGGTTCCGAGACTGGTGCGAGCGGCGTGGGATCAAGCTTCGCTATGGCGCCGTGGGCAAGCAGGGGAGTATCGCGGTCGTGGAGCGGTTCATCAAGACATTGAAGTTTGAAGGCGTACGGACACTGCTCCCGCCGCTCGTTGCTCGTCCGGCCCGCCGTGAACTGTTGTTGTTCCTGGAGTGGTACAACACACATCGCCCGCACACGATACTCGGCGGCAAGACTCCGAATGAAGTCTACACTCATCAATTTCCCAGCCAGCGTCGGCCGCGGATCGAACCTCGTCCTCAGTGGCCGCGGCCAGCGCCCTGCGCCAAGC
The DNA here is from genome assembly GCA_964650265.1 of uncultured Planctomycetaceae bacterium. Classification (GTDB taxonomy): domain Bacteria; phylum Planctomycetota; class Planctomycetia; order Pirellulales; family Lacipirellulaceae; genus CAZYQQ01. The sequence goes on from CAZYQQ010000024.1 coordinate 31,791, forward strand.
CCCGCGTGCTGGTGGCCGGACAACCGGGTGCGCGGTTCGACTTCCATGTCGATTATATTGCGGGCCGCAAGCATCTGCCGGTCGTCACGCTTCGGCGCGCCGCCTGAATCGCGACATCGTATTCAATACGGAAGGCGCTCAATGTCTGCGCGGAGGATGGGATTTTGACTCTTTCGACCTCTTATCGATTGTTTCGCAGGGACGTTGGCGAGGGAATCGGCGTTTGAGGTGACCTCGATACGTGCTCGATTGTATGCTCATCTGTTCACGGACAGCGTCTGTAAAAGATCGGTGGACCAACTCACCCGCTACGATTCTTTCCTCACTTGCCCGCTTTATGCATGGCGATCAACAAACGAATTGCTGCAACGACACTCACAAACGCGATGAGAATTGATAGTAACGAAATAGCCAGAAGTAACCCAGGATCGAGAATAGAATTCCTATACATGCTTCTTGTTGCGTAAGCCACAAACCAGGATTGAATACATCCAGCAACCAATAAATAGAATAGGGTATTGTCTAATGTAGCTTTGTTAATGAAAACCGAAATCGCAAGAATGGCAATTCCTAGCAATGAAAGGGAAATCGATGCCATCAGTGAAAATGCAATATCGAGGTGATATTGGGCAATGCAAGGGCCGGCTAAATATGACATGAGATAAATTGATCCGTAAAGGAAGAACGTGTTTCGGTGAAAAAACCCAGCCACTCAACTTCCCCATCCTATCGCTCGCGCCCCACCCCAGTCAACAAAAACAGCCCTGCCACCGCGACGTAGACCGTTCCCGCCGTCAAGAACGAACGTGGAGAGCGCCAAAGAGGGGCGCAGGCGCGCTAGAGTTGCGCAAGAAGTTGAACTCAATCACCACGTTGGTAAACAGCCGGTTGCACTCTCTTTCGTGCTTTCGAGCTTTCGTGATCTTGAATGACCATCGTAGTGATTCATCGCCGGAGGGGTTGTACCTTGGGAGAAATGTTGCGTGTCTTGTTTGGGATTTGTTTTGGTTTGTTCGGCCGTCATTGTTCAGAAGTCCAGAGCCATCCGCGTGCCCCAACCGTTGATCCACCCGTCCCCCAGGTCGTCGGCGAGCGGCGCATCGCGGTGGGTGCCCATGTAGTTGAACTGGAGCTTCAAGTTCGGATTGAGAAACCAGTTGAGGCCGACCGTCAGGTTGTGCAGAATTCCACCGTCGAGGTCGTTGTCGTTAAGATCGAGGTAATTGTAGCGGGCGCCGACCTGCCAGGCACCGCTGCCAAGCCTGCGCCGGTTGCCGCAGTCGTCGTGGGCGACGATAAAGTTCTCATGTGGTGTGACCCGCGTGAACACGCCGGTCGCCTTGTCGTAATTGTCGTGTTCGCCGGTCAGATAATACAGCATCTGAAAATACCCACCTTGATAAACCACGTCGCCAACGCTCGGCTGCACCACGCCGCCGACAAGGGGCGCGGCGTCGCTAAGGCGGCTGATCAAGTATTCAGCCTGTAACGTGAGCGGTCCGCGCACCGCCGCCAACTCCCAGTTGAGCCATTGCATGTCGTTTCCGTCGACCGTGCCGGTCGTGGCGGGTACGGGCCAACTCGGCGGCAAACCGGTGCGAATGGCATCGCGAGTGCGGAAGACTGTTCGGTTGGCGACGGTCGATTGCTGCATACCGGACACACCCACGTGGAACAGACGCTCTCCCTCGCGTTCGTACCACAGTAACTTTGTTAGCCGCGCCACGGCCGCGTAGTCGCCGTCGTTGGCGCTAGCGGCAAACACGTTGTCGGTCGGTTTGAATACGCCCACATTCCAACTGCCGCTGTCATCGTAACTGTAGTTGTCGAACAGGCTGATCCCAGGCCAGAAGCCGTTGTAGCTGCCGCCGTAAAACGTGTCTTGGTTGTACGAACGTTCCATGAACGGGAGAAAGCGACTACTCACCAGATGCTCGAATCCGATCGCCGGCTTCTGATTGCCGATGCGAAGATTGCCCAGGGGTAAATCCTTGATCGTTACCCACAAATCGGTCGGCGCAGTGACTGACCGGTCGACTCCATCGACGAGAATCCCGTTGACGAAATCGTATTCCGCCGCCCAGTCGATGAAACCGTACATCGTGCCATCGACGCGAAGGCGAGCACGCCGAAAGCTGGCGCCGTCCGCGTAGGGGGTGTTGATGTTGTCTTGAATGGTTTGATCAGCATCGAACCAGCCTGCATCGACCTGCGTTCGCCCCCCCACGTGCACCCGAAAGTCGTCCGATCTCCTGGCGGCCTCAAATCCGTGGTGCCACCCGGCATTCATGCCCAGCTCTCTGCCGTCGACATCTCCCTCCGACACGCATGCCGCGGGTGGGGGCAAGTTCGCGGGCTCCAGGGCGTATCGCGTCTCCAAATCGGAGAGCCGCTGGTCGAAATCGTGGTAGTGGCCCACGGCGGAATCGGTGCCCGTCTCGGGCGGCAACAACAACGGCCTTCCGTCGGCAGGGGCCACGATCGCCTGCCGCAGATCTCCGTTCTCGCGCTCGAGCGACTCGATGCGGCTACGAAACTCGGCCAACTGCTGCTCGACAGTCGGTTCGCCGGCAATCGCCCCTGACAAACCCAACCACTCGATGGCAATCGCAACTGCAATCAAGGCAGCAAACAGTTTCATACCGGGCCTTGCCAGCAAAATCAGGAATATCGTCGCTACTGGAATGTCTTATCGAACCCCTGAAACCGCCGTGATAAGCCTGTATCCAACTTCTCGGCAACCTGGCCTTCGAGCAATCCTGCAGCGGGTGGGGTCGCAACGTTTAGCTAAACCGGGAAACCTGTGGCGGGCACAAAACAAGAGGGCCAAATCGCCGAAAACACTCAACTTTTGCCCCCTATCCACCCAGGAGGTGTGCAGACACACAGCGTTCGAAACTGCAAAAAACCCTTCCCCCTCGCGATTTCCCACTTTCTCAAAACTTTCCGCTGGGAATTGTCCACCCTCTCCGGTAGACTTGCCCTCAAGTGAACGTATGGCCACACCGTAGGTCCGCCCTGGGCCGATCGACGTGGGCCGAAACGGACCGTGCGCTGCGCGCGAGGTTTGTACGCACTTCAAGGTCCCTCCGGCAGATGGAACCTACTTGGTCATTGGCAACTCGCCCCCCCCACGCTGCCCGGGCAAAGTAGGTCCCGCTTGCCGAGCGGGACCTTTGGCGGCGACGTTAACTTTGCTTCAAGGTTCCATCCGGCAGATGGAACCTACTTGGTCATTGGCAACTCGACCCCCCCCACGCTGCCCGGGCAAACGAGCCCGGGCTACGGGTGCGCGCTCGGGCAAATGTGCCCAAGCTACGTTCCCCGGTCCCTGGCCCCCGACCTCCGACCCCTGTCACACTCTTGGCGTCACACCCCCCAAAACTCGAAATGAGTGCCACCGTCATTGCTTAGCAGAGTTGAGAGCCACTCAAGATCGATTTCGACAACCAAAGTCTGGGGGCGCAAAAGTCAAAAGCGAAACGTTTTTTACCCATGGCCGCGCGAATATCCCCTGATTCACAGCGTGAGCGCTCATCGAGTCGTCGAAAAAAGAGGCGACTTTTTCGACGAAAATCGTGTTTTTCGAAAAAAAGAAAAAGTCGAAATCGGCCCAGCCGCGTTGGCGAGGGGCCAGGGAATCAGGCCCCTGGCCCCCGACCTCCTCATTTTGCCCTTTTTGCTGCTGCCCGGTCGTGGGCGAATCGGATATTCTGATGGCTGAAGACGCGCGCTTTTTGCTTCCTCTTCTCCCTCGTTTAAAGGAGTTACCCAAATGACACGTTGTCGCACGTTGAGCCTGGTCCTGCTGATGTCACTCGTCGTGGGATCGTTCGAGGTTGTCTCGGCTGCCAACTGGACCCGCTTTCGCGGCGAGAATGGTTCCGGGGTGAGTTCCGGCGATGCCCCGACTCCCACCAAATGGAGCGACACCGAGAACCTCAAGTGGAAGGTCGACCTCCCTGGGCCGGGTCTGTCGAGTCCGATCGTGGTGGGAGACAAAATCTTCATCACGAGCTGGACCGGTTATGCCACGGGGCCCGACTCGTCGCGGGATCAAAAGGACCTCAAGCGGGTGCTCGTGTGCCTCGATCGCGAGACGGGGAAGACCCTCTGGAGCAAGTCGGTCGATGCCGTGCTCCCCGAGGACGACTTTCGCGGCATGTTCGCCGAGAATGGCTACGCCTCGCACACCCCCGTGAGCGACGGCCAGCGAGTGGTGGCTTTTTTTGGCAAGGCGGGCGTGGTTTGTTACGACATGGAGGGAAAGGAACTCTGGCGGTGCGACGTCGGCTCGGGGCGCGATCCCCGCACGTGGGGCAGCGCGTCGAGTCCGATCATTTATAACAACATGGTCATCGTCACGGCGGCGGCCGAGAGCGAGTCGCTGGTGGCCCTCGACCTCGAGAATGGCGAAGAGAAGTGGCGGCAGAAGGCTGGTACGCTCGCCGGCACCTGGGCCACGCCGATTCTGGTGAAAGTCGACGACGAGCGGACCGACATGGTGATTGGCGTCCCCGGCGAAATCTGGGGGATCAATCCCGAGACCGGCAAGCTCCGCTGGTTTGTCGACGCGGGTGGAGGGGACTCGGCCTGCGCGAGCGTGGTGGCCGATGGCCAGGTGGTCTGCATGCTCGGCGGCCGCGACGGGGGGTCGATGGCCGTCCGCGCCGGTGGCAAAGGGGACATCGCCGAAACCAATATCGTCTGGAAGGGGAGCGACCGCAGCCGGATTGGAACACCCGTGATTTACGAAAACCGCATGTACTGGGTGTCGGACGGAGTGGCGAACTGCGTGAACACCGAGACGGGCAAAAGCGTTTACAAGAAGCGGCTTGGAGGGGGAGGGGAGCGGCGTGGCCGCGGTGGCGACTATTCGTCCCCCGTGGTGGCCGATGGCAAGCTGTACTACGTGTCGCGAGGCGGCACGGCCTACGTGATCAAATTGGGAGACGAGTTCGAGCAACTCGCCACCAACACGTTCGAGTCGGAAGAAGGAGAATTCAGCGCTTCGCCGGCGATTGTCGATGGCGAGATCTTCCTGCGATCGACGACGCGGCTCTACTGTGTGGCGAACGAGTGAGTCGTACTCCATAGGGCAACCGGTCTCGGCTCGCTGGGGTGAAGCGGAGTTTCGAATTCATTCGTCTGCTTCCGAAAGCCCAGCAGGCCCTCCGAGTCGTCGTGCGCCATGAACGACAGCCAGGATTCGAACATCCGATCCAGTTGTCCGATAGATGATGCGATATGCGTGGACAAGCAATTCCCGTATGTCTGCCCTGGTATATTCTGGTACCATTTCCCCTGATTCTGGAAAAGTCTCGAGCTGCTCTACCTTGTTAGAATGCGATCACACACCATGGCCGCATAGCATTCTGAATCTAGCGAGATATGCCGGCGAATGCCGTCCACATCATTCAGCGCACGGATTGTCCAGGAGACCTTCATTTCGAAAGCCCAAGACGTTGGCGGACCTCCTCGGTGGAGATCAGGTTACCCGCTTCTTCATCGGCCAAGCCCGCTTCGATCTTTTGGCGAACATACATGCGGTAGAGTACGTCGTCCCACGTTGCATCGTCCGGAAGCGATTCAAGCGTCTCCCTCGCCGAGGATTTGACACTGGTGTTGTTGGTACCATTCATAGAGTCACCGTTTGTTTGATTCCAGATGCCGCCCCCACCCAAGTCTATTCTATCGACAATCACCGTTCGGTCGCAAGTTTCGCGGCCTTCAACCACTTTCCACGAGAAAAGGAAGAGGCCCCTTCGATGACGGGATCCGCGCGGGTCATGGTGCCCGACTTGCCCTGAATAAAGGGGGGAGATGGCCACCTAGACGATGGAATCGTCTCCTGTCGTGAGAACCTTACTCGTCATGTTGTCGCCACCGGCTCGAATGGAGAAAAATCGTACTCAGTAGGGCGGCCGCCAAGGAAAGCCCGATGCCGACCGGTTCAGGAACAGGGCTGCTGGCCGTGGGAGCCGATTCGGCGAGCAGAGTGCCGGCAGGGGAAGTCTGGCCGAAGTTGGCTTTCCAGATGAGATAGTCGGACGCATCGACAAGGCCGTCGCCATTGCCGTCCGCCCCTCGCCAGGGGATGGCCGTCGAGCCCAGCGCGTTGCGCCAGACGGTGTAGTCGGCCGCGTCGACCAGGCCATCGCTATTGAAGTCGCCGGCGAGAAAGGGGGTCGTGACCGAGACGAAGTCGACCACCAGGCTCGCGGGGCTGCCGCCATTGTTGTCGAAGCTTTGGATGAAGAGTTGTGTTTGTTCGCCCAGCTTGCTGGGATCAAACCCGCCGGGGATTTGCGACCAGGGGCGCAAGCCGGAGGAGTAGCGCCCCGCGGCGCCGGCGTCGAACTCGACCGAGAAGCCTGCGGAATCGAACACGAGCGTCATCACGGCTTGGCCACCGTTATACCCCGGTACGGTCCCCAAGGTGATGCGATCCTGGGCCGGGTTGAAGCCGCCCCCGTTGTCGGCGTTAAGGACCACCTGCTTGCTAGCCGCATTGAACAAGGGCCCGACATGAAAGCCGCGCGACCCGATGTTGTCGGTCAGGAAAACCCCCATAAAGTTGTCGCTCGTCATGCTCTCAATGCCGAGCGTCAAGGTAATCGGATGGTTGAGCTGCGGGTTGAAGGGGGCGTTGTAAACGATCGAGTCGAGGCTCGTGCCGGCAATCGTCACTTTGCCGCCACTTTCGCTGGCGGTGGTCCCGGCACCGCTCGAAGGGTCGATGCTCCAGCCGTTTGGCACACCGCTCGACTGGTCGGAGAAGTGGTCGACGATAGGGAGCGAGTTGGGAGTCGGCGCGGTGATGCCCAAGGCGGGGTTCACGACAGTTTTGAGAATGTGGCTGGAGATTTGATGGACGTGATGCGTGGAGTCGATGACGTGTTCCCACTGACCCGAACCGAGCGAGGCAACGTGATTCGTCACGATGTCCTTGAAGTCGTTGGGGAAGGTCCCCGCGAAGCAGCAGTTGTCGAACTGGTTGGTCACCTGGATTTGTCGTCGCCCTTCGCCATGCCCCCCCAGGGCGTAGATTTCGAGCCAGGTGGCAATGCCCCCTCCGCTGCCATCAGGTTGGATGTTCTCGTTGTACAGCGGGGCATAGAACTGCTCAGCGTCTCCCACTGCCGCTGGGTCGGCGTTTCGTCGATAGAGTGGAGCGGACCCGGCCACCGGCACGCTGAGCGAAATCCGCGGGTCGATCGCCGCCATCAGGCTGGTGGTCCACCCTCCCCCCGAGAGGCCGATCATGCTGATGTCGGTAAGGCCCTCCATGCTGGCCATGGCATGATTGATTCCTTGGACCACCGGCTCGAGGAAGAACCGGAAACCCTGGCCACCGTTGCTGGGGCCGGTGTTGTAGATCATGTCGTCATGGCTGCTGTATGTACGAAACCCTTGGTGACCAGGAATGAAGGCGGTCGTGTCGTTGCTCCAACTAGCCAGCCCGGTCAGCGGCATTTTCATCGCCAACACCGTAAAACCTTGTTGGAGCAAGTGGTTCGCGGTGGCCCCCACCCCGCCGAAGAGATCGTGGGCATGCCCCTGGTGAACAATCACCAGCCGATTGGCGTTCGCGGTGTTCGTGGGGTGCATCAAGTAGGAATTCGCGTTGTAGCCCCACCCCGAGACATTGGCGTTGAGCCGGTCAACCTGGGCGACGTTGGCGGGGTCGATCCCCACCGCCAGATTGGGAAAGGTCACGCCGGTGGTCACTACCGGTGTGGCGGTGGGAAGTCCGCCACTCCAGATGAAGTTGATGAGTGTATTCCGCCGGGCATCGGCTTGGGCCGGAGTCTCGAAGCGGATCTGATTGGTCGGATCGTTATTGGTGGGGAAGGGCTGGGCGCAGGCCGTTCCCCCGAGTTCGAGTCCCACCAACACCAGGAGCACGAGATACCAAGGGCGGCATCGCGCACCAAACACACGGCAATCGCGATTCGTCATGTACCACTTCTTTGTTCACTTTGGGGGAACGTCATGTCGCCACACGGTATGGTGTTGGGGAGGGAATTCGTTCCGGCGAATCCTCCGCCATTGAATATTCAGATCAATCTGGCGAGTGGCGGCGCTAAAAATGACTATTTTGCCGCACTTTTTCAGAATCACCGAGGAAACTCGCATTGGCTGACATCCCCCTTGCGGCTCTTTATAATGCTCGCTTCCCCTTCCAGGGCTTTGGCTCTGCATCACCTGTCGCTGCTACCGGAGAATCCATGACACGCTTTCGATTGCAGCTTTTGGCTTGCCTTCTTTTTGTGGCCGGAGGGCTGGGAACTGTACCCGCACCGATGGCCTTGGGCGATGAGGTTGAAGTCACCAAGATCTGGGACACAGCTCCCCACAATGCCTTCACCGACCTGGTGCGCTGGCAGGACAAGTTCTACTGCACATTCCGCGAGGGGGAGCACCACGTCCACGGGGCCGATGGCAAGATTCGCCTGATCGCCTCGGAGGATGGTGAGAAGTGGGATTCGGTGGCCATGTGGGAAGAACCGGGGATCGACTTGCGCGATGCCAAGCTCTCGATCATGCCCGACGGACGGCTAATGATCCTGATGGGAGGATCGGAATATGTGGACAGAAAGCTGATGAGCTGCTTGACGCGAGTCGCGTTTCTCCAACCGGGGCAGCGCGAGGCTTCGCCGCCGCGGCCGGTCGTTGTCGATCCCCAAGTCAAATCGAACCACGACTGGGTGTGGCGTGTCGTTTGGCATGAGGGTGTGGGCTACGGCACGCTTTATCAGATTCCGCCATCGACTCCCGACTATCGGCTGCAACTGCTGAAGACAACCGATGGCGTGAACTACGAGTTGGTGACAACATTAGGGCTTTCCGGTCAACCGAACGAAGCCACGCCGCTATTACTCGACGACGGAACAATGGTGATGGCCGTCCGCAATGGCGTACGCGCCAGTTTCGGGAGGAGTCGACCTCCCTACACCGAGTGGGACTGGGTGGAAACAGCCCAGCACCTGGGAGGACCCGATCTCGAATTGCTGCCCGGCGGCGGCATTGTGATGGGGACACGGGCTTTTGGTGACTCCCAGCGCGAACCGCCGTACACGGCACTCGGCCTGATCGCTCGCGACGCGACGTTCGACGAGCGCGTGCGGCTACCCAGCGGCGGCGACACCAGCTATCCCGGCATGGTGGTGCATGACGGAAAGCTATGGGTTAGTTACTACGCGAGCCACGAGGGAAAGACCTCCATCTATCTGGCGAAGGTCCCCCTCGCGGCATTGGAAGATTAAGGCGTTAGTTGGCTTCGGCCTTTGACTCCTGCTTGCTGGTCTCGGCAAGGACGGCTTTGAGCTTTTTCCACGCTTCGGCGCGACCGTCGACGTTGGCCTGTTCCGCGTCGTCCGGTTCGCCCGAGCGCATAAAGCCGTGACCGGCCCCCTGATAGATGGCCGCCTCGAACTTCTTATCGAGCGATTTCATCTTCTCGGCGATTCTGGGGACAGCGCCAGTGATCCGCTGGTCGTTGCCGCCGTAGAAGCCATGGACGGGGGCTTTGATCTTCCCCAGCAGTTCCTCCTCGGTGGGGCCGGAGCCGTAGAAGACGCAGGCCACGGCCAGGTCGGGATTCTGCGTGGCGTAGTGGAACGTCTGGCCACCCCCCCAGCAGAAGCCCATCACCCCGACTTTCCCACTGGCGGCATCCATCTTCGTCGCATGCTTGAATACGGCGTGGAGGTCGCTGGTGACCTGCTCCTGCTTGAGCTTGTAGATGCCGTCGCGGGCAGCGTCCTCCGACTCGAACTCCTTGGTCCCACCCCCATCGGGGCCGGTGCCACTCAAGAGGTCGGGTGCGATGGCGATGTAGCCCGCCTCGGCTACCTGATCGGCGGCACTGCGGGCCCAGTCGTTGAGACCGCGGTTCTCGTGGATCACGATCATCACCATCGCGTCGTGATCGACTTCGGGATAGACGACAAACGAGCGGACGGTCCGCCCGTCGTCGGTCTTCACGTCGATCCACTCGTGATGGCGCGGCGAGTTCTCGAGCCGCGTCTTGGGATCCTCCGCGCGGGTAGCGGCCGCCAGTGGGACCAGTAGGGCGAGCGCAAGCGCACCACGGAAATTTCGATCAACGATGAGAGCTTCCATCGGGAAAATCCTCCAGCGTGTTCAGGGGGGGAAACATCCAGGCCACTCCAATAATTTACCCGAGGGAGTGAGTGAAAAAAACAAGCGGCGGCAATCACTGGGGATTGCCGCCGCTCGCATCGATATTCACGTTAGGCCATTGGCCCTAGTGGATTGGGATTACTCAGCCTGGGGACGACCCTCGGCACCGCCACGGCGGCCGCCGCGACGGCCTTCGCCACCGCGGCCTTCACCGCCACGACCCTCGCCACCACGGCCTTGTCCAAAGCCGCCGCCACGCACGCTGCGGAGGGCTTCGTCGAGACCTTCCATCGGCTCACCCTTCAGGGCGGCGAACTTCGACTTTTGGTCGTCGTTGAGGACGTCGAGCACTTCCGTCTCCATCTCCTTGCGGAGTTCGGCCATTTTCGCCTGAATCGCTTCGCGATCGCCCGACTCCCGCAGCCCACGCATTTCGGTCATCAGTTCCTGCTGAAGCTCCTGGCTCACCTCACGCAGCTCATTGCGCTGGTCGTCGGTGATTTGCAGCTTGGCGGCCACTTCGGCATTCTGCAGGGCGGAAATACCCATCGCCTGAACGTGGATCTGGTTGAGGCGACCGAGCTGGTCCGTTTCCAGAATCTCGCCGATTTTGGCGATTTCGGCCTTGGTTTGCTCTTCGCGCTCCTTGCGGCGCTCTTCCATCCAGGCATTCCGCTCTGCTTCGCTCATGTCGCGCAAGTTCGGACGCTCCTGACCCTCACCACGTTGGCCACGCTGAGCGCGCCGTTCGGCCTGCAACTCTTCGCGCATCGCGGTGACCTGGGCGAGCTGATCCTGGCTCAAGTCGAGTTCCTGCTGCACCGCTTCAATATTCAGGAGCGCCATACGGTCGACCCCCATGCCCCCGCCGCCCCCCATCATCCCGCCACGGCCAAACTGACCGCCCTGACCGCCTCGCCCGCCCCGACCCTGGTTTTGGGCCAAGACATCGCCGGCCGAAATCGCCAAAATGGCGACCACGGCCACAAACGCACAAAAATGTTTCATCGCTTCAACTCCGGTTGATGAGGAAAAAACCGACGCCCGCCATGGGGGGTCGGCAAACCAATGCCCTACCTGAGAGGCACGCCGCCGAAGAGACTCCCTCGGTACACTTAACCCCAGTCGAGTCGACTCGGTTCCGCCAAAGTTCCCGAATTCTGGTCATCGCGGACCCCGCGCCGCAAGAGTTTTATCAAACAATCAGAGGAGAAATCATTTCAAAGCGGCGACCGCGAGGGGATTGCGGCGGGCCGCTGGACCTGGTTGGCGTAAATGCCCTACAATTCAATAGTTACGACAATGCTGTTTAACTCGGGATGCCCGCTGACCACTTCCTCACCTCCGATCACGCCCCCCACCGCCACTGACACCCCAGGAGCAAGACCATGCGCCGATGGGAGGAAAGCCATGCCCCCACGCCGAGACCCCCGGCCAAAAAGTCGTTGCGACCGGCTTGTCCCCGTTGTAAGCTTGCACCTATGCGGTGGGGATCCATATCGCTGGCGACGACATCCCTGGTGTGGGGGCTCTTCATGAGCCTGGCGCTATCGCAACCGCTCCAGGCGCAATCGGTCCGGACTCTCAAGGGAAATCTTCCCGCCTTGGTCGCCGAGTTGACCAGCAGCACTTACTGCCTGCACGGCCCCGAAACCGACCCCCGCCCCTATCTCGACCCGTCGGACCACGCTTCCACCTTCTTCAAGACCGCGCGGCTGCTCGATCATGGCGCGGTGGAGGAAGCCGCCCGACTGGCCCTCGAGGTCGACTACGAAATCTGCCAGTTTCACGACGAACAGGCCGATCGCAAATACTGGCTCTTGCGCGAGGACCTCTCGCGCGTCGTCGAGCCCCGCGGGTGGGGAGCCTACCTGCTGAATCCCGAGAGCGAACTCCCCGCTCTGGTCGAAGCCCCTCACCCCATCGACGATTACGACAGTGCCAAGGTGGCCGCCCTGGTCTTTGCCCAGGGGGCCAAAGGGCTGTTGATCGCTGGGGCTCATCGCAAGAAAGCCGATGTCCCCGATCTGATCAACTCGGTCTTTCACCAGGTGCATGTCGCGTGGACTGGCAGCCTTGGTCAGGTGACCGCCTGGCAGATTCATGGCTTTGCGCGACGTAAGCACAACTTCCCGAGCGACGCCCGGGCGATCCTCTCGACAGGGGGTGGGGAGGTGATCGACGAGATTGTGCGACTCGAGGGCCAGCTTGGCGAACGGGGATTGGAGGGGTACGTCTACAACATTCTGGAGCCCGAGGACGAGCTCAATCGCCTGGTGAATAATGGAGTTGCGGGGACCGACTTCCGCGCGCTAGCCGCCACCAAGAACGAGCAAGGCCGCCACCTCCGCGAACTGGGGGGAAGCTTCATTCACGTCGAACTCGACCGCGAGCTCCGCGCCAAGGCGGAATTGCGAAAGATAGTGAGCGAAGCTATCGCGGCCGCGATGCGCGAAGTGCTCGACGCCGCGGATGGGTCCGACGAGCCAGTCGCACGGACAGCCCGGAACGAATGACGCCAGGGAGTCACCTCCTTGCGCGATCACGGGGCGAGTATCTGTAGCGCTCCTGGACGAACCGCTACCTCAATTTCCATCGGCATCGGCGCACTCGCCGAGCCGTCGTAACCCCAGACCCCTGCCTCGTCGTCAAAGTGGTATCCCCCCCGGGCAAACCCGAGGCGCAGGCTTGGCGCGCGATGGACTTCCAGCGGGGGTGAAGAAACTTTCTCTCCATCGGCCACCCGACGCAGCCAGTCGATGAGGGGACCACGGTCGGTTTCGGTCGCCACGAGTACATCGAGCAGGCCATCACGTGGATCAGCTCCAGGGGCGATCGGGACGCGGGCCCCCAGTAGCCCGATATTAGCGGCGATCACCAGCAGAGCCTGCTGTGCCGACTGCTGGCCGTTGAACTCGACGATGCATTCGTCGGAGGTGGCACATTCGACCACTCCCGAAAGGAACCGGCGGTCCTGACGAACGACTTGCTTGCGAGTTTCGCAAGGGATGCGGTCGGGCATGAATTTGCCCAGATGCATCCACCATCCAAACAGCCCGAAGCCACATCCCTCGAAGCAATGGCGAGTTTCGCCAAGCGAAGTCACATCGAGCACGTCGAACGGTTGGGGATGCCACTCGTGCCATCGCCGAAACAGGCTGGTGGGGGAGCCAAACACCCCCAGAACTAGCGCGATGTTATTCGAAGTGCCGATCGGCAAGATGGCGAGAGGAATGTTGGTGCCAACCAGGCGCGGGGCGACCTCTTTCACCGTGCCATCTCCTCCCGCCACAACGACTACGGTGTCAGGGGAGGCGTGGACCTGCCATGTTGGATCGTCGGTTGCATAGAGATCGCATTGGTAGCCGGCAGAAACGAGCAGCTTGTGGAATGTCTTTGGACAACGCTGTCCCCCTCCAGCGACTGGGTTGTAGAGCAGTAGGAGTCGCATAGAAACTCGGGGCAAAAGGTCTAGTTTTTGCAGTTTGCAGGTAGAGGGGGTTGCCTGGGGAGACGGCTGTGATGGCTCCACGGGCCGTTGCCCAGCTTGCCGTATGTGGTCATCTTCGGACGCGACAAGCACTGCTGGTTTGGGGTACCCCCGCTCGAGGCCCCGGAAAGCCGGGACCAACCGCCATGCAGTGCCGCAGGGGAAGGTGGCCCTCACGCCATTGAGGCCCGATCCGACCGACCATGCCGAACTCAACGCCATGTTGAAGGCCGAGCCTTAGTTTCCGACAGCTTCTTCGGCGTTCTCAAGTTGCTCGCGCAGCCAACCCGGGCGGTTGGTCGTAATGCCCCACGCCCCCAGATCGCGGTAGTGGCGGGCCACTTTGGGGTTGTCGACGGTCCAGACATGAAACTCCTTGAAGCCCCCTTCACCGAGCGAATCGATAAAGGCCTGGTTGAAATGCCCTAGTGCGGCCTTCGAACCTAGTCCGGCCGCACCAGTCTCGCGGAGCGTGCGGAGCACCCGATGGGGGTCGGGACTCCAATCCCCGCTCCCCTCCTTCGACTCCTTGTAGTCGGTGAGCCAGTGGGATTTGAGTTCCGGAAGTTGCTCGTGACAGGCCTTGATCACATCCTTGTGAAAGCTGATGACCACCAGGTTCTCGAGCGGGACTTTTCCCTGTCGGCAAATCTCAATCATTGGCTCGACAATCTTGTCGCCACTTTTGCACTCGATGAACACCTTCTTCCCCTCGGGGACGGCGGCCAGGACATCGGCGAGGGTCGGCATCCGCTCATTGGCGTACTTGGGGTCCTTCCACGAGCCGACATCGAGCGCTTGGAGTTCCGCGAGCGTCGATTTTTCGACGACCAGCTTCTTGCCAGCCACCCGTTTGGTGTCGGTATCGTGAGTACAGACGATCTGGCCGTCAGAGGTGAGGTAGAAATCTCCCTCGACCCCATCCGCCCCTTGCTCCCAGGCAAGCTTGAAGGCGGCCATGGTGTTCTCGGGAGCGTCGTAGGAAGCACCGCGGTGGGCAACAATCATCGGCTCGGCCGCCAAGGGGAGGGAAGTTCCGGTATTCCAGGCAAGGAGGGCGATTAACCACACCGTCAAGCTGCGCATTGGGGGCTCCATGGATGTTGTCTCGGTGAAAGGGAAGGGGGGAGGGATGTCAGCGAAACTCTTCGGCGGTCAGCTTATCGTACCTCGCGAGTTCTTGCTCAGTGGTTTCCACCGACCAGCCCTGCGAGGTCGCCATCCAGGCGGCCACCTGCCGGGCAATGTCGCGATGCTTCCTATGATAATAACGCAGGCCGGTCCGCCGGACCATCACGTCGTCGAGGTGGTGGGCCCACTGATGCTGACAATAGTGGGCGACGAGCGAAGCGGTCGGCTCCGGGGGGAGGAGCCCGCTGGCATGGAGCGCCGCCGGGGCCAGCAGCGGGACCTCGCCGGTGATGCAGGCGTAGGCTTTGACCCCCAGGTGGTCGATGATCTTGTCGACCGCTTCCTCGGCCATCAACCGATAGGTCGTGAGCTTCCCCCCCGTGACATCCCACCACCCTGGCTGGCTCATGGCGATCTGATGACGCCGCGAGATGTCCGACGGGTTGCCGTGGGGGTCGGCCACCAGCGGGCGAAGCCCCGACCAGGTGCTGACGACATCCTCTGGTGACAGGTGGGCCCCCGGGAATGCACTGTTCGTCACCCCCAGGACATACTCGACGTCGGCCCGCGTGCAGGGGGGATCCTCGAGCGGGCCGTCGTAATCGGTGTCGGTCGTGCCGAGGATCACACGCTCTCCCCACGGGATGGCGAACAGAATCCGTTCCCCTTCGGGATTGACCACGGCCGAGGGAATCGGCAGCCGATCGCGGTCGATCACCAGATGGACCCCTTTGGTCACCCGCAACGAAGTCTTCGATCCAGGAATCCGATCCGACCAGGGACCCGCCGCGTTGACAATCGCCCGGGTGGCGAGGGCGAACTCCTGTCCCGAGTGGGTGTCGCGCAGTTGCACTCGCCACTGGGCAGCTTCGCGGTTGGCCGATTGAAACGAGGTGTAATTGACGCAGGTCGCCCCCGCCAGGGAGGCCGACCGGAGGGTGTCGAGCACCAGCCGGGCATCGTTGGTCATCCCATCGAAATAACGGGCCGAGCCAGTGAGACCACTGGGGTTGAGCCCGGGAAGCAGTCGTAGCGTCTCGTCGACCGAGAGCGACTCGCTCCGCCCCAGGTTGCGACGGCCGCAGAGCAGGTCGTAGAGCTTGACGCCGACGCCAAGCTTCCATCGCTTCCAGGGCGTGCCATGGCGAGTGGGAAAGAGGAAAGCCAAGGGCTCGCACAAATGGGGAGCAATCCGCTGAACGACGGTCTTTTCGCGATTTGCCTCTCTGACCAGTCCGACACGGCCTTGAGCCAGATAGCGAATCCCCCCATGTAATAGCCGCGACGACCGGCTGCTGGTCCCCGAGGCGAAGTCGCGTGCTTCAACTAGCGCGACCCGCAATCCCCGCAGGGCCGCGTCACGGGCGATCCCGGCCCCCACGATGCCGCCGCCGATGACCAGCAGGTCCCATTCCTCTCGCTGGAGTTGTTCGGCAATGGGCCGCGAAAGCGGAGTACTGGCGGTCGGGAAGGGAGGAACTGGCATCGACCACCACACAAGCGGATTCCGGTGGGCGGAACCTTGCCAAGAGAAGGCTGGCCTACAATCATCCTGCCGATCCCCACCGCATCGGCTGTTGCGACTGTCAACGGTGGCAAGTATAAAAGTGGCTTGCGGCGATTGTCAACCTGTGGGAGAGCGGGGTGGAGACAGTCGCGAAGCGGTCGGTTGAGGGCAAACGGGTAGCGGCACGGGTCACAAATCTTGCAGGGGGCAGTATGGATTATTTGGATCGTTTCATCGCGGAATTCATTGGGACAGCCCTCCTGATCCTGTTGGGCAACGGCGTGGTCGCCAATGTCCTGCTCAAGCGAACCGCGGGGAACGGCGGTGGGTGGATTGTGATTACCGCCGGGTGGGGTGTCGCCGTCGCTTTGGCCGTGACACTCGTGGGGCGTGTGAGTGGCGCTCACCTCAATCCGGCGGTCACCTTTGGTCTCGCATCGATCGAGGCCATTGAATGGAATCTCGTGCCGATCTATGTCGGCGCGCAACTGCTGGGGGCCATCTTCGGGGCGACCCTCGTCTGGCTTGCCTATCTCCCCCACTGGCGCGAAACCGAGGATGCCAACACAAAGCGGGGCTGTTTTTGCACGACGCCGGCGATTCCTCACACACCGGGCAATTTCATCGTCGAGTTCTTCGGTGCCTTTGTCCTGGTGTTCGTGGTACTGGCGATCGGGGCCAACTCCGATTCGCTCGATGCGGGCTCCGACATCGATTTGCGCGATGCCTTCAGCGTGGCGGTCAATCCGCTGATTGTCGGACTCGTGGTCTTTGGTATCGGGCTCTCGCTCGGTGGTCCCACCGGCTATGCCATCAACCCCGCACGCGACCTTGGGCCACGAATCGCCTATGCCTTGTTGCCGATCGAGGGGAAAGGGGATGCCGGCTGGGGTTACGCCTGGATCCCTGTCGTCGCGCCCCTGGCGGGGGGAGTCGCCGCGGCACTACTCTTTAACTCGTTCGATTTTCTGCAAGCGGGACTCGGGAGCTAACGCATGGCCAAGTCGTACGTCCTGGCGCTCGATCAGGGAACCACCTCCAGTCGCAGCATCCTGTTCGATGCCGGGTCGAAGATCGTCGCCACGGCGCAGCAAGAGTTTCCCCAACTCTACCCTTCGAGTGGCCACGTCGAGCACGATCCGGCAGCCATCTGGAATTCGCAGCTCAAGACGGCTCGGGCCGCCCTCAAGAAAGCGGGTGCCCAGGGGAGCGACATCGCCGCGATGGGGATCACCAACCAGCGCGAAACGGTCGTCCTCTGGCACCGCGACACGGGGGAGCCGGTCGACAACGCCATTGTCTGGCAGAGCCGCATCACGGCCCCCATTTGCGACAAGCTCAAGGCCCGCGGCCTGGAGGAAACGTTCCGCGCGAAGACTGGCCTGGTGATCGATGCCTACTTCTCGGGGACGAAGATCGCCTGGCTGCTCGACAAGCATAAGCTGCGCGCTAAGGCCAATAAAGGAGAAATCCTCGCCGGCACGATCGACAGCTACCTGATTTGGAAGCTCACCGGCGGCGCGGTCCACGCCACCGACTACAGTAACGCCTCCCGGACCCTGCTCTACAATATCCACACACTCGACTGGGACGACGAACTCTTAAAGATCATCGGTGTCCCTCGCGAAATGCTCCCCGAGGTCAAGGACTCGAGCGGCCTGTTTGGCACGACCGACAAGAAATGGTTCGGCGCCGAGATTCCGATCGCCGGTGTGGCGGGAGACCAGCAAGCGGCCACCTTCGGCCAAGGCTGTTTCCAGAAGGGGATGGCCAAGAACACCTATGGCACCGGCTGCTTTCTCCTGCTCAACACGGGAAGCGAGCCGGTCGCCTCGAAGCATGGGCTCCTCACGACGATCGGCTGGGGGATCAAGGGCAAAGTTACTTATTGCCTCGAAGGTTCGATTTTCGTCGCTGGAGCGGCGGTGCAGTGGCTTCGCGACGGGCTGAAACTCTTCAAGAACTCGGCCGAGGTCGAGAAGCTCGCCCACACAGTCGACGACAGCGGTGGAGTCTATTTCGTCCCGGCCTTGGTCGGCATGGGGACACCCCACTGGGATCCTTACGCGCGTGGACTCATCATCGGCATCGATCGTGGGACGACTGGGGGGCATCTTGCCCGGGCGACGGTCGAGTCAATGGCTTTTCAGACGTGCGACGTGATCGAGGCGATGGAGGCCGACTCGGGGACCAAGCTCAAGCAGTTGCGTGTCGACGGGGGGGCCGTGGTCAACGACGAACTGATGCAATTCCAGTCGGACCTGTTGGGCAAGCCGGTGCTGCGGCCGAAGGTGAACGAAACGACCGCGCTGGGGGCCGCCTATCTTGCGGGACTTGCCGTCGGCTACTGGAAAGGCCCCGCCGACGTCACCAACAACTGGCAACTCGACAAGGAGTTCCGCCCCGCGATGAAACCGGCCGAACGCCAGCAGCGGCGCCGTGGTTGGACACGCGCCGTCGAGCGGGCGAAGGGGTGGGTTGAACCCACCTGATTCTGTTTTCCTCCACCGCATCGATCTGCCGTGCTCCACGCCAAACTTGTCACACTGCCTGCTGCCCTCGTCGTCACGATCCTGTTTCCCTCGCTGGCCCTCGCACAGCAAGGGGAAGAGGTGGTGGAGCAGGTCCATTTGGGGACGATCAATTTCCTGGTGCTGTTTGTCTATCTGGCGGCGATGCTTTGCATCGGACTCTGGTGTTCGCGAAAGAATCACGACACCGAACAGTATTTTGTCGCCAGTCGCAAGATTCCCGGCTGGGCGGCGGGGCTCAGCGTGTTCGGCACCCAACTGAGCGCCATCACCTTCATCACGGTTCCGGGGACATCCTACAAGGAGGATTGGGTTCGCTTTCTGGCGAGTATCGTGCTGATGATGACAATCCCCCTCGTGATCTATTTCTTTCTGCCGTTCTACCGCAGTCTCCCGACGACAACCGTTTACGAATTTCTCGAGCGCCGGTTCAATCTTCCGGTGCGGTGGCTGGCCTGTCTGATCTGGATGTCCTTTACCATCGGGCGGATGGGGATCATGGTCTATATTCCCTCGTTTGCCCTCGAGGTCGCCACGGGGCTCAACGTCTACTTTTGCATCCTGCTGATGGGAGGGATCGTCACCGTCTATTCGACGATGGGAGGGGTCGAGGCGGTGATCTGGACCGACGTGATTCAGGTGATCATCCTCTTGGGTGGGGCGATCCTCTGCCTCGCGATGGCGGTGTTCGATTCCGGCGGGATCGGTCCGACAATCGACTATGCCATGGCCGCCGAAAAGTTCAAAATGTTTCACTGGGAAAAAGGCTGGAACCCCAGCGAGATGGTCCCCTGGGTGATGATTTTCGGTGGCGTCTTCATCCACCTTGTCCCCTACACCACTGACCAAACCGTCGCCCAGCGTTACTTCACCACTCCCACCACGCGCGCGGCGGCTCGCGGGTTGTGGATCAATTTCTGGATGACCCCCCTGGTGCTTGTCTTGTTCTATGCCTTGGGCTCGGCGCTCTATGTCTTTTACAGCCAGCATCCCGACCTTCCGCTCCCGATGCACCCCGAAAAAGGGACGATCGACTACGACAAGGTGGTCCCCTGGTACGTCGTGCGCCAGTTGCCGGTCGGAGTGGCGGGGCTGGTGATTGCCGCGGTGTTTGCCGCCACGATGTCGTCGCTCGACAGCAGCATCAATAGTATCGCCACCTCGGGGGTCACCGATTTCTACCGTCGCTTGGTTCCCAACGGCACCGACCGCACCGCGTTCCGACTCGCGCAGATCATCACCCTGGTGATGGGTATGGCGGGCACGGCGGCGGCCGCCGTACTGGCGATGGTTCGCCCCGAACTCTTGTTCGACGTGTTCAATACACTCGCCGGGGTCTTTGGTGGGCCCGTGCTCGCGATTTTCGTGCTCGCCATCTTCACCCGCCACGCCAGCTCGCGGGGAGTGATTATCGGAGCCCTGCTGGCGGCCCTGGTCGTGTTCTACCTCGCCTTTGCCCCGCTGCTTGATTCCCTGCTCCGCGACTCCCAACCAGGATTCCGATTCTATCCCTTCGAGACGAAGCTCAATTTTTACCTCTACGCCGCCACCGGCACGTTGGTGGGGGTGTTTTCGGGGTACGTCTTGAGTCTGATCTTTCCCGACCCGCCACACGCCCTTCGCGGCTTGACGATTCACACGCGATTGCCGAAATCGGAGGCGGATTTAACGTGAGAAACGAGTCTTACGCGACATCTTCCAGGGGAGTTTTCCTGCCCACAGCTTGGTCCCCAAGCGGCAGCCTGCTACAATAAGGCGTCGCGTGGAACCGCACATTGGCTCCCCGTTCGATCCCACCTTGGCATCTGCACAGCACACTATCGTTACCCTTCGATGCGAAGCACTCGAAGGGGATGCGAAGTTCCCGCCGAGTACCTTGCATGCCGACTCTCCTGCGCCGCCTGAAAACCTGCCTGCTCTTGATCGCGGCCGTTGTTGCCACGGCCGAGACCGATGCGGCCGAGCGGCTCAGCTTCTCGCGCGACGTCCAGCCGATCCTCTCCAGCCGCTGCTACAGTTGCCACGGGCTCGACCCCAACCATCGCCAGGCCGACCTGCGGCTCGACGTGGCCATCGATCCCAATGGTTCGATGGCCGGGCACGATGTGATTGCCACCGGAGATGCCAAAGGCAGTCCCCTTGTCGAGCGTGTCACGTCGGACGACCCCGATCTCCGCATGCCACCCCCCGCGGTGGGGGACGCGCTCAAGCCCGAGGAGATCGCCATCCTCAAGCGCTGGATCGACGAGGGAGGAGAGTACGAGCAGCACTGGGCGTTCGTTCCTCCCCAGCGCCCCGAGGTCCCCTCGGTAAAGAACAGCGATTGGGTGCAAAACCCGATCGATGCGTTCGTTCTGGCAAAGCTCGAAGCCCAAGGCCTCGCGCCGTCGCGACCAGCCGATAACGCGACCCTTAGGCGCCGGCTCCATCTCGATCTGGTGGGGCTCCCCCCTCAAGTCGAACAAACGGCGGGGAAACCCGACCTCGACAAGACGATTTATCGGCAACTTGTCGACGACCTGCTTGCGTCACCTCATCACGGCGAGCGCTGGGCCCGCATCTGGCTCGACGCCGCGCGGTACGCCGACTCCGACGGCTTCGAGAAAGACAAACCGCGCGACGTCTGGATGTTTCGCGACTGGGTGATCGAAGCCTTCAACCAGAACATGCCCTACGACGAGTTCGTCGTGGCCCAGATCGCCGGCGACCTGCTCCCCGAGCGCTCGCAGGGCGACCTGGTGGCGACCGGCTTTTTGCGGAACTCGATGATCAACGAGGAAGGGGGGGCCGACCCCGAGCAGTTCCGCATGGAAGCCCTTTATGACCGGATGGACGCGATCGGCAAGGGGGTGCTGGGAATCACGCTCCAGTGCGCCCAGTGCCATACCCACAAGTACGATCCGATCGACCACGCCGACTACTACCGCGTGATGGCCTTCCTCAATAGTAGTTATGAAGGTTCGGCCGCCGTCTACCCCGACGACCAGGAGCGCGAGCGCAGGCGAATCCTCCGCGAGATTCGCGACATCGAAGAGTCGCTTCGTGGCTCCGACCCGGCGTGGCGCGACAAGATGGCCGCTTGGGAAGCCAAGGTCGTTGCCGAGCCGCAGCCGAACTGGGTGATCCTTCGCCCCGAACTCGACAGCAGCGGGGGGCAGAAGCACTACCTCCGCGAGGATGGCAGCGTGATGGCCGCCGGCTACTCTCCCCCGCGACACACCTCCGCCTTCGTCGGCAATGTCGAGATTTCGAAAATCACCGCCGTCCGGGTCGAGATGCTGGCCGACCCCGACCTCCCCATGGGAGGCCCCGGGCGTTCCCCCACGGGGCAGTTTGCCGTCGCTGAGATGAGTTTGCACGCCGCCCCGCTCGAAGACCCAGGCAAGTTCAG
This sequence comes from uncultured Planctomycetaceae bacterium, assembly GCA_964650265.1. Classification (GTDB taxonomy): domain Bacteria; phylum Planctomycetota; class Planctomycetia; order Pirellulales; family Lacipirellulaceae; genus CAZYQQ01. The sequence goes on from CAZYQQ010000024.1 coordinate 53,990, forward strand.
CCAACTGAAGGTGGCCAGCGCGACGTGCGACGCCACGCCCGAGACACGTAAACTCCCCAAGGGCTATTACGAAAAACGTCGCGACAATTGGGTCACCGGCCCGGTGGAATACGCCTTCGACGGCAAGGGCGAAACAGCCTGGACCACCGACATCGGCCCTGGGCGGAGCAACGTCTCGCGCGAGGGAGTGTTCCAACTCGCCGAGCCGGTGGAGTTCGCGCGGGGAGCAAGGGTCCAGTTCGCATTCAGCCAGAATCATGGCTCAGGTAATGGCAACGGCCAGTTCAACCTCAACATCGGCTGCTTCCGATTGTCCGTCACCTCCGACGAAGGGGCCCAGGCCGACCAGGTGCCGCGCGCGGTCCGTAAGATTCTTGCCAAGCCGCGCGACATGCGAACGGAAGAAGAAACTCAAACCGTCTTTGCCCACTGGCGGACGACGGTCGAGGAGTGGAGCGAGGCCAACGCCAAGATCGAAGCCTTGTGGCGCGAGCATCCCGAAGGGACCTCGCAATTGGTGCTCGACGAGCTTCTCACCCCGCGGCCCACCTACCGGCACGACCGGGGGGACTTCTTGAGTCCCAAGGAACAGGTCACTCCCGGTGTCCCCGGCTTCCTGCATCCCCTCGACTGCGACGGCGAGCCCGACCGGCTCGATTTCGCCCGCTGGCTCGTCGATCGCCGTAGCCCCACCACGGCCCGGTCGCTGGTGAACCGTGTTTGGCAAGCCTACTTCGGCACCGGGTTTGTCCCCACCGTCGACGACCTGGGGCAGCAGTGCGAAGCCCCGAGCCACCCGGAACTGCTCGACTGGCTCGCGGTGGAATTCATGGAGAGTGGCTGGGACCTGCATCATCTTCACCGACTCATCGTCACCTCGGCCACCTATCAGCAGTCGAGCGAGGTAACGCCCGAACTGCTCGCACTCGATCCCGACAACCGGCTGTTAGCGCGAGGGGCGAGGTTCCGGGTCGACGCCGAGATCGTCCGCGACATCGCGCTCGCTTCAAGCGGACTCCTCACTCCCACCGTGGGGGGGCCAAGCGTCTATCCTCCGGCGCCACAGTTTTTGTTCCTTCCCCCGGCCAGCTACGGCGACAAGACGTGGGAGTACGATCTGGGGGAGGACAAATACCGCCGCGCCCTCTACACGTTCCGCTACCGTTCGGTCCCCTACCCGGCGCTCGAAGTGTTCGACGCCCCTAACGGCGAGTTCTCCTGTGTTCGGCGCTCGCGATCGAACACCCCGCTACAGGCGCTCACCACGCTTAACGAGCCGTTGTTCCTCGAGTGCGCCCAGGGGCTTGCTCGTCGTGTCCTGACCGAGGGAGGAGTCGCTACCGACGACCGCCTGCAATTTGCGGCCCGCTGCGTATTGGGGCGCGACCTCGACGCCGACGAGCTGGCGAGCCTCACCAACTTCCTCGCGGCCCAAACCGAGCGGTTTACAGCGGCCCACGAACAAGCAGCGACGCTAATGGGCGACCCCCTCACCGCGCTCGAAGGGTATGGTGACGCCGAGCGCGCCGCCTGGGTCGCCACCTCGCGGGTGCTGCTCAATCTCGACGAAACCGTGACCAAGGAGTGAAGCGAGATGAATTGCCAAAGCCACCTCTACCGGGGCCAGTCCCCCACCAACATCGCTCGGCGGTGGTTCCTCCGCGACTGTGGCGTTGGGTTGGGGGCACTCGCGCTCGGCCAACTCGCCGGAAGCGCTGGCGCCGCGTCGAAGTCGCAACCCGGGCCGTTCGACCCCAAGGCACCCCACTTCGCCCCCAAGGTGAAGAACGTCATCTACCTGTTCATGGCGGGCGCCCCGAGTCACCTCGAGCTGTTTGACAACAAGCCGGCCCTCAAGAAGTACGATGGGACAATGCCCCCGGCCCACTTGCTTGAAGGGTACCGCGCCGCGTTCATCAATCCCAATTCGAAGCTGCTGGGGCCGAAGTTTCCCTTCGCGCGGCATGGCGAGTGCGGTGCCGAACTGACCGACCGCCTGCCTCACCTGGCGAAAATCGTCGACGACATCACCATCGTCAAGGGTATGACGACCGACGCCTTCAATCATGCGCCCGCGCAGATTTTGATGAACACCGGCTCGCAGCAGTTCGGCAAGCCGAGTCTCGGGTCGTGGTCCCTCTACGGCCTGGGGAACGAATCGCAGGACCTCCCTGGGTTTGTCGTCTTCAGCACCGGAACCAAGGGCCCCAGCGGCGGCAACTCGAACTGGGGGAGCGGCTACCTGCCGACGGTTTACCAAGGGGTCAAGTTCGGCAACACGGGGGACCCGGTCCTCTACCTGTCGAACCCCACGGGAGTCGACGACCGCCTGCAGCGCGAGTCGCTCGACGCGATCAATGACCTCAACCGCCACCATCACGACGAGGTGGGGGACCCCGAGATTCTCACCCGGGTCAGCTCGTTCGAAATGGCCTACCGCATGCAGTCGAGCACCCCCGAGGCGGTCGACCTGTCGCAGGAGCCGCAGCACATTCTCGACATGTACGGCGCGAAGCCGGGCGAGCGTTCGTTCGCCAACACCTGTTTGATGGCCCGGCGGCTGGTGGAGCGGGGCGTCCGGTTCGTCGAAGTCTTCCACGAAGCGTGGGACCAGCATGGCGGGTTGGTGGGGGACCTCACCAAGAACTGCCAGGACACCGACAAAGCCTCGACCGCCCTGGTGACCGACCTCAAGCAGCGCGGCCTGTTGGACGATACCCTGGTAATCTGGGGTGGCGAATTCGGCCGCACCCCGATGATGCAGGGAGGAACCGACGGCCGCGACCATCACCCCAACGCCTTCACCATCTGGCTGGCCGGCGGCGGGTTCAAACCGGGCCTCACCTACGGCGAATCGGACGACCTGGGCTTCAACGTGGTGAAAGACCCCGTCCACGTTCGCGACTTCCACGCGACGGTGCTGCACCAGATGGGCTTCAACCATGAACGGTTCACGTTCAAGGCACAGGGGTTGGAGCAGAAGCTGACGGGGGTGGTGCCGGCGAAGGTGGTACACGACCTGCTGGCGTGAGGGGTGCGAAGAATAGGACGCGGATTGGCAGGATCGGGCAGGATTGGCAGGATTTCGAAGAGCGAGGACACGGATTGGCACTGATCTAAGCGGATCACCACGGATCAGGAGTCGCGCTGGGGCCGAATAGGATTGTCAAGCGGGCGCGTTTGAATGTTGTGCTGCTCGCGTCTTACCGCCCACGCCGAGGCATCAGATAGACTTCTCTCCGAGTGTCTCAATCGCCCCTCGCAACCGCTCCGTAACCTGTTCTCTCTCTTCCTTCGGTACCATCAAGATATCGAAGCAGGCTTGTACGCGACCTTTGGAAATCCGAATGTCGACTGCCACTTCCAGTCCATCGGAGGTGAGCAGGCTATCGGCCACAGCGGTCACACTCGAAACGGCATCGAGTACAGCTAGCGCCCCTTCCCTCGACATTCGTGTCCACCAGAAGGTCCACACTCCCCAGCCCTCACGCGCCGTCATGCGCCTGGTGAACCATTGAGTTGGGTCTTCATTAATGCACCAGATGCCACGCGTTACTACAACAGGGGGGCACTTTTCCAAAGGAACGAAAGGGAACTCCACGCAACGGTACCGGTCTTCAGCCTGAGCGTAACTTGTTTTCACCGTGCTCAAATCTGTTGCCCTCCTTCGACCGTTGGCCTTCAGCCCTTCGCACCCTTCAGCATCAACAGCAACATCGCCACCGGCGTCCGCGCTTTGATGCTATGGGGCAGATTCGCCGCCATGTGAATCCATTTCCCCGGCTTGGCATCGATTTTGTCCGGGCCAAGCGTGATGTCGGCCTCACCCGACAATATCTGAATCACGGCCGGCACCGACGCCGTATGCTCCGAGAGTTCCTGCCCGGCGGAGAAGCCGAAGAGCACCGCCTTGAGGTGCTCGTCCTGATGGACCGTGCGGCTCAGGGTGCCGTCGGCGGGGGGAGTGATTTGGTCGGCCAAATCGGCAAGGAAGTTGTAGGGGATGT
>CAZYQQ010000025.1:0-47229 GCA_964650265.1 uncultured Planctomycetaceae bacterium
GGGGGGCGGCGTCTGCACAAGGCAGGCCGCGCCCGCGCTCCATGCGACTTGGAAAGTCGCACCACACTTTCCAACTCCCAACTCGCGTTAGACCAGCCCCCACCGCTTGCGTAGATACCACTCCGTGCCGACGACGGTGACGAACACCAGCAGGAATTGCCAGGTGTCCCAGTAGGTGCGGCGTTCGGTGACTTCGGTTCGGATTTCCGGGGGGGTGTCGGCCAGCTTGCGGATCAGGGAGGGGAGTTCCTCGGGGGCATACGACATGCCCCCCGACGGCTCGGTGAGTTTGGCCATTTGGGCCATGAGCGCGGGGTCGGCCCCGGGGCGGTCGAGTTCGAGGTCTTGTCGCGGAACCAGGAAGCGCGCTCGGGCGGAGCCGAAGGTTTGGCCATTGAGAGTCGCCGTCACTTGCACCTGGTAGTCGCCGGGCTGATCGGTGCCGGTGAACGTGGTGAGCCACTTTCCTTCCGCCGAGGGATTGGGGGTCATTGGCACGGGAACGCCATCGGGACCGATAACCACCATCGCGAGTTCGACCTGATTGGCCCCCTCGCCACCGGGGGGGGAGACCCCGACTTCGATATCGAGGCGCCCGCCGCGAGTTACCCGGCGGCCATCGAGCGCGATCCACACTTCCCCCGCCTGATTGCCATCCTTGCGGGCGAGGTAGAGGACGACCTGTCGCCAGAAGCGGCGCAGCTCTTCCCCTTTCCCCTCGAGCTGCCACCGCCAGGTGCTGTCCCCCGCGAAGGCGACAGTCCGGCCCGCGCCCGCCTGACCGACCACGAGCAGCGGGTGGGGCTGGGGACCGACCGATTGGAGCAACACCTGCGAGTTCGACTTGAGCCGCGTGAAGCGGTTGGCCCCGTCGAGGGGGGGGAGCGCGCGCCACTGCTCGACAAGGTCTCCTTCGCGGCCCAGCCGGATGATGGGGTTCTGCTTCCCCAGCGGGGTCGGCTCCATGACCAGTGGCCCGGCGATGTGCATGTCGTCGCGAATCGGCTCATTGAAATTCTGGTTTTCCGCCGGCCCGATGACAATCGGCAGCACGTCGTGCAGCGGCGTTGTGAGAAAGCCCCCCGGACCAAAGCTGTGAAACCCGCCTCCCATGTAGAGCCCCGTCCCCTGGCGGACCGCGTCGGCTAGTGCCTGCCAACTGCGGGCATTGAGCGCGAGCTTGTCGACATTGTCGAGCATCACGACATCGTATTTGCCGGGCGCGAATTGCTCGGTCATGCCGATTTGCGATGGGGCATAGTCGAGTTGCCGGTGGGTCACCAGAATATCGGGAGAGGCGGCGAGCGCGCCACGGACCTTTCCCTGTTCGATACCCGGTCCCCCCCCGATGTAGGCGGTGCCGCTGAGGTAGAGGACCTTGATCCCCCCCTCGCGGACGGTGACAAAGGTGCTCGACTCGTTGTTGGTCGTGATGAGTTCCCCTTCGGGAGTCTCCGTCCGGAGCGTGACTTTGTACTCGCCCGGCTCGGTGGGAGTGTGCTCGAGGACCAGCGGAGTCAGGCTAGGGTCGGTGACGATTGCCTGCTGGCGGGTGTCGACGACCTCCATTTCGCCAGCGGCGTTCTCCCAGAGGAGTTGGACTCTCACATTGCGGTTGTTGTAGCCTTCGGCCCGCAGTTGCCCTCGCACCTCGACCGGTGCGTTGGCGAACACGGTGCTATTGACCAGCAGGTCGTCGATCGCCAAATCGGAGCGGTCGCTGCTCCCCGGCTGGCCGAAGGAGAAAGTGTAGAGGGGGATCTGCTCGGCCGCATAGAGCCGTGCGACAAGCTGCGCCGCAGCGTCGCGAGGGGGGACGGCCCGCTGGGCCCCGTCGCTCAGCACGATCACGCCTCGCAGCCGCTCGTCGGCCAGATTCTCGAGCACCTCCTGCAGCGAATAGCCAATGGCCGTTTGCTCTCCCTCGGGCAATGGGGGAAGCGCGAGCCGGCCATCTGCTCCCACGGTCACCGGTTCGAGGGTATCGGCGAAGGTGAACGCTTCGACGCGCCAATTCTGTTGCAGTCGCTCCAATTCGTCGGCCGCCTCGCCGAGCATCAGCTTGAGGGCCTCGTAGCGGGTGCGGTTGTCGAGCGAGTCTCCCACTGTCATGCTGCGGGTGCGATCGATCAGCAGCATGAGAGTCGCCTCCTCGGGAGTCGCATGCGTGAAGACCAACGTCGGCCGCAGGAGCGCGAGCAGCAAGAGCAGAATCGACAAGAGACGCAGCACCTTGAGCACCGCCCGGCGGCCGGGTGAGAGCTTCACGTGCCAGGGGCTGATGCCCAGCGCCAGCACGACCAGCAGGATCGCCACCAGTGCGACATACCAGTAGCCACCCACGGGTAGGAATTTCAGTTCCATCTGTAGCGTGCGTGGCAGGGGGAGAGAGCAGGTGGTGGGGAAACAGTCGAGTGTAGCATAGCCGGCCCGCGGGGGTCAGATCGCGAAGTGTCGGAACGGGAGCTACTCGTGGCGACGCGCGTAAAACCGATCGCTGAGCAACTGCTCGCCGGCGAGCGCGAGTGCCAGCAGGCTGATAAACCAGGGATAGAGCTCGCGCCCCACCCGGCCCAAATCGATGGTCGAAGTGAGCTGGCTACGGTCCTCGGCCAGTTTGACCCGGTCGCGTCCCAGGGTGCTGGCGATTTGGGCGAAGGGGATCGGCTCGAGCTGGCCGACATCGCCGCGGGCATTGACGCTAAACCCTCGATCGAGCAGCGCGCGCTCCCCCCCCGAGGTGACGCGATAGTTGCCGACGTCGCGGGTGCTGGTGATGACGATTTCGGTTTGCCCCGGCGAGAGGCTTTGCGGCAGCGGGTCTCCCACCGGGGGTTCGAGGACAAACGTAGCGAGATCGCTCCGGCCGCGGAGGGCGAGCGACATCATGTCACCCGCCAGGATGTTGAGCGGCTCGGCATTGGTGCCGACCAGGTAGTCGGCCATGCCCTCGACCATGGCGAGATAAGGCCAGGGGTCGGGATTGACGGCCAGCAGGTTCCAGGGATCGCGGCCGGCTGGTTCCGACAGGGGAGTGGTCGTGGTGAGCACCCGGCCCGATCCGCGGAGACTCTCGATCGCGGCGGCCGACCCATCGGAGAGCGTGGCCACCACTCGGGCCGATGGATCGAGGGGCCCGATCTCCCACCATTTGAGGATGGGGAAAGCGGGCCAGGGGGTCGCGTTCCCCACATCGATCAAGGGGCGAAAGAGGGGATGGTCGTAACTCACGGGCTGGAGGTAGGTTCGTCCCGAGTCGTCGCTGGTGACCCACTTGAGTGGTCCCGGCAACAGGACGCGCGCCTCGGGGATGTTGAACTCTTCGATCCGTCCGACGGAGTTGCGACCGAGGCTGATCGCGACTCCCCCGCCGGCCTGGGCAAAGTCGGCCAGTTTACGCCACTGTCCAGCGGCCAGGGGGGGAGGGTCGACCAGCCAGATGGCGTCCCACTCGGAAAGCTGCATGCGTTCGAGTTGCGACGTATTGGTCCGTTCGATCGCGAAGCGCGGCGCGGCGAGTTCTCCCGCGACCGATGGGGCGAGGGCCTCTCCCAGCAGCCGCGACGAATCGCCCTCCCGTCCCGCCAGCAGCACTCGGGCCGAGGGGCGGACGTCGACCGTGAAATAGCGACGGTTATCGATCGGCAGCGGGTCGTCACCGCCGACTTGGAGATAGCCTTGATGGACTCCCCGCTCCATGGCGCTGAGGGTGAACTCGGCATAAGTCTGGCTGGGGGGAACCTGTTGTTCACCCCGCTTGAGCATTTCGCCACCACTTTCGATCCAGAGTTCCACCGACAGGGGCTCGTTGGCCGCTTTGCCGCTGGCGTGCCGTGGAGCGCGGACCACGAGCGACTCGCCGATGGAGAGATGCTCGCTGGAGAGTTCGAGATCGCCGAGCCCGCTGTTCTGCGGATTGTCGGCCCCGACATTGACGACGTAGAGGTCGACCTCTTCGTGCGTGTCGAGGGCTTCCTTCACCTGGGCGAGTGTCGTCTCGTTCCAGACGGCCGCGGTCATATCGGTGAAGACGTAGACTTCGCGGCGATGGTCGGCGCGCTCGCTGGTGAGCCGGATCGCCTCGACCACCGCCTCGCCCAATGGCGGGGCCGCCGCCAGCGGACGGATCCGCTCGGTGCGCAAGAGGGCCGTGTCGAGATCGCCAAGCTGCGCGCGGCGGGGACGGTTGGGGTCGACCACGGCGACCTCGGCTTCGCGGGGGAGTTGTTCCAGGAGCCAGGTGGCCAGCTCCTTCGCCTCCTCGAGCCGAGTCGTGTTTCGTTCGCGGTATTGCATGCGGGGCGAGGTGTCGATCACCAGCGCGGCGGCGAGCCCCGCCTGGCGATTGCCCAAGAGACCCGAGCCCCGGAGGACCGGTCGGGCCAGGGCGAAGGCCAAGAGCACGATGACCGCGCACCGCAGGGCCAGCAAAATCCAATGCCGCAACTTGAGTCGCGTCTGGTTGGTGGCCTGGCGTTTCCGGACGAAGCGGAGGGCGGGGAACTCGACGCGCTGCGGCTCGCGCCGCATGATGAGGTGGAGCACGATGGGGAGCGCCACGAGTGCCGAACCAGCGAGCAGACTGAGGTGGAGGAATCCCATACGTCTTTAATAATGGCCGCGTTGGAAGGGAAGTAAAGACGGATGGCCCCGCTAGGCCCTGCCGCGGCGCATGGAGAGATACTCGGTGAGGGCTCGATCGAACGGCATGCTCGTGTCGAGCGGGACGTAGTCGATTCCGCTCTGGAGGCATTCGGCGCGGTAGGTCTCGCGAAACTGCGAAATCTCGGCGAGATAGTCGTTGCGAAAGCTATCGGCGTCGACTTCGAGTTTCTGCGTCGTCTCGGGGTCCTCGAGTTCCACCAACCCCGCGAAGGGGAAGGCGACCTCCGCCTCGTCGAGGATGTGGAACAAAATCACGTCGTTGCCGCCGTGGCGCAATCGCCGCAACGCGGCGATCGTCGGCTCGACCTCTCCCAGAAGATCGCTGAACACCATCACCAAACTGGCATGCTTAATCATCGCGGCGAGCTGGATCAGGCTCTTGGCGACGTCGGTTTCGCCGGTCGGCTGGAGCTTGGCCAGAATCGATAGGACATTGCCAATCTGCCGCCGCTTGCTCTTGGGAGGGAGGAACTTCTCGATCTTCTCGCCAAACGTCACCAGCCCCACGGGGTCGTTCTGGTGGACCATCAGGTAGCAGAGGGCCGCGGCCAGGCAGATGGCGTAGTCGAACTTCGTGAGTTCCTGGCGGTAGGTGTAGGCCATCGAGCGGCTGCAATCCATGGCCAGATAGCCGGTGATGTTGGTTTCGGCTTCGAATTTTTTGGTGTAGTATTTGTCGGTCTTGGCGTAGACCAGCCAGTCGATGTCCTGGGGGTTGTCGCCCGGCGTGTACTTGCGATGTTCGCTGAACTCGACCGAAAAGCCCTGGAAGGGGCTCGCATGCAGGCCCTGCAAGAAACCCTTCACGATGAACTGGGCGCGGAGGTCGAGCCGCGAAATCTGCCGGATCACCTCGGGTTTGAGATACTGCTCGACTGTCGTCATGACGGGGGCCGTCCAAAGGGGCACGCCAGGGGTGCGGAGGTCCAAGTGGGGAGGCCGGGTTACGACCACCCCCAACGTTTTATACCATAGATTCCTGTCGTATTGACCCTGAGAGCGTGCCGATACGAGTCGTCCACTCATGTTACAACCCGCCCGAAAGAAATCCCTCCCGGTGCTCGGGTGGCGCGAATGGGTCGCGCTCCCGATGTTGGGAGTCGCCCGGATCAAGGCCAAGGTCGACACGGGAGCCCGCTCGTCGGCGATTCATGCCTACGATGTCGAGGTCTTCGAGCAGGAGGGGAAGCAGTTTGTGCGGTTTGTGCTCCATCCCCGCCAGCAGAATACCCAGGTGACGATCAACGCCCAGGCCGAGATTCTCGAATTCCGCTCGATTCGCAGTTCCAACGGGCAAGTCACCGAGCGGCCGGTGATTGTGACCGAGGTGGAACTCTACGGCCGGCAGTGGCCGGTGGAGCTGACGCTCGTCAACCGCGACGACATGGGATTTCGGATGCTGCTGGGGCGGCAGGCCCTCAAACACCGCTTTCTGGTCGATCCGGCGGCTTCGTTTCTGGCGAAGAAGCGGTCCCCGTGAATCCAGGCCGTCGAGGGTTCGATCCGTTTATTTGCCGGTCCCCTCTTCGAGCTGGGCTTGCAGTTGTTCCCAATCGAGGGCGACCTGGTCGATATGTTGGAGCAGGCCATCCTCGGCCTGGTGGTGACGTCGGCAGCGGCGGATGGTGGTCACCTCCTCTTCGAGGGCGGCAATCCAGTCGGGGACGTCGAGCCCCGCGCCGCACGGCTCCTCCATCAGGTTCTGAATCTCCTCTTCGAGCAGCTTGATCGCGCCGTTTTCTTGTTCGGCATCGGCTCCTTCGATGGCGGGGCCCACCAGGGCTCGCAGGCAGTCGACCGTGAGCGGGCGGACAAACCGCTCGCCGAGGCGCTCGGCAATGGTGGGAAGCTGCATGCCATATTCCTCGCACAGCCTGGCGTAGCTGGTGAGGTAGCGGTCGGCCCGCTGGCGCGTCCGCTCGGCGATGGCGTCGCGCCACATTTGAGCAGCCTGATCGCGGCCGTGGCGAATGAGAATCTCGTGGGCCAGGAACACCGGCTTCATGTTCCAGGCGGCGCGGTCGTAGCTGGCCCGTAGCCGCAGGAAGTCGATGAAATTGTGAATCAGCTCGCCATGGTCCGATTGGGTGGTGGTCGTGTTGTAATCGCGATATTCGCGAAAGTTTTCGACGACCGCCTCGATGGCGAGCGTGAGTTGATCGATGGCCTCGACGCGCGAGATGCCGCGATCGATGTCGGCGATGAGTCGGGGGGGATCGTCGTGCGACTCGTCGAGCTGATGGTCGATCCAGACATCGACCCCTTGGTGGAGAATCGAGCGGAGATTGCCGAGGCTGAGGAATCGCTGGGTGAAGAGATCGCCGCCATACTTCATCACGAACTCGACGAAGGTCTGCCAGTCCTGGGGATCGGCCAGCTTCTCGACGACGCTCAGCCGCACGGTGAGGCTGTGATGGAGCCAGCGCTCCAGTTGCGACTCGGTAAGGTCCTGCAGCGCGTCGACCAGCAGGTTGTCGCTCCGCCGGGGCGACTCCGCGTCGCCATTGGTTTCGTCCCACGAGTCGGCCGAGGCGACCACGCAGCGGACAAGCGATTGATAACCGTTCTCGAACAGCCGGTCGTATTCCGTCACCGCCCCGAACCCCACTGGATGCTCGATTTCCATCCGCTGGGCGATATCGAGCAGTTGGCAGGTCTCGCGGACCAGCCCCAGCCGCGGCAGCCATCCCAACAGGTCGTGGATCAGTTGATGCAGCGCCCGGGCCTTGACGATCCGGCCGGGGCTGCCGTCGCGGGCCAGCGGGACGTAGAGGAGTTCTTCGCCGGCGAGCGACGTGGTGAACGCCTCCCAGTGCTGCTGCACGCCAGTGGTATCGCCACGCAAGACCGCACGCAGGATTTCGATGGTGTGGGCGATGGGGGAGTCGCCCCCAGCCAGGTTGCCCCCCGCCGCGCAGAGCAGCCGACCGGCGTCCGACATTTCGACGCAGGTGGTGATGATCTGTTCGGTGAGCGATTCCTGCATCATTCGGTGGCGGTCGAACTCCACCATCGACTCGTGCGACCCCTCGGGGGGAGGGATGCGATAGCGATGGACCTGTTCGAGCAATTGGACGAGCTGGGCATACCGACTCGTCGCCTCGCGCTGCCAGCTATCGAATAAATCTTGTCGCTCGCGGCTGTCGGTGGCGTTCCAAACGATGGCCGTTTGCTTCCAGAGCCGGGCGAGGGCATTCAGAAAAGCGAGCCGCTGGCGAAGTCGGTGGGCCTCGTCCTCCAGTTCCGAGGTCGAGTCCTCGAACGGGTCGTAGATCGAGCCTTCCTGGCCGTCGTCGCTGCTGTCCTGGTAGGAGTTCTCTTCGTAGGATTTGAAGAGGTTGTCGACGCCACCAAGGTCGTCATCCTCCTCATCCTCGTCGTCGTCGTAGTAATCTTCGTCGAACTCGTCCTCTTCGTCGTATTCCTCGTCCTCGTCGAGGTAGAGTTCGTCACCGGTGCGGCGTGGCTCACGGCCTGGCTCGAAGTCGGGGGCGAACCAATACTCTTGGGCATTCGCCTCGAGCAATTGGAAGAACCGCGCGACGAGCTGCCACCCCTCTTCCTCGCCAACTTTCTGCGCGCGAAGTTCCGCCATGCGGAGCCAGCGAAGCGCCAGGGGATGGAACGCGGCGTCTCCCTCTTCGAGCGGCGTGAGTTCCACCTGGTTGAGCCATTGCATCATCAGCGCCATCGAGGCCACCAGGTCCCCCTTGTCGAGCAGCGCCTCGATCACCAGTTGAAACGCTTTCGACGTATCAAATTGGTCGACGAACATTCGCCAGAAACCGACATCTCCTGCCGCGGCTCCTGCTTTGTGCCAGGCGTTGAGGGCTCCGGCGACCAGGTTCGTCGAGATTTCGATCTCCTTGGCCTCGAGCGGCTGGACGCCGCTCACGCTCGAAGCCCCGAAGCGGTCCCACCAGTCGGCAATCCTCGAAATCTGGGTCGAAAAGATCTGCTCGAACTCGGCGTCGTCGATGGCGGCTGCCTCGGCCCACGCCCGCGAGCAGAGATCGAGCGTTTGCTCGACGATTTGAATGAGGTCGTCGACACGGTAGTCGTGGACCGTGTTTTCGAGCGCGGGGAAAAGCGAGAAGTTGGCCCCGAAACCGATGATGTTCCACGGGTCGACCAGCGCTCCGCACTCGATGCCCCGATGGACCAGGTCGTCGATGTCGTGCAGATAGGTCGCCACCTCGCTCAGGCGGCGGCGGTCGATCGCCCGATGACCGGCCGTGAGCCGGCAGTAGATTTGGCACAGCATCCGCGCCGAGGCGACACGCACGCTCTTGGCTTGGGCGAGCGACGCCTCGGGGTAACCCATCCGGGCGTAGATTTGGGCGAGGTGGACCGTTTGGAGTTGGATCGCCCGGCGCCGCGCGAGTTCCTGATTGAGATGTTGCCGCGCTCCGCCAAAGGGTTGCCGCGCCCGCTGGGCCTCTTCGCGGAGCCGCTCGCCATGCGACCCCTCGGCCTGCTGGAGCAGCGACTCGTAAAAGCGGTCGCGATACATGGCGATATGGGGCAGCAGGGTCGAAAGGGTAACCTCCGACCCGTGGCAGCCAGGGCCGTTGCCGCTGGTGCCGGACGCCATGAGAATCGTGCCGGCGAGCACCGCCGAAGCCTCGAACAGCAGTTCTTCCTCGGGTCGGCCCCACTGGTCGGCCTGCTCGACGCGCGAGAGGAGCGAATCGAGGGCCAGCGGTTGCAACACGAAACGGCGATAAAACCCCTTGCCATCGATGCGTTGGGGATCCCACTGGCCGAAGTGGTAGTTGGGACGCTTGTTCACGGGATGGTCGAAGTCGTACGCGCGGGGGTCGAGGGCGAGTTCCTCGAGAAGCGCCGGGTCGAACCACGCGTCGGCAAGCAGATCAGCCGGAGTGGCCCGCAAAATGTCGAGCGTCCTCGCAATCACGTGTTCGTATTTGCCGGCGGCTACACCCGCGCCATCGATGTAGAGGGGGATCGGGCGGAGCCATTCGTGGCGATAGGGTTCGAGTTTCTGCGACTCGAGCGCGGCCACCGGGCGATAGCCGATGTAGTCGTCGAACTGATCGCGGGCATCGACCGCGATGCGATCAGTCTCTTCCCAAGGGGGGCCTTGTTGCAACACCACCTCGAAGACGCGGCCCAGGAGCATGGGGCGCCAAAGTTCCTGGTCACCCCGGTGCCAGAGAAGGTCGCGGTGGAAATGGCGGTAGTCCGTCAAGAAGCGGTGGCGGACGATGGCCATCACCCCCCGAAACTGCCCGAGCTGGGCAAATGCCCCACCCTGCTGGTGGAGCCGTTCCCCCATCTGTTCGAACAGATCGAACAGGGCGTCGAGGGTTGGACTTCCCGGCTCGCTGTGGGAAGCAACCAGGCGGAACACCTCGTTGAGATTCTCCAAAAACCGACCGTCGGAGCTGCCAGCCGAAAAATTGAGGTAACCCACAATTTCGGTCAGGCGGGCTTCAAGAGTCGGGTCGAGTTCCGGGGACAAGAAATTCATGCATCCACGGCCGCAAAAGAGGCTAGCATATCAGGGGGCTGGCGGAGATGGAGAAAACCGCACGGCCAAGACCATGCCCCTAGTCCACTGCAAGCTCCGAGTCGTGTTGTGAGGGGGGACCGATCGCTGTGGCGACACACGACCTAAGTCGGGGAGCCATCCAATGTACGGGGAAAAGGGCCTTCGAATCTAGGCTCCCCGGTTCCGGGCTCCCCAAAGAGGGCTCTACGGCGGGAGAAAAGCGTGCCAATTATCCGCCGGGTGAGTACAATAGAAGCTGCTCCGTTCGACAAACCCGACTTTTTCAACCTGCCGGACCTCTTCCGACACCTTCCGAGACGACCATCATGCCTCGAGCCGTCCGCTACCGGTTTTTTTCGCTCGTTGCCGTTGTGATGCCCCTGTTGCTGCTGGCCCCCGCGGTTGCGGCCAGCGCGGCGACGCGCGGAGGTCTGGTCGATCCGATGGTGGCCCAACGATTTGGACTTGAGCGAGCCTGGTTCTCCCAGGTGCAGCTCGACTCCACCCGCCATCGCGTCGAGCATGTCGTGTTGCACGATGGGCAACTGTTTGCCCTGACGACTGCCGGCGTCCTGCACGTGATGGATGCCGAGACGGGGCGGACCGTATGGATCCAACGATTTGGCAATCCCGATTACCCCAGCCTCGGGCCCGCGGTGAGCAAGGATCACGTCGCGCTGATCAATGGCAGCACGCTCTACGTCATGGAGCGGGATACGGGTCGCGAGGTGCTGAGCCGTGCGATCGGTGGTGGACCGGCTGGGGGACCGGCGCTGACCGAGTCCATGGCGTTCGTCCCGCTGTTCAACGGCAAGATCGAGGGGTATCGCATTGCCGAGCCACTCACGCCGGCACTTTACTTCGCCTCGGCTGGGAGGATTTTCACCTCGCCCCTCACCACCGCCGACAGTGTGGTTTGGCCTACCGATGCGGGCATCCTCTATGTGGCCAATTCGAGTGGCCGGGGTGTCCGGTTTCGCTTCGAGTCGACCAGCCCGCTGGCCGGTCACCCGGCGGCGCGGAATGGGCTGCTCTACACGTCGTCGGCCACGGGCTACGTGTTCGCCCTGAACGAACAAAATGGCAACCAGGTATGGCGCTACGCCTCGGGTGCCCCCACGAGCCGTTCGCCTGTGGTGCTCGGCGGGCGAGTGTTTCTGGCCACGAACCTGCCTTCGCTCCACTGTATCAACGCGGCGACCGGACAGTTGTTGTGGGAGGCCCCCAACATCCGCCAGGTCGTGGCGATCAGCAAAACACGGGCCTATGGCATCAACAAAGTGGGGAACATCACCATCCTCGACGCGGCGACCGGCGTCCGCCACGGCCTGCTCCACAGCGACGGGACAACAACCGCCGTGCTGAATAATCAAACCGACCGCCTCTATCTCGTCAGCGAGAGTGGCCTGTTGCAATGCCTGCGCGAAGAGGGGGCCCAGGAGCCGCTCGTTCACGGCGACGAGCTAGACGAGTCGCTTCAGCGTCGCAAAGCCAAGCCACCAGCGGGTGAGGAGGACAATCCCTTTGGCGACCCGGCCGAGGAAGGAGATCCCTTTGCCGAGCCAATGGCCCCGGAGGAAGACCCCTTTGGGGGGGCACCCGCCGAGCCCGAGGGCGATCCCTTTGGGAGCGACGCGCCGCCACCCGCCGAAGAGCCGCCGGCGGAAGAGCCAGGGGACAACCCCTTCGACTTTGGTTGAGTCGCGCGTGGTGTTCCTCACCACTTCTGTTGGTCGGTAATCGAGAGGACCGAAGTCCACAGGGCACTATCGGGACGTAGCCGCTTGGCCTGGCCAGTGGCCATGGCGAGCGGGACGTGGACCGTACGATTTTGCCAGAGGCCCACGAGGATATCTGTCTTGCCCGCCATGGCCGCATGGGCCGCCTGACGGGCAAGCTCCTCGCAGAGCAGGCTGTCGGCCGCGTTGGCCGGCACGCTGCGAATGTTGTAACTGGGATCGAAGTATTTGACGTCGACCGGGTTTCCCCGTTGGGCGAAGTGCTCGACGATCCGCTTCTTGAGCAGGGGGCCGATGTCCTGCAGTTTGCGATTTCCCGATTTGTCGTATTCGACCGTGGCATGATCGAACAGTTCTTGCCCGGCCCCTTCGGCCACGACGATCACGGCGTGATCGCGATAGGCGAGCCGCCGCTCGAGCTTGGCCAGCAGCCCCGTTTCGCCGTCCAATTTGAACGGGACCTCGGGAATCATGGCGAAGTTGACTTCGCCGCTGGCGATGGTGGCCGCGGCCGTGATGTACCCAGCCTCGCGGCCCATGAGTTTCACCAGTCCGATGCCATTGTGGACGCTGCGGGCTTCGGTGTGGGCACAGTCGATCACCTTTTCTGCTTCGGCGACAGCGGTGAGGTAGCCAAACGAGCGGTAGCAGTAGCGGATGTCGTTGTCGATGGTCTTGGGGATGCCGATCACAGAAATCTTGGCCTTGCGGCGAGCGACTTCTTGCCAAATGGCGTGGGTGCCGCGCTGCGTGCCATCTCCCCCAATACAGAACAGGAGGTTAATCCCTTCGTTGATCAGAAAGTCGACAGTCACGTGAGGATCTTGAGGGCCGCGCGACGTCCCCAAAATGGTTCCCCCCTGGTGATGAATGCGCTCGACGTTGCTCCCCGCAAGACGCATCGGGGGGACGCCATCCTCGGGATTCAGCCCGGCAAACCCGAAGCGAATGCCGAGGACCTCGGGGACTCCATAGTCGCCATGGAGCATGTAGAAGAGATTGCGAATCACGTTGTTGATGCCGGGGCAAAGACCACCACAGGTGACGATCGCCGCTTTGCATTTGGCGGGGTCGAAATAGATTTTCCGCCGCGCCCCAGCGCGCTCGAACCCCACGAGAGGGATGTCGGCCCCCGCTTGCCACTCGGCGTCGTAGAGCACGCGCCGTGAGTCGTCGATAAATCGCGTGGTCGAACCGTCGCGAAGGAGCGGCGAGTCGATTGTCGGCTCGCCCAGGATGGTGACGGTCGTATCGGCTGGGATTGAGGGCATCGGAGGTTGGGCTCTTTCAAAGTAGGTCCCGTCTGCCAGACGGGATGAAGTAGGTCCCATCTGCCGGACGGGATGAAGTAGGTCCCGTCTGCCGGACGGGACCTGGAAGCTGGTTCTGACTTTCAATTCACGCGAGGTCCCGCTCGGCAAGCGGGACCTACTATGTCACTCTTTGTCACCGACGCTAGCGTGAACCTTCGCCACGCTCCATCCGTACCTAGTGACGTAGGAGACAGACCCTTGTCGGGGGCCCTCGGTTGCCCCCATCTTATCCGCAGCCACGATCACGGAGGTCGAGCGTCATGCGCATTCGTGTCAGCTTGCGCGCCTTGCTATTATTGGGCCCGCTCACGCTCTCCGCTAGCTTGGCTCAGGGGGCCGACCCGTTTGGCCTCGACTCGTCGGCCCCCACGCTACAGTTCGACGTCCCGCGGCGCGTGATTGCCCACGAGATCCTCCCCCCGCGCGATGCCGATCCGCAGCCCCCTGGCAAGCTGGTCCGGGTGACGGTCCCCGTGTCGCTACGGCTGGTGGAGGGGGATATCCACCGCGTGCGCGAGGTCGCATTGGAAATCGAGGCGGCTCAAGGGGGGCTGGTCGTGGTCGACTTTGCTCCTCGCACGACCCTGACGGTCGAGCAGGAAGGGGAGATCCAGGTCATCAAGACCCAGGAAAGAGCCCGTTCGCTCGACGCCTCCCTGGGAGGGCAGCTTCCGCTCGCCGCGGGAGCCGGTACCGCGCAGGTCACCCCCTCGGTGTCGGCGGGGGATCGTCGCAAGGAGGTCGAGACGGTCACGTCGCGGCAGCTACCTCCCAAGAAGCCGCTGTTTGTGAGTGGCACCCTTAATGAAGGACGGGGGGCCTTCTTTCAATTTCGCCCCAGCACGCAGTCGACTCTCGAAGGGCAGCATCTGGTTTCGGCGACGTTCCGCGTTCCCGACGAGTGGCAGGGGGAAGGGATCGAGGTCCGCTGTCTGGCCCGGGGGACGCGCAAAGTCTTGTGGAAGGAGCAATCGACCGTGTGGGCCGAGCATCGCGCCCCGCTCCACGTTCGCATCGCCCCCCTTCCCTCAGGGCCGACACCCCACATCGTCGCCCGACCGGCGATTGACGAGGGGAACGATTCGGCCGCCGCCGA
This sequence comes from uncultured Planctomycetaceae bacterium, assembly GCA_964650265.1. GTDB lineage: Bacteria > Planctomycetota > Planctomycetia > Pirellulales > Lacipirellulaceae > CAZYQQ01. The sequence continues at coordinate 14,329 of CAZYQQ010000025.1, forward strand.
CCAGCCGACGGTGGAAAAGTCGTCCCCGGTCGCAGGGGCCGGGGCCGAAAAGCCGAAGACCTGGGTTTCGGCCAACAGCGGACCGGAGCAACCGACCATCTCCTCCTCGGCGGGCGACCCAACTCCCTAAGCGTTCGGCGGCACTTACAATAGGGCGCGTCCTGTTCCGCTCCCCTTCTGCCTGGGTGCCGCCGTGGCTGAACTCCGCCAACAGCTTCCCCTCTCCGGTCACACCGAAGCGCGGCTTTTGACCAACGCCCCCTGGCTGGTGAAACTGCGTTGGGTGGCCGTGGTGGGGCAACTGCTCACCATTCTGATTGTCGCGTGGGGGCTCGGCATCGAGTTGCCCCTGGTACCCCTGGCCTTGGCGGTGTCGGTGACGGCCATCACCAATGTGATGCTCGCCTGGTGGCTACGCCCCTCGGCCGCACCGGATGGCGAACCCGCGGCGCGGCACGTCGCTCCGTCGATTGTGATTACGACGGTCATGTTACTCGACTTGATCGTCCTCACGGCGATGCTCTATGTCACCGGGGGGGCCACCAATCCCTTTATGGTCTTCTATTTCGTCAACCTGGCCCTGGCCGGGGTGATGCTCGAGCCACTGCTCGCCTGGTTTCTCAACGCCATGGCCATTGCCGCCATGGCGATCCTCTACTGGCAACATTGGCAAGTACCGCTGCTGGAAGACCCGGCACGGCTCAGGCCGATCGGCGAGACCGATCAGCCGGCTCTGGCCGTTTGGGGCGATGTGGTCGCCTTTGTCGCCTGTTCGGCGGTGATTGTGGCCTTTATGACGCGGATGTCGAGCCAGCTTACCCGGAGCGAAGCGAGGCGGCAGCAGGCCGATCAGCGCCGCGCGCGGAGCGAGAAGCTCGAGGCCCTTGGCACGCTGGCGGCGGGGGCGGCCCACGAGCTGGCAACCCCCCTCTCCACAATCGCCGTGGTGGCGACCGAAGTCGAGCGGGAACTCGCCCTGCGCGATCTCCCCCCCGAGATTGCCGCCGACTTGGGGCTGATCCGGAGCGAACTGGCCCGCTGCCGCAAGATTCTCGATCGCATGTCGCTCGATTCGGGACAAATGATCGGCGAAACCTCGGTCCATACGACTGTCGGCCAGTTGCTGGACGAAGTGATTGCCGAACTCGCCAACCCGGGGCGGGTGGAGGTGAGCGATACTCCCGAACTTCGCGCCGAGCAGCTCGATGTGCCACGCACTTCGCTTTCCCAGGCGCTGCGGGGCATTGTGCAAAACGGACTCGATGCGGCCCCAGCCAGCAAGGTCGCAGTGCGGCTTGTCGCCGATCCGCGGCAAGTGGTGATTGCCATCCTCGACCAGGGGCCGGGTATGCCTCCCGAGGTCCTGGCCCGAGCCGGAGAACCCTTTTTCACCACCAAGGAACCAGGAAAAGGGATGGGGCTCGGCCTGTTTTTGGCTGGGAGCGTGGTCGAACGCGTGGGAGGGACGATCGAGCTCGAGTCGCAACATGGGGCCGGGACCGAAGTTGTTGTTCGCCTGCCGAAGTTTGTTGACGGCGATCCGCCAGATTGACGATTTGACGGCCCGCAGGTGGATGTTTAGCCTGAGGGTCTTTCGGGGGCAGTCGGCTGCCCTGCTTAAATATCCGCACTCTCCTGGGGCTTGGTTCCATGTGGCTTCGATTCGCGGTGATCGCTTTCTTGTGTGGAGCTGGCGGCCTGAGCCTTGCTCAAACCGGCTCCATCGTGGCGCTTCGCACCACCGAAGGGGAATTGCTGGTGGGGAAAACCGACCTCGAAGCCTTCGAGGTCGCCATCGGAGATCGAACCGAGCAGATCCCGCTCAAGGACTTGCTCTCGTTTCAGTCGGCGGCAGCCCCCTCGGCTCACGAACAGCAGATAATCGATGCGCAATTCCCGCTGCTCGACTCCAAGGAGGTGGCCGAAGCCGAGCGCGCCGCCGGCATGCTCAATGACATCGGCCTGCCGGTTACGACCCGGCTTTTGCAGAGCTTCACCGACGAGGATGGGATTCAGCCGGGAGCCCGCTACCGCCTTTATCGTCGGATCTTGCCAGGAGAGGCCGACCAACTCGACCGCGGCCTGGGGCTGATTCGGTTGGCGGATGGCAGCGTGAGGCGGGGCCAGCTCGCCACCCCTCGGATCCCGATTACCCCGCAGGCTCCCGACGGCTCGCCCGGGCAGACCGTTATGCTCCCGCTGGAGCGGGTTCGCAGCCTTGCCGTCCAGCGAGACACCCTCACCCGCGAACTGGCGCTCGACTCGCGGCAGCATGTGACCTACGTCGAGTGGCTCAACACCGGACTCATGGTGATCCCTGGGTCGAAAGTGGAGATCGACGCGACCGGGTTGGTCCGCCTGTCGTTCGACGAGGATGGTTGGGCCTGCGATGCCGACGGCATCCACGACCCCCTGCCCGGCAAGCGACGGCTCCAGCAAGGCTTCCGCTGGGGGAGTATCCTGGGGCGGATTGGCCCGGAGGGAGAGCGGTGGCTTGTCGGCAAGCATGCCGAACGGCACGATTTGCCCTTGGGGCGGCTCTATTTGGTGATTAACGAGAACGAACGCTGGCAGAACAATATCGGCAGTTTTCGTGTGGTGATCCGGGCCGAAAAGGTCTTCGACTGGGGGGCGTCCGATTGAGTCGCGACGTGACGAGGGGCTCCCGCGGCTGGTGCGACTTGCGTGCGTGGCCGCTGGTTTGGGAGAGTGATAGCGGGGCAAGGCCATAGCTCTTCTTGGGGGCCACCCCACCATGGACGGGTCGAAGTGTCGGCATGCGGGAGTTTCCGCTTGTAAGCTTCCGGCGTGTTACGCGGGGGCCGCGATGGGAAAGAGGCGAAATTCGCGCCACGCCGCTTGGCCGCGCGCCGTGGTTGGTCGATATTTCTACCGAAAGGGTCGAAAAGGACCTCGTTGGTGAATTGCCTAATGTGGCGATCGATGTGCATAATGAGTGGCGTCAGCTCTCCCCACAACCAGCGCCATGAATAGCCAGAATCTTGCCTACATTGAGCAGGTATTCGAGCAGTACCTGACCAACAAAGAGTCGGTCCCCCCTGAATGGCGTCAATATTTCCAGGATATGGAGTCGGGGCGTAATGTCCCCCTCACCGATCCTCGATTTACGACCCGCGCCACAGTCGAGACGACCCCCACCCCTGCTCACGTCAACGGGAGTTTGCCCTACGACGACACGGCTACCGCTGTCGCTGTACCTCTCGTGGAAGAACTGGCCCTGGAGGAGCTGGACGGGATGCCGCTACCCGGCGACATCCAGTTCGCCGCCCTGCAGGAGCGGGTCGACCAGCTTATTCGCAATCACCGCGTTCGGGGGCACATCATCGCGCGGCTCGATCCCTTGAGCCAGCCGCGTCCGCAGCCGCCGGAGCTCGATCCTGCTTATTACGGCTTTACCGAGTCGGACTACGACCGGTTGTTTACCACTCGCACGTCGTTTGGCCCCCAGCAGCGGACCTTACGCGAGATCGTCGAGTGGCTGCGGAATACTTACTGCCGCTACATCGGCGCGCAGTTCATGCACATCGACGACCTCAACATCCGGCAATGGTTGCAGGATCGGATGGAGGCGAACGAGAACCACATCCATCTGCGCCGCGACGAGCAGCTTCGCATTCTCAAGAAACTGACCGACGCGGCGGTGTTCGAAGAATTTGTCCAAAAGAAGTTCCTCGGGGCGAAGAGCTTTTCGCTCGAGGGGGCCGAAAGCCTGATTCCGCTCTTGGACATGGCAATCGAAGACGCGGGAGAGGATGGAGTCGAACAGATCGTGCTCGGCATGGCCCACCGTGGTCGGCTCAACGTACTGGCCAACGTGATGGGGAAGGACCCGCGGAAGATCTTCCGCGAGTTTGCCGACAAGCAGTTCGATCTCCATGTCGGCCGTGGTGACGTGAAGTACCACCTGGGCTACTCCAACGACGTCAAGACCAGCTCGGGCCGAGCCGTTCACCTGTCACTTTGCTTCAATCCCAGCCATTTGGAGTTCGTCAACACGGTGGCAATGGGGCGGATGCGGGCCAAGCAGGATCGCGTGGCCGACTACGAGCGCCGCCGCGGGATGACTCTGTTGATTCATGGGGATGCGGCTTTCGCCGGCGAAGGGGTCGTGCAGGAGACGCTCAACTTGAGCGAACTCCCCGCCTACAGCGTGGGGGGGACGATCCATATTGTCGTCAACAACCAGATCGGCTTCACCACGACCCCGTCGGAGGGGCGATCGAGTGTCTATTGCACCGATGTGGCGAAGCTGTTGCAGATTCCGATCTTTCACGTCAATGGCGAGCACCCCGAGTCGGTGGCCCAGGTGCTGCGGCTGGCGATGGATTTCCGTTACGAATTCCAGCGCGACATTGTGATCGACATGTACTGCTACCGGCTGCGTGGCCACAACGAGGGAGACGAACCCTCGTTCACCCAGCCGCTGCTCTACAAGGCGATCGAATCGCGCAAGTCGGTGCGGGAGAGCTATCTCGAGCATCTGCTTGATTTAGGGGGAATCAGCCGCGAGGAGGCCGAGGCGATTGTCGAGTCGCGGCAGTCGCATCTCGAAGCCGAGCTCGAAAGCAGTCGCCACGACACGGTGGTCCCCCAGCAGGATGCCTTCGCCATGGCCTGGCAAGGCTATGTTGGCGGCCCCGATGCCGAAACTTCCGACGTCGATACGGGGGTCGACCGCGAGGTGTTGGTCCAGGTGCTACGCGATCTTGCCCATGTGCCGAGCGGGTTTGCAGTCCATCCGAAGATTGCCAGAGGAACCGAGCGCCGAAACGAAATGGCCGAGGGGAAGATTCCCCTCGACTGGGCGGCCGCCGAGGCACTGGCCCTGGGGACGCTGGCGATGCAGGGAGCACCGGTCCGCATGACGGGACAGGACTGCGAACGAGGCACATTCAGCCACCGTCATGCGGTGCTGCACGACTACAAGAATGGGGCAACCCATATTCCGCTGGCTCACCTCAGCCCCGACCAGGCCCGCGTGGAGATTCACAACAGCCCGCTGTCGGAGTCGGGAGTGCTGGCCTTCGAGTATGGCTATAGTCTCGACTGTCCCGAAGGGCTCGTGATTTGGGAGGCCCAGTTCGGCGATTTTGCCAACGCGGCGCAGGTGGTGATCGATCAGTTTATCGCCAGCGCCGAGGACAAATGGCGCCGGGTGAGTGGCATCGTGCTGCTGTTGCCCCACGGCTTCGAGGGGCAGGGCCCCGAGCATTCGAGCGCGCGGCTCGAGCGGTTTTTGATGCTGGCGGCCGAAGACAACATGCAGGTGGTCTATCCCACCCTGCCGTCGCAGATGTTCCATCTGTTGCGGCGGCAGGTCGTCCGCCGCTGGCGAAAACCGCTGGTGGTGATGACCCCCAAGAGCCTGCTGCGGCACAAGGAGTGTGTCTCTCCCCTGGAAATGCTCGACCATGGACGTTTCCAACGGGTGATCACCGACGAGACGATCGACGATCTGTCGCAGGCCGACCGGATCCTGATTTGTACCGGCAAGGTTTATTACGAGTTGGCCGACCAACGGCAGAAGCTGGGCCTCGAGTCGACCGCCATCCTGCGGCTCGAACAGATTTATCCGCTCCCGATGGTGGAACTCGAAAAGGCGCTGCAATCCGTCCCCACCGGCACCAAGATCACGTGGGTGCAGGAAGAACCCGAAAACATGGGTGCGTGGCGATTCCTGCGGATTCATTGGGGCGAGCAGTTGTTTGGCCGGCTGCCGTTGAGTTGCGTCAGCCGTCCCGCCTCCGCCAGCCCGGCGACTGGCTCGAAGGCTGCCCACCAATGGGAGCAGGAAAAGCTGCTGGGCGAAGCACTGGGGCAACGATAATCGCGATGGCGCTCCCCCGCCGCTCGGAATCGGTCCACCAAACTCGCTTCCCCCCCGGTGGCGGTCTCGATGGTCCCCCGCACACAATAACAAAGCAGGCCCCACACGGTTCGCCCTGGGGGCTGGTATCCCCTCTTTTATCCTAAATTCACCTTTCTACTGGCTCCACCTTGGGCAAAGGTCATACGGTTTCATGGGCAAGACAACGAGTGAGGCGGCTGAGGTCGTGGTCCCCCCGGTTGGCGAATCCATTTCCGAAGTCGTCATCGGCCAATGGCGCAAGCAGGAGGGGGACCAGGTGACCGTCGACGAGGAAATCGTCGAGCTGGAGTCGGAAAAGGCGACTTTCGAAGCGCCAGCCCCCGTGGGGGGAGTGCTCACCAAGATTCTCAAGCAATCTGGTCAAACGGCCGAAGTGGGTGAGGTGATTGCCTATATCGAAGTGGGGGCGTCGGCCCAAGGAAAAGGAGCCAGCCCTGCGGTCCCCCCCAAGTCGGCCGCCATTCCCACCCCCGAAGCCGTGCCTCGTCAGGAGGCCCCGCGCGTCATGCCGTCGGCCCAGCGAGAACTGGCTCAGCGCGGTATCTCTCCCGCCGATGTCACCCCCACCGGTCCCGGCGGACGACTGCTCAAGGAAGACGTGATTCGCCATGCTGCAGGCCCCACGGGGGGAACTCCCGCACCGCAGGCTCCCCCATCGCCGCAGGCTTCCTTGCCGACCCCTCCGCCGCAGTCGATGGCGCCTCACGCGGTCTCCCCTTATCTCCCGCCAACCTATGTTTCCCATCGGGTCGAAGAACGCAAGTCGATGTCGACCATGCGGAAGGCGATCGCCTCGCGGCTGGTGGAGGCCCAGCATCAAGCGGCGCTATTGACCACATTCAACGAAGCCGACCTTTCGGCGGTGAAGGAATTGCGCAAGACCCACGGCGAGACGTTTCAAAAGAAGCATGGCGTGAAGCTCGGCTTCATGGGCTTCTTTGTGAAAGCCGTGATCGAGGCCTTGAAGAACTGTCCCGAACTGAATGCTCGCATCGAGGGGGACGACATCATCTACCGCCGCTTCTACGACATCGGCATTGCGATTGGTGTCGAGCGCGGTCTGGTGGTGCCGATTCTTCGCGATGCCGACAAGCTGGGCTTCGCCGACATCGAGCATGCCATCGACGACTTCGCCCGCCGTGCTCGCGACGGCAAGTTGAAACTCGAGGAGATGATGGGTGGGACGTTCACCATCAGTAATGGGGGTGTTTACGGTTCGCTGCTGTCGACCCCCATCGTCAATCCGCCGCAAAGCGGGGTGCTGGGAATGCACTCCATCCAGGACCGCCCGGTGGCCGTCAATGGCGAAGTGGTGATCCGCCCGATGATGTACCTCGCCCTCACCTACGACCATCGCATCGTCGATGGCCGCGAGGCGGTGACATTCTTGCGCGAGATCAAGGAAGCCATCGAGGACCCGGCGCGGATTCTCATCGAGATCTAGATTGCCCAAAGCCTCCCCTGCCGCGCTGCCATGACCCGATTCGAAACCCCGCTGCTAGTGGTCGGCAGCCACAATGCGAAGAAGGGGTTCGAGCTGGCCGAGTTGCTCAGGCCCTATGGCTTGAGTGTCGCGACTCTGGCCGACTTTCCCGATGCGAGGGAAGTGGTGGAGGATGGCGATTCGTTCGCCGCCAACGCCCGGCTCAAGGCGACCCAGCAGGCCCGCCACTTGGGGCAGTGGGTGCTAGCCGACGACAGCGGGATCGAGGTCGACGCCTTGCATGGCGCCCCTGGTATCTACTCCGCCCGCTTTGCCGGTGAGCCCCCCGACGACGAGGCCAACAATCGCTTGCTGCTCGAAAAGCTCGCGGGTCTCCCCCCCGACCGGCGCGGTGCCCAATACTATTGCCACGTGGTCCTCGCCGATCCCCAAGGGGAAATTCGTGCCGAGGGATGTGGCCTCTGTCGCGGTGTGATTCGCGAGGTAGCCGATGGGACCAATGGCTTCGGCTACGATCCCCTGTTCGAAATCCGCGAACTCCACCAAACCTTTGGCCGTCTGGGACCTCATGTCAAACAGCTCCTCAGCCATCGCGGCCGCGCGATGCGGGCGATCTTGCCGAAGCTGCTGACCGAAATGGGATGCTACCCGCCGGGAGGCGTCCTTCCAACGAAGTAGGTCTTGCCGCTGCGGGCTACTTGAAGAGCGACCCGGGGGGGAGCAGTCCCCCGAGTTGAGGAGTGCCATCTCCCCGCTGGCCGAGGAGTTGGGCCACCAGCTCACCAGGTCCGGTCAGTTCTCCCTCCATCTTGGCGCGAAACTGATTGAGATCGGTTTCGAGCCTGGCGAGGTGGGTGTCGACCTCTTGCTGGCCGCGGGCGATGAGGTCTTGGGCGATTTGATTGGTCACTTCGGCCGCCGAGCCGGTGATCGCCTCGGCGAGAGCCGTGGCGACGGTCGAGCGGATGGCGATCTGGGGCGCGGTGAGCGTTCCCGCGAGCGTCACTTCCGTCTCCCCCTGGCGGAGGTTGCCTAGGCGCGTCGCAAGTGCCTGTTCCAGCGGTTGGCCGAGGTGGGCCAGCGCGATCTCCGGTTTCACTCCCAGCCCCTGCTGGGTGATGACCAATCTGCCTGACAAGTTCTCCCCTTCCAGCCGGAAGGTGGCCAACACGTCGGCCGTCGAACCGGAGATGGTGAATTGCACTTTCCCCTGCTTGCCAACGTTTCCACCCGGGATCGCCAGCCCATGTGCGCGGATGGTGTAGTCGTCGCGAGGTGTGTCGCCCAGGCGATTGAAGGAGGCCTGCAGCGTGAGTGGCAGGCCTCCGCTGGTGCGGAGTTCGAGCGTCGTCGGTTTCTCGATCCTGTGCGATTGAGTGCTCCAGTCGTGCAGGGTGCCAACGATTTCGAGCGGTTGTCCCCCAAGCCTTGCGGAGCCTTCGAGCCGGAGCAACTTGACCCACACATCGGGGAGTGGTTGGCCACCGTCGAAGACGACATTCGTTCCGCGACCAGCCAGCTCCGCCGTTGTCGTCTGGTCGGCGCTGGGAGGAACGAGCTTGCGGGCAAACCTCATCCACCCGATGGCTTCCGAAAGTGTCCCGGTGACTTGCTCACCGATCAAATAGTCGGCGAGCGCCTGGGGGTCGATCCCTTCGACGTCGGCGAGTTGAGCGATCCGCTGGCGGTCGTAGGCTTTCGCCTCTTCAATCGCCCGCTTGTCGGCCTTGAGCTCGTCGGGGAGCGCGGCGAGCTGGGTTTGCATTTCGCGAAGCGTCCGCCGCAGATTGGTTGTCTCCTGCGGAATCCGGGCGAGGAATTCCCCGTGCCTTAGCGGGTTTTTCTTGGCGGTCTTCCAAGCCTCCTCGAGCCGCTGCGCTTCCCCATGGAATTCGCGGATTTGCTGTTCGAGGTGCTCGCGCCGCGTCTTCCATTTGGCCTCCAACTCCTTGGCGAGGGCCACGGAGCGGAGTTGCGAGTGGAGGTCGTTTTCCAAGCGTTCCTCGAGTTCCTCGAACCACCAGGTCGCAGCCGAATGAGCTTGTCGGCTCAGCCACGAAGGCTCACTGCCGGTCTCGTGGTTCGTGTCCGGCAAGGCGCCCGACGTTGCGCGATCGGTATCGAACTTGAGCCCACTCACCACGCCGTAATTGACGACCACCTTGCCGCGGAGCAGCGCCGCCGTGTGGAGGTCGGCATCGATGCGGGCGACTTCCGCGAGGTTTCTCATTGGCGACGAGGGATTGGTAATCGCCAACCCGTCGAGTCGCAGTTGAGTATCGAGCAGCGACACCCTGGCCCCGGCGAGGTCGACCTTGGCCCCGATGGCCGCGCTCCCCCCCGACTCGACACTCCAGCGCAGCAGGTACCCGCTCCCTACCTCCACCAGCAGGTAGACGAGCGCAAGCGCGATCAGGCGCGGGACGACATAGCCGAGTCGCAAGATTCGCATCGTCACTCCCCCCACCTGGCAGCCAGATGCGCTCCCTTGAGCCGCCGACCGAGTCGATGCCGCTCGATGAAACTCGCCACCTTGGGACCATATCGGGAGACCACCAGGCGGCTGCCGTAGTAGCACGGATAGGTGATGTAGAGCCCCAGCAGGAGGGCCCCGATCGTTACCGTGTTGTGGAAACCGATAAAGGGCCCCAAGGGCTGGTCGTAGAGCCAGGCATAAAACGCTTGCAGTCCGGGTTGGTGGAGCACCCCCTCGCCGATCTTGTTGGTCACCGTATCGAGCAGCGGGCTCACCAGCGAAAACAGCCCTGCCGCGAGCAACCCAGCCGGCTTGTTGACTCGCACGGCGCAGAGCAGCACCAACAGCGCCGCGGCGATCAGGTTCCCCTTGGGAACCATCCCCAGCACCATGCCGATCGTGAAGCCAAGCGCCACCTGGTTGGGCGAGTCATGGCCTGTCAGGGCGTCGACCAATTGGCGGAGTGGTCGCAATAGGTGCGACAGCATGAGGCCCCCCTCCTGCTAGCAAATCATCGCGCCGGGAGACACCTCCCCGCGTCATCCTTCTTCCGACTAGATCGGCGGTCGAAAGATAGCAGCTTTAGCGATTATGCCCCGCGCTAGGGGCTCCGCGGTGTGGCTTGCCGTCGGGCCGCCCGCCATTGCTCGAGCAGACCCGCCACCGTGGGGTCATTGGGGTTTAGCTTCCGCAAGGTTTCGAGTCCCCGCTCGTAGGTCGCCTCGTCGGGCGACTGGCGATAGCGGACGAGCTGAATCTCGGCCAATCCCGTCAACAGGTCGCCCCGCAGGGGGGCGAGTTCCACCGCCTCGCGCATCCGCTCTTCGGCCTGGTCGAACTGTCCAAGATAGGTGTGGAGCACTCCCAACAGCGAACGGAGCTGCGCATCGCGAGGATTGAACTCGATGTCGCGCTCCAGCAGGGCAATCTCCTCGCGGCGAAGTCGCGCGATCTCGGCCGCATCCCCTCGATTCGCCGCAAGCCACATCGCCAGCTCGTGCCGCGGCCCCGCGCGGTAGGGGGCGAGCTTGATGGCCATTCGCAACTCGTTCATCCCTCCCTGCATGTCGCCCCTCAGGAGGGCCATATTGGCCAACGCGACGTGGGTCGTCGAAATCTCGGGATAGCGCGCGAGCATCTGCCGGTACTCGGTCATCGCTCGGTCGAGCTGCTCCTGCTCTTCGGAGTTGAGCCGCAGCGACGGGACATCGAGCAGCCGCTGGGCCACCGCGATCCGCACGCCGCGGCTCGAATCCCCCAGCAGCGGCACGAGCCAATGCTCGATATCTTGCGGCGCAAGTGGGACCGACATGACGGCCGCCCGGCGGACCATCGGCTCCGGATCGCGCAATGCCTGGCGAAACGCTTCGGCCACCGCCGCACTTGGATATTGCGAGAGCAATCCGATCGCGGTCGCCCGGACGATGGCCGGCGTTTGATGCCGCCGCCACACCTTGAGCAATAGCGCCTCTCCCTGTTCCTCTCCTGCCCGGCCGGCGGCGAAGGCCGGGGCCCAGTGGGGATCGTCATGCCGCTTGGGACCATACCACTTCTCCACCGCCGCGGCGGCCCACTCGGCCGATTCTTCCGGCTTGGTGTGACACTTGTTGCAGGCATTGGGGGTGCCGATCGCGACCGTCAAATCGGGTCGCGGCACGCGGATGCTATGGTCGCGCCGCGGATCGACCACCATGTAGTGCGTTGCCGGCATGTGGCACTCGACGCACGACGCCCCCGGTGTTCCCATCTGGTGATGATGATGCGCGGGCGTGTCGAACTTCGCCGGCACGTGGCACTGGGCACAGAGGGCGTTTCCTTCGAACCTCAACCTGGTCGAATGAGGGTCGTGGCAATCGCTGCAGCGCACCCCCTTGGCGTGCATCTTGCTCTGCAGGAACGATCCATAGGCGAACACCTCATCCTCGATCTGCCCATCGGCGTGATAGAGCCCCTCGTCGAGCAAGGCGATCTGGTAGAAATCGTAGAGCGAGTCGCCAGGACGAAAGCCCTCGACCATTTGACCAACCTGCCGCGAGTGGCATTGGGCACATGTCTCGATCTCGGATCGATTGCTGGCCGATTTGAGTTGATGGAGCCCCAGCCCATGCCGCCGATCCCAGAAGAGCGAGTTCGACTCGGCCAGTCGCACATGCAGGCTCGCCGGGCCATGACACGCCTCGCAGCTCACATCGATCTCCGAGTAGGTCGTGTGATAGCTGTCGGTCGCCAGGTCGTACTTCTTCTCCAGGTTGGTCGAGTGGCACTCGGCGCAGGTCGAGTTCCAGTTCTGCCCGATCCCGGTCCAGTGGGTCGGGTCGTCGGGGGCCAGTCGCAGATCGGTCGCGTCGGGGGGAGGAAGATAAAACCACTCGTTCTTCTCGGTGTCCCAACTCTCGCGGAGGACCTGCACCCGGCCATCGGGGAACTCGACCATATATTGCTGGAGCGGCTCGACCCCAAAGGTGTATTTCACTTGAAAGTCGGCCATCGTCCCGTCGGGCCCCTCGGTGTGGACAAAGTAGTCGTCCCCCCGGCGAAAGAACCGGGCCGTGATGCCGTGGTACGAAAGTTCGGCGTTGTCGAAGTCCCCTTCGACACTCTCGGGAGTGGCGAGTTCCATCGCCCGATCGTGTCGCGACCCCCGATGGGCCTCGACCTGGGGGGCATGACATTGGGCGCAGGCATCGCGCCCGACGTAGGTCGCGGTGGCGAGCGCGTCGACTGGCGCGGCGACATACCAATCGAGCGCGACGTAGGCAGCCGCCACCAACAAGAGCGTAGCGATCGCGAGCACCCAGCGCGGGACGAAGCGGCCAGCGGATTGCGATTTGAGCGGCATGATCCAAGTGTACGTGGCGGGGGGGCGGCATCACAGGGTTGTTTTCCACCGAGGGTCGCGTGAATCCGCGACCGCACGAGGTGAGGAACCAGCGAATTTAGCACGGGCAAGCATGCCCGAGCGCGCACAACCGATAGGGGTAGGGAAGGCTCATTGGAGTGAGCCTCCCCTCCCTCCGACTTTCGCAACGTCGCAGTGGCTTTCGGGTGAAGGGGTCCAGATCAACCCCTGCTGGGACTCTCACCCCGCCGATCAAGCAGGTGGATTTGGGTGTGCGTGACGGTGGGACACGATCTGGGCAACCCGGCGCGATCTATGGCGGGTCATACCCGCCCGGGTGGAAGGGGTGGCACTTCATCAATCGCCATGTCCCCCGCAATATCCCTCGGATGGCGCCGTATTTTTTGACCGACTGGATAAAGTACTCGCTGCAAGTCGGCGTAAAGCGGCACTTGGGGCCGAACATCGGACTGATCGCCCGCTGATAGAACCGCGCCATCCCAATCAAGAGCCCACCCGGCAACCCGATCACCCACTTGATCCACTCCATCGCTCAGTTCCCCGAGTCGGGTTGGCCCCCACCGGTCGGCATCGACCGGCGGGGAGGCTTGGGCCGCGGGGCGCGATGGGCCAGGGTGCGGAGGCTCTGCTTGAGCGATTCGAGGTCCGGCTCGACCGCCGCTCTGGGAAGGCAAACCAGATCGGCCGCTGGTAAATCGTGCTGGATCAGGCGAAACGCCTCGCGCAGCAGCCGCTTCCAACGGTTCCGTTTGACGGCCGACTTCGAGACCTTGCGCGACACGACAAGCCCCAGTCGCGGATGGCCATGGTCGTTGGCCATTGCGTAGACCACCAGATTGGCGTCGGCCCGACTCTGGCGTGCCGCGAACACGGCGTCGAACTCGGCTTTGCGCGTGAGCCGTCGTGATTTGGGAAAGGTTTCGTCCATGCCACAGCGCCAGTGCGCAATTGAAGGAGCCGATGGGAGGAGGCCAGCAGGTTTACGAGTCGACGGAGGTCTCTTCCCCGGTGGGGGGACCGGAGAGTGTTTCGCTCGTGGAATTCGACCTGTCGACGGTGACACGGCGTTTGGGAGAATCGACGGGGGAGGATTTGTGTCGCTCGCGGGCCGGGCGAAGCCGCTGGCCACGGACCCACCGCGCGCCGAGCATGGTGAGCACCACCATCGTCACCCCCAGCAGACAGAGTCCGATCAGCGCCAGCACCACCGCCGCACGCCGCTGGGGGTCGAGCCGTTCGAGCACCGTCTCCGCCAGGATCGCCCCTTCCCAATAGTGAGTCCAAAGCGTCGAGGCTACCACAGCAGGTCCTCGCGCGGATTGCGTTGATCGCTCCTGGCGATGGCGAGCAGTTGCTCTTGTTGCTCTGGGGTGAGGTCGCGCGGCACCACGATCCGCACTTCGGCAATCAGATCACCTGGCGTGCGTCCCTTTGCCTGAACGCCATGCCCTCGAATGCGAAGCCGCTTGCCGCCGGAGGTCCCGGGAGGAATGGTCAATGTGACGGTCCCCTTGGGGGTGGGAATCTCGACCTTCGCCCCTTCGACCGCCTCGGCGAGGGTGATTGGCAACGCGACCTCCAGGTTGTCGCCGCTCCGGCGGAAGTGGGGATGGGGTGCGACCTCGACTTTAATCAGGATGTCCCCTTGCGGCCCCCCCTGAGGGTCGGCCTCCCCCTGGCCGCGCACGCGAACCTTCTTGCCACTCTCGATGCCGGCAGGAACCTTGACGTTGATCGTTTCGACCTTCCCGCTCCCCCGCCGGACCGAAATCGAAGCTTCCCCCCCATTCACCGCGGTGGCAAACGGCACCGTGAGCGGCACCTCGAGATCGGCCCCCCTGGTCGGAGCCTCTCGCGTGCGACGCCCCCCAGGCTGTGCCCCTCGCGAGGAAAACTGGCGAAAGATATCGGCGAATCCCCCATCTCCCTGGCCCTTGCCGCCGAACAAGTCGTTCAGATCGAACTCGAATGGCTGACCTCCGGCACCAGCTCCTCCCCAGCCGCGGCCCGGCCCGCCGGCTCCGGCCGATTCGAAGCCATGGCCATACTGGTCGAACATTTTGCGCTTCTTCTCGTCCCCCAAGATGTCGAAGGCGGATTGGACCTCCTGAAACTTCTGTTTGGCCGAATCGTCGTCGGGATTGAGGTCGGGATGATACTTCCGCGCAAGTGTGCGATACGCTTTGCTGATTTCCTCGTGGGAGGCGGTTCGGTCGACACCGAGGGTGGAGTAGGGGTCGGAAGGCATGCGGGACGGACTCGAGAATCCACGGGGGAGGCGCCAACTCGGCTGCGAAAGGACCTCCCCATTCTACCTTTGCGGGGTGACTTTTGTAGCGACCTCCACGGGGAGTCGCCCCCCGCAGCTCTCCACCCAATGCCCGCTCCGACGCTACCCCCGCCTTTCGGCATCGGCTACGCTCTGGCGGGGGGCCCGAGGGGCCACGCCGAAGGAAGGGCGAATCCATCAAGAAAGTCGGTTGGCTGGGAACCAACGGGGAGATTCCTGCGATGAGCTTGCAACTGAACCAGCGGGCGAGTGGACTCTGCGACGCGATGGTCGACAGCGCGATCGCGCTACGGATCAAGGTCCGGCACGTCGGAGCGACGCGGCTGCTCGACCTGGGCATCGAGGTCCCCGGAGGTCTCGAGGCCGGACGGCGGATGGCGGAAATCTGCATGGCTGGCCTGGGGGAAGTGCGCCTCGTGCCGGGCGACCCCGAACTCTATTCCGGCCCGGCCGTGATGGTCGCCACCGACCAGCCCGTCGCCGCCTGCATGGCCTCGCAGTACGCGGGGTGGGAGCTCAAGGGAGAGGGCTTCTTTGCCATGGGCTCGGGGCCGATGCGTGCCGCCGCGGGTCGCGAAGCCCTGTTCGAGTCGATTGGCCAGACCGAAGAGCCGGACATCGCGGTCGGAGTGCTCGAGACGGGAGGCTTTCCACCGGAGTCGATCTGCCGGCAAGTGGCCGACGATTGCCACGTCCCCCATCACCGGCTGACGCTGCTCCTCGCTCCGACGAATAGCCAGGCCGGCAATCTCCAAATCGTCGCCCGCAGCGTCGAAACGGCGCTCCACAAACTCCACGAGCTCGGATTCGATCTCGCGCGTGTCGAGAGTGCTTGGGGCATGGCCCCACTCCCCCCCGTGGCCCCCGACCAGCTAACAGGCATCGGCCGCACCAACGACGCGATCCTTTACGGCGGGCATGTCGTGCTCTATGTCCGTGGCGACGACGAGAGCCTCGCGGCCGTCGGTCCACGCGTCCCCTCCACCTCGTCGGCCGTGCATGGGCGCCCCTTCAAGGAACTGTTCGCCGCTCACGATCACGACTTCTACAAGATCGACCCCCTCCTCTTCAGCCCGGCCGTCGTCGAACTCGTGAATCTCGACACGGGGCGCGTCCATCGCCACGGCAAGTTCGCCCCGCGGGTGTTGAAGAAATCGTTCGGCAGTTGAGCAATCACCATGCGACTTGCCTTCCTCGGTTCTCCCAGCAGTTGGTACCTCGCCGACCTGCGTCGCGCGGGAGGCACCCGGGCGACGATCGAGCCCCTCCCCTTCTCCGCGCTCCGCTCGGTCGTCACCGCCGAGGGGATCGACGTCCTTGCCGGGGAGACGTCTCTCCGCCAGTTCGATGCCGTGCTCGTCCGCACGATGCTCCCCGCGTCGCTCGAGCAGGTCGTGTTTCGCATGGACGCCCTGGCCGCGTTAGCCCAAGGCGGCACGCCGGTGATCAATCCCCCCAAGGCGATCGAAGGGGCGGTCGATAAGTACCTCACCACGTGCCGCTTGCAGCAGGCGGGATTGCTCACCCCCCAAACATACGTCTGCCAGCGGGCCGACGAGGCAATGGCCGCGTTTGCCTCCCTTGGCGGCGACGTCGTCCTCAAGCCGATCTTCGGCGGCGAGGGGCGTGGCATCACGCGGCTGACTGACGAAGCGCTGGCGCTGCGGGCCTTCAAGCTACTCGAGCATCTCGGTGCCGTTTTTTATCTCCAGGAGTTCATCGCGCACGAAGGATACGACATCCGCGTGCTGATCGTCGGCGACCAGGTCTCTTCCATGCGGCGACGCAATCCGCTCGATTGGCGCACGAACGTCGCCCGCGGCGGCAAGGCCGAAGTCCACGATCTCTTGCCTCACGAACTTCAAATGGCGCTCACCGCCTCCGAGGCGGTCGGTACGTTGGTGGCGGGGGTCGATTTGCTCCCTGGCCGCGATGGCCGTCTCTACGCCATCGAGGTCAATGCCGTCCCCGGCTGGCAGGCCTTGTCGCGGGCCACGTCGCTCGATATCTCGCGGCAATTGCTGGCGTGGATCGCCTCCACCTACCGGATCGCCTGGTAGCGGTCGTGCTGGGTCAGGCGATGCTCCTGGGCGGGACCCAAGGCGATGCCCAGCCAGCCGTCGTCGATCACCAGTTGCGTAATCGCGAGTCCGGCGAGCCGCAGATCGCCAAGCAGCTTGCCCCCCAGCTCGAGCGGCTCGCCTCGTTGTTGGTTCTTGTTGAAGATCGTGTTGAGCTGCATCCGTTC
The DNA here is from genome assembly GCA_964650265.1 of uncultured Planctomycetaceae bacterium. Classification (GTDB taxonomy): domain Bacteria; phylum Planctomycetota; class Planctomycetia; order Pirellulales; family Lacipirellulaceae; genus CAZYQQ01. The sequence continues at coordinate 31,537 of CAZYQQ010000025.1, forward strand.
GCGGTTGCGCAAGGCCCCTTCGAAATAGGGCCCCTCGGTCCGCTCGAAGACCAGGTGCAAGCCATCAACCCGGGGAGTGTAATAGGTGTGAACCTTGAAGTCGCGGACCAGGATGTCGCGGACCGTCAGTTCGTAGATATTCAGGGTCAACTCGAGCTGACCGTCTCGCAGGGCCACATCGACGGCCCGGTCGTGAGCGAATCGGATGATGGCCGACTCTTCCCGTTCCGCGGTGTTCGTGGCCAACGATTGGCCAAGGTGCCGCGAGAGCCAGGCCGTCAATTCCTCGCTGGTGAACCGCGCGCCATCGAGTTGCAGGGTCGCCGCGAGCCCTCGCAGGGCCGACTCGTGGATTTGCAGGCTGGCAAGACTGTCGTGCGGAGCACGTGGGCGGGGCGTGTGCGATGTGAGCTGATCGAATTCCAGCAACCGGGCTCGAGAGATGAGCCGCGACTCGGTGGTCTGGAATTCCACCGTTTCGAGTTCGATTCCACCGGTCATCAAGCGACTGGCGACTTCGTTCCGCCATCGCGTTTCGGCCTCCTCGAGCGCCTGGGCCACTTTCGACTCGAACTGGGTACGGACCCGCTGCTCGGTCTTGACCTCGATTTCGCGCCGCGCTCTCTGCCGCGTCGCGGCAAAGCGGTCGCGGGCTTGATTGTGGATGATTCCTCGCACGATGGGAAACAGGTCGTAGGAGCTCGAGGCGCGAAGAAAGTGAGACCTGCTCGAAGCATTTGCCACGACCTCGCCCCGGCGAATGCCATCGCCGTCGAGCAGAAGCTGCTGACTGGCTTCGTAATGGGAATTGCCCGACGATGTCACCACGACATTGCCGCGCCGGGCCATGGTCGACGAGACAACCGAACCCTCGGCCTGGAGCACGACTTGCCATGCCTCGGCATTGGGAATGAACTGGAGACCGGGAGTGGTCGTCACATCGGCCCGGCCACGGACCGGAGTCCCCACAATCCGGTCGGCGACCTGCTCGCGGCGGCTCGACTGCTGAGGAAGCCACAGTTCGAGGAATTCCTTGCTGAGCGATATCCGCAGATTGGCGTTGCGATAGGTGTCGTCGAGTGCCGCCGCCAACCGCTGCTGGCCACTCTCTCCCGTCGCCCGTAGCTCGCCGATCGCCCGGGCAATCGCGCGGGCGTCGTGGCTGTCGTGCGTGGCTTCGTATCGCTCGACCGACGCCAGGAGATCGACGATTTCTGCCCGGCCAAACGTCGGCGGCGATGCCGCGCGGAGACTCACGGGATGGGCCTTGAGAACCGAATTGGTATTGGTGGCCAGCGCGATGTGGTCGAGCCTGGGTTGCAGAAGCCCGGCGGCAGCGTTCCAGCACTCCGCCCGCCGCCAGATCGCCAGACTCGCCTGGCGAAGCCGCACGGCCAGACCTTCGTCGGTGAGCGAGTCGGCCAGATGCCAGGCCGATTGGGAGAGGCGCGCGAGATGTTCGACAAACTGCCTTTCGTCGGCCCCCCCTGCCAGAGATTGGCGTTCCAACATGGCGAGCACCGCAAGCGCCTCGTGCGCCCAAACGGCAGCCAACGGCTCACTCGAAAGGGGGGCGATCTGGTCGACCAGGGTGGTTGGCCGAGGAAGCCAGGTGCGAGTTGCATTGGCCTTGAATTGCTCGGCCATCTCCGGTTCCAGCCAGTCGAACCTGCCATTGATCGTGCGGGCTTTGTCCTCGACCTTCGGTATCACTGGCGACGAAGCCAAGGCGAACCGCTCCCCTCCCGAGGCGAGTTGAGGGGAGACGAGCAGCGACGCCCGCGAGGCCCAGCCCGCGGCCGCGGTAAAGGGCTCCGACCCTGGCGCGGTAAAGTCACCTGCCAACCATCGCCCCACCCGATGCGACACGCGGGCCAGCTCGTTCCCCATGGGGAGTGGTGGGCACTCGTGATCGACGCAAATGACTTGGGGTGTTTCGATTGCCGTAGACAAACTCGGACTTGCCCCGAGTCCGAGTTTGTCCCACGACCCGACAGCCCCCACGAGTTCGCCGCCAGTATGGCCTGGTCCGGTCAGGATGCCGGAACTTAGGCCAGGGGAGCCCGCGGAGGCCTGAGTGGAGAAGAGAGGAACAACCACGCTTGTCGCCCGACCGAGCGACGTGTCGTCCAAGCTGGTTGATGTCAACCAGTCGACCGACGCACCCCCATTGGTGATTCGCAGTGGCGGGAAAAATGACTTCTCCGATGCGAATGCCAGCCACGGGTGAGCTGGCCTCGTGTCGAAGCCGACATGTTCGAGCGAATCCAGATCGCGAGTCGCCGAGGTGCCCCAAGCTCGTTCGGGTTGGGGAGCATCGAGAGTGGTACGTGTTGCTCCCCCCTTCCAGAGCGCTAAACAAACCGTCGACGACAATGCAAGCGAGGCCACCACGGCCCGTCGTCCACTTGCTTTCCGTTCGCTTCGAATGTGTGCCACCATTGGGGGCGCCTCCTGCGCCTGAGTTGTCCGATCGCGTCGTGCCGCGACACGATTGTCGCCAGCTTACTTCCAAGTGCTAGCGTCTGTCGCAAGTTAAAATCGGATGGCTACGCAGAATAGATGAGCGCATTATGGAAAATTGTGCAATCTGGGAAACAAATAACGCCTCCCAATAGGACGGCCGCGGCGAAGACAAGCTTCGCCACGGCCGCGTGAGTTGATCAGTTTGCAGCGACCCCGAGAGGGTTAGTTCGCGCGGACATCGATCCGCTTGGGCTGCGCCTCGGGGTGCTTGCCGATCACAACCCGCAGCACGCCTTCGCTGAGGCTCGCCTCGATCGCCTCGGGATCGGCCGTCTCGGGGAGTGCGAGCGTGCGCGTCACCTTGCCATAGGTCCGCTCGTTGGTCCACGATTTCCGTTCCCCTTCGGGGGCCTTCCGCTCGACACTAATCTCGAGCCGACCCTTGTCGAAGGTAATCGCGACATCCTCCAGCTTCACGCCGGGAACGTCGAGTTCGACAAAGAGCTTGTTGTCCTCTTCCCAAAAGGTGGCAGGAGCGCGCCACCTGGTCGGCGAGGGGACGGAACCGGCGAGAAATTGGTCGAAGAGCGAATCGACTTCGGCCAAGGTCGCCGGCAAGACACGCGCAAGACGATTGGTTGGGTACCTGGTTCTCATGACAGTTTCTCCTATTCCTGGTTGCCAGACCGACTGGCGTCTTTGAAGACATTCTTCATGGCCGCGCCACAGTGGCACTTCGCGACCAGTCGTTCACAGGAATAGCAAGTCGAGTGCCAGTCGCATTCCACAAGACACAAACCATTTGTATTAAACAACTTGCGGCATTTTTTCCAAAACCGATTTGCCACAATCATGCCATAATGGCACCGCGCAAATCGCTCCACTAGCGGCGGCGCCCGCATCAGAATGCCAAAATGGCATCAATGAGAATTGGGCCAGTCGAAGGCGAAAGACCGGGTCCCGAAAAGTCCGGGGTTTCGCTTCAGATAATTGAAGCCGAATAGACCCGTTTTGAATGTCGATTCCGCAAAGCCCCATACCAGTGCCGCGACTGAGAGGCGCAAGGATTTCAACACGGAGGCACAGAGACACGGAGATCAACGAGCGGGTTTTGCATCGAATCGTACCCTTTGAGTATTGGAATAACTCAGCTTCAAGGGACGCGCCGCCCCGCCATTAACATCTCCGTGCCTCTGTGTCTCCGTGTTTCTAATCCAATCCAGCCAACCTCAGTTGGCTGAAGTGTTACGGTTCCAGAAAGCAGGTCGTTCCTGCGGAATCAAGGCTATCGAATCACGACATACGATCCCAAGAAGGTCACCGCCGCATGTTCGGTCCCTGGGATTTCGACCCCCAAATCGAGCTTCGCCTGCCCCTTTTCTTCCAGCATCTCGGCGAAATGCGCGATGTGAGCCGGCATGATCGGCAGGCAACGGGCCATCACCTCATCCGTGGCCACCGGCTGATGGTAGCGGATGGAGCTGCGACGAATCACGATGTTCCCCGTCGTCTCGAGTTGCCGCAGCAGCAGGTACATGCTTCCCCACCCGGCAATCGTGCAGAGGGCGTTGAGGCTGCCGGCAAAGGCCGTGTGCTGGAGATTGCGGTTGAGGTCGAGCGGCATCGCCACTTCCAGCCCCCCCTCGGGGCAGCCAACGACCCGGAGCCCCATATGGCGGCAAATGGGAATCTCCCGCTCGAGTGTGGCCTGCAATTCGGCAAGCACGGGGTCGGCGACCGATCGGAGTGGAGTTGAGAAGCGGGGCAACTTCCGTAACCTCAGGGGCAGGGGGGAGTGCGGGGAAGGGCGCCCGCCTCGACATCTTAACACGCCGCCCGCAACCTTGCTGCTACAGTTTCCACAAAAGCAGGACCGAGTAGTTGAGGTTGTGCGGCGGGGCGCCTTCGGGCCGGCCGTCGTAGCGGTCGGTGGCCGCCACCTTGAGGCTTACGTTCGACGGGGCGTCGAGCGCGACCTCCCACCCCAGGTCGGTCACCAGGCGGTAATTGTCGAAGTCGCCCCACTCGGGGAAGTAGTCGGTCTTGGCCGTGAGCTTCTGTCGCTTCGAGAGCTTCTGCTCGTACTCCAGACCGAATTGGGCTTCCGGAATCCACCGGTCGTCGACTCCGCCGAATTTTCGTGACGTACCCGAACCGAAGCTACCTGTGAGTTCGATCCAGTCGTAGTCGAGAAACCGATAGCCCAGACCGCTGTTGACGTTCACGTTCATATCGAAGGCCTGAAACTCGTCGTGGTAGACCTGCGACATCAGGTAGACCGTCCAGGGCGACTCGGCAAACAACCAGTCGTGACGCAGATTGCTGCGGGCATTGTTCTGGGTTTCGAGCCCCGCGGAGCTGGTCCGGTTGTGATAAATATCGAAGGCCACCTTCCGGCGCTCGCTCTCATGTTTTATGTAGCCACCGGCGCGAACGCTTACGCTTTCGCTGGTGCCGCTCGAGCCGTTGATGCCCAGTTCTACGGCCGAATCCCATTCCACCGGACCGATCCAGCTTTGGGGGTAATACCACGGCAGGGGAGGGGCCACATGCTCTTCGGCGAGGGGCTCCACAAGTGGCTCGTCGCCGAGAACGCTCCCTTCCGTCATGGGGGAAGGAAGCAGCTCGCCAGGCAGAACGGCAGCGGGAGGGGCCGGGAAATCCAGCGGCAATGGTTCCGGAGTCGCGGTCGTGGGGTAGGGCAAGACTTGTCCCGAAACACTCCCCCACATGCCACCCGCCACCAACGACAACATCAATATCACTAAGCGAGTTGGCGACATCTCGGGTGCCAGGGTTCGAGGGGAAAAAGCAGGTTCGCCAACGCACCTACCGTGACGAGCGCTAATGGGCTTCTATCACAGGCCCCTACTCGTGGCAATAGAACGCTCCGCCGCTCTGCTAGCACCAGCACTTCGCAGGGGAGCGTTTCGGGGGTGCCTACGAAAAGCGGGCCGGTTTCTGAAGAAACCGGCCCGCCAAAATTCTCTCGACTGGCCTGGGTGCAACGATTAGTTGCAGCCGCAGCCACCGCGCCCGCCGAACAGACGACCGCGGCCGTGGCCCCCGTTGCAGCAATCGCTGGCCGGGACCTCGACCTCCTGGCAGACCATCTTGCAGACAGTCACAGGAACCTCTTCGGTGACCGTGTGAGGCACGCGGACCGTGTAGGTTTGGGTCTTCTCTTCAGGCTGGCACTCGTAACGAGTCACCGTGTAATTACGGGTCCGCTCCTCGGGAACGCAAACCGTATAGCTCACTTCCCTGGTCAACGTCTCCGGAACACATCGCGTGACGGTGTACTCGCGGGTACGGGTCTCGGGAACACACTTGGTGACCGTGACGGTCTTGGTGCGCTCTTCGGGAACCATCTTGCAGACCTTGTAGGTGCGGGTCCGCTCCTCGGGAACGCACTTGGTGACGGTCACGGTGCGGGTCTTCTCTTCGGTGGTCATGCGGCAGACCTTGACGGTCCGAGTCCGCTCTTCGGGAACCATCTTGCAGACCTTGTAGGTGCGAGTCTGCTCTTCTTCGACGTAGCTGCACTCCTTGACGGTGCAGGTCCGCTCTTCGGGCTTGCAGACGGTGACGTTGCAGGTGTAGGGCACCTCTTCGGTCACGCACTCGTAGGTGGTGCAGGGGACTTCGCGCGTTTCGCACGAGGGAACCCACACACGGCAGCAACGGGTTTGAACGCAGTCGCCAGTGCCGACCTCAACCGTTTGGGTTTCCCAGTGGCCGGTGTTTACGGTCACTGTGCGAGTCGAGGTGACAGGCACGCGGCGCGTCACGGTGCGAGTTCCCTCGCGAGTCTCGGTGTGGGGCACCATCACGGTGTAGGTCTTTTCGACATCGTTCCACACCGGCTTCCGCACGGTGTAGTTCTGGGTCCGCTCCTCGTAGGTCGGCACCATCACCGTGTAGGCCACTTCCTTGTCTTCGTAGACAGGAACGTTCACGGTGTAGGTCACTTCCTTCTCTTCGGTGGTCGGCACCATCACGGTGTAGTTCTGAGTCCGATCCTCGTAGGTCGGAATCATGACCGTGTAGGTCACTTCCTTTTCTTCCTGCGTTGGCACCATCACCGTGTACTCGGCTGTTCTGGTCTCGGGAACTCGCCGCAGAGCGGTGTACTCAACCGTCTTGGTGCGAGTCTCGGGAACCATCACCGTGTAGGTGGCGGTTTTCTCTTCCGTGATGGGGACACGGTTGTAAACCGTGTAATTGCGCGTCCGCTCCTCGGTGGTGTACTCGGTACGACACACCTTGCGCGTCTCGGTCACTTGGGTCGGCACGAGAATGGTCTTGGTGACCGTCCGCTGACCACAATCGGAACACCCGCCGCAGGGCGAGGCTTCACAGCCACCACACCCGCCGCAGTCCGCGGCTTGACAGCCGCACCCACCCCCACCATGGCGATGACCAAATGCCCAGGCATCTGCCTGGCAGAAGGCCAACAACATCGCGGCGGCGGGCAGCAAACACCATATGTTTCGCTGCATCAAAGATCCTCCCATCCAGAGTGAAAAAAACCATTGCCCGCACTGACCCGACCCTTCCCGTCTCCGTAAGGAGTTGCGGGATGGATGTTTAGGCAACACAGGCAATTCAGGGTGTCGAACCGCTTCCCGGCAGTTGCCTCCCAAGACGACCCTTCCAATACTCGTACCTTCGCGGAAAAAGCCCATTTTTGGCTCCTCCTTTCGCCCTGCGCTTGCCATAGGATAGCCCCGTATGCGAGGCCTGGGAAGCGGCGACCTGGGAAAATCGGCAAACTTTCCCGATTAGGCTCTATGCAAAAACCGTGACGTTGGGCGAGGTTCCACGCGGACTCTTTCCTTCGGATCGCCGCATTTCTGGCGAACCCCACTCCCCTCGCTTCGAAGAATGAGGGCGAGATCCACCAAATCCTCGCTTTCCGACGTCGCTCTTCATTTTTCCTCCAAACATCCGCCCACTCAGCGGCAAAACGTAACCTATGGTTGGAGTACGAGGAACAGTTCCGACTTACCGGAGACGCTCCTTCCCCACACTTTTCTTAACTTCCCCTGTTTCCCGCGAACCGGTCGTTCCGGGGCAGTTTTCCTTCTCCACCGATTTTCGATACGCCATGGCGATGTTCCGACTTCCAACAGCGCGGTCGCCGCGCGACCGGCGGGGTACGACGGTCGTGGAAACGGCCTTCGTCCTGCCGATTTTTTTGCTGTTCGTCCTGTCGCTGGTCGAATTTGGTCACGCGCTGATGGTGAAAAACGTCCTGCGAAGTGCGTGCCGCACCGGGGCCCGCCTCGGATCGACAGACGGTCAGTCGACCGCCAATGTCCAATCGCTGGTTGCCAAGGTGCTCGGGGGAGCCATCAATCCCGACGTGGTGACCGTGCTGGTGAAAGATGCCCAGGTGTTCGACCAGGGGGGGAGCCTCCCCACGACCGGCAAACAACTCGAAGGTCTGCCCAATATCGAAGTGGCCGATTGCGAGTCGCGGCAGATGTTTATGGTCCGCGCGCGAGTGGCCTACAACGACATCGCGCTGGTTCCCATGCCGTTCATGCAAAACGTCGTCCTCGAAGGCCAGAGTTTCATCCGCCATGAATAAGGATCACTCCATGCTGGTTATCCGTCCTGGACTTGAGCTAGCGCCGCTGGGCAAGCGTCGGGGCCTGGCTGCCCCGCGCCGCGATCGCCGTGGCGCGGTGGCCGTGGAGTTTGCCGTCGTCGCACCGATACTCGTGGTGATTATGGTCGGCATGGTGACCGTCAACCGGGCCTTCGAGGCGCAAAACCTGCTCGAAGTGGCGGCCCGCGAAGGGGCCCGCCTCGCCTCGATGGATCGCGATGGCATGTTGGCCGAAGGTGCCTCGTCCAACGATAAGTTGAAGCAGGATGTCGTGAACTTCCTCGCATCGAATGGCTTATCGCGAGACCACATCTCCGTCTCCATCAAGGATTTCGAGAACCCGACAAGCGATTTCGACATCGACGATCCGGCCAACGACTTGCGACTATTCGAAGTCGAGGTGTCGGTCGATTATTCCGCCGTATCGTTCACCCCGGTCAGCGAGTCGAGCGACTACGTCATGTCGGCGTCGGTCGTGTTTCGCAACGGCCGGGCCACGTTATCGGATTGAGGTCGACTGACCCCTCATGATCCAGGACCCACGTTCGCTGTTCCCTTCCCCTATGCCGTTAGGTGCGTAAACCATGGTCTCCACATCTCAACCAAGCTCTCCCTGGCGATTCTCCCCGAGTCGCCGCCCCAACGAGCGTCGCGGCATCGTTGTCGTGATGACGGCCTTTGTGCTTGTGGTGCTGTTCGCCTTTCTCGCACTCTCGCTCGACATCGGTCGCATGGTCTTGACCGAGACCGAAATGCAGAACGCCGTCGACGCCGCCGCCCTCGCCGCATCGCAGGAAATTGCCGCGGCCGTCCACGCCGCCGGGCAAGGAGAGGGAGGAGCCCACATCGACGCGAATTCGAATGCGGTCGCGGCCGCCCGCGCCGTCGCGGCCCAGGTGGCCGCCGCCAATGGCGTGTACGTCGATCCCGACACCGACATCACCTTTGGCAGACGCGGCTACGACGCGACCACTGGCACCTGGCCCATCGAATGGGGTGGTTCGCCCGTGAATGTGGTGAAGGTCGTGGCCAGCAAGTCGAACCCCGATCCGACAGCCCCCGATGCCAAGCTCCCGCTGGCCTTCGGTTGGGCGGTTGGCAAGGACAGTGTCGAGATGACCTCCAGCGCGACCGCGTTTGTCGAAGCCCGCGATCTGGTGCTGGTGCTCGACTTCTCGGGATCGATGAGCGACGACACCGAACTGAGAGCCATTGGCAGCTTCAGCCAGGCGGACGTCGAGGATGGACTCGACCGCATGTGGGACGCGCTTCGCGACTCGCAAGTCACCTGGCCCAATAACTCGCGCGAGAAGTGGTTGCCCGCGTTTGGCAACATCAATTCGGCTTATGGCACCTACCTCTCGAGCACCGATACGAACACCATCTTCAACTCGCTCGGGTTAGGGGAAAAATACCCCAACAACCACCCCGATTACCCCGGGCAACTCAAGTACCCCTACCCTCAATCGGGTCGCTACAACACCGGGCTTCCCAAGCCGATGCCGAGCGAATCGACCAGTGCCACCTTGTGGAAGAACTACATCAACTACGTCAAGGGCCTCAAGGGAACCTACAGCAAGCGATACGGCTATCGCACCCTGATGGACTACATCCAGCAGAACAACCAGATGGGCTGGACCCAATCGGAGGATCTCTGGCGGACGCCTCACTACCCCTTCCATGCGGTGAAGAATGGCACGTCGCTGTTCCTCGAGTTCCTCACCGACCTTGACTTCGGAGACGAGGTGGGACTCGTCAGCTACGGAACCTACGCCGTGTGGGAGACCGAGCATGTCGATGGCGAGGTCAGCTACAACATCACGAGCGACCCGATCACCAGCAACTACTCGGTGATCGACGCCATCCAGCGCCGCCATCAAGCCGGCCACTACGATATCAACACCGGCATGGGGGATGGCATGCTCAAGGCCCGCGAGATGCTGGTGGGGGTGGCCAACAACCCCAATGATCAGGGGCATGTCCGCTTTGGTGCCCGCCCCACCGTGATCCTCATGACCGATGGCCAGGCCAACAAGTATCCCAGCGGATGGAGCCTCCCCTCGTCGTTCAAGTGGGCCGATTGGACCGACTACGATGGCGATGGGAAAGCCGATTACTCGACGAGCGATATGAGCAAGAGATACGCCTTCTATCAGGCGACCGAGGCCATCAAGCGTGGCATCACCATCCACACCATGGCTGTCGGGGCTTCGGCCGATCGCGACATCATGCGGGCCATCGCATTCGCGGGAGGAGGCGTCTTCATCAACGTCCCGGGTGGCTCGACGATCTCCGAGATCGAGGAGCAACTGACGGAGGCGTTCAGCCAAATCGCCGCCAAGGTTCCCTCCGCCAAGCTCGTGTTCGAAATCGGAGGCGAGGAGTAACCGTCCGCCCACCGCGGAAACCACCCCTGTAGCTCGCCATCTGCCCCAAGGCGAGCAAGCTCGAGAGGCCGCCGGTTGACCCTTCCGGCGGCCTCTTCTCGTGGGGGTGGGCCGTAACGATTGTGCCGGGCAGGCAGGGTGTGCTAGCAGTCGCGAGCTCCCATCAAACCTCACCGTTCCGAGGAGAGCTCACCATTTCAGGGAATCGCTCGCTAAAGTCTTGGAGATTCCCCACTTGCGATCTCGCTCGTCGGAAGTCGTCACCGTTCTGGTGAATCGCTCCCTGTTTTCCAGGTCCGCCGAAGCACGCGACCTCTCGTAGCTAAGTCGCTTGGCAATAGCCACTTGCGACCTGACTTTTGTTTAACGCGGTCGTTTGGCACGCCTCTCGCTTTGCAGCTTGCCGCGACATCTCACCTTTCGAGGTGAGGCACACGATGTTTGCGCGTGAACGAGGGAGTGACTCATCTCACCCGCGTGGCGCGCTGCGGCATTCGCGTTATTTCCGAGTCCAGTCGGCACCACACGCCGGCACGTTTTAACAACGTGGAGTATGGCAATGAGTCATGAGCAAGCATATGAGCATGCGGAAATGTCCTATGGTGGGCAGCGTTTCGAGAGCTCTCGGGAAGCCGGCAGCAAACGGCAGCGCACGGCGGTAGGTCGTCGCCGCGGAAAGAATCCTCAATCGTTCAATGGCATTCACCGCCGTCGTCGCAAAAAGTTGAACTGGTAATTCCCACGGTCGATTGCGATCGCGAGGAAGTGTCGCGCTGCGCGAGCGCCACTGGCATCCATCGCCATTGACCGCGCGAAAAGAGAAGAGCCGTTGGCTCGTAGGCCGTGCCATAGCGGCGACCACTGGGTCGCCCGTGGGTTTTGGCCTCATGCCGGCGAGATGCGGATCGTGATGTCACCAGACATCCCTACATATCGACATTCGTGCTGGCGAACAGCTTGCCCACTCGTTGGGGGGATGCAGCCGTGCGGAGTTGCGTTTCCCGGTTACGAATCCATTGGCAACCGAGAAAAGATCGGACAGATGATGATTTTGGGCACCCCGACAGAACACCAGTGATGCACTCAACGGATAGCAAGGCGGATGCCACGGCAACTGCCGCTGATCGCAGCGCCACGATTGTGCGGACCGCTCCGCCGACCGTGATGCGCTGCTTGCTTGTTTCCGAGTGCCGACGTCACCTGCAATACATCACCCAAACAGCGGATCGCGAGGGCTGGCTGGCTGTTTCGCATCACCTGGTCGCCGAAGCCATACGCGAGGCCGTGCGAACGCGGTTCCACTTGGCATTTGTCGATCTCCAAAGCGTGGCCGGAGCCCAGTCGGAGGCAGACTACGAACAGCTTGCGGCCGACCTCGCGCGGGGGCACGTTCCGCTGATCGTCATCAGCGGATCGGAGGGAGATCCGCTCACGGAGATTAAAGCCCGGCAACTAGGTGTGTGGCTCTATCTGCCGGGCTTTGACGAAGAGACGAGGCTCGAGGTCGTGTTTCGCGAAGCTCGGGCCGCCACCGAAAAGCTGACGCTACAAGAGGAACCGAAGGCAGAGTCGTCGACGGGACCGCCGCGCGCAAGTCCCGACGATTTGGCCCCGCGCGATCGGTGGCAATGAACAAATAGCGGCCTGACCACTGCGGCAGTCCAACCTTGGTGATCCACCCGTGCCAGACGGGCGCCTCGCCAATTTGAGGAGTGAGGTAGCAACATGGCGTTCGAACGTGATGCGATTGCGGACGAGAACGAGGGAGCGGAAGCGGGGCGTCAAGCCTCCGCGCCGCGCCGCCATCGGCGGGGAACTAGCAGTTCCCCCTCCCAAGCGGCCAGCCGTTCGACCACGCGCGGCAAGCGAAAGAACCCACACGCCCACGGAGGCATGCACCAGCGCCGCAACAAGCGGCCCAACTGGTAGAGACAGCAGCCCGACCGTCCCGGTCGGAGATGAAGATAGTAGCCTGACCGTCCCGGTCGGGATGGAGGCAAAGTAGCCCGACCGTCCCGGTCGGGATAGAGGCAGAGTGGCCCGACCGTCTCGGTCGGGATAGAGGCGCAATAAGCGTTTCAGAGACATAGGGAGTGAAGAAATCGAGAGGATGCAACTAACGGCTTTAGTGAGCTTAGCTTTGTGGCTTCGCGGTCATTGATGGTTTTTTATCCAGAAGGGGAAACGAGCAAATGATGATCACAACATGGAAATGCGCGCTAGCCGCGGCGATTTGTTGCGCCGTGGTAGCTACTGGCGGGCCTGCGTCGGCCGCCATGATCGGTATCAACCTCACCGGGTTCCGGGTGCAGTACACCACCTCGGCCGACAGGTTGAACGACATGCAAAGCGAACTGGGGGATAATCAAAATCCGGCCCAGGCGGTGTTGCTTAACACTGCGGAGTTCAGCGTCGACGATACACTGATCGAGCAGTACAACCAGGCGGCGGGGAATAACACCTACGCCGACCTGCTGCTGACAAATATCGCCCCCGGCCTGTTGCTGCCAACTTCGGTGGCCGCCCCGTCGATCGTGCAAGCCAACAACAACGATGCCTTCGGCTTCGAGTGGTTCTACAATGATGGTGGCACCATGCGGTCGTTGCACCTGGTGCTCGACCAAACAACCATCCTGCTATTGGCCAATGCGTCGAACCCACAGCGGCCCACCATGGTCATTTCAGGCTCCACGACCAACTGGACCCAGGATAACCTGCCGGGTGGCATCCAGTTTACGCCGGGCACGCCGATCACCTTTTCCTACACCACGACCAACACCATGCCATTCGACGTGATGCCCGACAACAGCTTCACGTCGATTCTCGCTTCAGGTGGCGTGATGGAAATCTCCGGCGAGGGATCGATCGGGATTCCGGAACCCGCCGCCTGGATGATGATCGTCGGCATGGGGGCCGCCATGGCCGCCTATCGCTGGCGGTTGGGCTGATTGGCCCTCCAGACCCGCAATCCAGTTAGCCCCCTTCGCAACTGGAGTCGAGTAACTCACTCACGGGCGACCGACCGAGGTATTCCCCTTCCTCGGTCGGTCGCTTGTTGCGCTCCCGTAGGGCAGGCTTCCAGCCTGCCAAGTCTCGTAGGGTAGGCTTCCAGCCTGCCGAACCTCTCAACCAACGGCAGGCTAGAAGCCTACCCTACGCGCGGGATTCACCGGATGCCCGACTCTTCGACCACTGTCGCCGAACTTTGCGAACTGGTGGACCAGTTCGTCCGCAAACGCGACTGGCGGCAGTTCCACTCTCCCAAGAATCTCGCCATGGCCTTGGCGATCGAAGCGGCCGAGCTGATGGAGCACTTCCAGTGGCTCGAGGTCTCCGCATCCCGCGAGGTGAGCCGCGATGCCGAAAAACTCACCGCCGTGGCCGAGGAGCTTTCCGATGTGCTCGCCTACACCCTGGCGATGGCCAACTCCCTCGGCATCGACCTCAGCGATTCGCTCCGCGCCAAAATGGTGAAGAACGCCCTCAAGTATCCTGCTGATGCTTTTCGCGGCCGCCATGGAGGCAAGTAGGCCATGCGCCTGGCCATCTGCGGTGCGAGCGCCCGGGCAGCCGCCCAGTCGGCCCTCGCCGCGGGCTTCGAGGTGACGGCGGCCGACCTGTTTGCCGACGCCGATCTCGCCTCCCGCTGCCCGGTCACCAAAATCGACGATTGGCCCCACGGCTTCGGTCCTTGGCTATCGGCAACCGGGTGCGACGGTTGGCTGATGACCGGCGGGCTGGAGAATTATCCCGATCTGATTCAAGAGTGGTCGAAGCAACAGCCCTTCTTGGGAGTCGACCCCGCCGATCTGCGGATCGTTCGCAATCCCGAGCACCTCGCGGGTATTCTCTCAAACTTCGATCTCCCCTTTCCCACGACTTACCCGGCGTTGCCCAACGAGCCACTCGCCGGCGAGTGGCTCGTCAAACGGCTCCGCTCCGCCGGTGGCTGGGGAGTTCGGCCCTGGCAACCAGGGACACCCATCGCCCACGGCGAAGAGGTGTTGCAGCAGCGGATCGAGGGAACACCCATCTCGGCGGTCTACATTGCAACGGTGGGGACCAACACCTGCTGGGGCATCACGCGGCAGCTCATCGCCCCCCCATGGACCAGCGCCAGTGGCTTCCAATACGCAGGTTCGATCGGCCCCCTCACACTCCCCCCCGCAAGTCGCACACTCGTCGAACGGACGGGTGCGGCCGTCGCCCTTGCCGCGGGCATGGTGGGCGTGTGGGGGATCGACTTTATGCTCGCCCCCGATGGCACACCTTGGGTACTCGAAGTGAATCCCAGGTACACCGCCTCGGTGGAGGTCATCGAGCGGGCAACAGGCCAATCGCCGATCGGGCTTCACGTGGCGGCGTGCCGCTTGGAGCCACTTCCAAAGCCTAGTTCGTCCAAAACCGCCGACATCTGGGGGAAAGCCTATCTCTTCGCTCCCCGCGACATCTCCCCTGGGAGCGACTTCACCTCGCATCTCCACCAGCTTGCCGCCACGGGCCACGCGGCCGACATCCCTTATCCCAACGTACCCATCCCCCAGGGGATGCCGGTGACGACCTTGCTGGCCCGGGGCGCCACGCCGGAGGAAGTGGAATCGGCGCTCGAAACAGGTCTGCGAGACTTGACCGCGAGGTTGCTGGCATCCGAAGGAGTGCGGGATTGATTCCCTCTTTGCCGTGGGGGAGACAAAGTCGTAGCATGGGGCCAGGTGGGAATCGAACACCAGGTGCCAGGAGCGAGTGCAATGCGAATCGGAGTCGTCAGCGACACCCACGGCCACGCCGACCGTGCCCAGCAAGCCGCGCGGATGCTCGAAAGCCTGGAGGTCGAACAGGTGCTTCACTGCGGCGACATCGGCACGATGGAGGTCGTGCGGCAATTCGACCAGTGGCCCACCCACTACGTCTTCGGCAACTGCGACGTCAACCTCGACACGTTCACTCGCGAGATCACCGCCGCCGGGCAGACGTGTCACGGCTGGCTGGGAGACATCACCCTCGCCGGCGTCCGCATCGCGCTGCTCCACAGCCACCGCGACCACGAGTTCCGCCAGGCGACCGCAAGCGGAGAGTTCGGGCTCGTCTGCTACGGCCACACTCACATCGCCGACGAAGAACGGCAGGGGAAGACGCTGGTCCTCAACCCGGGCGCGCTGTATCGGGCGAATCCGCCGTCGTTTGCGGTGGTGGAGTTGCCGGGGCGTGAGGTGACGATCGTGC
>CAZYQQ010000025.1:47329-57585 GCA_964650265.1 uncultured Planctomycetaceae bacterium
CTTTCTGTCCCGGGTGCCTCCTACAGCGAGGAGGCTAGGGAGATTCCCCTTAAGGATATTTGGGCATACGACATGCCCGGGGCAAAGGATGTGCGCGATTTAGAGCCGGATGCTTTCGGTAAAAAGGTTGCCGATTTATCCAGCCGTGAGCGCGTTCGGAGGGCGGACAAATCTTTGCTGAGTAATGCGCTACGACCGCTCGCAGACGTTCCTAAACGGGAAGCCGCCCAAGGATTCGCCGTCAAAGGATGCAAAGTGGACGCGCTAAAAGGTGCGCATTCAGTCTTGGCAAAGGACGCGAAGCCGAGCCATTCCTTTTCGGCTCAAGACACGATATCAGTCGTGTTCTTTTCCCATATGAATAATGCGTTTGTTCATATTGAGAGCATTGAGCGCAACGGTTCCGACATCGAAGTTGAATATAGGTTCATCCCCCGGTTTGAAGCTCAGCAGACAGTGAACCTTGCATTGATACCACTGGGAAAGCTTCCCCCGGGGAAGTTCAATGTGAGGATGGTAGCTCTGCCACTTGAGGGAAAGTTCATCGACTTGGGCATTGAGTCTGTCTCTTCAGAACATGAAGCGCGTATAGTTTGCCGCCCCTTTCAGTTTGAGGTCGAATCCAATCAGTAAATGGAGTTTGCCATGCACGTGGACACGTGACAAACCCAGACACGCAACCTTTGGCTTTTGTCATTCGGCCTCCTCCTCGCCGGGACCGTCAGTGCCGCCCAACTCGCGCTCGATCTGCTCGATACTAGGCAGGCTGGTTTGAAATTCCGGCGGCAAGGATTCCAGCAACTTGAATTCGGCAACACCCATTGGCTGCGTCTTGTCGCCCAGGGCGTATTCGGCCACGATCTTGTTCTTGCTTTTGCACAGCAGTAGGCCGACTGTGGGGTTGTCGTGGTCGCTTTTGACCTGGCGATCGATGGCGGTCAGGTAGAAACCCAACTGCCCCAGATGTTCCGGCTTGAACTTGCCCCCCTTGAGCTCGATCACTACGTAGCAGCGCAGCTTGAGGTGGTAGAACAACAGGTCGATGAAGAATTCGTCGCCACCGACGTCCAGCAGCACCTGCCGCCCGACAAAGGCAAAGCCCGCCCCCAACTCCAGCAGAAACTCGGTGACGTGCTGGGTCAGCGCGCCTTCGATCGAGCGTTCCTGCGCCTCGTCGGTGAGGCCGAGGAAGTCGAAGCGATAGGGGTCTTTCAGCGATTCGCGGGCCAGATCGGACTGTGGCCCAGGCAGCGTGGCGGGAAAGTTGGTCACCGCCTTGCCATTGCGCTCGAACAGCCGGGTCTCAATTTGCATCACCAGGACATTGCGCGACCAGCCCTGCTCGATGGCCTTGGCTGCGTACCAGCGACGGGTTTCAGGGCCTGGTAGCTTGTCGAGCAAGGCCAACTGGTGATACCAGGGCAATTGTGCAAGCACCTCTTGCACAAATTGGCCGTCCGGCCACGCCTCGGCGAAGGCACGCATATATTTGAGGTTTCGGGGCGAAAACCCCTTCATTTCGGGGAATGCCGCTCGCAAATCCCGCGACAGCCGCTCGATGACCTTGGCGCCCCAGCCCTGCAAAGCCTGCCGGGCGAGGATATCGCGCCCCATTTGCCAGTAGAGCAGCACCAGCTCGCGGTTGACCGCCAGCGCCGCGCGTTGCTGGGCGCCGTGAATGCGGGCTTTCAGTTCGGCCAGCCAATCAGCGTAGCCATCGGGCGGGGCGGTCAGGTGGGTTGGTTTATCGCTCATGCGGTTCGTCGCGAGTCGTTGCCGAGCGAGTCAGCGGCCAACTCGCTGACCGTCATCGGCGGATAGGTCTTCTCTGGCATGAAAACTTGCACGTGCATCCAGACCTACTTCCCCCCACCACTCCGTAGCAGAACCGCCCCCTTCAGACCGTTCAACCGCGCGTCGGGCGAATAAGAGATGCGTAGCGTGTAATCCTCTCGCGGGTCTGGCGAAAAGGACGATTTGTCGAGCTGGTAGAGTTTGTAGTCTCCCCCACAGGCCCAAATGAAGTCGCCCAGCCTCCCTTGGACTGACATGACCACATTGTCTTGAGAATCCCGGAGTTCCAGGTCCAGATATCCATCCACATCGTCCTGATACTCGCCTACACGTGTGCTTGCGTCAATTGCCAGAAACACTTTGCAGTCGTAGCCAATATCGCGAAGCTGCGAGACCTGATACTCGGCCTCATGAGCCTCTGCCAGATCGAAGTCGGGCATTCGGATGCTGTACCCACGTATGTACGTGGGGCCAATGAAACCCGAGAGGTCCTTGAAGGTGCCGTCGCCTCGGTGGGGCAAGGGCGCAGCACAACCCGCACTGAGCAATGCCAGCGCGGCGAGCAACAAAGCAATGGCGCGTGGCGAGAACCTGTTGCTGGTCCACCAGTTTGCCAACGACGTCATGAATTCGACTCCCACGTAGGCCAATCGCGCGGCCCCGTGTGTGTTGCGTGGGATTGGTGGATTGAAACCCGTCAGCCCGCCAGCCGATGAATCTGCCCCGGCGCCATCGCACCCTCATGCTCGTCGAGGTGGAACTGCATGACGTAGGCATCTTCGGTCGAGTCGTCGTAAAAATCGCGCAGGACCGCCGTGGCGCGGAAGCCGGCTTCCTTGAAGAAGAGCTGCGCGGCGAGATTCGTCTCCCGCACTTCCAGCGAAATCCGCGTGCGGCGCTGGCTCGAAAGCTTGCTCACCAGCTTCTCGATCATCTGGCTCCCCACGGCGATGCGGCGGAATTCCGGCGCCACCGCGAAATTGAGCACGTGCAATCGCGACTTGTGGAGTTCATAGATCATGAACCCCACGACGCGTTCGCCCTGCTCGGCCACCATGCCGATGCAGTTCCGCTGACGGAGGCAACGAATGAAATCGTCCTCGTACCAGGGGAACTCGAAGCTGGCCTGCTCGATTTGTAGGACCTCGGGCATATCGCGCCGGATCATCCACCGGATGTGAACCCGCAAGCGCTCTTTGCTTTGAATATTCATGAGGGCCTCCTTCCATGTCGGCCAGGTTGGTACATGCTGTGGAAAAGGGGGCATCGTGCCCGTATGGCAACTTCCCTGAGGGTCGGCAAATTAACACAACCCACCATTTCTGCCAAGACGGATACATCTGTCGAGAAAAGTCGAGGAATCGCCCCCACATAGGGGGCTCCATTGTGGAGCGATTTTCCAAATCGCTTGAAGTGCTAGCACGCTTCGCGGTGGCTGGCCGCATCCGCACTGCGGGCGATTCGGAGAATCGCGCAATCCCTCCACGGGCGATTTGGAAAATCGCCCCACAATGGTTGCTTTCCAGTGTGGAGCGATTTTCCAAATCGCTAGAAGTGCTCACACGCTTCGCGGTGGCTGGCCGCATCCGCGCTGCGGGCGATTCGGAGAATCGCCTCTACGATGGTTGCGACGGTTTGCGCGGCTGGGAGAGCTGGCGGAGTTGGGAATTTGCCTCTTTTTGGGGCTGGCTTGCCGCTCGCGACGGATTTGCAGGCTAGGCTTTGGCGGACGAAAGGATGGGGATGCCGTGAGCAGGAGGCCCCCTCCCTCCCGGTGCCAGCATCCTCCGCCGGGCGATCCGGCACATGTTACCCGCGGCAAGTGGCCGATAGGGGTTTTGACGGCCCGTCACGACGCCCCTGCCACTTCCGTGGCCTGCCCGTCAACAATCACATCCCTGCTCGAGTCGCCGGTCGCAGCCAGGCGGCTACCGAAAGCAAGGGAACCGAACAGCCATGACGACAACGACCCCTTCGCCCGAACCGACGACCACGACGGCTCCCGTCGTTCCGCAGCCCTCATCGGCCGCTCTGCCCATCCCCTGCCCGCCATCACCCGGCTTGATCGCCCAGCGGGCCCTCGACGCCCTTGATGTGGTCGAAGGGGGACTGCGCGAGCTTGAGCGCGAGGAAGGGCTTGGGGCAAAGATTCCCGCACGCCCCGAGCGCCGCACGGCACTCCGCGTGTCGATTGTCATGCCGGTCTACAACGAGCGCGACACGATTCGCGAAATCGTCGACCGGGTCCGCCAGACGAATTACCACCACGAGATCATCATCGTCGACGACGCGAGCACCGATGGCACCCGCGACGTGCTGCTCGACCTTGCGCAGGAACCCGACATCCGCGTGCTGATGCATGGTTACAACAAGGGAAAAGGGGGGGCCCTGCAAACCGCCTTCGCCCAGGTCCGCGGCGATGTGGTGCTGATTCAGGACGCCGACCTCGAATACGACCCCAGCGACTATGGCCGGCTGCTCGCCCCGATCGAATGTGGCGAGGTCGACGTCGTCTATGGCTCGCGATTCCTCGACAATCCCCGGCAAGATCCCTCCTGGTGGCATCGCTTCGGCAACCGCGCGCTGACCTGGCTGTCGAATCGCGCCACGGGTCTCGATCTGACCGATATGGAGACTTGTTACAAAGTGTTCCGTGCGGGAGCGCTCCGCGGGATGACATTGCGCGAACGGCGGTTTGGGTTCGAGCCGGAGTTCACGGCGAAGCTCGTCCGGCGGCGGTGCCGTTTTGCCGAGGTGGGGGTCTCCTATCGTGGCCGCAGCTACGCCGAGGGGAAGAAGATCAACTACCGCGACGGCCTGCGGGCCATCTATTGCATCTTCCGCTACGCCTGGGTCGATTGACCCCCGCCTGGCTGCGGCAATTCGCGGATATGTTCTCGCCGTAGAGTGCCGAGTTTCTGGCGCCCGAGTTTCTGGCGCTCCGGCGACCGCTTTGGCTTCAACCAACTCAATTCTCGTCGCGACAGCCGGCTTTTTGCCAACATGGTGGGTCGATCGAGCGAGAAGGCACGCCATTTGCGTCTTGTTCCACTCGCCCTACGTGGCGACCCTGCCAGGGAGCCTTCGCCATCGCGGGTTGAGAACCAACCGTTGTGAGTCTCCTACGCCGAGAGCGAACGGCTGCCGGTCGAGCGGCCGGGACCTTCTCGCCGTGTTAAATCATGACTTGTCCCAAGGAGTTAGAAAAGATGAAACGTTTCATGAGTCTCGCCCTGTCGGCCGCGCTTTGCATGCCGTTTGTCGGTTGCACGGAGCGGCAACAGTTGGAAAAGGAAATCGACGACGTGCAGGACCAGCGCGAAGCGGTCGAGGAGGCGCGCCAGGACGCGGCCGAAGACATTCGGGAAGAAGTGGATCAACTCCGCGAAGAGGAGCGTGAGCTTCGTGAAGAGGCCGCGGACGACGTTCCCGCCGACACGACACTTGATCCCGCCGGACTGAGAATCGATTAGCCTCACCGCGACAACCGCGATTTTCCCGCCGGCTCCCCTTGAAAACAAAGGGGGGCCGGCTTTCGCGATCGTAAAGAATAGGCCACGGATCGAAGCGGATCGTACAGGTCACCACGGATCAGAAAGTGCCGGGTTGAAATCGGTTCACCATTTGGCACCTTCTGATCCGTGGTGATCCGTCGAGACCGGTGTTCATCCGTGTCCCATCATCACACGAAAACCTTGCCACCAACTTCCAATAGCTGAACTGGTCTCGCGGTTGAGGAGAATCCTCGTAGGGCGCATGTCATCGGCCGTCCGGCTTGCTGGGCGAACGGCTTCCGGCGGGTGGCGCGCCGGGTTGCTCCCAATTTAGCGGCGGTACCGAGCGAAGATTGATGTCGAACTGGTCGATCCCCATGTCGAGCCCCGCGCGACGGAACTTCTGCTCGATGAGCATGTGGAGCCGGTGCATCGTCTCCCCTCGTTTTTCCATGTCGGGCAGAAAGCAACGGAGCGACAAGACCATCCTGTTCGGCCCGAACTGCTCGAAGATCGCGACCGGTGGGGGCTCCTTGAGGACCATGGGGCATTCGGCCGCTGCCTCGCGTAGCAATTGGCAGGCAAGCTCGGTGTCGCTGCCGTAGGAAATCCCCACATTGACGGTGACCCGGTTGGTTTGATCCGACAAGGTCCAGTTGAGCAGCCGTCCGGTCACGAGGTCCTTGTTGGGGACGATGTACTCCTTGCGGTCCCCATCGATTATGGTTGTCGCCCGCATGCGAATCCGGCTGACGACCCCTGTCCTGTCGCCGAGCGTGACGACATCCCCCACGCGGATTGGGCGTTCGAAGAGCAGGATCACCCCCGAGACAAAATTACCGAAGATTTCCTGTAGACCGAACCCGAGCCCCACCCCCATCGCCGCCACCAGCCAACTGATGTTCGTGCCGGTGATGCCCAGCAGATTGGCCGCCACCACCACGCCGACGATGAGCAGTGCGTAGCGGGCCAGGGTCGCGATGGCATAGCGGGCCCCTTGGTCGATCGGCAAATGCTGAAGCACCAAGAGCTCGAGCAGACCCGGCACATCGCGAACGACGATGTAGGAGACGACGCAGGCGATCAGCGCGCGGAGCAGATCGCCCCAACTGGTGGGATTGTCGACCGACTCCGCCACCCAGGGGAGAGCCCGCCCATCTAGCCACGCCAAGGCGGGGAAGATGTTCTGCCAGATGAGGATCGCCCCCACCGCACCGATGAACACCAGGACCATCTGCAACAACTTACGCGACTGCTCGCTCAGGGCCGAGAGATTGGCCACGTCGTCGATGTATTCCGGCACCACCAGCGGCGGGATCGCCTCCCCATCGGCCGCCGCCGCGGCCGCTTCGGCGGCGGCAATGGCCTGGGCCCGTCGCTGCCGGGCCTGCTCGCGCGCCAGCTTCCGCCGGTTGAGAAGTATCCATCGCTTGAGCAGCCCCCCAGTCACCACGAGCACGATGACCAAGGCCAGGCTCATCAGCACCCGGATGGTGAGTTGCTGCGCCGTGTAGTAGTAGCCAATCCAGGCCATGATGGCGAGCGCTAGGGGGCTGGCAAGCAACAGGGGACGCCACATGGAGTGGGCCCGCACCAGCCAGCTTCGCGGCTCGCGTTGTAGCGACTGGTAGATCGGACTCGACTTGACGTACAGCAATCGCAGGGTGACAACCGCGACGAGTAGCATCGCCCCGATATAAAGTGCCCGCCCCAGCGACGCCGACCAGAAGGGCTGTATCGTTTGCACGTCGAGCACGACCGACCAGATCATGAGCGGGATCAGCGTGAAGGGCATCCAACGAAACACGCGCTGCATTTGGGCGAGCGCCCCCTTCGACCAATTGAGGTGGGCGTCGGCGAGGCCTTCGGGACGGCACGAATGGCGCAAGAACTCCGTGAACAACAGGCACCAGGCGCCCAGACGCAATGCCACCGAGAGATCGCGGGGAAACTCCTCTTCGGCCAACGGGCTGTCCATCAACCAACCGAGGCTCCACAGCACCAGCGGCCATGGCAAAGCGACCAGCATCGTGAGCCACAAGGCGCGGATCGTGGGAAAGAATTCGACACACGTCTTCTGGGTCGCTTCGCGGCCCACCATGGCCAGTCGCCGATACCCCTCCCGTTGCCCCACCACAAGCAGCAGAAACAACGTCCCCAAGGCGATCGCCCGGTAAGGGCTCTGTCCCACCCCGTCGACCAATCGGTCGCCCGCCTCGCGCCAGTTTTCGGCGCGAAAGCTCCAGCGGAACGCGCCGTAATAGTGGGCACTATTGAAGTGATGTAGCGGCCGGCTGCTGCGGATCCATAAATCGCGCCGCGCGATAAAATTGCGAAATTCGGTCGCCGTGTCGAGCAGCCCCTTTTTCGTCACGATCAACGAGGCGAGTTCCGACTCCAGATGGTTGAGGTCGCGCTCCAGCCCCTCCAATTGGTCGCGCTGACTGAGGAACATGTTCCGCGCCGCCTCTTCGACCTCGGGACGATCGGCGGCCGCCACCTTACGCACGGCCTGTGCCACCCTCCCCTCGATGTCCTTCAGCGATTCGAGCGCGTCGTTCGCCTCGAATCGGCGGAAGCCAATGTCGTTGCGGGCCGTGGTCGCCCGGGTGATCTCCGCCTGCAATCGCGGGATGACGGGCAGCCGCTTCCGCTCGTCGCGCAGCACCTGGCCGCTCGCCTGCGACAATCGCTCCTCGTCCTCGAATTCAGCCTGAATCGTTTGAAAGCGGCTGCGGATCTGCTGCAAATTTTGGTGGTCGGTGTCGCGGTCGGCAATCGCCTTGTCGATCGCAACCGACAATTTCCGCCGCTGCTCCGTGAGCTGCCGGGTTTCCCGAGCGGCCTCTCCCAGCGTGTCGGGATATTTCTCGATCAACTCGCCATAGGCGTCGAGCTCCTGCTGGGCCACTTGGGCCTGCTGGTTGGCCTCCTGTTGGCGCCGCGTGCTGAGCCCTTCGCGGATCATGGCCAGCTCGTTGCGATAGAACTCCGATTTGCGCCGCGCGAGGGCCAGTTCCAGCGGATAGACCTGATCGGCCCGTTCGATCGCCAGTTTTTTGGCCTCATTGGCCGCTTGCTCCGCCAGCAGCCGCGCCTCGCGCTGGACGAGCCACATCCGCCGCGCGGCCGTCACGGGATGCGAGGCCCCCTCCTCGTCGATTTTCGCAATCGCCTGCCGCGCCGCATCGAGTTGCTGCGCGATCTCCAGGCTCCGCGAGGGGAGCGCATTGAGCCAGGCCTTGCGCGTCGCGGGGGCCGACTCGAGTTGTCGAACGTTTTCGCTCCAGATGTTGGCGTAACCTTCCAAACGACTCGCGCGCTCGGTGAGGATTGGGAGCGGATCCGTCTCGACATGCGAGACCTGCGGGGGCTTCATGAAGGGGACTTCCATCGCCAGCCGCGTCTCATACCAGGCGGGAGTGAACTCCTGGGGGCCGGTCGGATCGTCCTCGTCGACCTTGGGAGTGTACTCCGCCACCGACTGGGTCCGTTCGGTCGCCAAGCGCTCGAGCTCGGCCGTCGCCTGCAACGCATCCTGCAAGAACTTCACCGCCTGCTCGCGGTCGGCGTCCGAGAGGGCGAGGTCCTTGAGCCGGGTCATCTCCTGCTCGATCTCCTCCCGCGACTTGGGCGACCGACGGGGCTGCGAGGTGGGGGGTGTCCCCTCGGAGTCTTCCTGCTGGGGGACCGCGACCGGCGGCTCCTGTCCCGCTTCGCCTTGAAGCACCGGTCCCAGCAGCGGCTGCCCTGCCGCGCGCGACGTCACGCCTGCGATGAAAGCAAGTGCCAGGAGGGGGAGCAACAACACGAGTCCGGAGCGCACGAGAGCCTCCTTCGATCGGGCCGGGGGGCGGCAGAATGGACCGAGTGGCGCAGCGCGACACTCCGTTAGCATGAGCGAACCATCCTCGGGCGCGAAGGGCAGCAAAGCCGTGGTTTGACGAGGATCACTTGCGGAGGGTCCTCGATAGCACCAGAGGCACGGCTCGACAATCGGTCGGCTCTCCGCCGAACCCAGCCGGCGAACCCAGCCCACAAACTCAGCCGACGATCTTTTCGATCTTCACCCGGGTGAACATCGCCCGATGGCTGTACTTGCGGCGCGAGTTCTTGCGGCGACGGAACTTGATGCTATCGATTTTCGGTCCCTGGGCAGTCCCCAGAATCTCCGCCGTGACGCTGGCACCCGAAACGACCGGGGAGCCAAGCTTCATGTCGCCCCCAGCCCCCACGGCCAGCACGCGGTCGAGTGTGAGCTTGTCCCCTTTGGCAAGGTCGCGGTAGGCCAGGTCGATCTCCTGCCCCTCTTCAACCTTAAGCTGGCGACCACCATCGGAAATAATCGCGTACATCGTCACACTTCCTCAAACACTTGCGTGCGGATAGCTACCGTTGTTCGTTGCCGGATGGCCTTGGCCGAGATCACAGCCCCGACCGGGCGGACGCGACCCCTAGGCCGGCTTCATCGAGCCGCCAAGAATCTCGAATTATAGCCCTTTCTCCCGGCTGGGAGAAAGGGGGGTTAGGCTGCGCCCTCGGCCAGGGGACCAATCCAGCTTTTCCCACGAAATGCCCAGCGAAATGCCCCCATTCTGAGCCCGGAGCCCCACAAAATCCCGAGCCGGGCAGCGTGCGAGCGTGACGATGGGACACGAGCGTGACGATGGGACACGGATTGCCACGGGTCTCACCGGATCACCACGGATCAGAATCCGCAGCGTCTTCGGGGGGTGCCATACCCTGAAAGGGCATGCGTGGTTGGTGGAAAGAATGGGTGGGGGATCTTCAGGAATTGGCAGGATGGCCAGGATCAGACAAAGCCGGGCGGCGTCAGCCCCCGGAGCGCGAGTGTCACGATCTAGGCCACGGATTCCGACCTCTGGCCTCCGACCTCCTCCTTGCTGGCACCATTTTCGCGTTTTCGAGGGGGGGGTCGTGCCACGAGTGTGACATTTGTCGGCCTCA
>CAZYQQ010000026.1:0-57504 GCA_964650265.1 uncultured Planctomycetaceae bacterium
CCCCCCGCGCGGCACACTTAAACGACAAAACTTGACGAAACAGTGCCACGTGGCACACCTCTTGATCAAAACATCCCCTGATTCATAGAGTTTGAGGCCGACAAATGTCACACTCGTGGCACGACCCCCCCCTCGAAAACGCGAAAACGGTGCCAGGAGGGAAGAGGTGGGAGGCCAGAGGTCGGAGGTCAGTAAGAAGTACAGAGTACAAAGTAACAGATCCTTCCAACTTCCAACTTCTGACCCCTCCGCCAACTTATCCAGGGCCACTATTCCGTCAACGCGAATGCGACGAAGGCATCACCCGCCTTCGTCCCCAACTTGCCCGCTCCACCACAGGCGATCACGACATACTGCTTGCCATCCACCATGTAAGTCGACGGAGTGGCGTAGCCCCCGGCGGGGAGCTTTGCCTCCCAGAGGAGTTTGCCGGTGGCCTTGTCGAAGGCGTGCATCTTTTCGTCCATCGTCCCGGCGATAAAGACCAGGCCACCGGCGGTGACAATCGTGCCACCGAAGCTTTCGGTGCCGGTTTGAGGAATGCCCCGCGCGGTGAGTTCCGGGTGTTCCCCCAGGACGACCTGCCAGGCGATCTCCCCCTTGTTGAGATCGATCGCATTGAGCAATCCCCACGGCGGCTTGATGGCGGGGTAGCCCTCGAAATCGCGGAATTGGAAGTAGCCTCCTCCGAGTTGGAAGATGCCGTAGCGTGCCCGGCCATCCTTGGGCGCCGTCGCAAGCGTGATGATGTTCGGCATGTTGTTCGAGTTGAGGTAGAGCATGCCCGAGGTGGGATCGAAGCTCGCCCCCGACCAGGTCGCTCCCCCATGGAGCCCCGGCATGACGACCGTTCCTTCAAGGCTGGGAGGATTGAAGGCGGGGCCGTGGCGAAGCTTACGCAGGACAGCGAGCACCGATTCGCGATTCTGCTCACCAATATCCGTCACGTTGGACTCATCGAGATGCCGCGCGCTGAAGGGTGGTGGTTTGATCGGGATCGGCTGCGTCCTGGCAACCTGTTCCCCCTCGACGTCCGACCCGGGGACTTCCTGCTCGATGATGTCGAACAGCGGGCGTCCCGTTTCGCGATCAAACAGATAGCAAAATCCGGTCTTGGTGACCTGGGCCGCGGCGTCGATCTCCTTCCCACCATGATTCACGCGAACCAAGACGGGTGGCGTCGGCAGGTCGTGGTCCCACACGTCGTGGCGAAGCGTTTGGAAGTGCCACACCCGCTCGCCGGTACGGGCATCGAGGGCGATCGTGCAATTGGCAAACAGGTTGTCTCCCTTGCGATCCCCGCCATAGAAATCGAAGGAGGCCGAGCCGAGCCCGGCGAAGACGAGCCCACGCTCGGCGTCGATACTCAGGCCTCCCCAAGCATTCGCTCCGCCACGGTGCTTCCACGAACCCGCTTCCCACGTTTCGTTCCCCACTTCGCCGGGATGAGGAACCGTGTGAAAACGCCAGAGCTGCTCACCGGTGCGAACATCGAACGCGCGGATATCGCCCGGTGAAGCTACTTCGGGACCTTCGCCGGTCGAGACACCGACAATGATCGTATCCCGCCAGATGGCGACCGCCGAGGTTGGTCCGTAGGCAAGGTCGGCCACCTCGGGATCAAGTTCCTTGCGCAAATCGCGGATCCCTCCATCGCCAAACCTCGGATCGAGCTTGCCGGTCCGAGCGTCGAGCGAGAAGAGGCGGCCATCGGAAATGCCATGAATGATCCGCCGCTCGCCGTCGGGCATGCCATCCGACCAGTAGGCGCAGCCGCGATTCACGCCACCAGAAGCGAGGCCATGACGCGAAGGATGTTCCTTCAGGGGATCGAACCGCCAGAGTTCCTTCCCGGTGGCCGCGTCGAGGGCGACGAGCTTCAGGTAGCCCGTGGTGATGTACATCACGCCATCGACGACAATCGGCGTACACTCGATTGTGCGGCCGCGGCCCTCCTTGACTTCTTCGGTGTGGAAGGTCCAGGCGGGAGTGAGCTGGGCCACGTTCTCGCGATTGATCTGATCGAGCTGCGAGTAACGCATCCCTCCAGGATCGTTGTTCACCCGGGGCCAATCGTGAGACTGGGCCATTAGTTCGCCAGTCATCATGGCGACCGTCAACACTACCCCCATCCCGCGTGTGAACATGCTGTTCGCTCCCTTAAAGCGTCCAATTGTGTGAGCCCAAGCGCCGTTCCGCAATTGTAACACTTCAGCCAATTGGCACGAAATAACCCGTTCCAAGAATATCGAATGGGGCCGAACTCGCTGCAACCAATCGCTCCCTCACCCTGTGCCCTTCTCAGGGGATTTCTCTCGGCAGGACCTCACTCCAATCGGCAATGCCGACATGGGGTTTGGCAAACTCGAAGGCCTTGGACCACTCCGTTGTGTCGGCGAGGCGAAAGACTTCATAAATGCGTTTCTGTCGATCGGGGGTGCTCCCATGCACGTCGACCCGCCGGGTCCAAAGCCCCAGTCGCAGGCCCCCTTCTTCCGAATGGTCGACGTGGCGATGGAGCAAAAAGCTGTCGATTCCCTCGAGGTTTTGCAATTTGTAAAACGCTCGGGCAAAGGCAGCCGCCTGAAGCACCTCCCCCTCGTCGCCGCTCGGCCCACCGTCGGCCGTATGGAACCCTTGCTCACTGAGGGTGACTCGCCGCGGCTCGTCGCCACACATCAACTCCGGTTGACGCAGGTAGCTGGTGAGGACCTCGATATTGTTGAGCGTGATACGTGGGGCGTCGTAGGTGAGGGGTGCGGTCGCATCCTCCCAGAACTTGGGGTTGAAGAGATTCTCGGGATAGGGGTGCATCGCTATCCCCCAGGGAAAGTCTCCTTCCTGCTTGCTGGTCGCATTCAACCCGTCGAGGAGCTTCCGTCCTGGCATCGACCTGCCGGCTGGTAGCTCGATCCTTGCCTCCCAAAAGTGGTCGAACGAGGCGTAGACGCGCAGAGCGTTGTGCTGGGAACGTACGGCGAGGTCGGCGATCCGAAGTGCCGTCGCGTATTCGTCGATCACGACTTCATCGGCGACAGTCCCCCGGTTGGCCCACATCCAGTGGGATTGGACTTCGTTGCCGATGATGTAGCCAGTCATCCAGCCGTGGGGAGCGTCGGGGCGAGAATAGCGTTCGGCGAGAAACAGGAGCGCCGCTCGGTACCTCCGCGCGGCCTCGGGGGTCGTGAGATTGAAGGCGACCGAAAAGGTCGGGGCCTCGTCGAGCCGCGTATCGGGATGCCGGAGGTGTGAGTCTCGGCGGAGGCCATATTTCGTGTTGAGAAAGATGGCCAGTACATTCACTCCCGCATCGGTCAGCGGCTTCACCCGGGCATCGAGCGAGTCGACGTAGCTGGAATCGAGCGGAATCCGCTCGCCATCGACTTCGATCGCCAGCGGGGAGTCGCTGTTGGCGCTGAGCAACTGGGTAAGCGAGACATTGAGCCCTGCATGCTTGATCCCCAGTGCGATCGCGTCGTCGACCATCTGGACTTGAAGGCCTTTAATGCTCGCGGGGCGAGGGAATGCGAACGACCGATCTGCCGGCGCGACGACACTTGCCGTGCATCGCTGGCCACCGAACTGCCGCCCGCTAGACACCTCCACCAGCTCGAAACGGCTATAAACCAGGTCGCGCCTCTCCTGGTGTCTGGAGAGAGTCAGCCGATCCCCGTCAGGAACTCCTCGCCATACGACGTGGTGATCCGAGTGTTTGAGAAACTCTTGTGGCAACAAGGGCCACGCGCGGAGTTCCAGGATTGGGCCATCAGCCCTTTCGGGGACCTCGAGTTCGATGTGAATTGCCTCGTCCGTCGCCTCGACCGCGCGAATCGCGAACTCTTTGGCCTGGGCGACGGCGCCCAACAGCAAGAGCGCAATTAAAGAGAACAGGTGGCGAATCATGATGTGCGGCAGGTGGGGTGAAGTGCCGAAGGGGGGAACTTCAGCATAACAACCGCCGCCGCGGCGCGACAGTCCAAGCAGATTGCCGCAGGTTTAATAGGCAAAAATCAGGTCGACACTGAACGTGTCGACGCTGTAATCGGCTCCAGGCGACCAGTCGTGCCGCAGTTCGGGTCGGATGACGACATTCGAGTGAGGTCGATAATTGAGCCCGTAGGTCACTTCGTAGTACGACTCGCCATCGGCCTTCCACCACTCCGCCCGCACACCGGCCTTCCACCGGTTGCTCAAGGAGTAGAACAGATACTGATTGAGGCCGATCGTATCGTATTGTTCCAGATCCCCCTGATCGACTTGATCGATGTCGACAAAGTCGGTCTGCAACACATATTCGAGCCGCGACGAAAGCTGGGCCGTCATCACGATCGAATGGCTGTAGGCCCCACCGGCGTCTCCAAGCCAGCCGAAGTTTCCAGCGGTAGCAAGGTAAGTGAGTGTGACGTCCTCCGTGAGATCGAGCGCCACGCCGCCGAGGTAGTTCGAACCACTGTTGACCGAATCGAAGCCACTGTCCCAACCGGCGGACCAACCGGCGTAGAGGGTGATCCCGTCGAATCCCGAGAAGCTCGTGAGCACTCCGGTGTGGGTGAAAGGCTCCGAGTTGACCATCGTGAGGGAATGGCTATAGAAGAAGTTGCCTACGGAGGGAATCACCTCGTACCCCAGCGGGGTGAAGAAGTGTCCCACCATCACCTCCCAGTCGCCGCGGGCGTATTCGACATAGGCCTGAGGAATCGCCCAGCCATACTTGCCATGGTCGAGCGACGCGTCCCAACGCCCCCGATTGCGAACGCCGGCCCCAGGATTGCCAAAAGCCTGCATCTTTTGGGCATCGGTGCCGTAGACCACGTCGAGACGAAATCCCCAATCACCCCAATCGCCATCCGAGCGCGCATCGCGACCGACATAAAACCACTGCTGGTTGAGTTGGATCTCGTGGGGGACATCCTCAAACGAGCCAAGATCGTTTTCGCTCTCCGACAGGGGAATCACCCCGTCGTGATAACCAATCTGAGTCCAACCGCCGATTTCAAACGGCCGGCATCGACCACAAATCTCATCGGCGAGGCTCCATGCGGGGTCGTAGGATCGGCAGACTTGCGCAGGACGGTAAGCCGAATCGGGAACACTCGGCACAAGTTCGGATCGACTTGGGGCGATCTCCGTCGGCAGCTCCTCGTCGAACGGCATATCACTGGGGGACGACTCCGCCATTGCCTGACGGATTGTCGAAAGATCAAAACTTGCCCGCACATCCCCTTTGTGGGCCAAAGCCGACTGGCCCGGCAGCAGGGATGCTACCAGACTGGCAACCAATATTGAGATTCCGGCGAATCGACTATGCATTGCGCAGCCCATCGTAAGCGACGGGGATAGGAGAGAACGCCTCAACGCGTGGGAGGCGTCATTTGGAGGGAACGAACAGGGGGCTGACGATTATTATCGGCCCATGGGCGTCGCCCAGTGTGGTGGACCTGGCGGCGTTTGCGGGTTATTGCGCCCTTGCGGAGGCCGCTGGTTAGGGACCGGCAAACTATGCGGCCTTTAGGCCCCCGGCGGGATCGCGTCGTCGAACATTTCGTCGACAAACGCCGTGGGATCGAATGGGACAAGATCCTCGTGCTTTTCCCCCACCCCAACGAACTTCACCGGCAAGCCGAGCTGGCGGCGGATCGCCACCACGACTCCCCCCTTGGCCGTCCCGTCGAGTTTTGCCAGCACAATGCCGGTGCAGCCTGCCGCCTCGGCGAAGTTGGTCGCCTGGCTGATACCATTCTGGCCGGTCGTCGCGTCGATCACCAGTAGCACTTCGTGCGGCGCGTCGGGGATCTGCTTGCGGATCGAGTCGCGAATCTTGGTCAGCTCGGTCATCAGGTTTTTTTGCGTCTGAAGCCGCCCCGCCGTGTCGATGATGCAGACGTCGACCTTGTCCCGAATCGCCCGTTCGACCGCCTGGTAGGCGACAGTCGCCGGATGGGTCCCCTGCGGCCCGGTGACGATCCCGACCCCCAGCCGATCGGCCCAAATGGAAAGCTGCTCGACCGCCGCCGCGCGAAAGGTGTCCCCCGCCCCCAAGACGACGCTCTTCCCCTCGGCGCGGAACATGTGGGCCAGCTTGGCGATGCTGGTCGTCTTGCCGGCGCCGTTGACGCCACAGACCATGACGACCGTCGGTCCCGAGGGGGCGTACTGAATCGGCGCATCCTCCTGGGCCATCAATTCCTTGAGCTTCGACTTCCAGGTCGCGATCACCTCTTCGAGCTTCACGACGCGGGCGCGCATCTTCTTGCCTACCTCGGCGACAATCTCCTCGGTCGGCTCGTAGCCCATGTCGGTCTTGAACAAAATGGCGCGCATCTCGTCGAGAAACTGCTCGTCGACCAGCCGTCCCTGGCTCTCTGTCTTAAACAGATCGCGGACGTCGGTGTTGAGTACTTGGGTGGTCTTCTTGAGAGCTTGCTTGAAGCGGTCGAATATTCCCATCGCGTTGGCCGTGTGGGTGAAGGGTGTGGGCTAGTTTCTCAATTGGCAGACGAATCGTGCGGAGTCGTTCCGTCACCAGCTTGCTTTGCCTTGCGCGGCAGTTTGTCGAGGATTCCGTTGACGAACTGGGCGGAGTGGGCGTTGCCGTAGCGTTTTGCCAACTCGATCGCCTCGTTGATGGCGACCTTGTAAGGGGTCTCGGCGAACATCACTTCGTAGGCTCCCAGCCGGAGGACATTCCGATCGGTGGAGGCCATTCGCGCGAGGCTCCAGTTCTGGGCGATTTCGGAGAGCACTGCGTCGAGTTCCCGCTGATTGCGGCGAACACCCAGGATCAGCGACAGGCAAAAGGCTTCGTTCTCTTCGTTATTGAGCCGCGATCGAACGAAACTCTTGAGTTCCTCGGCCGTACCCCGAGTGTTGACATCGTCCTCGAACAGTATTTGGAGGGCCACTTCGCGGGCACGACTTCGGCGGGACATCACGGAGCGATCTCTTTGCGGCCCTGGGGCCTGGGGATGCGTCTTGAGTGGGGTTCACTCGGCGAACCCCTTGATAAGATTAGCAGCCCACAGGCTAACGGAAAACGCCCTACGAGATTTTGGTCAGCAATCCGACCATCGCGAGGGCCGCTTCGGCGCATTCGCTCCCTTTGTTTCCCACATTCCCGCCGGCACGGTGAATCGCCTGTTCCAGCGTATTGCAGGTCAGTACCCCAAACAGCACCGGGCGATCCGTCTTGAGCCCCAGCTTCATCAGCGCCAGGCTCACCCCACGATTGATATGCTCGTCGTGGGTCGTTTCCCCCTTGATGACAGCTCCCAGGCAGATCACCGCCGCGTAATGACCACTGCGGGCCATCCGCTGGGCCATCAGGGGGATCTCCCACGACCCTGGGACCCAGGCGACATCGATATGGTCGTCGGCCACCCCTTGTCCCGTGAGCGTCGCCGTCGCCCCTTGGAGCAGCTTTTCGGTGATGTGGCGATTCCACTCCGCCACCACGATCGCAAATCGGGCAGTCGGCGGAACCGCAGCGGGCTGGAGGACATTCGGCATGGGAGGGACTCTCTGGGGGGACACCTATACCATCAGCCGATTATCATAGAGGATTGGCTGACTTTCTCCCACACCCAGAGAGTTTCCTGAACCGTAATATTTCAGCCATCTGAAGTTGACTGAAGTGGATAAAAAACACGGAGACACAGAGGCACGGAGATGTTATTGGCGGGGTGGCGCGTGCCTTGAAGTTGAGGTATTCAATAACCAAGAGGTAGGATTCGATGCAACACCCGCTCACGGGCCTCCGTGTCTCTGTGCCTCCGTGTTGAAATCCTTGGGACGGGTCTGTTCGCCGTCAGTTGGCTGAAGTGTTACCATGAACCTATGTCAGCGGGCCAACAACAAGCCAATCGACTTCTTTCGAAAAGTGTGCCGGCAATTCCCACAGGAACCGCAACCCCGCCTCCTCGGCGGCCCGTGCTGCTTGCGGAGTCGCTAGCTCGATCTCATATCCAAAGAAACTTGTGGATGTCGACGAGGTAGATTGCTTTCCCAAATGTTTTTCGATTCGGGTTTTCAATACCTGTGCCGCATGGCGGTCGAAGAAATAGACTTCGCCTAATTCCCATGGTTTCCTGATCCACCATTGCGGAGGACTCGGCGCGGAAATGCGAGCCTCTGAGCACAAGTAATCCCACAGCACTCCCCACATCGCCTCCGAATACCCTGGGAGCCACGCGCAGGGGTCTTTGGCGACGAGCACATCCTCAAACGACTGCACGCTGTTGAAACGTAACAACGTCGGCTCGTCGAAGGCAAACGCAGGTATCACGCAATCGTGTCGGGCGAAGTCGGGGCCTCCATGGAGAGCGAGGAAATACCTCAGCTTTCCTTCATGCTCATCAGGAACTCGGCGTTGCTCTTGGTCTTGCGGAGCCGTCCCGTGAGGAGTTCCATCGCGTCGGGGGGATTCATTTCGCTCAGCACCCGGCGGAGCAGCGAAACGCGGCGATGCTCGTCGGGGTCCATCAGCATCTCCTCGCGGCGGGTGCCGCTCCGGTCGATGTCGATCGCTGGCCAGATGCGCTTGTCGACCAGGGCGCGGTCGAGGACGATCTCCTGATTGCCGGTCCCCTTGAATTCCTCGAAAATCACCTCATCCATCCGGCTGCCGGTGTCGATCAGGGCCGTGGCGATAATCGTCAGCGAGCCCCCCTCCTCGACCTTGCGGGCCGAGCCGAAAAACTTCTTCGGCCGCTGCATCGCGTTGGCGTCGATCCCACCCGAGAGAATCTTGCCCGAATTGGGGCATTCGCTATTCCACGCCCGGGCGAGTCGCGTGATCGAATCGAGGAAGATCACCACGTCGCGGCCGAATTCGACCATCCGTTTGGCCTTCTCGATCACCATCTCGGAGACCTGGACATGCCGCGAGGCGGCTTCGTCGAAGGTGCTGGAGATGACTTCGCAGTTGGCGCCTTTCACCTCACGCTCCATGTCGGTCACTTCCTCGGGCCGCTCGTCAATCAGCAGCATGATGACGTAGGCATTCGGGTAGTTCGCGAGGACCGCCTTGGCCATCTTCTGCATCAGGATCGTCTTTCCCGCGCGGGGGGGGCTGACGATCAGGCCGCGCTGGCCGAAGCCAATCGGCACGATCATGTCGACCACCCGCATGTCGATCTCGTCGGGGGTCGTCTCCATGGCGATCCGCCCGTCGGGATGGACCGGGGTGAGATCGTCGAAGAAGACCTTCTTCGATAGCAGGTTGGGGTCCTCGTTATTGATCGACTCGACGCGCAACAGAGCAAAATAGCGTTCGTTCTCCTTGGGGGGGCGAATCGTCCCGGCCACGGTCGCTCCGTTGCGGAGCCCGAAGCGGCGGATCTGGCTCGGCGAGACGTAGATGTCGTCGGGGCAGGAGAGATAGTGGTACTCGGGACTGCGGAGAAATCCGAACCCATCGGGTAGAATCTCTAGCGTCCCCTGCCCGAACATCATCCCATGGAGCTTCACCCGCTCCTTGAGGATGCGGAAGATCAGGTCCTGCTTCTTGAGCCCCTGGGCATCGGCCACCTGCTCGCGCTCGGCGGTGGCAATCAGCTCGGGCATCGACATCTGCTGCAGCTCGGCCACATAGACGTTGCTATCGAGCGTGTCCCCATTGGCGATGGCCGCACCGGCACGACGGACACGTTCGGCGGCCTTGTCGAGTTCCTCGACAATGGTGAGGGGCTCCTCGCGCTCAAGCTGCGCAAGGATTTCGGGGTCGATGTGATGGCCATTCTGATGGGCGGATCGCGTCCGGCGATAAGGGGTGCGTGGACGGTCGCTCCGCGACCCACGGCCGTTGGTTTCAGCCATGATCGGATTGCTCCTGGACGAGGGTTTGTTCCGGTGGGGGTGGACGGCGCTTGAGGAGCGTCGACCACTGCAAGGTGGGGGGGAGGGAAAAGGACTCCACTGCCTCGCGCCCAAGCCAGCGAAGCGATGAGGCCAGCAGAGGGTCGCGGAGGCAACGCCTCCATTATTGCAAAAAAGTTGGCGGTTGGGGAAGGGAAAAAACCGCACCCCCGCGAATCGGCGAAAAATGCTTCCCCTTCGGGAGGTCGCCCCCGAAACAAGATGCCAGATGCCCGGCTCGCGACAATTTGACTCACGCCGCGGGAATCAGACGTTGGCAAAACTCGTCCACTTGCCGCGCCAGCGAAGCATGGTCGCCCGCATTGTCGATCACCCAGTCGGCGCGAGCCCGCTTCGCCTCGATCGGGAGTTGCACCCGCTCGCGGCGGGCAAGTTCTCCCGGCTCCCAGCCCCGGTCGATGGCAAAGGCGAGCCGCCGCTGCCGTGGAGTGTCGACAAACAGAATCCAGTCGCACGCCTCGCCCCAGCCCGCCTCGAGCAGCAACGGGGCGTCGATCACGAACACTCGGAACCCCTCGCGACGACCACGTTCACGCATGTCTTCGAGCCGCTGACGCGTGCGCGGGTGGACCAGCCCCTCGAGAAACTGCCGCTCCTCGGTCGCCTGGGGATTGTCGCCAAAGACGCGATTCGCCACCTGATGGCGGTCGATGTCCCCTGTCGAGGTGAGGATCCCCTCCCCCCAGCGTGCCACGAGAGCCTGACGCACTTCGGGGTCCGCCAGCACCCCATGGGCCACCTCGTCGGCTGCTAGCACCATGGCGCCGCGCTCGGCGAGCTGCTGGGCCACCAGCGACTTGCCGCTGGCAATTCCCCCCACAAGTCCGATTGTCATACTCGGCGATTCCGACATGTTCTGGCTACTCCGGCTCGCAGGCGGCCCAATTATCCCCCACTTTGAGATCGACCTTCAACGGCACCCGCAGTTGGGCGGCGCGCGACATTTCTTCGACGATCATCGTCTTCAGTGCCGGCAGTTCCTCCTCCGGCGCATCGAACAGCAGCTCGTCGTGAATCTGCAGGATCAACTTCCCCTGGCAGCCCATCTCCTTCATCCGCCGATGGATGGCTAGCATCGCCAGCTTGATCAGGTCGGCCGCCGTCCCTTGGATCACTGAGTTGACCGCGGTCCGCTCGGGGAGATTGAGCTGCATCGGAGCAGAGGAACCGCTGAACAAATCGCCGCGCGGCTCCTGCGCCTGTGGAGGACGGACGCCTGATATCGTCCGCTTGCGACCCAAGAGGGTTTTCACGTACCCCTGGCGATAACACTCGGCAAGCGTGTCGCGCATGAACTGGCCCACTCCCGGATAGCGCGAAAAATACTCGACAATAAACTGAGCCGCTTCTTCCTGGGGGATGCCGAGTGCCTTCGCGAGCCCAAACGGACTTTGCCCATAGATGATGCCGAAGTTCACCGCTTTAGCGCTTCGCCGCATCGCCGGGGTGACCTCGTCGAGGACCACGCCGTTGACCTGACTCGCCACCATCATGTGGATGTCGAGATCGGAAGCGAACGCCTGGCACATCGCCTGGTCTTCGGAAAAGTGGGCCAGCACGCGCAGTTCGATTTGCGAATAGTCGGCCGACAGCAGCTTCCATCCGGGGCCCGCCGCCGTGAACGCCGAGCGAATCTCGCGCCCCTCGGGGGTCCGCACGGGGATATTCTGCAAGTTGGGATCGCTCGAACTGAGCCGCCCGGTCGACGCAACGACCTGATTGAGCGAGGCATGAACACGGCCCGTCTTGCCCAGGACCATCGCCGGCAACGCATCGATGTAGGTCCCCTTGAGCTTCGCATAGCTGCGATGTTCGATGATTTTGGCCGGCAGGGGGTGCAGCACCCCGAGTTCCTCCAGCACGCTGGCGTCGGTGCTGGGCCCCGTCTTGGTGCGCTTGACGACCGGAAGCCCTTGCTCTTGAAACAGCACCTCGGCAAGCTGCTTGGGCGAAGCGATGTTGAATGGGTGACCCGCCATTTCCTCGATTTGCTCTTCGAGCTCCTGGAGCCGCACGCCATATTCCTGACTCAGTTGGGCCAACCGATCGACGTCGACCCGAACTCCATTGAACTCGATCTCGGCGAGCACCTCGACGAGCGGGAGTTCGAGGTCGGCCATCAGTTCGGCGAGTTCCTCTTCCACCAGGCGTTGCTCCAGCAGGGGGAGCATCCGCAGCGGCACGTCGGCATCTTCCGCCGCGTAGGGCCCGATCGCGTCGAAGGGGACCTCGTCCATCCGCTTCTGCTGCTTTCCCTTGCCGATCAGTTCGTGAATCTTGATCGTCTCGTGTCCCAGGTATTTCTTGGCGAGTTCGTCGAGATTGTGGGAGCGTTCTCCCGAATCGAGCAGATAGCTGGCGAGCATGGTGTCGAAATCGAGCCCGGCCAGTTCGATCCCCGCTCCGCGCAAGACGACGATGTCGTACTTCAGGTTTTGCCCCACTTTGCCGACGGCTGGCGATTCGAGCACGGGGCGGAGGATTTCCAGCGCATCGTGGGGAGCGAGGCATATCGAACCGGCTGGTCCGCGCACCGGGACGTAGTAGGCCTCCCCCGGTTCCCAGGCGAACGAGAGTCCGACGAGGTCGGCCTCGCGGGGGTTGATGCTCGTCGTTTCGGTGTCGACCGAGAGGCGGGGGGCACGGCTCATCTCGGTCGCCAGCTCGCGCAGCCGATCGGCGCTGGTGACGACCTCGTAACGCACGTTGGCCTGGGGACGCTGGGGCACGGGACCGGCGAGTCCGAGCACTCGATCCCCCAACCCCCGAAAACCAAATTCGGCAAACAGTCGCGACAGTTCCTGCGTGTCGTAACCGCCCGGGCGTGCGGCGTCCCAGTCGACTTCGACCGGCACATAGGGGTCGAGCCGCACCAGTTTGCGCGAGAGCCGTGCCGAGTCGGCATACTCACGCAGATTCTGGCTCCGCTTGGCCCCCTTCACCGAGTCGGCACTGGCCAGCACCGCTTCGAGATTGCCAAACGTGTTGAGCAGTTCGGTGGCAATCTTTGGTCCGATCAGCGGCACCCCTGGAACGTTGTCGATCTTGTCCCCCACCAGGGCCTGAAAGTCGACCACCTGATCGGGACGGATGCCCCACTCCACCTCGAGTTCGGTCGGCCCATAGAGCTGATTCTTCCGAATGTTGTAGACCGAGACCCGCTCGGTGATCAGTTGCCGGCAATCCTTGTCGCCGGTCACCAGCCGGCACTCCCCCCCCCGCTCGTCGCACAGCCGGGCGACGGTGGCCAGAATGTCGTCCGCCTCGAAGCCCGGGAGGGCCAGGGTCGGGACCGCCATCCCTTCCAGGACCTCGTAAATCTTGGGGATCTGCGTGGCCAATTCCGGGGGCATCTCCTTCCGCTCCCCTTTGTAGGCCTCGTACAGGTCGTGCCGAAATGTCGGGCCATGGGAATCGAAGGCGGCCAGCAAGAAATGGGGCTTGTGGGTCTCCAGCAGGAAGAGGACGTCCCGCAAGAATCCATACACGGCCGCCACCGGCTCCCCCCGGGGGCTCGTCATCTCGGCGATCGCGTGAAACACCTGAAAAATCAGGGAATGAGCGTCGATAACGTAGGTGGTTGTCCCCGGGCCGGGCTCCATGGGAACCTCGGCAGGGGGAGACAAAGCGGCTTGAACCGACGGTTCGAGGCCGGGCAGGGTATGCTGTTTCATGTCGGCGGGGCTCATGGGGGGTCCGCTGGCGGTTATATCCGTTTCGTTGACATGCGTTAATCCCCTAACTAAATTGAACTTAGGTCGATTTCGCTCGGCAAGGTTCTTGCCGTGCGCCGTTGGCCGGAACAGACTTCTCACTACAACTCACCGCGACCCACCGGCCCCGCCGGCAGGTTATTCCGACCCGGCGTCCCGTTTGGACGCCCCCACCCGAGGTTGAATGCATGGCCGCTCGTCAGGATCAGACGCTGCAAATTGCCCTCATCGTCTTCGCTATTCTGCTTGTCATTTCTTTGGGCTTCGTTTGGTATTTCCACAGCACGTGGAGCACCGAGTACGCCCGGGCCGAGCAAATGTCGAAGGAGAATTCCGAAAAGCAGACGCAGCTCTACAAGATGGTCGAAGAGCGTAACCAGTTCCTCGGGATGATCGGCTCGGGCAAGCCGGAGGGGGACTACGTCGGTCCCCAGGATGCCACCGCCGACGCGGTGAGCAAGCAGTTCGACGTCGACATGCAGCGGACCGGTGACCAGAGCATCAAGAACTACCGCAAGGCGGTCGAGGTGCTGTACAACAAGCTCAACGAATCCAATGCAACGCTCGTCTCCAGCAAGGACCAACTCAAGAACCTCGAAGCCAAGCTGAAGGAAGTCGAGGCAGGCCACCAAGGCCAGGTCACGCAATACAAGGCCCAGATCGCCAAAATCCAACAAGAGGCCGCCGAGCAACGTGCTCAGTTCGATGCGGCGCGTGAGACCCTTAAGCAAAGCCAGGACAAACTGGCCGCCGATCTGTCAGGCGTGACCACCCAGTTCGATCAGGAACGGGCACAACTCAACAACAAGGTCGCCGCCCAGCAGGGCGAAATCAACAAGCGCGACCGCACGATCGAAGAACTCCACGGCCGGATCCAGCGGGACAGTCCCACATTCGAGGTCCCCGATGGCCGAATCAAATGGGTCAACCAGGCGAACAACACCGTTTGGATTGATCTCGGTCCGGCCGACGCCCTTCGCCGCCAGGTGACCTTCTCGGTCTACGACACCGAGGACAACGACGCCCAGAAGGCGAACAAGAAGGGAAAAATCGAAGTCGTCCGCATGCTCGGTGACCACATGGCCGAAGCCCGCGTGACCGAAGACGATCCCCGGAATCCGATCCTCCCCGGCGACTTCATCTACAGCCCTGTGTGGCACCAAGGCAAGCCTCAGCATTTCGCCTTTACTGGCAAAATTGACCTCAACGATGACGGAAGGGCCGACTTGGAACTCGCCAAGGAGCTAATCGCCATCAATGGCGGCGTGATCGATGCCTTCCCCAACGAAGATGGCACGATGCAAGGGGAAATCAACGTCAACACCCGCTACCTCGTCGTCGGCGATTATCCCGAAGGGACCGACGAAGGAAACCTTCGCGACACATGGATTCGCATGCATGACGACGCGAAATCGTCGGGGACCGAACTAATCACCCTCACCGACTTCATGAACCTGATGGGCTACAAGCCGGAGGATCGGACCGTCGGGCTGACTGGTCCGTCGCGAGCCGAGAATTTCCGTCCGCGGCCCGACGCCAAGTCGTCCGACCTGCGGCCACGGTCTCCCTACGGGACCGAGTGACCCCGCGCCCGGGCGGCTGGCACGCGCTGACGGCCAGAGACCAATTCCGCTTTTGTGGGAAAGTTGGGAGTTCGCGTCAAGGGCTTCGCGTGACGATGGGACACGGATGCACACCGGTCTAGCCGGATCACCACGGACCAGAAATGCCAAATCGTGAACCGTTTTTTGCGCGGGTTCCCCGATCCTGATAATCCTGCCGAATCCTGAAAATCCGCGTCCACTTCTTCCCACCAACCAGGCACACACCCTTAGCATGGTGTGACACCCCGGTGACGCCGCGCTTTCTGATCCGTGGTGATCCGATCCGACCCGTGGTGATCCGTGGCCTATTTTATTCCGTATTCCCTTACGCTCGCACTCCGGGGGCTCACGCCACCCGGCTCGGAACAGGTAGGCACGTTCCGCTGGAAGGGGTGAGCGCGCTATAATTGCGCGATTCACGCCTCGCTTTACCAGCGCACCTTTTCGGGGAGCCGCCTTGAAAATCAGGATCGGACTTATCGGCCTGGGGAACAACTGGAACAACCGCCACCAGCCGGCCCTGCGGGCGCTTAGTGATCGATTCGAAATCCGCGCGGTGTGCGACCCCGTGGCCCATCGGGCCGAACAGGTCGCCAAGGCGTTCAACGCCCGGGCGTGCGCCAGTTTTCGCGAAGTGGCGCTGGCGGCCGACGTCGACGCCATTCTCCTGCTGTCGGCCCGCTGGTTCGGATCGTTGCCGGTGATCGCCGCCTGCGAAGCGGGCAAGGCGGTCTACTGTGCCGCGTCGCTCGACCTCAATTCGGACGAGGCGGATCAACTTCGCAAGATGGTCCGCGAGGCGGGGATCGCCTTCATGGCCGAGTTTCCGTTTCGGCTGGCGCCGGCCACACTCCGCCTGCAGGAACTGATGGCGACGCGGCTGGGTCGGCCGCAATTACTCTTCTGCAATCAACGCCACACCGCTTCGGCCAAGGCAGACGCCGCCTCGCCCCACGCCGTCAACATGCGGCAGACGATCGAAATGGTCGACTGGTGTCGCTATCTCGTGGGACGTGAGCCGAGTTCGGTTATCGGAACCGCCCACGCCCAGCAGTCCGATATTCAGGCGGAAGACTATCTGCTCTTGATGCTCGATTTCCACCCTAGCGGAGAGCAAGACTGCGGCGCCCAAGCCCAGATCGCCTGCGGCAGCTATGTGAAACCGGCTTGGAGCGAGGCGACCGCCTTCCGCCGCCCGGCCGACCTGCAGATCGTCTGCGAGCGCGGAGTGGCCTTTGTCGATCTCCCCGCCTCGCTCGTCTGGTTCGACTCGGCCGGCCAGCACACCGAGTCGCTCGATTCGGAGCGCCCCGTCGGCGAACAACTCCTGATGATGTTCCACCGCCAGGTCGAAAGCCTGGTCCTCAAAACGGCCAGCCTCGAAGACGCCTATCGCGCCATGGCGATTGTCATCGCGGCTCAGCAGAGCCATGTCGAAGGGAGGCGGATGCCGTGCAGCTAGGGTGAATCTGAAAGCCGCGTTTTCCCCGCCGACAGCCTCCAGTACCACGGGGTCGTAGCCCGTGGATTCGCCCTTTCGAGTTGGCGCCAGGGACGTAGAACGGGCTCATTTGCCCGTTCAAATTTTGGGGTTCGATAGCATCGAGTGACGTTAACGATGGGACACGGATCGCCACGGGTTCCATCGGATCAGAAGATGCCTGTCGCGCGAACGATGTTCCGCGAGCACTTTCTGATCCGTGGTGATCTGTAACGATCCGCTGGAATCCGTGTCCTATTCCTTACGTTCATGCCAAGGGCTCGCGCCGAGGCCGCTTAATCGGAGCATTCGGTATCTTCCGACCCACGGTCCGTGCGCCATTTTCCGAGCTACGCTTGGAAAACTCTCGTCCGATCCGATAAGCGGAAGGCTACCTCGCTATTCGCTGGCTGCCAGGCTGAGTGGGCAATCCACAGGTTCGCAGTGTGAAACCCGTGGAAGGTATCACCATGACCAATTCCGTTCTCTGTGCGATGGGCACCCCTGGCGTGGCCGTTTCGATGGCCCCCCGTAAGGCCACTGCCGACGTGGTTTGTTGCGACATCTGTTGCGAGCCCTGCCCCGATGGGTGCAAGTTCACTTGCACGACCAATGACAAGCAGGCCTGCAAGACGCTGCAAGACCTGTGTGCCAAACTGGCGACAAAACTCTGTACCGTCGCGTGCCAATGCGATGGCGCCACGTGTTGCGAGTGCTGCTTCGTCGGCTGTGCCGTCGAATGCCAGACGCTCGCTAGCGGCGTCTGCCTGACGCTGACCGCTTGCGACCCCGCTTGCCTCGAGCGAACTCAGGCCAT
The DNA here is from genome assembly GCA_964650265.1 of uncultured Planctomycetaceae bacterium. GTDB lineage: Bacteria > Planctomycetota > Planctomycetia > Pirellulales > Lacipirellulaceae > CAZYQQ01. The sequence goes on from CAZYQQ010000026.1 coordinate 17,488, forward strand.
GTGCGAGACGATCGCCGCCTGCCTCGCTTGCGGATGCGACTGCAAGCTTTGCCTCGGGACGACTCCCGTCTGCTGCACGACCTGCTAATCGAGTATTCGAGGCGTGCCGTTCCCCATGGACGGCGCTTCCGAGCCATCTCACAAGACCCTGGCTTCCCCGCGAGGCCAGGGTCTTGCGCATTGCCCATGGCGAGTCAGCCCGGCTGGTCCCATTGTTGACACCCTGCGCACCCTGCCGGTAGACTACTGGCGTCTATCCGCACGTAAACCCTTCCCACCACACAGCTTCCGTTCATGCCAACGATCAACCAGTCCATCGATCAACTTGCCATCAACACCATCCGCACGCTCTCGATGGACGCCGTGCAGGCGGCCAATAGCGGGCATCCAGGGACCCCCATGGCCTTGGCCCCCGTGGCCTATCAGCTTTGGACCGAGCACCTCCGCTACGACCCCACCGCTCCCGAGTGGCCCAATCGCGACCGCTACGTGCTGTCGTGCGGGCATGCCTCGATGCTTCTCTATTCGATGATCCATCTCGCGGAGATCCGTCAAACCGATCGCCAGGGCCGCGTGACCGACCAACTGAGCCTGCCGCTGGAGGAGCTTCGCAACTTCCGGCAATTCGGCAGCAAGACACCGGGCCATCCCGAAGTGAAGCATACCGCCGGGGTCGAGACGACCACCGGCCCCCTCGGCCAAGGCTGTGGCAACAGCGTCGGCATGGCGATCGCCCAGAAATGGCTTGCCGCCCGTTACAATGAGCCCGGCTTCGAGCTCTTCAATTACCGCGTCTTCGTCCAGTGTAGTGATGGCGACCTGATGGAGGGGGTAGCGTGCGAAGCGGCCTCGCTCGCCGGTCACCTCAAGCTCGACAATCTCTGCTGGATCTACGACGACAACCAAATCACGATCGAAGGCCGGACGGAACTCGCCTTCAGCGAGGATGTCGCCACCCGGTTCGAGGGGCTGGGCTGGAATGTGCTGAAGGTCGACGATGCGAACGACCTCGATGGACTCGATCGTGCGATCAATTCGGCCAAGAACCACACCGACAGCCCGACGCTCGTCATCGTGACGAGCGTCATCGGCTACGGTGCCCCCAACAAGGCGGGGACCGCCAGCGCCCATGGGTCACCACTGGGGGATGAGGAGATCGCCAAGACCAAAGAAGGCTATGGTTGGCCCGCCGACGAAAAGTTCTTGGTCCCTGGTGAGGTCCTCGAGCATTTCCGCAACTCGCTCGGGAAGCGGGGGAACGATCTTCGCCAGAACTGGGAAGAGATGTTCAGCCAGTATCGCGACAAGTTCCCCGCGAAGGCCGCCCAGCTCCAGGCGATGTGGAATCACGAACTCCCCGCGGGATGGGACGCCGACCTGCCGAACTTTGCCGCCGATGCCAAGGGGATAGCCACGCGAAGTTCCTCCGGCAAGGCCCTCAATGCCATCGCCAACCGGGTGCCCTGGCTGCTGGGAGGTTCCGCTGACCTGGCCCCTTCGACCGTGACGCTGATTGACGACAAGGACGCGGGCCACTTTTCGGCCACCAACCGCGCCGGTCGCAACTTCCACTTCGGTATTCGCGAGCATGCGATGGCTGCCGCCGGTAATGGGATGGCCCTCGCCGGACTGAAGGCCTACGTCGCGACCTTCTTTGTCTTCAGCGACTATCTCCGTCCCAGCATGCGACTGAGTGCCCTGATGCGAGTGCCGGTGATTTACGTCTTCACCCACGACTCGATCGGTGTGGGGGAGGATGGTCCGACTCATCAGCCCGTCGAGCAACTCGCCGCCTGCCGCGCGATTCCCCACCTTAATGTCATTCGCCCGGGTGATGCCAACGAGTGCGCCGAGGCGTGGCGACTGGCAGTCGAGGAGGAGCAACGTCCCACGGCGCTCATCCTGACGCGGCAGAACCTGCCCACCCTCTGCCGCGACAAATTCGCTCCAGCGAGCGGCACGGCTCGCGGCGGCTATGTCCTGGCCGACAGCAAAGGGGGGAGCCCCGAAGTGATCCTCATGGCCAGTGGCAGCGAGCTGTCGCTTGCCGTCGAGGCGTGGGAAAAGCTCGTGGCCGATGGCGTGAAAGCCCGCATGGTGAGTATGCCGTCGTTCGAACTTTTTGAAGACCAGGACGTCGCCTACCGCAACGAAGTCCTCCCCCCCAAGGTCACCCGGCGGGTGGCTGTCGAAGCGGGGATTCGCCAGGGATGGGACCGCTACCTCGGGTTAAGCGGTGCGTTCGTAGGAATGGACGACTTCGGGGCGTCGGGTCCTTACAATGAAGTCTACAAGGCCCGTGGAATCACCGCCGACGCGGTTGTCGCGGCGGCCCGGCAACAACTCGAGTCGTAGGCCGCCCCCCAAGGCGCCTCCCATCGCGATCGGAGCTGCCATGCCTGTTCGGAGTCGTCGCTCGCTGGCCGCCCTGTTGGCCTTGCTGCTAACGCTGCTCGTGGCGGAAAGCGGCCGCGCCGACCCGCTCGAGTCGGCCCGCCAATGCCTTGCAGCCCTTCCGGTAAAAGTGCTGGGGATCGTCGTGCTGCACGACGTCACTGCGACGGAGGTGGCCTTCAAAACGGCGGCCAGCCAGTTGGGGACTCCACCGCTCCCCGTCGGGACATTCGTCGGCAACCTGCTGGGAGCCGATGCCACGGGCAATCTTGTCGTCGGACTCGCCGAGTCCGCCGAAGGAACCCCCGTTCTTTTCCTCATGATTCCCGTCGACGATTTCGATGAGTTCGTCACCGGGCTCGAGGGGATCGCCGGCGAACAAACAGAAATCCAGCTTGCGGGTCAGCGGCTGCTGGCGGTGCGCCGCGGCAATTGGGCCCTGCTCACCAGTGTGGGGGGGAGTGTCGCACAGGAGACCTACGCTCCCACCGAAGCCCTTGTCGAGGCTGCCGGCCCTCACTTCGCACCCGAACAGCGCGGCGCCATCTCCGCGATCGTCCCGGGAGATGCCTTGCGCCGAGCGGCGACTTTGATCGGCACGAGTGGCAAGCCCCCCAAGGAACTCGAGCGGCTGCGGCGCTCGTTCCAACTCCGCGAGATGAGGTGGAACCAGCCGGGCGACTGGGGCGACTTCCTGCTGGCCTACGGTCCGCTCGTTGAAGCCCTGGCCGAACACACCGAGGGGGTGCTGATCCAAGGCCGAGGCCAGGAGAATGCCGATCTCGCCCTGAGTGGCACGCTGCTGGCACGTGATGCCGACGCGCGGCAGCCAAGGGAGACCACCGCGGCCCATGTGGGGCCTCTTGAGTTACCAGCGCGGCAAGCCTTTCTTACCGCGGCGGGACCAACCATCACGAGCTGGACGCCGGCGGGGGTCGAGCTATTCCTGGGACATCTCGCCAGCCGCACCCACGACCTTGGGGTTGCCGAGTTTCCGCCGGAAGAGTGGAATGGGTTTCGCCAATCGGTGCATGCCTTGGTGGGAGAGATCGGTTCGGCCAGCCTGCTCGCGGTCGCTCCCGGTGAGGACGAACCCCAACTGGCCAACCAGGGGGTGCTGCTCGAAGTAGCCGACGCGAAGCGATTCCTCACGAGCGTTCAGGAACTCACGACCGACTGGAATCGCCTGCTCGAAAATGCCCAGCACGAGGTGGAGCTCGTGTTCGATGCCGGGCCGCTCGAAATCGCCGGTCTCAAAGGGACTCGGTTCGTCGTCGACCTGCCTACCGCGTTTCAGGCGGCTCACGTCCCAGAGGTCCGGACTGTGCTCACCCGGCTCTTCGGCAACAATGGCGAAATGCGGATCGATGTCCTGCCCCTCGATGCCAAGCGGGTCCTCGTCAGCCAGTTTCCCCCAGAAATCACGACCGAGCTAGTGAGCGAGATTGGGAAATCGAATCGCACCGAATCGACCGCCAGCGAGTGGACCCTCGAATTCGCTCCGCAAGTCTATCAGGACTGGCAAAACACGACCTTCCGGGCGAGCTTCGAAGGAAACATTGTCGGCTGGAAACCGCGACGATTCTCATCGGACGAGAAGGTCCGGATGACGATCGAGCCCACCAAAGGCCCCCTTCGTATCCGGTCAGTCCTGTCGGCGGAGGTTCTTGGCGCGTGGATCGATTTCATCCAACGCAAGCCGCAACCCTAAAGCGGCCATTTAGGGCCGTTCGATTTCATCGATCGCTCGGATCTTGGCCGCGGCGTCTGGCTTCGTGCCGATCTGATACTTATGCCAATCGTCGGCCATCGGCAAGGTGTGCTCATTCGGCTCGAAGAGGGCCGCCGAAACGTAGTATTCCCCATCCCCGAAATGAACCTGATAAAAGCGTGGCGCTGGGGCGGGGTCGGTCGGCAAGGTGAATCCGGCTCCCATCACCTTCCGCATATAATCGACAAACTCCTCGGTTGTCAGCACCGAACCCGTCATCCCCGGCGGAGGCTGGCGAAACTCCTCCGCAAGTGGCTGCCCGGCGAGATTCACATTGATCGAGAGCCCGACCCCACCCTCTGGTGCGGTGGCGAATGTCTCGTCGAAGGGGAGTCGACCAGTGCGCTTGCGGTACTCTTCGATCGCATGGACGATTGTCTCGACATCCTTCATCCGCTCGGCATCGCTCTTACCATAAGGCTCTGTCGTTGTTGCCAGGGAAGACGACGATGGAACCGACGGCTCGCTTGCCGCGGGTCCCGAGACATCAACGTGCGGTGGAGGCGGACCCTGTTGGGATCGCTCTGGCCCCGTGTTCGCGCCACACCCGACCGCGGCGACAATGGCTAAGGCGACACCCGCGATGCGAACTGGCCGCGCTACCAGACTGGCCATCGTGTTGCCCCTGACCTGCGAGTTAGGCTCGGTTGTCCATATCGACGGGAACGCCACCGAGCCACGTCTGCACGGGGGGGGAGGTGTCGCGAAGAATCGACGCCAACAGGTCGATCGGTGCGTCGGGAATCCCATCGGGGATCGGCACGGCCACCATATCGGCGTAGCGACCAACCTGCAGGGCCCCGACTAACTGTCCCAGTCCCAAGGCGTACGCCGAGGCGAGTGTCCCCATTTCGAGAATCGTCTCGAGCGACACCCGTGGGTGCCGGGCCGCCACCACTCGCATTTCGTTGAGCACGCTCAGGTCGGGATTCGATCCCAGGCCGTCTGTCCCCAGGCAGACCCGGACTCCCAGGGAGAGGGCCTCCTCGAGGGGATAGGGATCGTGTCCAAAGAAGTGGTGGCTCCGCGGGCAATAGACCAGCGACATCGCATCCCGATGCCGCGACAGGAAGGCGAGTTCCTTGCGCTCCAGGTAATTGCCATGGACCACTAGGGCTTTACTCGCCCGGGTAAGAATCCGGAGGTAGTCGAGCGGCACCGAACCGCGTGGCACCGCCCACGGATCCCACATGCCGCGCTCTTCGAGAATCTGCTGAAAGCCCCCTGCCCCGGTAACGAGGAAATCGAGTTCCTCCTTCGACTCGGCCAGATGGAAGGCCACCGGCAAGTTCCACTCCGTGGCCGTCGAAACCAGTTGCCTCAGCAGCGGTGGCGAAACCGTGTAGGGGGAGTGGGGGCTTACGCCAATCAATGGCGCCTTGTCGAGTTGGGGAAGCCCCTCGAGCTTGGCCTTCTTGAGCTTTTTCACCAACCCGGCATGAGCCGAAGGGGCCCGGGCCTGCGAAAACCCGATGACTTCCTGAAACCTGACCGAACGCGGGCACATTGCCGGCAGAGTCAACTCGGCGGGATCGTAGGTGGCAATATCCCCCAACGAGGTCGTCCCGAGGCGTAGCGACTGCGTCGAGCCGCTTGCGATGGCATTCAGCTTCTTCTTGGGGGTGGTCCGCTCGGCGATCACCAGGCGGACCCAGTCGGGCATCGAGATGCCTCGCTTGCCAAGCCGCCGCTTACGGTCGCTGAATTCGAGGTGGGTATGGGCGTTCACCATCCCGGGAAGCAGGGCGACATCCCCCAAATCGGTCACCGGCATGCCGGTGGGGGGCTTGGGAGACACTTGCTTGATTTTCCCGCGTTCGATCACCACGACCCCATCGAGCATCGGCGGGGCGGAAACGGGGAACACGACCCGGGCGCGAACGGCCATCTGGGTCGCAACTCTCTCGGCAACTGGGGTTTCGATCATCACAAGTACAAACGTATAAAGGAGTTACGCCCTAGATTCCTCTAGGGACGATTGACTGACGTACGGCATCCCATCTGCGTCGCAAGACGATGGTTGGCAGGCTCCAGGTGACTCCAACCGGCCGAGTTGCCAAATCAGCGCCAGCAGTCCTAGCGAAACCACACTGGCCGCTATCACCATCATAGGCGTGAAGCCTACTCCGGTCTCTCCGCCGGGTGTAAAAACCCAGCTCCATAGCGGCTCGCCGCGGGGCAAAACCCGTAAAATGTCGGAGTATGCAACTCTCAGCAGATTCAACCCGTTGTAACTCAAATGAAATGCAATGCAAGGCGAAATGTGATTAGTTTTTAGGGCGATTAAGCCCAGCACCACCCCCATCAGCGCCGCATTGATGATTTGTACCGGCGAGAGAGAATGGGCCAGGCCAAAAGTGGCTGCCGTAATGAGGACTGCCGAAACCGCGGATAGCCGCACCCTCAGTCCCGACAGGACAAATCCGCGGAAGGCGAGCTCCTCGCACACCGCTGGCAGCAGGGCCAAGAGGAGCAAGATCTGCCAGATGCTCACATCGGAACCTGTCTCGATCTGGCGGAAGAAGGCCTTCACTTCCTCAGGCAACGGGAAGTACCTCCCCAGGTATTCACCCAGAGCGTACGACACCGGCTGGAGGTAACAGGCCAGCGCCATGGCTAACATCACCTGCGCGAGCAAGACCCCAGGTCGCTCGGGACGAGGGATCGAAATCTTGAGTGCTCGCAGGGGGCGCTTGGCCGCGAGCAATGCGAAAGCCACGGCCGGAATCAGGAAGCAGGCGACTTGGGTGATAACGATCAGCTTCGCCAGTCCGCCAAAAGTCGGTTTCCCGCTGACCAGGCCCTGCGTCAGGCTTTGCACCAGGAACTGCATCAGGTAGATCACCAGAATGCAGAGCACGGCACTCCCCAGCCCCCCGACCTCGCCGCGATGGTGGAAGGTGTGCCGGACCCAACTGCGAAGGTCGAAGTTCTCGGTGTCGCGGAACAGCACTTCCTCTTGATTGAACTGGGAGACGGCCCAGCGGATGGCCATCGCACAGCAAGCCAATGTGACCAGCGACATCGGCACAAGATAGGTTCCCGCCAGGGAAAGTTGCCCCTCCATCGCGGCACGAAGGACGAGAATGAGCCCGGTCACCGGGAGGAGACTGGTCGATAAATTCAGTTCGATCCCTGGCATCAGCGGGAGCATCAACAGCGGCATCGACACCAGCAGCAGCGGCATCAAATAGTACTGCCCCTCCTTGCTGCTCCGGGCCAGCGCCGCCAGGGCGAGGCTCGCCGCACTGAAGAGCGTACACATCGGCAGTAGCCCCACGAGTAGCCAGCCGATGGCCCCCAAGCTCGGGGGATCGAGCGGCAAGTTGAGCTCCTGCAAGGTATTGCTCATCATTTTGCCGGTGAGCGCAAGGGTCCCCATGTTGCAAATGGCACTCATGGCGCTAAACGTCATGACCGTCAGCAGCTTCCCCCCCACGATATTCGTGCGCCCGGCCGGCGACGTGAGCAGCGTCTCCAGCGTGCCACGTTCCTTCTCCCCCGCGCAAAGATCGACCGCGGGATAGAAGGCCCCGGTGAGTGCCCAGACAAACATCACCAGCGGCAGCAGCTTCGACCAGAGGGCACGCCGTGGCTCGGCAGCGCTCACGTCTTGCGGCTCGACAATAAACGGTTGGGTCACCTCCAGCGGCACGTGGCCACTGGTGAGGGTCTCTTCGACAATCTTGTCTTGCCACAATTGCAGCACCCTTGAGACGATCGCATGAGTGACCAGCGATGTGTCGCGATTCGAATTGAAGTAGACGACTGGCTTGGGTGGGGGGCGGCGGCGCTCGACCGACCGCATTTCGGCTGGCTGGATCAGCTCGTCGCGCATCCGTTCCATTTGCGCGGCAAAGTCGGCAGGAAATGCGACGACGACGTCGATGTCGTTTTTTCGGAGCTGCTCACGAAGCTCATCGAGCGATCCTCGATCGGCGGCTTCGACGCTCACCCGGGCCGCTTCCTGCTCGGTGGCGAACCACCGTCGGTCGAACCGGTCGCCGTCTAGCAACGGGGGGAGCGCGGGGGCATCGCTCAACTGCTCGGCCCCCACCACCTTGACTCGCCCGTCATGCTTTTGCACGAAAGCGGTCAGGCGGAACAATAGCATCCCCAGCATGGGATACATGAGTAGCGGGAGCACAAAGATGACGAACAGCGTGCGGCGGTCGCGCAACTGGTCGCGCAGTTCCCGTAGCCACACCAGGCGTATCTGTTGCCAGTTCATTCGGCCCCCACCTCTTGTGGAGCAGCGCTCTCGGCCCGCCTCGCTTCTTCACCCCCGACCAGATCGAGGAAGAACTCCTCCAGATCGTCGTGACCGTGCGTCCCCTTGAGTTCCGCCAGCTCGGCCTCGGCGAGAATGTGGCCCCGATGAATGATGGTAATCCGCGAACAAAGCCGCTCGACCTCGCGCATGATGTGCGACGAGAAAATGATGCACTTCCCCTGGTCGCGCAGCTCGGCCACCGTGTCGAGCAGCGACCTCGCCACCAGGACGTCGAGCCCGTTAGTCGCTTCGTCGAAAATCAGCACGGGGGGATCGTGGATCAATGCTCGAGCAATCGATGTCTTCTGCTTCATGCCGGTCGACATCTTGCCCCCGAGCAAATCGCGAATGTCGTGCATCCCCAGCCGCGCGAAGATCTGCTCCATTCGTTCGCGCAACAGTTCGGCCGGCATCGCATGGAGCCGGCCAAAATACTCGACCATCTCCCAAGCGGTCATCCGGTCGTAAACCGCCGTGCTTGCCGAGATGTAGCCGATCTGGTGCCGCACCAGTTCGGGCTGGGTCTCGCAATCGAACCCGTTGATCCGCGCGGCTCCCGCGGTCGGCTTGAGCAGGGTCGCCAGGATTCGTAATGCGGTAGTCTTGCCCGCCCCATTGGCCCCCAACAGGCCGAAGACTTCCCCCTGCCCGGCCGCAAAGGAGAGATTCTCGAGGGCGACGCGCGGGCCCAGCTTGAGATCGTCGTACGTTTTTGAGAGGCCGATCGCTTCGATCACGTGGGTCCGACTCTTTCCTTGGTTCTGGATCCGCCGCTGGAGTCGATGAGGCGACCCGCTGCCGGCCATTTCCCCAACCCGCCGGCGGGCCCCCCCTCTCACGCCTGAAACGTGGGGAGATGCCTGCTCTACCAGAGTTTAGCTCACAATCGGCAAGGTCTCGCGATGCAATTGCCGCGGGATTGCGGTGCGAGTGGCCTCTCGATCGATCAATTCGTAAAAAACGTTCCGCTGGCGAGGTTCAAAGCCCAATTCCCGGATGGCATTGCGGATGTCGTCGAGGGTCAGGAAGTGGACGGTCCCCGCTTCGGCCACCACGTTCTCCTCGATCATCAGGCTCCCCATGTCGTTGGCTCCGTAGAGCATCGCCAGTTGCCCGACCTTGAGCCCCTGGGTGACCCAGCTCGATTGGATGTTGGCAAAATTGTCGAGGTAGAGCCGGCTGACGGCGTTCGTACGAAGATAGTCGAACGAACCGACGGTTGGCGTGTCGGCCATGTCGGTGTTGTCGGGCTGAAATGTCCAGCAGATATAGGCCGTGAAGCCCCCCGTTTCATCTTGAAGTTGGCGCAGCCGGTCGAGGTGCTCGATCCGCTCCTCCAGCGTCTCGACGTGGCCGAACATCATCGTCGCCGTGCTGCGACCTCCGAGTTCGTGCCACACACGGCTGACGTTCAGCCAGTCGTCAGTGAGGACCTTGCCACGGGTGATCGCCTTGCGGACCCGGTCGACCAGGATTTCCGCCCCGCCACCGGGAAGGCTCCCCAAGCCCGCATCGCGAAGCCGGCTGAGCACTTCGCGGACCGGCAACTTGTTCACCTTGGTGAAGTGGTAAATCTCGGGGGGGCTAAAGCCATGGATGTTGACTTGGGGGTAGTGGGACTTGAGCGTGCGGAGCAGATCCTCGTACCACTCGAGTTTGAACTCGGGGTGGAGTCCCCCTTGAAACAGAATCTGGTCTCCCCCCAATTCCACCGTTTCGGCAATCTTCTCGAGGATTTGCTCCGCCGACAGGACGTAGCCTTCCTCCGACTTAGGCCCACGATAGAACGCACAGAAGTCGCACACCGCCGTACAGACGTTGGTGTAGTTGATGTTGCGGTCGATGTTGTACGTGCGGTACGGCTCGGGATGCAGCCGCCGGGTCACGGCATCGGCCGCCCGGCCGAGCGCGGCGAGATCGGAAGACCGGAGCAACGCAACCCCCTCGTCGCGCGTCAGCCGCTCGCCGGCGACAGCTTTGTCGAGCAGATACTGGTGTGTCGCGGGGGCAACCATTGCGTTGGGGATTTCTCCAAGGTGTCTCGTGAATTAACTCGCCATCACCATCTGCTCGAAGCAGGGAAGGCTATCTCCTACCAGCCCCATCGATTGGCAAAGCCCGGCGAATCGCTGCATCCCGGCAAGTTCCTCGGGCCCCAGCCGAAAATGAAGGTTGTGGGCAAGGTAACTCTCGGCGATCCGCTGCTCGATCCCCAATTTCGGGGCCTCCGCCGTTGCGATCGACCGAAGCCGTGCGAGCCCCCTGTCGCGTACTTCTTCCAGGACTTTCGCGATTCGGGGGAGTTCGGCTTCGAGACCAGGACGGGCAATCCACGCGGCAAAGACGAAGGGGAGTTCCGCCCACCGGCACCAACGATCCCCCAGATCCCACACCTCGACGAATTCGCCGCTCGGGACCCGCATCGCCCGATCGCCGATCAGCAGCATCGCGTCGGCCGTCGATTCCTCGACCCCACTTCCCAGGGGGAGTTGGCAGAGTTCAGGGCGAATGCCATGGAGATTCCAAAGCAACACCTGGGCCAGCGCCGCACTGGTTCGCGAGCCTTCGTCGAGCGCCAGCCGGCGCACTTTCGCCGCTGGGGTGCGAAAATAGAGCCGCACGCTCCACACGGGCCCGCGGCACGCCACGCAGGCATTCGAGACGAGGAGCGTCTCGGGATGGCGGAAATGCTCGACAATCGGGACCAAGGCCAGGTCGTAATGACCATCCCTCAGGCCATCGGCAAGCCGACTCGGCACGTCGCACGTGAGCCGCGCGTCCGGAAGGGCCTCATCGAGACCAACGATGAGCGGCTTGGAGTTCAGGTAGGAAACCGCACCGATGGAGATCGGCGTGGTCGATGGGGATGCGTATTCGGCCATGAGGATTTGAGGGTCGTTCGAGCCGTCCCTGGTGCCCCCGCTCACGAGAGCCAAGGGCTTACCAACCGGGCCTTAGTATACCCTCTCTCCTTCCCATTCGGCAGAGCCCTTGGGCGGAGCCCCCCTGGCTCACTTTCCTTCAATCAGCTTTTGCAGCCGTTCGTCCTCTAGGTCCTGCTGCAACTGGGGAAGCTCTGCATCGACATTCCCGACCCTTCCCTTGCCGATCTTGAGCCGCTCGTTGACGTCGCTGGCAATATCTTCGTGGTCGATTTCCCAGAACTTCTTGGCCAGCTCGGGGGAAAGAGGTTCCAACGGGCGGACAATGCGGAATCCCACCCCCATCGCCGGGTAGTCGGTGTACCACCAGGGACTGAGGGGGAAATTGGGGTCGCTCCCCTTCCAATCCTCATCCTCCGAATAGATTCGCGCGGCGCTGCGACACTCGCTCGCCTCCGAGTCCCAGTGGCCACCACGCGCCAGGCGATGGGTCGACTGGGTGGGCCACTCGATGGCCTCGTCCCAGCTCAGCACCTTGTCGCCGTCGACACCGGACGGCTCCTCACGATATTCGTCGACCACCCACTCGGCCACATTCCCCAGCATGTCGTGGAGCCCCCAGGCATTCGGCTTCTTTTGGCCGACCAGTTGCGACATCCCATCGGAGTTGTCGCCAAACCAGGCATGCTCTTCAAGAGCCTCGGGATCGTCACCAAAGGGATACACCGTCGCCGATCCGGCCCGCGCCGCGTACTCCCACTCGGCTTCGGTGGGCAACCGATAATCAGTCCCCGTCGTCCGGCTGAGCCATTTGGTGTACTGGCGGGCCGCATAGGGGGTCATCGAGACGGCTGGCTTGCGAGGCTCTTTGCCGCTTTCGTAGGTGGAACTTGGATCGTAAAGGGGCGTCGGAGCGGTCACCCCATCGACATGGGTCGGTGCCTCTTCGATGGCAGAGGCAATGCGAGGCTTGTCGGCCACCACCTGCTCGGCCACATCGCGCCGCGCTTCGTCGTCCGATTGAAGCAGCGTCCGTACCGCCTCGACTTTGGCGAAGTCGTCGTTGAGCTGCATGTAGTTCCAATACTCTTCCCAGGTCACCTCGTGGCGGGCGATCCAGAACGGGGGAAGCTTCACTTTGCGACGCGGCAAATCGGTCTCGGCGCGTCCTTCCTCCTCTTCGGCACTCCCCATTTCGAATTCCCCTCCCGGCACGGGGATCATCTCAAACTGCACCGAAGTGCCGGGAATTGTCACCGTGTAGGGGACCATAAAGCCTTGGGGAGTCTCCACGTAGGGCTGTTGCGAGGGGCGTTCGCGGACCAATCCCGATGTTCGCTCAGTCGCCGCCTTTGGCGCCTCGGCAATTGCCGCTTCGTCACCTTGCGCACCGACCGTGGCGACGGTCGCCAACGAACCGAACGCCACAAGGACCACAAAGCCACGGAGTGCGAGGGCGCTAGAAACCCATCTGGATGCCATGAGGACCACCGAAAAATAGAGTTGGTTTGACTACGATTCCATTCTCTTCTAGCGTATGGCGCGAGTAAACACCCCAAATTCCCCGAGGATTTGACCGACGCGCTCCATCGGGAGCCCCACCACGTTCGATTCGCTCCCCGCGACGATCTTGATCCATCCCAGCCGGTCCTGGTAGCCGAAGCCCCCCGCCTTCTCCTCCCACTGGCCCGTTTGCAGGTAGTCTTCGATCGCCTCGTCGCTTAGCGCGTCCATCTCCAACTGGGTCACGATCACTTCCAGATGGGGCAGGTGGGGCCCATCTCCCTCCCTCGCACTCCCCGGCCCTGGCCAGACGCAGACCCCGGTGAGCACGCGATGCCGCTCCCCCCGCATCAGCCGAAGCATCTCGCGAGCATGGGTTTCATTGGCCGGCTTCCCCAGGATTTGCCCTTGGCACTCCGCCACTGTATCGGCCGCCAGAAGTAGCCACGGACGAGATCGTTCTTGCCCCGAAAGTAGTTCGGCGACATGGGCCCCTTTGTGGAGAGCCAGATCGTGAACCAACTCGGCCGGACTGCAATTGCTGCAGAGCCCCTGCTCCACTTCGGGGGGAGGGGCCACGACCTCGAAGTCGTAGCCTGCCTCGCGCAAGAGTTCGGCCCGGCGGGGCGAGCCGCTGGCGAGGATCAACTGGGGTGCTATGCTGGACATCGATAACTCCCTTGCTCAATGTCATCAGGATCTTGAAAAACAGCGCGGACGCAGCACGGCCACAGGCGATCATGACGACCAGCGAAATTCCCTTTGGCGTTCTTTATGAGGATAATCACTTGCTGGTGGTCGATAAACCGGCCGGACTCGCCACGATGGGGACCGCCGAGGGGGTGCCGACCCTCCTTCGTCATGCGAGTGACTACATTCGCGACAAATACGCGAAGCCCGGCAACGTCTATTTGGGAGTCGTCAGTCGACTCGATGCCCCGGTGACAGGAGCGGTGGTCATCGCGCGCACGTCGAAGGCCGCCAGTCGCCTCACCGCCGCCTTTCGCGAGCACAAGGTTCAAAAAATCTATCTCGCCCTGGTCGAAGGAACACCCCAGCACGAATCGGGCGAACTGGTCCACTACCTTCGCCACGACGACCGGAACCGCCGCGTCCATACAACAAGCCCCCAGGCGGAAGGGGCGCGTAAGGCGCAGCTCACCTATCGCACACTGGCCCAGTGGGAAAACTGCTCGCTCTGCGAGGTGAAACTCCAGACCGGACGGAAGCATCAAATCCGCGTCCAATTCGCCAAACTCGGTCACCCGCTGCTGGGAGACCGCAAGTATGGTTCGACCGAGCCCTTCCCGCGGGGAATCGCACTCCACGCCTGGCGACTCGGCTTCGAGCACCCGGTCCGACGCGAGGACCTCCTGCTGGAGGCCCCAGTCCCCCGCTACTGGCCCGGCATGGTCCACCAGCACCTTCGGGGGTAGGTGGCGGAGCCTTGGACGAAATGCGGTCAATTGTCATTGGGATTCCATTGCGACTATTCCATTGCGACTTGGGAGCCCTAACTCGGGCCGCGCAGGAGGTTTATGCCCAGTTTGGGTGGTGTTGGTAATTGGCGCTGCGACACCGCGCGGGTTAGACTGGGGTTGTATGGGGAAGATGCCACGAGCGATCGTGGTTCGCAGGTGGAACATCGTGAGATGAGGAGTCGACTTCGCACCGCTGGTGGTGCGGAGGGGCGGCGTGTCGTTCTCCTATTAGCCACTCCTGTCTCATGTCGACCGAACTCAATTCGGTGCTCGTGAAAGCCGCGCTGGCCAGTCGGCTGGTGACGCCAGAGCAGGTCCATCGCGCCATTGTGACGGCATGCGACGTGGGGGACGAGCGGAGTGTGGCCGCCAGCGAGGTCTCCGACGAAGCGATTGGCCGCCGCCTGATTGAGCTCGGCTTTCTCAACGCCTGGCAGGTCGAGCAACTCAAGGAGGGACGCTCGAAGTTCACCCTGGGCCCCTATCGCATTCTCGATGCGATTGGCCGCGGCGGCATGGGACACGTCTTCAAGGCCGAGCATCAGCTCCTGGGCCGAGTCGAGGCGATCAAGGTGCTGCCACGCAGCAAGACCACCGCCGACACGATCGCCAAGTTTCGTCACGAGATTCGCACGCAGGCACAACTCGATCACCCCAATCTCGTGCGGATCCACTTCGCAGACAAAGAGGGGGACACCTACTTCTTTGTCACCGAATTCGTCCCCGGCACCGACCTCAGGCGCCTCGTGCGGCGTTGTGGCCCGCTGCCCGCCTCTGCGGCGGCGCTCATCGTTCAGCAAGCGGCCGAAGGGCTCGAGCATGCCCATCGCCGAGGGCTGGTCCACCGCGACATCAAACCTGGCAATCTGCTGGTGACCCCAGATGCCATGACCAAACTCATCGATTTGGGGCTCGCGTGGTATCTCGAGTCCGACATCCAGGCGGCCAAACAGGGGGACCGGCTCAAAATCGTCGGTACCGCCGACTATCTGGCCCCCGAAACGATCCGCTCCCCCGGATCGATCATGCCGATTAGCGACATCTACTCGCTCGGCTGCACGCTCTATTACGCCGTCACCGGGAAAGTGCCATTCCCAGGGGGAAATCCTTCCGACAAAATGCAGCGGCATCTCTACGAGACCCCACTTTGTCCCGACCAATTGCAGCCCAATCTCCCCACGGGCTTTGTCGAGCTGATCGGCCAAATGATGGCGAAGGACCACCACGAGCGGGTCCCCTCGGCCGCGATCGTGGCCGCGCGGCTTCGCCAGTGGGCCGATGAAGAGGCCATCTTGCAGATTCGCCATGTGGTTTTGGATGTCGAGAAGCAACAGGCCAAGGAGTTGCACGTCGAGGCCCCCCGTCTCGACGACACCCTCACATTCGACGATGACGACGACTTCCTGCGGCGTGCTGAAAACGAGAGTCCCAGCCAGCAGTCGCAGGGGACCGACCCCATCTCCTCCGGTGTGGCGGAAACTCCGCCCGCCCTTCCCGATCCCTCCCCTCTCGCCACACCTCCAGGAGTGGAGCGCCCCGTCGAGGAGGCCGATGGGCTTCGCCTGTGGGTAATTGGCAGTGTCTCAATCGCCGCACTCGCGACAGTGGCCATCGTCGCGGGGCTGTTATGGAAGATGCTGAGCTAGCAGAGCGGCTCGGCGGATCAGGGCATAACCTTTATTTCTGCGCCGTACTCGAAGCGGCCGCAATTTGGCTGCGAAGCTCCTGAACGAGTCCCGGGGCCAGGAACTCTCCCAGCACGGCGCGTGTCGCCTCGAACATCTTGTCGATTCGAGCTTGGACTCTAGGATCGGAACTCTTCACGAGTATCGCCTCGCGATTCAGCCGCTCCTGCTCGAAATAGGTGATGTTGGGGAGACGATCGAGCTGGTCGACCAGCTTTGTCGCCTCTTCGAACTGTTTATTTTGAATCATTGCCTTGACGCGGGCTTCGATCAGCTTGCGACGGGCCACGACGTCGATAATCTCTTCTTGGATGGCCGACAGCCGCTCGGCCGCCTCCAAACGCCGTGAGTCGTCGACCAGCGGGGCCTCGATCAGCCCATCGTAGCCCGCGACAACCGGGATCCGGGCGAGCCACTGCCCTCCACTTCGCACCATCGCGTATTGAATGGGAGTTGCCGAGGGATGGATGACGATCCGGCCATCCCGGTCGGTCTTGCCGATCAAGGTACTCTCTTTTTGCCCCATGTCCTGCTGGTAAACCTCGAAACCGACGAGCGGATTGTCGACTCCATCGCGGGCATGCAGCCGCAACTGGGTGGCCTCGCCGCGGGGCTCGACCGCAATGGCAATCTGTTCTACCCGGCCACGGCGC
Organism: uncultured Planctomycetaceae bacterium; assembly: GCA_964650265.1. GTDB lineage: Bacteria > Planctomycetota > Planctomycetia > Pirellulales > Lacipirellulaceae > CAZYQQ01. The sequence continues at coordinate 34,130 of CAZYQQ010000026.1, forward strand.
CGTGCGCTAAACGGGGCCCGCGTATGACTGTAAACCGACGCCGTGACGACATCCGACTTCTCTTCGCTGGGAGGAGGGTCGACGCAAAGGTAGGTCCAACTCACCGGGTTGATTCCATTTTCGACCGGGATCCCTTCCCGGTCGACTTCGCGAAGGTAGGGTCGCATGATTTGCTGAGGTTGCTCGACCCGGACCTGCTGACTCCCACGCGGGAGCGCGGCGCCACGGAAGCGGAGTTCCACGATCTCGCGCTTTTCCGGATGGACGTTGAAAAGTGCCGTCGGGCTGAAGACCGATTGCAACGAGGAAAAGGCAATCGACTCGATCGCGGCCAAATCGGCCGTCTGGTGTTTGACCGGGGTCCCCCAGAACTCGAGCAAGCTGTCGTACTCCACCCCCTCGACCTCGTAGCCGAGCGGCGTTTGCCGAACGACCAGCAGCAGCAGTTTATCAAAGTCGCGGCGCGATTCGGCGAGACGCTCCGGAGGTATCGCTCCGCGATCGCGCGACCACAGGATGGCTTCCGAAAGCTCGGCCACCTTGATCGTCGGCTTCCAAAGCGGGCCGTAGGCGAGACGCGCTCGGTGGGAGACAAGCGCGGGCAAATCGCTGGCCAACCGATTACGCACCGCCGTCGACGTGTCGAGCGCCAGCACGATTTCTATATTGTACGGGTTGTATTCCCAATACCGATCGACGGTAATCCCCTGCGACGGGCCCGCGAGCGAGACCAACGCCATCGCCAGACCGATGACCCATCGGCCGACCGAGCGGCGATTGTTCCGAGTGGGATTGTGAGTCATAGCCGCTCTCCCACGACGTCGATCTGCCAATCGCCAATATCCTGATAAAGTCGCACGGTTTGTGGCTTGAGCCCGAGAACCGACTTGCGATGCGCGTAGAAGACGGGAGTTTGCCACAACGGGATCAGCGGCAGGTCGGTGCTGGCGACATCGTGAATCTGATAAAGGCGGGCCCGGACGTTGTTCCACTGGGTTGCCGAGTCGAGCCGGTCGAGACTGATCGACATGAAATCGCTCGTTTCGGCAGCGATTCCCCCCGTGCCCAATAGCTTACGTGCATCGGTCACCGGCTCCCAAACACTTAACTCCGCGTACAGCAGGTCGACCTTCTGGGGGTTGTCGATCATCTCCTGCGGACTCATTTCCACCAGGTCGATCTGGATGACCGGTCGAAGATTTGCGGCGATCGATTGACAGGCGGCTCGTGCGAACGGATCGCGCGAATGACCCAGCGTAATTGCGGGGAGCGGGGCCGACGGCTCTTTGATGCCTTGCGACTTCTGCACGTTCACCCAGGCCACCGAGGCGAGCAGGATCGCCAGCCGCGGATCGTAGTCGCGCAAGCGCACCTGGGAATTGTAGCCGTAGCGAATCGGATCGCTGGGGGATGCCCCTTTGGGAAACGGACCACTCAGAATATCAAAACCGGAGCCGGTCGCACCCAACTCGCGTTTGAATATCTGGTCGCGATTCATGCCAAACAGCAGGGCGCGGCGAAACTCACGCTGCGAAGTCAGTTCCGATTTGCCCGTTGGCACAAGGGCATGGACCGTTGGCAATTGGTAGGCCTGGATTTCGATATCCGACGACGACTGGAGATTCTTGAGTTGCCAGGCGGGAACACGGTCGAGGACCTCGATTTCACCCCGCAACAGCGCCGACACCGCGCTGCTGTCGTCCGCGAACACCACTTCATGGACTTCGGCCAGTCCCCCCGCGCCAGCAGACTTCGCGGCGAATCTCACTTGAGTGTCGGTTTGCTCGGCAATGTCGAACACAGCCACTCCGGCCGATGCCGCCAGATCGCGGGGAAGGGCCATCTCGAGCAGTGCCTCGGGACGTACGTGAGCACGACTCAACGTAACGACGACCGTTCGCGGGTACTGCACCTGCACTTCGACAACGAGCGAGGCCAACACTTCGTCGTAGGTCGCGCTCCCCGGGTCGGTCGCTTCCAGCAGATGCCGGGCGAGCGCCGCCGCTCCGAGCCCAACCACCAGGCTATCGTCGCCTGCTCCCTCGGCCAACTCGATCGTCATTCCTAAACCGGTGTCGTCGATCGTGATCGTGGCGGCTGGCGACGAATAGACCCCACCCTCCGTGCTGTATCCGCGGAGACTCACCAGCGACGGGGAAACAAGGTCGGCGACTCGCGTCGATGCCCAGTTATCGATCCGCGCGGCGGGTTGCGAGGGGGCGGGCTCGAACACCCCCACCCGCACAATCGGATGGGCCCCTTGGATTTGCGCGAGCAACTGGTTGGCCCCCGCGATTTGCGGCCACACGGCCCGCGCCTGGCTCACGGCATCTCGGGCGGCCAGGTACTTCTTTTCGCTGGCCAGACGCTGGGCCTCGCGGAGTTGCTGCGTGGCGACCGACTCGAACTTGCCCCGCCATTTATCGATCACGGTCAGCGAGAGCCCCTCGAAATTCGATCCCACGACGTCGAGCGTAAGTCGCGCCGCAGTGTAGTTGTGGTCTCTGAGGTACTGCTCGATGATCTTATCGGCAACAGTGTCGACGGCACGGGAGAGATTGATGCCCGCCGGATTTCGTTCGTAGAGGCTGCCGAGGATCGCCAGTGCGCGGTCGAATTCCCCTGCCTTGAACGCGGCCAGGGCATCGGCTTGCAGATATTCGTTGATGGCGTCGTCGAGCCCGCGCGTGCCGGGGGCCGTCTTGAGCAAGTGGGCAAAATGGCCAAAGGCCGGGTCGAACTCGCCCGCGGCTACCAACCGCTTCGCCTCGGCCATGATCAAGTCTTCAAACAGATCGATCCTGGCGATGTTGGCCCAACTGATCGTATGCTTGACGGCCGCCGTACTCGCCACCAGTGGCTTGATTTCGAGATTTCCCGTGGTCGGCAACGGCGAGGGGACATTGCGGGTTCCGTTGAACCGGAGCGTTTGGACGTCGACATGCTGCCCGTCCTTCAAGACCACCCGGTCGAAGCGAGGGCGCAGGTAGATGGGTCCATCCTCCTCGGCCTCCTGGGCCACGGCGCGGATGGGGGCGGCCCCACCCATCACGGCGAGGAGCAGCCAGCTAGCGATCGCAACTCGAGCGATGGGCCTCAATTTCGTCCCCCACTTTCGGTAGGAGAATCGACTACGAGCAAGGTCCCATCGGTAGCCGCGACAACCAGACTTCCCATCACCTGAGCCGGCCCCCCCATCAGCGGTTCGTCAACCTGGGTTGCGGCGGCCAGCGTCCCATCGGCCAGGGCCACGGTCACAATCGAACCCGTGTCGGTCGCCAACAGGCAATGGTCCTGGCGTGTCATCGGGGCACCGGTAATTTGACCGTGAGGAAACGAGTGCTCCCACACCTTCTGCCCACTCCCGTCGAAGGCGACCAGTTGTCCAGCGGCGGTGTGAAATAGGACGAGCGATCCTGCCGCGTAGGGTCCCCACAGCACCGGGGCCCCCAAGTCGACCGGTGCCTGACGCTCGAGAGTTCCGGTCCGGTAGGCAATGCAATGACCGACGCGCGTCGCCCCATAGACATACTCTCCGGCTGCCGCCAGCGGAGTCACAACAGGCGACTCTCCCACTTCCCCTTCCATCGTCGCCCGGAGTTGAGGGACGTTCGAATCGTCGAATTCCACTAAATACAGCTTCTTCACGCCATCGGTGATCACGAATTGATCGTCGCCAAGCGAAGCGGGCGTGAGCCAGGCAACTCCCTCTCCTGCGGAAAGAGGAGGCTGGAACGGAGCCGCCACGGGAGCGCCGTTGGCTCCCCCTATGTAAAAGACTTGCCCTAGTGCGAGCGGGGCCAGCCAGCCTTCCCCAAAGGCCACGGGCTCGCAGGCAAGCTGCCCCGGAAGCTCCAACACGCGCGATTCGCCACTCGATTGCTGCCAAACAGCCGTGGAGTCGCCACGTCGGGTGTACACGGCTCCCCCCGACTGGAGTGGGGTGGAATACTCGTAAGTCGCCAGCTCGCGCTGTGGAGAGCTCCCCTGCAATTCGAGTCTGACAAACTGACTTCCGCCACCGGTCGGCTGAAACAGGTGGGTCTGCCCGTTGGCGTCGGCCCTCAACACTCCCTTGCCGTCCGCCGAGGAGACGGGGTCTCCGGCAGGAGGGGCGGCGACATCGACTTCCCAGTAGGGCTTGCCATTTTCGACACTCGAGGCCGTGACAGTGAATCCTGCATGCCCCCGCCGCGACCGGACATGCAGCACCACTCCATCGCGTACTTCGAGCGGGGCGACGAACTGCGAACGATTGTAGTCTTCCGTTAGTTCCTGGATCGTGAGTCGGTTTCCCGCCGGTGCGACGACGAACTTCGAAAGCGAGTTTTCACCGAACCAGATGTCCCGGTCGGCCACGGCCGCGAACCTGAGGAAGGGACTCCCCCCCATCGCCGGGCGGTTAGCCAGATTGCTGAGCGCCTCCCCCTCGCTCCCCGCACTGACTTCGTAAACGCTGATCTGCCCGCGATCGGTGAGCACCACCACCCGCCGTCCGCTCACCAAGGGCGATCGGACGACGCGACCATCGAGCCTGCGTTCCTGAATCCCCTGCTCGATTGCCCCTTGGGCGTTGAGCGAAAAGGCCCGCAGCTTGCAGGTTTGCGCGCCGTCGTTTTCGACGACAACCAGCTTGTCGAGCACAACCGCCGGAGCCGCCTTCACGGCGCCGCGACCATGCCGCGTGTAGTGGACCCCGATGCATGAGTTGTCGGCGAGGTTGATGCTATAGAGGCTCGAATGCTCTCCCGCCACATAGAGCACCCCTTTGTCCGCATTGACCGCGGGGGGGGACGCCAACGGCTGCGAGAACTTGACATAACCTTCCTGCCGACCCGTCTCCGCATTAACGACGTGCAACTTGCCAGAGCTTCCCGACAGGTAGATCCGCTCCCCGTGGACGACCGGCTCGGCACACTTGTCGTCCAACGGAAGCCGCCACAAGACCTTTCCACTGGCTCCCTCCATGCGGACCAGTTCCTGCTGCGAGTTCTCCTCCGCTCCTGTCGTCTCGAGCAGAACAATATCCTCGCCGATGACCCGAGGGTAGCTGGGCTCGGTCTTCACTCCGACATACCGACGCCACACGACCTCGCCGTCCGACGCATTGACCCCGTAGAGGACTCCCGCCACCGGGACGTAGTACATACCCGACACAGGTGCCTGTCCTGCCTGCCGGACGCTCACCATTCCGAGTGCCGCCTTGACGGGACTCTCGCGATCCGAGGGAGTCGCTTCGACAGTTTCCGCCTGAAATTTAATCCCCACGAGTTCGGTCTGGGCCGTCTTCTCGAGCGCTTCGGCAAGCCGTTGATTGCCAAGCAGGCCGGGATGCTTCTCGATAAGCTGTTCGTACTCGTTAAAGGCCGTGCCGGCGTCGCCACTGGAATTGGCCGCCTCGATCTTGGCGAGCGTCGCTTCCTGATCGATCAAGGCCTGCTGCTTGCGTTCGACCACTTCAATCGTCTCGCGAATCCCTTCCAACTGGGTCACGTCGCGTCGCGCCTTGGGGATATACTTGGTATTGTGGGCCATTCCCAGAGCCTCCTGGGCGAGCACCAAAAACTCCTGGCTTTCCTCGGGCTTTTCGCTACTGGCCGCTTTCTTGGCAAGTTCGTCGGCGATCCTTGGCAAGAGATCGCTCAAGTGTTCTTCGGCCTGCCGAAAGTCTCCCTCGTTGGCCGTGGCCCCCAGCTCGGTCTTCGCCACCTCGAACGCCTTTTGTGGACTCAAGGCGAGATTCTGGCGAATGCGTGTCATCGCCAGCTCCATCCGCGCCTTGCTCCGCTCGGGATGGCCCGACGCCTTTCCAAGAAACTTCTCGAAGTTTTCGATGGCCGTGGCGTGGTTATTGCTTTCCATCGCCCCCCTCGCCTCGGCGAGAATCTTGTCGGTGTCCTCGCTGGACAGGATGTAGATGATCGTGGCCCCCACCAAGAGACATGCCACCACCAGCCCCCCACCGATGAGAATCACCGGCGAGTCCCAATCGCTAGCCTTTTTCTTTCCCTTCTTTTTCGATTTTGAACTCGATTTCGCCTCCGATCCGATCGCCTCGGACGCGGCGCTCGAGAACTTGCTCTCCTCCTCCATGGCCCACTCGGCCGAACTGCTCAGGTCCTGCAATTCATCGAGTGGAGAGCCCCCTGGATCGGGCATGCCCGCCAGTTTGGTCGCCACGCTCGGCCCCTCCTGCCGGCCAGCCGGCTTGGAGACCTCGCCCCCCTCGACCAACAATCCCAGGGCTTGCTGCTTGGTGACGAGTTCCTTGTCGATCAAATAGCGCGCAAGGGACTTCGCCGAGAGAGCTTTCTCGCTCGCGCCGATCTTCTTGCGAAGCTTGGCGATGGTCGCGTCGGGCAGCAGGCCCTGGCCCTGTAAGGCGTCTATTAACTGTTCGGCTGTCATCGGCTTTCATTGTCTGGTAGCGGATATCCCCCTGGCGTCGGGCTTGGCCCTCGAGAACCATTATAACCCGTCGCTCCCCCGTCGGCGTGGGTCACAACTCCCCATCTTCGTAGACCATCACTCGGATCTCGCCAATCTCGACCGCGGCTCCCGCATCGAGGGCATCAATCAGTTTCTCGTGAACCGCGTCGCCGTGGGCCTGGACCAGCATTTTGCTCGGCCCCGAGGTCCCCGGGTTTCCGGTCTTCGCTTCACGCACTATTCCGCGCATGTCGGGAGTGCTGACCGCTTTCTGCGGCTCGGTCCATTTTGGCCCCGAAACCCAGAAGACGTTGTCGGCATCGATTTGAACGACGATCGAGTCCTTCTCGAGGTCCTCGACCACAAAGGTCGATGCCTCTTCCTCGTTGGCCACGGGGGGAACCGACAACACCTTCTGCAACGCAAATGCAGCCGTCACCATGAAGAAAATGAGCAGCAAGAACGTCACATCGATCATGGGGGTCATGTCGAGTTCGTCATCGTTACGAATCGTCGACAAGGGCCGAAAATCGTCGCCGTCAGCTTCCGGGTCAGGTTGTTCGAGGGAGTCGGTTGACATGTAGACAGCAATTCACGTGGGGACGAGGATTTGATTTCAGGAGTTGTCGAGAACTCCAAGATGGATGCGCGATACCCCCTCCACTTTGGAAACGGCTTGCATGACCTCGTTGACCTGGCGGCACGAGACACCTCGATCGGCCTTGATGACGATATCGGTCTTGTCCTGCAACATCCCCTCTTCAATGTAATTCTTGATCTCCTCGTTGCGTTGCTCAACATCCGTCGACAAGAGATTGGCGGGATTCTTGCCATCGCCTCGGTAAACCGGGGCCTGATCAATCCCCCCCTCGGCGACTGTCATTACGGTCGATCGACGTTGGCTGACCACGTCGCCGTGAATGGCGAGAGGCAAATTGACCCCCAATGACTGATCGGGCCGCGAGGTAACGAGGAAGAAAATAAGGAGCAAGAACGTGATGTCGATCATCGGAGTGATGTCCATCTCCATGTCGTCGTCGCGTTTCGGACGGGGCGGCGGGGCGAAATCGTCGTCCTCGTCGGGACGTTCCGAGTCCCGTTTGAGCACGACCGAGTCTAAGGCTTCGTTGATATTCATTGCGACGTCGAGGTCACTCGCGGGGGGACTGATCGAAAAACGGGGGACTCTTCTCGGGACGACTATTTCGGGAAGACGGGGCGGAAGACGTCCATCAAATGGGCGATCCCGATGCCGACGAGTTCTTCCATCTTGCGAATCCGAACGACAATGCCATTGCTCACGATCAGCAGCGGCATGGCGATCGCGAGCCCCAGGGCCGTCGTAATCAGGGCGAACATAATGTCACCCGCCATCTGGTTCGGATCGACATTGGAACCGGCGGAGTAAATGTTGTTGAACGCACCCATCATCCCCGTGACCGTCCCGAACAGCCCCATCATCGGGGCACTCTTGATCACGGTCGCCACCCAACTCAGCTCCTTTTCGATCTCTCCCAGGACATCCGACTGGAACCGCTCCCATGTTTGCCGCTGCACGCGCTTCAAACCAAGGTGGCGATTCTCGATGCCGTAGAGGGCGAGCTGGGGAAGGGCGCGGCGATCATCCTCACACAGGGCGATTGCCCCGTCGAAGTCCCCTTTCTCCAGGTGGGTGCCGAGCTCCTCCACGAATTCTTGCTGCTCTTCTTCGTTTCGGAATCGCACGTTCGCCACGCGCATCCAGACCATGACGGCACAATAAGCGCCCCAGAGGGCGGTCAGCCCCATTGCAGCGTAGGTCGCAATGCCAACGATTTCATACAATACTTCCATCTTGGTCTGCGGTCTCTATATACGAGGGAAATGTCGTTACTAGGGGTATGCAGTGGGTCTCGCTTGAGGTCGCTGATTAGAAATAGGTCTGATCCTCGACCTTGATCTCATATTCGCGGCCCTTCTTCTCGACCCGATAAAACGTCTTTTCAATCTCGTCGATCGACTTCCGTCCCTTGGAGTGCATCCACTCCTGCTCCTTACGGTAAATGTCCTGCGCCTTCTCCTCCGGCCAGAGCGTGATCAACGTCGCCCCCACCTTCATGATCCCCGCCTTCCGGGCAAGCTCGATCTCCAGCGGCTGCAGCGGGGCCCCGCGGGCAATGAAGTAGAACGTCTGGGGAGGCGAGTAGGGCTCGTCCCAGGTGGTCTTTTTGGGGGCGGTCAAGTTCTTGGCGTAGTAAATCCGCTTCGATCTCGGGTCGAGCACGGCGAGGGTCACTCCAAAATAGTCGAGCATCGCCGCGTAGTCGTCCATCGACTGTGGCTCGAAGCGGAGTTCCTTGGGGGGAGCGTTCCCCCCACCTCCAGGCGTGTTTCCTGTGCCGTCGATACTTCCCTGCCCAGTCCCGCGGCCTGCCTGCTTCTCGGTGTTGAAGACATTGTCATCCAACAACGCGGTCTTCGAGGTCAGCGCGGCCGTCAGTTCCTTTAGGGTCTCCTGCAATTCCGGCTCGTTGAGTTCCGGTGCGTCTTCCAATCCCGGGGGCTCGATGTCGTCGGCGGTCCCCTTGGGTTTTTCACCCCGGGGGGCCGTATTGATGGGGATCAGGTCGGGAACCGCCTTCTCCGGGTTGAACTTTCGGAACAGGAAGATAATTACCAGCACGGCCACCGCGGCCCCCAAGAGCACCAGCAGCGCCACCACGAGGCTTTGCGCCCGGTCGACATTGCTCGCCTGGAGGCGATAGTGAGGTCGGGTTGGGGAGTCGACAGTGGCACTACTCATCGGCTGACCTCCCTTGTCGACAAGGCCTGCAAGCCGTGGCGAGGAGCCACGGGCCCCAGAGTGGCAATCCCCAGGGTGGCAATCCCCAGGGTGACAGTTCCCTCCTCGCGAGAGGCCACCATACCGGCTTTGTCATTCGAACGACTCATCTTGCGCTGTGGCCGAAGAAGTTGGAATTCTGGGAAGGGGAAAATCGCGGTGGGGGTGTTGGGTGGGCAAGCCGGGTTCAAACGAGGCCGACTCAGTTTGTGTAGGTTTGAACTTCAATCCTCAACTTGTACTCGCGCCCGATCTTTTCGACGCGGTAGATGGTTTTCTCGACTTGAGCGGGTGTGCGTCCGTTCCGATCCATCTGGTCCTGCTCCAATTGGTAAATCTGCCGCCGCACGGCCTCGGGCCAGAACGTCAACAGGATCCCTCCTGGCTTCATAATACCAGCTTTACGGGCAAGCTCGATTTCCAATGGCTTGAGGGGAGCCCCCCGCGCGACAAAATAAAAATCTCGGCGGGGCGTATAAACCTCGTTCCGCGTGGTGGGGAGAGAAGCCGAGAGATCGGTCGCGGAATGGATTCGATTCGCCTTCGGCTCGAGCACCACGAGTGTTGCCCCAAAATAGTCGAGCATGGCAGCATAGTCGTCCAGCGACTCGGGGTCGAATCGCAATTCCTTGGGCGGGTCGACTCTGCGGTCGAGATCAAAATTGTCGCCAATCACGTCGCGATCCGCGTCGCGATTTCCAACGCTCGTGGCCTTCGCAGCCGTACTGTCCGCTTGGACAATCGTCTGACTCAAAAGGGCTGTCTTCGAGGTGAGGGCCAGCGTGAGCTCTTGCAGCGTCTCTTGGAGCTGAGGCGCGTCGGTCTCGGGGGCATCTTCAATTCCCGGAGGCTCGATGTCGTGTTCGAAACCCCGCTGGCTTACACCCCCACGCACGTCGACCCGGGTGAGATTCGGCAAGGTCGTCCGAGGCTGGAACTCGCGAAACAGAAAAACGATCAGCAGCAGGGCGACTGCCCCTCCCAGCAAGACCAACAGCGCGACGACGAGGCTTTGCGCTCGGTCGGCACGACTGGCTTGAAGCTGGTAGTGGGGCCCAGGGTTTGACCCACCCCTTGCGCTGTTCATCATATCGTTTCCTCTCTAGGCGTTCGGATCGCCACGCTAGCGATCGCCGACAATCCTGTCCGCCAGTATATTTGCCCCTCAGTCGCAAACCTAGCAGTTCCTTTGCCTGCAACCCACTTTCCACGGGGTCGACGTCGGCAAGCGGGCTACTGATCGAAGCGAATTACCGCAATCTAGTCGACCACCAGCGGGGCGTCGGGTCGCACCGAGCGGTACCACTTCTTCCATTTCTCAATCACATCGAACTTTTGGTGCTCGTCGTAGTCGTCCTTCAGCCCAAAACCCTGGAACCGTCGACTAACGAATCGCAGGGCGTCGCGGGCTTCGAGCACCGTCCGCCGATCCTCGAGTGTCATCGCATAGATCAAGGTCGGCACATTGTCGAGGTCGCTCATGCGTCCAAGGGTCCGGATGGCGAGCAGCCGCGGAACCGGGTCGCCACTTCTCACAAGCTGCCGCAAACGCTGCATATCCTTGGGGTCGACGTTCTTCACTACCAGGGCCGAAGGGTCGTCGAGCAGTCCCTCGAGGTCGGCCATTTTGGCCTCGTCGTCGAGCATGGCGATTAGCTGGCTGACCTCGGTCTTGGGTTGCTCGTTGATGAGCTTGCCACCGCGGTTGACCAATTTAGTGATGTCCCTCGGCAGATCTCCTTGGCCGCCAAGAGCCAATCCTTCGCCAAGCGACGGCCCCAGTGCCTGCTTCATGGAACGCAGCAAAAAGAGAATCGAGAAGGCCGTGTCGCACTCGACTCCGCAGCCATTCGACCACCACCCGTCCTCGTGCTGCTCCTTCTTCAGATAGTCGACACCGTTGTTGTACCACTCCGGTTCTTCGACATCAGTCCCTTCCAGTTCTTCCTGCAGGCTCTTGTACCGCTCCAGAGCGTACATGTAATACGACGTGTAGTTGTCGAGGCTCACCGTGTAGTTCTTGTCCATCCAGGCATTGCCGCGCCGCACCGCCTCCATCAGCTTCTGCTTGTCGACGCTTCCGCTCAAGCGCGGGCGCTGCCCATCGCGGGCACTCTCGATCTTCACCGCGCCCGGCAGGTTGCTCTCGGCCTCGTCGGCCAGCCTGGGAGTGAGCACTCCGAACAAGTCGGCGCAAATCAGCAGGCTCCCCATCCCGGCGGCCACGGTAGACCCCGTGGTGTGACCACCCGCTTGAGGGGCGCCATTCTTGTCGAGCCCTGGCTTGTACGACCAGGCGCCCGACGACTCCTGCACGGAGATCAACCACTTGGCCGCGCGGTCGACATCTCCCGCCTCGATCGGGATGCCCTTTTGAAAGACTTCCCACAGGCTCAGCGCGCCATACTGAGATTGCGAGATATCGCCAATCTGCTCGGCGGTGTAGCCCCAGCCGCCATGGCTCTTCTGCCGACTCTTGACGACCGAAAGATAGTAATCGATGGTCTTGCGATGCTTCTTCGCGTCGAGTTCGGCCAGAAAGATCACGGCCAGCCCGAAGCCATAGGTCCGGTCGTCGGCAATGTCCTTCTTGGCCATCCCCTCTTCACAGGCCTTGACCGCTTCTTGAATGAAGCGATGCTCTTTCTTGCCATCTTTGAGAAACGCCAGCGCAATCAGGCATCTTCCGCCGAGTCGCTCTTCCTGGGAATTCTTTTCCAGATACGCCAGACCGCTATCGACCAGCTTCCGCACCTCCGGGCTCTCCGGCGTGTAGGCGCGGGCCGTCGATGGACACGCGAGCAAACTCACGAGGGCGAGCGCCGAAAGGCCCCAGACGACAAACGGCCGATACCAAGCCGACCGCTCAAACCACAAGCAGATTAAAGACATGATCGAATCTCCATGCCGGATGAATGCCAGCGCCGTCGCAACTGACGACCTGACTACCACCCGCACGATACCGAGCGACCGCAAATTGGGGGCGAGCCACAGGTGGGGAACCTGCAGCGAGTCGCCCACAGTTCCGTAGGAGAGACCCCTATGCTAACGACACGCTCTAATTATTGTCAAGGATTCGCATTACGGCATCCCGGGGCAACCACCCAGCTAGCCGGCTTCCACCGAGCCCTTGGTGCCATGAAGCGTTTCGGGAGGAAGCGCTTGGGCGGACACGTCGCCTAGCATCGCGGCAGCCTGGGCAAAATGCTCGTCGACATAGCCCTCCCGCCACCATTCCCTCCATGGTTCCCCAGGGGGAGGCGTCGATTTGAGCAGGGTCAGCCCCTCGGCCCCCACCACGTCGGCCAGGCGGGCGGCTATCGAATCGCTGGTCACCTGCCACCCAGCCGGCAAAGGGGCCCCCCCGCATCGCGGCTCGTGGTGGCGGAGGAACTCCAGCGGGAGGAAGAGCGTGACTCCCGGCCGGGCACTTCGCCGAAAAAGTCCCTCCAGCGACGACTCCACCGGCCACTCCGGGATCCAGTCCCCCACAAGGCGTCCCGCTACCTCCATCAACTCGATCGCTGCCCAGTGGACCAGTTCCTGGTCGGTGGGCCGGAGGCGATCGAGCTGCCGCAGGGAGTCGACCAGTGGCCCCCCTCCCACCAGCAGGACCAGATGGATCCCTTGGTCGGCCTCGAGCCGTCGGCACACCCAGCCGCGAATCGCCGGGACAAAATCCTCCCGAACAAGCAAACTCCCCCCGATCTTCACGACATGTAGCGCCACGTCCAAGCTCATCAGGCCCCCTACCTTCGCTCCTTTGCCAGCGTCGCGACCGCGATGGCGGTGGCGGCCTGCGAGCCCTCCACTCCCAGCCGGTCGCCGAGCGAAACGATTTCGCCAACTCCCGGCAGCCGCTCCACGAGCCTTCGCGCCAGAAACTCGCCACTCCCGGCGACAACAAAAGCGCCGCCGCTTGCCGGGTTGTTCGCCTGCACCCGTGCCAAGGCTTCCCCGAGCCGAGCCAGTTGCGCATGTTCGACCGATCGGGCCACGGCCAAGGCATCGGATTCGGTGAATGTCGTCCGGTCGGCACAAATCGACCGCGCGAGCCGATCGATCGCAAACTGCCGGGTCATCGGCCGACCGTCGGCCGTCGATTCCGATAGGCTGAAACTCTCGCCGATCCCGTAAAGCAAGTAGTAGACATCGGCGGTCGACGCAAAAGACTCGGCCGCCACCGGGCACTCCCTCCCGCGATAGGGAAGCACCGAGACCAGGGCCATCAGCGGGGTCCGCGCCGCTCCGCAGTAGACGAGTTCACCAGCCAGCAACCGCTCGGTGTCGCTACGACTGGCAGTTGCCACGGTCCCTGCGACCAGCGGAATGATGTCGGCGGTGGTCGATCCGACGTCGACTAGGACTCCGGAGCCCGCGGGAAGCCACCTGGAAGCGAATGTCGCCAGCGCATGCCAATTGCTGGCAGCAAGAAGTGCAGCATGTTCACCAACTTCGTCGATTGAGTGGAATTGCCCGTCGACTCCATAGAAGGCAAGCGACGCCCCGCAAGCCGCCTCTCGCACCCCCCCTGCAATGTGGCGGACCCCTTCGGCTTTGGTTTCGAAGCAGTCGCACAGTTCCCCCGTCATCGTGACGGCAAGCCCACTGCTCGCGTCGAGGCTCGAAAGGACGTTGGCCAACTCGCTGGCCAGCTCTCCCGGCCGCTGCCAGAGTTGAAACGGGCGCGTGGCGGCCTGCCCGTTGGGTTCGACCCATTTGAGGTTCGCCCCGCCAATGTCGATACCCCACCATTTCATCCGGATTCACTCGGTTGACGTCGCTTCGAGTTCGACTTTGCCATCGGGCGAGAAGCGCAGGGGGTAGACGAACTGCGGCATCTCCGCCGGTTCACCCCTCACATGCCGCCACAAGAACTCAGCCAGGTTGGCGTCGGTCGCCGCCCGCAGCCCGACGTAGGAGGTCGTGGTGCGAGGATTGATCTCGATCGCCCGATCGGCGGTGCCATCTTCCGCGCTACCAAGGATCATGTCGACCCCCACCCAGCCACGTGTCGCCGGCAGTGCGGCCACGGCCGCCAGGGCGAGCCGCTGGGCGCGGTCGACCAGCTCGGGGGCCACAGGCAGGCTTCCCCCCTGATACTCAAAGCCTCCTTCACCCCCCAAAATCTGTCGACAGGGGGCCAGCGGCTGCAAACCCGCCGGACCGCAGACCACCGACACGCTCACCGGAAGTCCCTCGACATAGCGTTCCAGCCGGTAGGCTCCCGCCTTCTTGGGGACTTTCCGCCGCACCTCGATGCGCTCGACCCCCACCGAGCCCACCCCATCGATCGGCTTGAGTATGCCCGGGTAGGGAAACGATGCCGGTGGATTCTCGCCCGGCATCAGGACGATCCCTTCGGGGGCTAACACTCCCGTGGCGTAGAGGCGAATGGCTGTCTCGTGCTTGTCGCTCGCGATCCCCACAAAGTCGGCCCCCGGCGAGACGAGAGTTCCCCCGATGCGTTCAATTTCGCCCGTCATGCGCAAGAGAACGCCATGCTGCTCGGGAGCAATCAGCACGACACCGTCCGCCGAACGGGCAAGCCGGGTCATGGCCCGGTCGCGCTCGGCAAGTGTCGCCACGCGGACGACTTCGTGAGGGGGCTTGAGCTCTAGCTCGGTATCGTTGTCGACAATAGTCGCAACATGCATTCCCGGGATGCGAGAAAAATCGTCAACCAAGGCGGTGAGCATCGCCAGGCCTTCGCGACGCAAGCTTGGCGGGGGTGGCGGCTGCTGACCAAGCGGTCCTCCCCCGACGACCCATTCATAAATGAACACGTTCAACGGGGAGATTTCCTTGACGCGGGAGGCTGGGGGGGCGAAGGCATCGCTTAGAAGATACCCAACTGATCGCGCGCCTCTTCCGTCATCCGATCGGGAGTCCAGGGGGGAGTCATCACCAACTTGATATCGACGTTCCGAACCCCCTCGACCTTGGCCACAGCATCCTTCGACTGGGCCATCAACTGAGGGCCCGCCGGACACGCGGGGCTGGTCATTGTCATGTCGACTTCGACATCGACCCCCTCCCCTTCCTGTTCCGCCTGGCGAATCTCGTAGATCAACCCCAGGTCGACAATGTTGACGAACAGCTCGGGATCGATCACTTCCTTGAGCGATTCGCGAATCGTGTCTTCGGCGATAGGCATCGCAAATCCTCCTTCTCAATACAATGTGTTTGCTTCAAGCGTCGCTGAGCCGCACCAGTACGTTCTCCCCCTCGATCCGCACTTCGTGTGCCGCCGTGGGCTCGGTTGCCGGCATCGCCCGGACCGCCCCGGTCCGCAAATCAAACTTCGCTCCGTGGCGCGGGCAGGCGATCGTGCAGTTCGCGAAATCGACCTCCCCATCGCTCAGGGGGCCCCCGTCGTGGGTGCAGACATCGTCGAGGGCGTAGATATTCTCCCCTGACCTGATGAGCACCACCATGCGGTCGGCGACTTCCACGAGCAATGTTCCAAAGTTGGGAACATCGTCGATCCGGGCC
The DNA here is from genome assembly GCA_964650265.1 of uncultured Planctomycetaceae bacterium. GTDB lineage: Bacteria > Planctomycetota > Planctomycetia > Pirellulales > Lacipirellulaceae > CAZYQQ01. Next base: position 49,875 of record CAZYQQ010000026.1, read on the forward strand.
GCCTGCACAAACTCCCCATGGGACATGATGTTAACTCGCCAGGTCCTGGACACGCTCGGCAATCGCGTCGCCCAGGGCATCGCGGACCGACTCGATGGTGATGCGGTCGAACACCTGCTGGAAGAACCCGGCGACGATCATCCGCACCGCTTCCTTGCGAGTGTAACCGCGGGTCATGGCGTAGAACACCTGCTGTTCGTCGACTCGACCCGACGTGCTGCCGTGGGTGCAGCGGACGTCGTCGGCCTCGATCTCGAGCCCCGGGATCGAATCGGCCCGGGCGGTGGAGGAGAGCATCAGGTTGTCGTTGCGCTGGTAGGCATCGGTCCGCTGGGCGGCGACATCAACCTTGATCATGCCGCGCCACACAGTCCGCGCGCGGTCCTGGAGGGCGGTCTTGTAGAGCAAGTCGCTTCGGCAGTAGGGTGCTTGATGGTGCTGATGGGTATTGTAGGAGAGGTGCTGCCGGCCTTCGGTGAACATCACGCCATTGACCTGGGCCTCGGCGTCGGGACCGGTGAGGGCAACATGCTGGTTGACCTTGGCCAGCTTGCTCCCCAAGGCGCCGATCGTCCATTGGAGGCTCGCGTTGCGGTCGACAGTCGCCCGCTGATGCCCAAAGTGCCACACCTGCTGCGACCAGTTCTGCAGATTGACATACCGCAGGCGGGCCTCGGGCTCGACAATCAATTCAATCGCGTCGCAATGGAAGCCCTCGGTCACGTTGTCGAGGCTCGCCGTCTCCGCCAGCAAGGTCGCCTCGGCCCCTTGCTCCACGATCACCAGCGTCCGCGACAGGTCGGAGCCTCCCGTTCCCAACGCCGAGAGGGAGTGGAGCGGCTGCTCGATTTTCGCACCACGTGGGACATAAAGCAGGGTGCCGCCACTCCAGCAGGCGGCCTGCAGGGCGGCGAATTTATCCTGGTGGGGATCGACCACCTGCCGCTCGAAGTAGGGGCGCAACAGTTCGCCATGCTCGACAACCAACCGTTCCAAGCTGCCGAACAGGACTCCCTGGGCCGCCAGTTCCGGGACGAGCGACTCGCTGACCGGTCGGCCGTCGCAATCGACAATCGCTCCCCCCAAATCGACGTCGCGGGTCAGCAGCCCTGGAGCGACTTCTTGACTGGTGGGCTGGCCTTCCCGCGGCATCCGGAAGCGATCGAGGTGGAACATGCGAATGTCGGTCCGCATCCATTCTTCCGACCTCTGGGCAGGCCAGGCGAGCGATTCGAACGCTTCCCACGCTTCACGCCGCGATTGGGCAAGCCACGCCGGCTCGCTGGACCGCGTGGCCAGGAACTCCTCGAATCGCTCGCGGGTAAACCCCGTGACTTCGGTCTGGGTCGTCATTACTTTTTTCAATTCCAATCCAAGCGTTTACTCAAAAATCTCGTCCACCGGCATTGTCCACCCCGGCACCGCCGGTTCGGCCTCCGCCACTTCGCCGCGGCGATAAATCGTTGGCTCGATAGGATTCGGGGCCCGATAGACGCGAATCACCTCGTCGCTCTTCAGGTCGACGTCCCATACGACTTGCGTACCCGCGACGAAATAGTCCGCTCGCTTCTCGGCCATTCTTCGCTCTGCATCGGTGCCATAGTCGCTCTTGCTGCGAATTTCGACAGCGAACTCTGGAGCGGATTTACCAAACTCAAAGTCATCTTCCGCTGGAGGGGGACCAAGGCAAAAGGCAACGTCTGGGCTAAAGCTGGTCCGAGTCGGCAGATCGACAAGGAAGCCAACATTGTCGCCATAAGCGCATCCGCCGAGTTTCTGCTCCATGGCTTCCAGACTTCGAACAATGGCCCTCGAAACACGACCATGGCGTCGGCTTGCCGGACTCATGACAACAATCTCCCCTCCGACAATCTCCGCCTTGCCCTCGACCTCGTATAACCGGGCGATCAGCGCCTGGGTATCGGTGACTGTCGACATGACTGAATCCTCGCGATGTAAAGACACCCTATTCTATTGTGATTTACTCAAAAATCTCGTCCACCGGCATTGTCCAACCCGGCACCGCTGGTTCGGCCTCGGCCACATCGCCGCGGCCGTAGACGGCGCTCGGCTTGGTCGCCCCTTCGCGATACACGCGCACTACCACGTCTTGCCCCAAGACGTCGACGTCCCAAACGACCAAGGTCCCGGCAGCAAAGTATTCGGCTCGCTTCTCCGCCATCGACTGCTCGGCCCTGTCGCCATAATCGTTCTCACTGCGAACCTCCACCGCGAACACCGGCGCCTGCGGCAGGAACTTCATCTTCGCCCGTGGGCCCGTGTAGTACGACGCATCGGGCGAAAACGATGTTCGGTTCGGCAGGTCCACCAGAAAGGCCGCGTTGTCGGTGTAAGCCCGCCCACCATGCTGTCGGGCATGGTTCCGCAAGCTTACGACAATCGCCAGTGCCGCACTGCTGGGATAATCACCCGTCGGACTCATGCTAACAATCTTCCCCCCGACGATCTCCGCCTTCCCCTCGGCCTCGTATAACCGGGCGATCAGCGCCTGGGTATCGGTGACTGTCGACATGACTGAATCCTCGCGACGTTCTTAACCGACGCTACCTTCCATCTGCAACTCGATCAAGCGGTTCATTTCAACGGCGTATTCCATCGGCAGTTCTTTCACCAGCGGTTCGATGAACCCGCTGACGATCATCGAACTCGCCTCGGCCTCGGTCAGTCCACGGCTCATCATATAGAAGAGCTGCTCCTCGCCAATTCGCGAGACGCTCGCCTCGTGCTCGACCTGGACATCCTGCTCCTCGACCTCGATGTAGGGATAGGTATCGCTGCGGCTCTTGGCATCGAGAATCAAGGCGTCGCAAACAACGCTGCACTTCGACCCGGTCGCCCCCTTTTGCACCTTGGCTAGACCGCGGTAGCTGCTACGGCCCCCATTCTTGCTGATGCTCTTGGAGATGATCCGTCCCGAGGTGTTCGGCGCACAGTGGACGAGCTTGGCTCCCGCGTCCTGATGCTGCCCCTTCGAGGAGAACGCGATCGACAGGATCTCGCCCCTGGCCCCCGGCTCCATCATGTAGACGGCCGGGTACTTCATGGTGAGTTGGCTGCCGAGGTTGCCGTCGATCCACTCCATCAGAGCGTTCTCGTAGGCCATCGCCCGCTTGGTGACGAGGTTGTAAATGTTGTTGGCCCAGTTCTGGATCGTCGTGTAGCGGGCACGCCCATTCTTCTTGACGATCACCTCGACCACGGCCGAGTGGAGGCTCTCGGTGGTGTACATCGGGGCCGTGCATCCTTCGACGTAATGGACCTCGGCCCCTTCGTCGACGATGATCAAGGTCCGCTCGAATTGCCCCATGCTCTCGGCATTGATGCGGAAATAGGCTTGCAGCGGGAACTCGATCTTCACCCCCTTGGGGACGTAGATGAACGACCCCCCCGACCAGACGGCCGAATTGAGGGCGGCAAACTTGTTGTCGGTCGGCGGAATCACCGTGCCGAAATACTCGCGCAAGAGGTCGGAATGCTCCCGCACCGCCGTGTCGGTATCGGTGAAGATGACCCCCTTCTTGGCGAGGTCTTCCTGCAGCGATCCGTAGACGACTTCGCTCTCGAACTGGGCCTTTACCCCGGCGAGATACTTACGCTCGGCCTGGGGAATGCCGAGCCGGTCGAAGGTCTCCTTGATTTCCTGCGGCACGTCGTCCCAGGTCTTCCCCTGGTGATCGGTCGGCTTCAGGTAGTAGAAGACATCCTGAAAATTGAGGTTGATCGCCCCACCCCACTTCGGCATCGGCTTCGACTCGAATATCTCGAGCGACTCGAGCCGGAACTCGCGCATCCACTCCGGCTCGTTCTTCATCTCGGAAATCTGCGCGACAATGTCGGCGTCGAGTCCCTTGCGGGCCTTGAACACGCCGGTCGTCTTGGTGACGAAGTCGTACTTGTTGATCTCGCCGACGACTCCCGCGTCGGGGGTACTCAGGTCGGTAGCCATATTGTTTTATCTCAATCCTTGACAGGAATTAGGAATCTCGAAGTTCGTGGTCAAACGGCGGAGGCCGCGGCTTCCTGGCGGGCAAGCTCCTCGATGCGGGCCGCGTCGGGATACGCCGCGCGGATCCGATCGTAACCCGACGTGTAAAGCTCCCGGGCGAGTTCGACCCCACCGGTCTCGACGATCCGCCCCCCGAGCATCACGTGGGTAAAGTCGGGGACGTTGTGCTCGAGCAGCTTGTCGTGATGGGTGATGATGAGGATCCCCATCTCGGCGCCACCCGCCGTTTCCTGGGCAATGGCGGCGATGCTCTGGCTCGCCAGCTTCACCGCGTCGACATCGAGACCGCTGTCGGTCTCGTCGAGGATGGCAAACTTCGGCCGCAGCATCGCGAGTTGAAGTATCTCGGCCCGCTTCATCTCGCCCCCCGAGAAACCATCGTTCACGTAGCGGCGGGCGAACTCCTCGTCCATCCGCAGTTGGGCCATCTTGTCCTTCAGTTCCTTGCGGAACTCTCGCATCGGAATCAGGTCTTCCCCTTCCTTCCGCTCGGGATTGCGGACATTGGTCGTCGCGTGGCGGAGGAAATCGGCCATCTTCACACCGGGAATCGACATCGGCCGCTGGAAGGCCATGAAAATGCCGGCACGGGAACGCTCCGACGCGTCTAGCTCAAGGACATTCTCGCCATTGAGTTCGATCGTCCCCTTGGTGACTTCGTAGGAGGGGTGCCCCATCACGGCAAACCCGAGCGTGCTCTTGCCCGAGCCATTCGGCCCCATCAGGGCATGCGTCTCGCCGCGACGGATGGTGAGATTGACTCCGTTGAGAATCGGTGTCCCCTCCACGGCGACATGGAGGTCGGTGATCTTGAGCGTATCCTGCATGAACTTGTGGCCTGATTGGCTATGACGGTGGTTGGATTTGATAATTTGACAAACGCGGACTCAGGCCGAGGCTTCGCTGCCACTCGGATGAAACGAGCAGCAACCCTGGCCATCGAGGCGGCAACCCTTGAGCTCGACCTCCTCGCCCAAGGCAGCCGAGATCAACATCTGCTCCATGTTGCAAACGTCGCGGTCGTGTAGCGCAAGCTCCGGGTAGGGGCAGGCGAGCATGGTCAGCACAGGCAGACTTCCCGACCTGTCGACCTCCAGCGGCACGTGGCGCTCCTTCATCCGCTCCGCCAGGTCCTGCATCTTGTCGGCCAGCCCCTCTCCTTGCGCCTCCCACGACCGTGCGGCCAGCTTCAGCGCAATCCGCTTGAGCAGTCCGTCGCGAACCGCCGGGTCTTCGATCTCGCGAATCTCCGACCAGAGAACCTCGGCCAGATCGGCGTAGTTGTCGCCGGCGGCCCGCAATCCCTTGGCCGTCAGCTTATAGCGGTGACTTGGCCGTCCTCGCCCTTGGTGAACCACTTCCCGCTCGACGAGCCCCTCGGCCATCAGCCGGTTGAGCCGGACGCGAACCGCGGTTGCGGTAACCCCCATGTCTTTTTCCAAATCGCCGACACCCGCTGCTTCCGACTTGCGGAGCAGGTTGATGAGTGTTTCGTCCGATTCGGGTGAGAGGGAGAACATCGCGGTTTGTCGCAGATTCTTGGTGGCAGCATGGCTGTTGGCTCTATGGTAGAGCACTTGGTATTTTACACAAGGCTCCCTTTGAAAAATACGACGCAAACCGCCGTCAATTTGACGCAAAGTCTTGTAAGCCTTCAATTTATAGGCTATCGTGGGCCGGTTCATCGGGTCCGCTTGGCATCGAGGTCATGAGAAAGCTCTCTTGGCCGAGTGACATTCCAGCGGGGGGCCCCGCAACAGGGACAGATCACAGGACCATCGGCCAAGGGGCCCTGGCCAATTCTGCTAGCTTGATAGGGATTTTCGATGCCTGCCCGTGCTGCCGCGAACTTGCCGGTTTTTCTGCTGATTTTCACTTTGGGGTCCGCCCTGCTCTTCGGGACGGACCCGGCGCTGGGACAAGAGACGGCGGCCCCGCCAGCCGCTGAGTCGACCACGCAGGTTGACGAGGCTACCCAGGAGACCGTAGGCGACGCAGAAGCAGAAAAGGCCCCCGTCAAGCTGGTCGATAAGGTCGACGCGTGGTTCGGCACATACCTGGTCACGCCGCTCGAGAGATTTCTCTTCTACGACTTTGGCACGGGTGATTGGACCGATGAGAACGGAGTCGAGCATAAGGGGTGGATCGGACCAAAGGTTCCTTTCGTGGTCGTCTGGCTCTTCATTGGTGCCGTCTATCTGACGTTTCGCATGGGATTCGTCAGTATTCGAGCCTTCAAACATGCCGTGATGGTGACCAAGGGGGACTACGACAACAAGCAGGACGCGGGTGAGGTAAGCCATTTTCAAGCCCTCTCCTCGGCCCTTTCGGCCACGGTAGGCCTGGGAAATATCGGCGGAGTGGCCATGGCCGTTGGCTTGGGGGGACCTGGGGCCGTCTTCTGGATGGTCGTCGCTGGCTTCTTCGGCATGACGAGCAAGTTCACCGAATGCACACTCGGCCAGATGTATCGCGAAGTGGGCCCCGATGGTCGGGTGCTCGGCGGTCCGATGCGCTATTTGAAAATCGGGCTCGAAGCCAAGGGGCTGAGTAAACTCGGAGCGGTTCTTGCCCTCTTGTTCGCCATCCTCTGTATCGGTGCCTCGTTCGGTGGCGGGTGCGCCTACCAGGTTTCCCAGTCGCAGCTCGTGGTGGAACGAGCTGTTCAGAGTGCCTTTTCGCTCGAAGACCAAACTGTCTCCGACTGGCGATGGCTGTACGGAATCGTGCTAGCCGTGATGGTTGGGATTGTCATCATCGGCGGCATCCGTCGGATTGCCACAACGGCCGAACTGATCGTACCGTTTATGTGCCTGCTCTACGTGGCGACTTCGCTGGCAATCATCTTGATGAATTTCACGGAGATCATTCCCGCCTTCGGGAAGATTTTCCACTATGCCTGGAATCCCCAAAGCGTCTACGGCGGGATCATCGGCGCGGCCGTAATGGGAATCCAACGTGCCGCTTTCTCGAACGAGGCGGGGACCGGCTCCGCGGCCATCGCCCACTCGGCGGCGAAAACCGACCATCCGGTGCGGGAAGGGATCGTCGCCCTGCTGGAGCCGTTTATCGACACACTCATCATCTGCACGATAACCGGGCTGGTGATCGTTATCACGGAGGTCTACGATGCCCCTGAATACGAACACCTCGTGAAAGCCAAGCAGGGAGCCGCGTTGACGACTGCGGCGTGGGGGACGGCCGTTTGGTGGTTCCCCTACGTGCTGGCGGTTTGTGTCTTCCTGTTTGCCTATTCGACCATGATCTCATGGTCGTACTACGGCGAGCGCTGCTCGACGTTCCTGTTCGGTCCAGGCGCTTCCTTCCCTTACCGATGTCTGTTCGTCGTCTGTGTTTTCCTGGGGGCAGTTATCAAAGCGCAACATCTGTTCGACTTCAGCGACATGATGATCCTCGCGATGGCGGTCCCTAACATCCTGGGACTCTACATCCTGAGCGGGGTTGTCAAACGATCGTTCGACGACTACTGGCTGAAATACAAGGCTGGGGAGTTTGTGCCGAACAACAAGGCTTAGGGGTTCGAAAGAGCCGGCTCGTCCAACGGAAAATACTCCCCCACCACCCGATAAAACTCCTCCGCGC
>CAZYQQ010000027.1:0-57226 GCA_964650265.1 uncultured Planctomycetaceae bacterium
GGGCAGGCGGCCATGGCAGTTTTCCCCTCAAAAACATGGTGGACATCGGTGCTAGCATCCAAATGTACAGATGTTCGGGAGGGTGTCAAGCGGGTTTTGGGAAAAAGTGGGGGGGAAATGTTGAGTGTCTGGGTTTGGGTCTGTCTGGGTTTGGGTCTGGGTTTGGGTTTGTTTGGGTTGGAATTCTCAGTTCACTTAGTGCTCTGCTCCAGTTCTCAAGTCCAGTCTTGTAACGCCGCTTCGATCCGGGTCATGGCGAATGAACAGGTGCCTTTCCATCGCGAAGGCTGAGCCAGCTTCGTCAAATAAAACGCGGTAGAACTCTCGAATAAACTCGCGGGTTACTTTACCGTTTTCGTCCCGAAGAGGGCCATAGTGGAATTCGTAGGTCTTGACGAACGCCGTTACCGATGGGTCGGGAGCACCCACTCCACCCTGGCCCGAGGGAGAAAGCTGCACGGGATCGTTTTCGTATCCATGCATTTTCGAATCTACCACTTGAGATGAGTCACCAAGTGTTACACCCCTTGTCTTGAAAATAAAGCTGTCTAGATCATCAGTTAGATGTTCACGGCTCTTGAGGAACAACTGCATCGCAGCTTGGCTTTCAAGCCTATGCGAATACAATTCGCGAAGGTTGAAAGTCCATAACGCTCCAGTAATACACGCCACCAACGCCCCCACTGTCAACAGAAAGTAATAAACTCTTCTTAAACGCATTGTGAGTACCTAGCTTGATATCCGACTATTTAGGTGGTAATAGTCCTGGTGCGGCTCCGAAAACCTGTGTGACATTGCTGGCCGTCCCTGAAATTCCTACACCAACCCCTAGATTTAGGCCACTTCTGCGCGGAGGGTGGGATTTCGGCTGTGTGGCGCCTCCAACTCGGCTCACAGGGATGTGACAAGAGAGTTCGTCGCGTCCGTTGCGGCGAATCCCCTCTTGATTGAGTGGTCGTTTGTTCACTAGTCCCGTCCATAAAAGATCGGTGGACCAGTACACCATGGTCGTGCCATGAATGTTGACTGTCTACCTTTAGCTCCGCTGACCTTTTGAAGGCTAATTCGTTGCAGTTCATAGAGGTTAAGGGCCAATCAACTGCTTCCACCGCGACAACACATCAATAAACTCGCCAATCGACAGATCACAAGGCGAATATGAGTCCGAAAACTCATGTTCGACATGCACTCCCTCGGCAGTGATCGTTACGGTATGTGCGTTTCCCGTTCCCTGCCACTCTTTCTGCTTTCCAGACTTGATGTCTTCACAGATAGCAAAGAGCATGTCGCATGTCTCTGGGCTCCGCTGAACATCATCTACAAGAAAACACCCTAACTCTTCATAAAGAGGCCCAAACTCCGCTCGGGGATATCCGTCGGAATCAAGGTAGTACGCACCTGAAATCATATGTGCCTCACATCAATGGAAATGCGGGAAAACCCCAGACACTCAACCTTCCCCACCTCAGTGCGATCGCGCGGGCCCCAGCTCAGCCGCGAGGCGCTCGTACTCTCGACGCACCACCTCCGTGCCATAAATCCGCTCGAGCTTGCGGACAGTAAAGTGGGCCGCGGCCGTGTTCTGGAAGTGGTCCATGAACAGGGCGTTGATCAGCCCTCCCCCCACCGCCCCGACAACGGGGATCGCCTGGGCCGCCACTTTTTCGGAAACCGACACGCCAAACCGCGAGGCAATGCTCGCGATCAGCCGCGTGAGGGCCGACCCGCCACTCGCCGTCGTCCCCTTGGTCAATATCTCCACCGCCGCGGTCACCTGGTGGGCCATCGCTGCCCGGGCGACGAAGTAGCTGGTGCGGATGTGTTGGTCGACCGATTCGGCGCGAGAGTTCTTGACGTCGACCACTTCCTGCTTCCCGTCGCTCCCCAGGGCAAACACTTCGAGGCAGGCAAGCTGCACCGCCGGGTCGGAAAGGTCCTCGCCATGCGACCGGGCGATGTCGGCGATCGATCGCAGGATGATGACGGTCGTCACGGGGAGCTCGGCCACCAGTGCGGGAGCGCCGAACATGCCCCCCGTCACGCCACTCACCGTGGCGGCCACTTTGTGCGACAGATTCCAAGGGGCCCTCGGGCTGCCGTCCGACAGCGTCTTCCGGGCGACGATCAGGGCCTTCGACAAGGCCTCCTCGGTCACACGCTCGATTTGCCCCTGCATCGAGTCGGGCATCCAGCTAAGCAGTTTTTCGACCGGCATTCCGACCACGCCGGCGAGCCTTCCGGCGAGACTGGGGCGTTCGAGCTGGGCGACGGTGGAGGCGAGCAGGGTGAGGTCTTGGGGAGTGAGTTCGGACATGGAGGGGGAACGCGGCTTGGGAGGGGATGGATGGGCTGGATAAGTTTATGCGTTGGGTGGGGGTAGGTCGAGCGGCACAGGTGCCTATGCCGGCGTTTCGGCCCGGCCCCTCCTGGGCTTTTCCGTCGATCCTCCGCCGGCGAGTTTCCTACCAATCTCGATCAGATGCTATCGTATTTGCCCGGGCGCCAAGTTAAGTTGTTAACTGGCGGCTCCACAACCTGCCTGGGGGATTCCATCGATTCACGGATTGCATCGACGTGGCAGGTAGCTTGAGGCAACGATCCTACGAACCGCGAGAGCCCTATGCGACTGTCTTTTGCACCCTCGATCACCTGGCTGTTCGCCTTCATTCCCATCTCCGTGGGCTTGGAGCATGCTCACGTCCCGCCGCCGGTGCTCTTTTTTTCGGCGGCCCTCGCCATCATTCCGATCGCCCGCATGATCGTCCATGCGACCGAGCAACTCGCCAAGCGCACCGGCGACGCGGTGGGAGGGCTGCTCAACGCCACGTTCGGGAATGCGCCTGAATTGATCATCGCCGTGGTGGCGCTCAGAGCCGGCTACCTCGAAATGGTGCGGGCGTCGCTCATCGGAGCCATCCTGGCCAACCTGCTGCTGACCCTTGGCCTCTCGTTTCTGCTCGGCGGTATCCGCTATCGTGATCAAAAATTCAATCCCATCGCCGCCCGCTCCTACAGCACGATGATGCTATTGGCGGCCGCCAGCATGGGCGTGCCCAGCGGCTTCAGCCGTTACTTCGCCCCTGAAAGCACGATCCGCGAAGAGGAAATGCTCAACATCGGCATCGCTTTCGTGCTGCTGCTTGCCTACGGACTGTACCTCTTGTTCTCCCTCAAGACTCACCCGGGCACGTTCGCCAGCGTCGAGTCAGCGGGAGGCGCCGAGCATGAAGGCAAGGGATGGAGTGTGGGTCGTGCGATGGGAACGTTGGTTGGGGCGTCGGTCCTGGCGGCCTGGATGAGTGAAATCCTGGTTGGTGCCGCGCAGGGTACCGGCGAGGCCTTGGGGATGTCGGATACGTTCGTAGGCATCGTGCTGCTCGCCATCGTTGGTGGCGCCGCCGAATCGGGCTCGGCAATCGCCGTGGCCCGGAAGAACAAAGTCGATCTCTCGATCGGTATCGCCTTAGGCAGTTCGATCCAGATCGCCCTGTTTGTGGCACCGGTGCTTGTGCTTTCCAGCTATTTCATCGCCCCGCAACCTCTGGAACTCTCCTTCGGCCGCGCCGAGGTCGGCTCCTTGTTCCTGGGAGTCTTGTTGGGGGCGATCGTGTGTGGTGATGGGCAATCCAACTGGTACAAGGGAGTCCAACTGATGACTGTCTATATCATCATCGCGCTGATGTTCTATTTCGTCCCTGAATTGCCACATTAAACGTCGCCAGGTCCTGATTGGATGCATTCCCGAATCGTCGTCTTCCTTCAATGGCGCTATCTATTCCTCCTGCTCGCGCTACTCGTGTTGCTGGTTGTCCAGCCGATCGCTTCCAGCTTCGGCACTTCAGGGTGGTTATTCGACATCCTGTTTGCCATCGTCATGCTAGCGTTGGTATATGCCTTGGCCCACGACAAAGCGTGGCGCACGGTGGCCTGCGTGCTTTGCATCCCGGCGGCCGCACTGCCAATCGGTAGCCGTTTCCTTCATTCCTCGATGCAGGACGTTACGTTATTTGCTGGGCATGGCATCGCCGCGGTGTTCTTCGTGCTCGTGACCGGAAAGATCATTCACAGCATTGCAACGGCACCACAAATTACCATCGATAGCGTTTTTGGCGCCATCTCAGGGTACTTGCTGTTGGGCATCGCCTGGGGCGTGATCTATGCGATGATCTACGCGGGTGATCCGCAGTCGTTTTCCTTTAGCGACCACTTGTCTCGCGAACTCCAACAGGGCGATTACCGCCGGGGTGTCTTCTTCTATTTCAGTTTCGTCACCTTGACCACTGTCGGATACGGCGACATTTCCCCATCAACGACACCAGCGCTGACTTTGTCCTGGGTCGAGGCCATGATCGGACAACTGTACCTCGCGGTCTTGATCGCCGGGTTGGTGAGTTCCCTGGTTGCAATGAAAAGGAAGGGGGGATAGGGAGGTAGGATGCGCCGTCGAAGTCGAATTGCCGGGAAGGGAGCCAAATCGATTCGCCCAAAGCATTCCCCCACCATAGCGGAAAGAATGGCAAAGTCTTGTCCGGAGAGCTGTGACATGGGGAATGGGACTCGGGGAGAGGATGGTCTGCTCGTGGAGGGTATTTGGACACAGTTTGCACTTTACGCTTGCAATTCTCCCGCCCAGTTCGCAACTTAACCTATGGGGAGGGAACACCAACGGGAGCGAGCGATGACCATCCAGCGTGATTCGAGCCGCGTGAATCGAAGCCTTGGGGCGATGGTCGCTCTGACATTTTTCACCCTGTCGGGCCAACTGGCCGGGGCTCAGGAGACTCGGGGGAATGAAGCCAGGCAGGATGACCCGCGCATTTCCCTCGAACTCGCCAACGATCAGTTCCGGATGTCGGGGGGGATCAGCAACGTCGCTGTCTCCCCCGCGGGCGACATGTTGGTGGCCATCGCACGCAACGAGCCGGTTCCCACGGCGTGGCTGATCGACGAACCGACCGGCAAACTCGTCGAGACAATCAAGTTGCCCCCTCCGGCAACCGGCTGGATTTCGACCATCACCTTCTCCCCGGATGGCAAGCAGCTTCTCTGGGGCGAGCTGCACGGATCGGTGGCGCTCTGGAGCGTGCCCGAACGGCGGCTCCTGTTCCGCGAAAAGCTGCACAACGCGGAAGTGCAGGATGTCGAGTTCTCCGCCACGGGGAAACTCTTTGCTTCCGCCGGCGCCGACGGATTCGTCCATGCGCGACAGGCAAACGACCCGGGCACGGCGTATCGCCGCCTGGAGCCCGGCGGCGCGCGGAATCGAAACGGCGACGGCGTTGGGGGCACGGCGGGCATCTCGACCATCGTCTTCACACCCGACGAAGAAGTGCTGATCGCCGGCATGGGAGGCCAGGGAAAAATCCTCACCTGGCAACTGGCCAACGATCTCGCCCATGTCACCGACGCCTACGACCCCCGTGGCAGCCACAATCCCGTGCTACTGAATCTCGCCGTCACCCCTGATGGCAAGAGTCTGATGTCGGCGGGCCAGCGAACCGTTCCGCGGAGCGAAACGTCGCTTGCCGTCGGCCCCGAGCAGGTCACCATGGCGGAGATCTATTTCTGGGACCTCCACACGGGCGAGCGTCTGCGAGACTTCCAACATCCCGACTGGTACAGTTTCGGCAATGCCACTCTCTCCCCCGACGGCAAGCGGATCGCGCTGGCCGAGTTCTCGCGCCTGCAAATCCTCGACGCGGAGACGGGCGAACGGGTGCGAAGCTTCGACCTCCCCGGCGAGTGGGGTGCTCCCCCCCACTTTTCACCGGACAGCCGCCGCGTTTACATGCCGCTCGACAACTCGATTGGCGTCTTTGAAGTCGAATCTGGAATGCTTCTGGGAGACAGCGGCACCTTTCCACGTGGATACTTCCACTCCCTGGCCTCGTCTCCCGATCGAAAACAGATCGCCACGGGGCACGGCGACGGGTACGTCCGCGTGTGGGATGCCAACGCGGGACAGCTCGTCTGGTCGGAATTGCTCGCCCCCGTGATCAGCCGGAGGGGATGGGATGCGTGGCCTATGTTCGTCTCGTTCACTCCCGACCAGTCGCGGCTCGTTGCCGCTGGCCGGCGGGACGCCCCGGTCGATTACCGTGAAGGCATTGTCGTCGTATTCGATGCGGCTACCGGCCAGCGGCTCCGCGAAATCATCTTCGACGTCGAAGTCCGCCACGCCGCCCTCTCCCCCGATGGTAAACACATTGTGGTGGCCACGTCCAAAGGCAACTTGAGCGGTATCCAACTCCAAGCGATCGACATCACTACAGGGGAAGTGGCGTACACCTTCCCAGCAGACGAGGCGGGTGGAATCGGGCTGTCGAGTGTAGAGGCACTTGGCTTCGCGCCCAACGGGCTGCTCCTGGTCTCCGTTGACGATGGAGAAACGCTGGCCCTCGACGGAGCCACCGGGGAAATCGAGCAGCGATTCGTGGCCGACGCGCGGGCTCTACCCCTGGTGGGGGAGCCACCACTCAAGCGGCTACAAATCTGGCGAACCACCTTTTCCGCCGATGGCTCGACTTTTGTCGCCAACTCCGCCAAGCAGATCCAAGTGTGGGACATGGCAAGCGGCACACTCCGCCAAGCGATCCCCCATCCCCACGACCACGGCCGCATCGTCGCCGCTTCGCCCGATGGCCAAACCATCGCCACCGCCGACCTCAACTACGCCGGCGACCCGGGTGACAACATCATCCGCCTGTTCGACACCGAGTCGGGGCGCGAGATCGGCCAGTTCGAAAAGCCCGGCCACCGCGCCCGCCTGCTCGAATTTTCGGCCGATGGCCGGCAGCTCGTGGCAGGGTTCCACAACGGTTCGGTGACGGTGTGGGATTTGCCGGAGTGAAAATAGGCGTTATTGCGTCGCGCGGATAGTGCGGCAATGATGTAGATGTAGGATGCGTCAAGCGGGCGCTAAGTGGCGCCGCCCTGCTCATAACTCTTCACGCCCGCGTCGACGCATCGAAGCCAAGATACCAACTCACGCTCTACAGGCTCTTCCACCGTGAACCACTTGCAAGCAACCGAGGCTGAAACAACGGAGATTCTCGTCTGGGAACGTTCGTTTCATTCCTTAACGAACGATCAGTTGCCATAGACTCGCGGTATCTCGGCAGAGAATTGGACAGCTTCGGCATGGCCCACACCTCCCATATGTTGGGGTTCAAACCGCAAATGGAGAGTGCCTTGATCTGTCTTTTGGGGACGACTAGCGGTGAGTCGGTAATGGGTCTTCTACGGCAACGTGCCTGCTGCCGTGAGAGCCAGGTCGATGACCTGATCCTTTGGGGATACGGTGCGGATAATCTGCGAGTTCGAATTGTACGACGCAGGAAGGAACGGCTCCTGCGTCGGCATTCCACTGGCGTCGGGAGGGCCCGGTTTGTAGGCATCAATCAGGATCTTCACCTCCCCTGGCGCGATTTCGACGGTGTACGCGCCGTTCTGGATCAAGCTTTCTGCCGGTCGACCTACCTCGTCGATCGGACTGAAGCGGATCTTGCCCGATTCGATCGGCACGCCTTCGAAAGTGACTTGCCCCATTACAACTACGGCAGCGCTATTTTTCTGGCTGCATCCCAGTGGCAACAGCATGGCTACAACCATCACGCCGTGCATGGCCCGACGACATCCCAAGCGAATTTGCGACAGCATGCTACCAACCACGAGTAAGAGTGTGAACAGAGAACGCTCGGCAGTGGCGGGTTGGAGACAACCGTTGCGCAGACGGCCGCTTACAGATCCTTTGCTTATCAATCCTCTGCCTACAATTCATCGGACACGATGTCGTCAAAGGCACTCGAACCCATGGCCCGCCAAACAACCAGCGCCACATCGTTGGGAACGAAGCGAGTCGATCCATCCCCCATCCCCACGACGACGCCGCCGGGGTGCTTGCTCTTGGTGCCAACCACGATTCGGTCGGGCACCCAAGCGACATTGAGGCAGGGCGCGGGAGTGAGCGGGCTATCGCGACAGAATGTCTGATCGACCCCATCGTTGGGCAAGTTGTAGGTGGTGTAGTTGTTGAATCCGTTGTTCAATACGTCGCCGCGGGTATTGAAATCGGTATCGTTGTCCGCCATCAGAACTTCCGCCAGAAACATGGTGGTACTCAGCCCGTCGGTAATTTGACGGAGTTTAAGTGGCGGGTTTCGCTTTTCGCGGGATGTGAGGGGCCGTTTCGGGATCCAGTTGCGGAAGGGGGCAGTGGTATGTTCGGTTCCATTATAGGTGGTTTGAGCAAAGTTGGTGTTGCCGTAGTTGACAGCGTAATTCGCTCGAGCGCGATGCCATTGATCCCCCATCCAGAGCGCTTTTCCGCGATCGCTGGGACAATAGTAAACATCGAGCTGCGCCATCATGGCAGGCCGGTTGTTCTCATGCCACAGCGGAAATTGATCGTTATAGAGAGCATCGACGGCGCCTGCTTCGAGATACGGCCACAATGCCACCACAAACGTCTTGCGATCGAGGCTGGCGTCAATGCCGGCTTCTTCGTTGATCGCGCCGTAGGGGAGCGTCTTTCGAGAAGATTCGTAATTCTGAATCGCCAGTCCCCATTGCTTGACATTGTTAGTACACTGCGTGCGGCGGGCAGCCTCGCGTGCCGCTTGAACCGCCGGTAACAACAGGGCTACCAAGACCCCGATGATGGCGATCACAACCAGCAATTCCACCAGGGTAAAGCCTGGCCGAAACTGTGCCGGATAGAGTCGCGGGGCGACCGGTCGCGTTGAGGAGTGAAAACTTTGCATGACGGTGCCTCTCGCTCTCCTTGCTGTCAGGGTCGGGTGATCTTTCTGGAAACCACTTGCTAGCGGGCCAGAACCGCACCGGACACGTGCTGGCGGCTTGAGACTCGACACCGAGAGAAGAGAGCCACGCCGATGGCTCCCAGCACGAGGAGTAGAGACCCGGGCTCGGGGATGACGCCGGTGCTGGAAATACTCGAGGGCAACGGTGGTTCGACGAGGTTCTTCCAAATTTTGTAGTCGTAGAAGTCGACAATATTGTCGAGGTTAAGGTCACCCGCTGCAATGCCACCCGTGACCGACTGGAACATGTTGCTGTTGATGACCTGAAAATCGGCCTCATCGACAATCATGTCGCCATTAACGTCGCCGGGGATGCCGATCGAAGTCTCTGAGAAGCGGACCTTGGAAAGTCCGGCAAAGTCGAGAGTGTCGCCGTGATTCGAGAGGATGTCGAACGCCACATAGCGGACGGTACTCGTATTCGGTAGGTGGCCCAAGGTGATGTCCTGGCGGAAGTTGACGTCCGCTGTCCCAGGAGCCTGGGTAAAGGTGAAGTCCCCCAGCGAAACGAGTGAACCCAGATCGGTACCGACGGAGATGTTCACGAGGTTAGCCCCTCGCGTCATTAGCCCGGCGGTGGCTTCGTTGTAGTTCCAGACTGCCACGGTTTCGAGATCGTAGACGCCCCCGAGATCGAAGACAACGTGGGCAGGCAAAGGATCGAACGGATCCCTGAAGACGCCATGGGAAAGCCACATCGTCCCGTCGGGATTGATCGAATGAGTTCCGGTCCCCACGTCTAAACCGGCGCTCGACACGAGATACTCGGCCCTACGATCGAAGATTGGCGCGCCCAGTTCGCTCGAAACATCGATGACACTCACGCCGGTGATGAACTGAGCACTGGCGACACTCGCCACGGCACTCAGCACAAGCCCTGCTAAAACAGACAAAACACGGTTCATGGAAAAGCTCCTAAAGATTTTATCGTGGTCACGCCGCGGCTGGAGCCGAGCGGCGCCGCCAGGCTCCGCAGGCGACAATAGCCCCCAGGCTGGCCAACAGACCCGCCGTGGGTTCGGGGATAGCGGCACTGGTGAAACGGACCTTCGATAGGCCGGCGAAGTCAAACGTATCACCATGGTTTGTTGTGATGTCGAAGGTTACGTAACGCACTCCAGTCGTGTTGGGGAGGCCCGCCACCAAGATGTCCTGGCGAAAGTCGACGTTGTCGAGTCCCGGCGCCTGATTGAAGACGAAGTCGCCAATCGAGTTCATCGAGGCGAGCGATGCCCCCGCCGAAATGGTGACATCGCGCGCTCCTCGCGTCACGAGATCGGCGCCGACCACGAATTCGTTGTAATTCCAGACCGCCACGGTTTCGAGATCGTAGACGCCTCCTAGGTCGAAGACGACCTGAGCGGGCAGCGGGTCGAACGGCTCCCTGAAATTGCCATTGGTAAGCCACATCGTCCCGTCGGGAATGATCGAATGAGTTCCGGTCCCCACGTCGAGACCAGCGCTGGACACGAGATATCCGGCACTACGATCGAAGATTGGGGCCCCCAGTTCGCTCGAGGCGGCCTCGATGGTGACCCCCGCAATGTAGCCGCCTTTTGCCACGGCCGACATCAGGGCAACCAACAGCAGGGCCCAACAGCAGGAAGTAATAGATTTCATGAGACACTCCACTTTCAAGATGTAGGAACCAAGGGTGAAAAGCAGACGTTAAATGGAGGCAGATCGTACTAACATGAGCCCATCGACCAGCGGCGACAGACGAGAAGTCCCAGCAATCCGGTCAGCAGCCAGGTAGAGGGCTCGGGAACGGGACTCGCGGTCACTCCCTGGGCGAGCGCGGAGGGCGCCATTTGTCCGTACCGCTGCTTCCACAGCAGGTAATCGTCGGCGTCGACACCCCCGATTCCATTGCCATTGCCATTCAGGGCGTTCTCGTTGACGGCTCCCAGATTGTTGCGCCATACGGTGTAGTCGCCTGCGTCGACGATTCCATCGCCGTTGAAATCGCCAGGCAGCACCGCCGTCGAGATAAAATCGACATTCCCGTTGACGACGTTGCCCCCATCGCCTCCAGCCAGTAGCAGGGTGAGCGACAGATCCTCTTCGCTGCCGCTGGCCACGTCGTAAACGGAACCCAGTACGCGACGTTGGCCCGCTAAGAGCGGCGAGGTCCCAGAGCTGATGAGCTCAGTCAGGCGGTTCGAATTGGAGGTGGGGGACGAGTCCCATGCCCCCTCGTCGAGCCCCTGTAGCTCGAACGAGTGCCAGACGGCGGGACTCTCGGTTGCATCGAGTAGCCCCGCTTGAGAGGTGATGGTGTAGCCTTCGATCTCGAGATCGAAGGCCGAATCGTTGAAGATGGTTACAATCCCGGTCGTTTGGTTGACTTCGAGCACCGCATTGTTGAAGCTAACGGGGTCGTTGATGTACTCCACCAGACCGATTGTTTCGTCGACTCCACTCGTGGTGTAGGAGAAAATCAGGTCTTCTAAGTAGGGCACTCCGAACGTGGTGGGTGCCACCGGGGCGTAAACTTTGCCGAGCGAAAGTTCGCCCGTCGTCACGGTGTCGGTACCGGGTGTTGTGCGGAGCTGACTGATCTGCTGCGATGTCGTCGCGACAGCATAGTTGCCGCTAATCGGAAGTGCCTCGCCGCCATCGAGAGATCCCGAGGCGGAGAAAACGCGAATGCCGTCGAAATCGAGCGGAGTCCCACCAGGATTGTTGATATACGCCTCGCCCGTCTGGCGGTCGACAGTCACGACGAGCAACTGCTGGAGTGTCACCCCCAGTGTGACCCGGCCGCCGGAGCTCGACTCGGTTAGGCGATACCCCTGGCCGGCGCCGGGTGTGGGGGCGTTAATCACGCGGGGCGAGTAGAATCCCGTAATGGTTTCCGCTTCGAGCAAGTTGATGGTTTGCCCAAGGGGAAAGCTCGCCAGCCCCTCGAGGTCGAGGACCACGGCGCCCGAGAGATCCGCCCCGTGCGTCACCTTGATCGGCGCCTCCGCGATGTTCGATTCGCCGGTCACCGTGTAGCGAAAGAAGCTGTCTCGAATGCGAAACTGGTCGCTCTGGAGTTGCCCACCCCCTTGAATGGCGAGAGTCGAAAGCTGGATCAGAGTGGGGCCCGCAACCTCGAGCACGCCAGTTGTGCGCAGCTCGAGGGTCGATTGTCCGACGACGGTCAGCCCCGCGGGGCCATCTCCACCGCTGTTGAGCAGCGAATCCTCAAGGTAGGCAGTGCCTCTGTTGCCGATGCGAGCGACCTCGGCCGGCGTGACACTGTACTGCGGGACGAAGTTGCCGGCCCAGTTGGTGCCGTCGTTGTAGTTTTCGACCACACCCGGGCCGGGTAGCCAGTCGACATATACCTGGCCGCGGGAAATGTTCGCGAACAGTCCAAGAGCGGTCACGGCGAGGGCCGCATATCGGGAGAAGTGGATCATGAGAAGTCTTTTTGCGCGTGAAGTGAGGATGGTCGAGGATCGAAGAGATGGTTAACCAGCGGACCTGCGTTGCCACAACCGCAGCGCGACTCCCATTGCCAAGCAGAGCACCGCCGCCGATGCTGGCTCGGGAACGTGGTTGGTCCCCACCAACTGCCCCGACTGGGCTTCGAAGGCCCCTTTCCAAATCCGATAGTCGGCCAGGGTGACCATCGCATCGCCGTCGAAGTCGCCATCGTCCCAGGAGGCGTATGTCGAAGGCAATGGCGAGGTGGGAATGCCGGGCAGGAGATTGCTGTGCAGAATCGTCAGATCGGCGAGGTCGACCTGCCCGTCGCGATTGGCATCGCCCGGTATGGGTGGGATGCCCACCCCCGTGAACCGTATTTCGGCAATCGAGATCATATCGGAGTTGCCGGGGTCACCTGGCTGCTCGTAGTTCGATAGAAAGTCGAATCGCACATACCTTGTCGCACTGGCGGTTGCGACCCCCGAGAGGTCGAAGGTTTGCCCGTAGGAGACATCGTCGGCCCCTGGAGCGCGGTCGAAAACGTAATTGCCAATCGGGACCAGGGCCTCCGGATTGGTCCCCAGCGAGATATTGACCGATTGAGCTCCCCGGTTGGTCAGATCGATCGCGTCGAGGGTCACCTCGTTGCCATTCCACACCGTGAAGGAGTCGAGATCGTAGACGGCGTTGAGATCGAAGACCACGAAGGAGGGAAGCAAATCGTTTTGCGCCCCCACGGCAAATCCGAATGTCCCGTTGGTCGACCAGAAGGTGCCCGGGGTTCCCTCGACCTCGGCGAACGTCGTATGAAAGCCTTTGAGCTCTCCCGCAGGAGCCGACGTGTCGGGGACGAAGCCTGAGCCGTCGAGCGTGTAGAGGACCCGGCGATCGAAGGCGTTGCCCCCTCCCACCAGTTCACTCGATACGTCATAAGCGCGGACCCCTTGAATCGTTTGGCCTTGGCAGTTGTTGGGTGTGACTCCAGTGCCCAGGACAAGCATGAGAAGGACTCCCGGCAGTAGGTGGCACGAAATTGCTGGTCGCACCCGATGCGCGAAGGCGAAACATGTGTTGTTAGGCGTAGCGGTCACCGTGTGCTCCGAAATGCGTGTCATGAAAGTTGAAGTGAGGAACCCAGAGGACTCTTACAATAAAAGATTGGCAATCGACACCGGTGCGCTCATCACCCTGGGGCGATCGGACTGGCCTGCGCTGGCGCGATGCGGCCTGATAGCCTGGCGATAGCGGCTCAGATCGAGGGGATTCTGGTCGGGGGCCGGCGGTTGGTGGTGGGTGGCGAACTTCCCCTCGACCTCCTCCTCGTTTAAGGGGGCCGACTTGAGCCGTCCGAACGCCTGCCACTCGACACGAAATGCCATCGGGTTAGGCAGATTTGCGTCGACGAATATAATGCTATTCCAGACATCGAATTCAATGCGATTGACCCCTGCGACGAATCCTGTCTTGATCTCGATCTTGCGGTAAGCGTTGAACACCGCCTCCCGGTGGTGATCGATCCAGGGCGTGAACTCGACTCGCTCGCCGTTGATGCGAACGCCGGTCACACCATTGTCGGCCAGGACATTCGCGATGAGCGTCACCGACGAGAGATCGTAGCCCGTCAGGTCGAACTCTGTTTCAAACGTGTACATGGCGTTTGACGTGCAGCAGGAGTCGCTGGGCGAATCGACCGAGAGCCATTGCGACATCTCAGGAACTCCCGGCAGGTAGCCCTCGGGAACCGGGGCGCGGACGATGGCGAAACGGGGCGTTTTAAGCCCTCGATCCGAGCTGCGGACAATCCGCCAACAAGGGTCTTCATCTCCCACGGCCAAGCCCTTCCCCGTGTTGTGGATGTCGAGGGGTTTGAACGGTCCGGTCGCCGCAAAGCCGGGATCGAAAAGCTCCTTGTTTGCCTTGATCCGCTTTAACTCCCTTGATGCCGAGTGAATGCGAATCCCCTCGCCCGAGGAGACGAGCAGCCCGCGTCGCTCGTCCTCACGCAGATGAACCGTTCGTATCCGCAAGCCACCATCAATAGCATGGGCCTCGATTGTCCCGCGCTTGGCATCGGCATTGACGACAAGCCGTTTTCCCGAATAGGCGACCCGGGCAGACCCAGTGTCGATAGTGAAGTTTGAAGTCCAATCGGCCATCGACACACTCAGCAGCCCGTTGCGCAGGAGCACGGCATCGGAAGAGGAAAGGTCCACAGAGCAAGGCGCTTTGAGCACAAGCTCGGCGCCGCAGGCCATACTCACCTGAGCGCGGCCCCTTACCAACTCGAGCACATCCCCCTCCATCAGCGATGCCCCGCTTGTCCACGGGTGCTTGCTCCACTCGGCTTCGTCGTCGGACGTGAGGGTGGCGATTGGTTGTGGCTCCCTGAAGGCCTCGATCTGTCCTGTTTCGCGCAACAAGGCAATTCCCAGCCCCACCACGGTCATGGTGACGGCCACGGCGGCCAACGCGACAATTCTCGAACGCCCCGTCCAGACTGCCTCATCCGCCGGGGTTCCACTGGCCCTGCCGGCTGCTGCCGCATCGGGCCACCGACGGGGCTCGGCTGGCAAATGGCGATTCTCGAGGGTTTCGCCAAATGCCGAACTCCAGACTTTTAAGGCAAGAGTCTGGGTGATGTATTTTACATAGTTTTGGCGATGCTCTGCGGAGTCGCTCGCAAGCAGCTCCTCCAGTTGGCGTGCCTCCTCGCTCGAAATCTCCCCGCGAAGTGATGCCTCGGTAAGCTGGTAGACCTCTTCCTCCAGATGACGTGGGTTACGGCTTGGCATCGAAAGCCTCTTCTCTCCGTAATGTGCGTTCAATACATCCGGCCAAAGCGACTCTCGTCCGCGAAACGGAGTGCCTGACGGCATGCAGCGACCGACCGATTTGACTGGCGATGTGCTGGAGCGTGTCGTTGCTTGAGTAGTAACGCATGAGCAGTTTTCGCTTCGATTCGTCGAGCCGGCCAAGACACTCTCGCATCGCCCAAAGCACGTCGGATTGCTGCTCCGCCGCCACCGCCGCTTCTTGGGCGAGAAGCTCGAGCGTTCGATGACTCAACAGCACACGCCGTCGAGTGGTGGAACTCTTGTAATGGGCCAGCACCAGGTAATAGGCTATCGTTCGCGCCCAAGCCCCAAAGTCCTTTTCCGGGTCGTAGTCCTCGAACTGTTCCCACAGCCGCAAACGGACCTGCTGGGCCAGCTCTTCGGCATCCGCAAAATTCGGCACTAGTGTCAGGATGTAGGCAATCAGGTGCTGGTCGTGCGCGCCCATCAGACCTACGAATCGACGTGCCTTTTCGTTAGTTGCGGAATCGTGCATGGCGAGGGGGTCGAGTCGGCGCACAAAATGGATTTCGATGAATTAAGGTCAGGAGCGGGCCGATGCGCCAAGAAAATCGGAAATAGTTCACTATTTCTCGACCCTGACCTTAGAAAGTGCGAAGACTCACGCGGACAAATCAAGACAGACAAACCAAACCAAGACATCCCCCCTTCGATCCCCCTTCCCAGTCCCGGGATCCGGCGCAGTCGAACTGCGTCCCTCGATCGCAGACGAGATGCTTGGGTGTGCCGCCAGCGCTTGCTACCGGGTTGTCCCGAGCCAAGCGACGAATTCTTGAAATCGTCTGTTTGAACTTCACGCTCGCAGGCGTAACTGTTGTCCCTGTAGGGAGAAAGCCCTTTGACGTACTCGCCGAAGGGCTTGTTTCCGAAAAAAGTCGGGCTGAAAGGATTTGAACCTTCGACCTCTGCGTCCCGAACGCAGCGCTCTAGCCAAGCTGAGCTACAGCCCGTGGAGGGGGGGGTGTCTGGGGGGAGCGGATTGCGGCTGCTCCCTCGGCGTAGCGTAGCATAGCGGCGTTTTTGCCGCAAGGTTCGGCCTCCGCGACATTTTGACCGAGGGTTTTTCCGCCAGATTTTGCTCACTTTCGACATTATATAGATAGGTCGCAAGGACGTTCGACGGTGGTGGCGGTCGCGGCTACAATGAAGGGCCCCTCCTTGCGGCACTTTGGTTGCTTGCGCCCGGCCTTTCCTGCACTGCTCGTCCGTCGACAATCGTTTTGGCACCCCCTCGGACAATACATGACACGCATTGCAACTTCTGTGTTCACTTTTCCCTTGAAGGCGATTCTGCTGGCTTCCGCATGTGCCTTGGGTCTGATCGGCCTTGTGTACCCCGCCGGTGCTCAGGACGCGATTGCCGGCGAGATCGACTTTGCCCACCAGGTGGTCCCGATCCTCACCCAGCACTGCGCCGAGTGTCATGCGGGATTTCGGGCCGAGGGGGGCTTTTCGATCAATACCCGGGAACTGATCCTCGAAGCCGACATGGCGACCCCTGGGGACGCGGCCGACTCCTACCTGTTGGAACTCGTCAAGTCGAAGGATCCCGACAACCAGATGCCCCCGAAGGGGAACCCCCGGGTTACCGACGAGCAGATTGCGGTGCTCGAGCAGTGGATCAACCAGGGCCTCAAATGGGAACCGGGGTTCACCCTGGCCGACGACACTTACGAGCCGCCGCTTAAGCTGCGAAAGGTGGAACTTCCCGCAGCGACCGAGGGGCGCGAGAACCCGATCGACCGCCTCATCGACCACTATCTCACCTCGCGTGGTAAGTCGCTTCCTCCCGTGGTGGACGACCACACGTTCTACCGCCGCGTGTCGCTCGATCTACTCGGTCTGCTTCCCAAAAAGGAAGACCTCGAAGCATTCGTTGCCGATAGCGATCCCAAGAAGCGAGAGAAACTGGTCGATCGGCTGCTGGCCGAGGACCACGAGTACGCGGTTCACTGGATGGCCTTCTGGAACGACCTGTTGCGCAACGAGTATGTAGGTGCGGGTTACATCGATGGGGGGCGCAAGCTGATCAGCAATTGGCTCTACAAATCGCTGGAGGAGAACAAACCCTACGACGATTTCGTGCGGGAGCTCATTTCGCCGAATCCGGATTCTGAAGGGTTCATCTACGGTATCAAGTGGCGCGGTTTGGTGAATGCCAGCCAGGTGCGCGAGATCCAGTTCGCCCAGAATGTTTCGCAGGTGTTTTTGGGCATTAATCTCAAGTGTGCCTCGTGCCACGACAGCTTCATCGATCGCTGGACCCTCGAAGAGACGTATGCGTTGGCCTCGATTTATAGCGAACGAGAGCTTGAGATCCATCGTTGCGACAAGCCGACGGGAAGAATGGCCAAGGCGGGCTGGCTGTTCCCCGAGCTTGGCCAGGTCGAAGCGACTCTGCCACAACCGGAACGCTTGAAGCAACTCTCCGAACTGCTGGTGGCCGAGGAGAATGGGCGGTTCTCGCGGACGATTGCCAATCGCCTCTGGCGGCAGATGATGGGGCGCGGTGTCGTCCACCCGGTCGACGCCATGCAGACCCGGCCTTGGAACGAGGACCTGCTCGATTACCTGGCAGGCCACTTGATTGAGCAGGACTACGACGTGAAGCAGTTTCTGCGAACGATCGTCACTTCCCAGGCCTATCAGGCCGAGTCGGTGATTGAGCATCAGGAACCTCCCGCTGAGAAGTACGAATACCAGGGGCCCATTGCCCGGCGGATGTCGGCCGAACAGTTCATCGACGCCGTGTGGACCTTGACCGATAGGTTTCCGCGAAAGCCCCACCCCGGAGCCGCGGCATTTCTCGAGCAAAACCCCGACTCCAAGGGGCACCCCGTGCGAGCGACCCTGGTCACCAGCGACCTCTTACAGCGGTCGTTGGGACGCCCCAATCGCGAGCAAGTGGTCACCTCGCGGCCAACCCTGCTGACCATGCTCCAGGCACTCGATTTGTCGAACAACCCCAACCTCACGCAACTGCTGAGCCGCGAGGCCTCCGCGATGCTGGGCCGGATGGATAGAATGACCGTGGAGGAGCAGGTGGCGGAATTGTATCAGCGGGCTTTGTCGCGCAGGCCGACAGAGGACGAAATGCCCATCCTCCTCGAACTCGTGGGAACAGAGCCGACACAAGCGGGCTTCGAAGACTTGCTGTGGAGCATCGTCATGCTCCCTGAGTTTCAGACCGTACGTTAGAGCACACAGAGCAAAAGCCTCACAGGCTGGATTGGGAGACAGAACGAAAATGAAGAACACTCGCGAACTTCACGAAGGAGCCGAAGAGAAGCGGCGGTCGCGCCGGCATTTTCTCAAGGCAATGTCGGCATCGACGTTGGCCGCTCTGATGGCGGGGGAGCCGCGGCAGCTCTTGGCCGCCAGCGAGACTGGCCCAGCGCTGGTGCATCCCCCTGCCCGGGCCGATGCCTGCATCCTCCTCTGGATGGGGGGTGGCATGGCGGGTCCCGATACGTTCGATCCGAAGCGGTATCAGCCGTTCGAGATCGGCACGCCGGTCGAAAAGATCATCAGCACCTTTCCCGCGATCGACACGTCGGTCGATGGGCTGAAAATCAGCGAAGGCCTCGAAAACGTCGCCAAGATCATGGACAAGGGGACGCTCTGCCGCAGTCTGGTCTTGCCCGATCTGGGAGACATTCTCCACTCGCGTCACCAGTACCACTGGCATACCGGGTATGTCCCGCCGCAAACGGTCGCCGCGCCCCACATCGGGGCGTGGATGTCCAAGGTGCTCGGTCCGCGGAATCCGGTGGTTCCCGCGTTCATCAATATCGGTCAGCGACTCGAGGGGCATGGCGAGTCGGAGGAACTCAAGGCCTTCACCACGGCCGGGTTCTTCGGCAGTGAGTATGGCCCCTTCAACTTGCCCTTCCCCGAGGATGCGGCCCAAGCGGTCCAGCCCCCCGAGGGGATGACCCCGGGGCGATTCAGCAATCGCTACAAGTTTTACAAGGAGCTTGTGGAAAAAAGCCCCCAGGGGCGATTCATGAGCGATTATCAGCAGGAGTCGATGATTCGCTCGTTCGATGGTGCCTATCGCCTGCTGAATTCGGAGCATAAGGCAGCCTTCGACCTGTCGCTCGAAAAGCCGAGTGTCCGCGCGAAGTACGACGTCAGCCACTTTGGACGGGGTTGCCTGCTCGCGAGGCGGCTGGTGGAAGCGGGGGCCCGATTCGTCGAGGTGACCACCGAGTACATCCCGTTCCTCCATTGGGACACTCACGAGAATGGCCATGAGACGGCCAAGCGGATGAAACAAGAAGTCGACCAGCCGATCGCCCAACTCATCCACGACCTGGAAGACCGGGGGCTGCTCGATCGGACCTTGGTGATTCTCGCCAGCGAGTTTAGCCGCGACATGATCATCGAGGGGAATCCCGAGAGCAAGGCGAAGGATCAGTCGCGGGCCCAGACCGACGTGATCCAGGAGATGCGCCATTACGGCCTCCATCGCCACTTCCATGGAGCGGTGCCCTTCGTGATGTGGGGTGGCGGGACGAAGCAAGGCTATGTCCATGGCGAGTCGGCCCCCGAGCGCCCCTGCATCGCCATCAAGGACCCGGTCTCGCTGACCGACCTCCACGCGACGATCATGACGATCATGGGGATCAGCCCCAAGACGGTGTTCGACATCGAGCGGCGTCCGTTCTACGTGACCGAAGATGGCAAGGGCCAGGTGATCGAGGGGCTACTCGCCTAGTGGTTTCGCTGGAAACTTCCCCGTGAGCCGTCGCACCAAGGTTTTCGCGTGACGATGGGACACGGATCGGAAGAGCTTTCTGATCCGTGGTGATTCGAACGATCCGCTTTAATCCGTGGCCTATTTCGTCGCGCACTCCGGGGACTCACGTCGCCCGGCTCGGGAGTCTGTTGGCTCGAGATTTTGTTGTTAGCCGCCCGACTCGTAATGGATCTCGCCTGGGGCGCGGCTGGTTTCTTGGCCGTTTTATCCATTCTCAGCCGATCCTCGGGAATCGACCGCTGCCGGCTGCGCGCTTTATGCTTGACACGACAGTGGTCCGGGTTATTCTGACTGACTGGGAGCGGCATGGCGCACACGAGGGGCCACAGGGGCAGTTTGGGTTCGGCAGGGCGAGTCGGGGGGCTCGTTGGCACCCCGTGCCGGATTGCGACCCCTTAACCCAAAACCATCTCGGTCGAGCGAGCTTGCGACGCCGCGCTCCACTTGATCTGGCAACCCGAGTTGCGGCGGCGTTCTGCCAGAGATCGACCGATGCGCAAAATTTACGGAAAGAGGCAATTGGTATGCGACTTCGACACCTGTTCCTGGTCTGCGGCGTTTGTCTGCTGGCGGTCTCCTCGTCCCACGCCCTGACGCTGACGACCGTGGGAACGCACTACGACATCGGCGGCACCGATTTCCCTGGCGGCGACCCTCCTTATGTCGTCGTTCCCTGGCGGACCGAGACCTTGGCCAAGCCCCTGGATGCCGACGGGAACAACGTCTACGGCAGCGCCGGCTATGCCCTGTTCGCCACACAGTTCAACTGGCCCAACGTTGAATGCTGCGGATCCGAAGTCGAGTTCGACAACGACTTCTATCCCAACATGATCCAACTGCCCAACTTCATTTCCGATTCGGCCACGCTGACGGCCAACAAAGTTGGGGGCTGGAACTATGCCCTCGTCGACGATCCGACCCTGGTCAATGGCTATCGCGACTACAATTGGGGCGACACCCTCGATCCCCCTGTCGGACAGATCACGAATCCTCCCGCGCCCAACTCACAGTCACCCTACGTCAAACTGGGTATCCTCGACGGCAACGACGTGCTGGGCAACGACCCCAGAATGTCGATCGTCGGTGCGGCCCGCTGGGCATTCGAAGTGGGGGAAAACGTGCCCACCAGTTTTCGCGTCGGCGTGATCACCGACGGGCTTGATGGAGAGAAGTGGGCGGCCACCGAAATCCTGTTCGCGCAGGTTTCCGATGTCACCAACAACATTGTCGGCTTGCCCGTCACCACGGGAGAAGTCGTCCGCAACCGGTTTGTCGATATCCACTTCTTCGATGTCATCGACGCCCAACCGGGCGACCAGTTTGCGATTCTCGCCAAGGCCGCCTCCGACGGATTCGGGGCCATCTCGGGTGTGACGTTCGACACCTTCTCGACGGTGCTGCAAGGGGATTTCAACGGCGACGGCATGGTCGACGCGGCCGATTATGTCCTGTGGCGAAACAACGTTGGACAGGACGAGTCGGTCCTCAATGGAGCGGGAGACAACTCGGGCACCGTCGACGGAGGGGACTACACGCTGTGGAAAGAGCGGTTTGGTTTCTCTTCGTTTGGGTCACCCGACCACACGGCCGAGGTTCCCGAACCGGCAAGTTGGCTCCTGGCAGGCGCCGCCATGTTGCTGCTGTGGGAACGGCGCCGTAAGAGTTGATTTTTCGTAACACTTCAGCCAACTGAAGCGAAATAGCCCCGTCCCAAGGAGTTCAACACGGAGGCACAGCGTCGCGGAGACCGACGAGCGGGCTTTGCATCGAATCCTATCTCTTGGTTTTTTGAAATAACTCAACATCAAGGCACACGCCACCCCGCTAATCACATCTCCGTGTCTCTGTGTCTCCGTGTTTTTTATCCACTTCAGCCAACTTCAGATGGCTGAAGTGTTACGTTTTTTCAACGAACTTGGCCGACGGCGCGGGTGAATGCGGCAATGGCTTGTGCGGTTTCCAGAGGATGGGACGCTGGCAGGTTGTGGCGTCCCCCCAGGATGACGACATCCGCATCGACATAGCGAATCGGAAACGTGGCATCCGCGTCACCATGGATGTGCAGCAGCGGGCAAGGGAGCGGCGACGGATCGGGCTGCCAGTCGAGCACGCTCGCCGTCGCCCAACGATGCCACTTCGCGTTGGTCCCGTTCCAACTGGAAACGCGTATCGTCGATCGTGTCCGCAGGGGGTGTGGCACGACCGCCGCCGACGCGGCCGTCAGACTCATTAGCCGGGTCGTGACTCGACCTCCCAAGGGTCGCCATATCGAAAACCAAGGAGGGAGCTGTCGCGGGTGGGTCACGCTTGCGATGACAATGCACCCCCGCGGCCTCAGCACCCGGGCCATTTCGAGGGCGACGATTCCACCCAGCGAAGTGCCCCCAACGTAACAGTCACGCTCCAAACCGGCCGCCATCCGCCGGGCGTATTCCACCAGCGTTTCACCCTGTTCGGGAGCAACGTAGTCGAGCACCACGGCCCCCGGCAACAAAGGGGCAAGCCGCGCGTACACCGGGTACCCCCGGTCCATGCCGGGCAGCAAGTAAAGGGGCGGAGTGGCACTCGCACGATCGTCCATCATAGGCATCCAGCAGTTGCGCCAAATTGCATCATCTCTTCAGCCGATTGTCGGGTACGAAGATTCCTTCGGACGCAATCGGTTCGCCACCGGCTCGGGTTATCATCGCCCGCAACGTTGCCTCTGGGGACGCAAGCGAGACCGGTCGCACGCTCCCGTCGCCGAACGCCGCCAGGAACAGATCGGCATAGTGTCCGCCCAACTCGGGGACCGCGGCCTCCTTGGCGTAGGGAATATCCTCCGGTTTGGTCCAGGGGATGTCCCGCTTGGCTTCGACGAACAGCAGCGTGTTACTCAATCCGTCGCTGACATGCGCGAATCCTATCTTCTCGTCCGAGGGAAAGAGCGTCTCGGGCCCCGTGAGGGCGAAATACGTCGTGTTGTGCTTGTCACCCGTGGCATTGGGGTCGCGAAATACCTCGGGCATCTGCTCGAGCACTTTAAGGTTCGCCTCGCTGTTCCAAGGTTCTTCGAAACGGTACTGGTCGTACAGGGCCTGTTGCTCCAGGAAGGGGAGGATCGCGACCCGCCAGCTATGAGGATATTGACTTTCGCCTCCCTTGTGCCGTTTGCTCGAGGCGGCCGGGAGACGTTTATAAGTGTCATGGTAGTTATGCACCGCCAGGGCAAGGTGCTTCATGTTATTGGTGATTACGTTTCGTCGCGCCGCCATGCGGGCCTCCTCGACGGCCGGCAGCATTAGCCCCGCCGCCACGGCAACCTCAGCCGCTTGGCCTTTGCCAACGTAACTAACGGTCACCTGGTTCCCTTCCACCTCGACTTTGGCGCCACGCAGCAGCTTGCCCCCTTCGTCCATCAGGCCCTCCAACGCTTGGTGCATCTCGGGCGGTGCTTGCGCGACTTTCTGTGTTCGCTGGGTGTCGAGGGCGTTGTCGAGGGCGTTCTGGCCGAGCGTGATCATCGCCTGCAGCGTCGACTTCACCTTCTCCGCACTCTCGGGACTGTCGGTTGTGATGACTCCGCCGATCCGCAAGTCGTCGTCGACCGTTATGTTGGCGAACGCCATGTCGACCTGCTGTAGCGCCGGCATGATCATCGGCATCAGCCCGCGGTTGGCGAGTCGTGTCTTTTCCTCCGCGGGGAGACTCTTCCACAAGTGTCGGTTATTGAATGCCACTACGACCTGCTCACTAGCTCGGCTGGTCCATTCAGCCTCCCAGGCCACCACGGGATTGCTAATGGGCGGCACAGTGAAACCTGGTTCACTGCGCACTTTGTCGACGACGAATGTCCGTTCATCGAGCCGCATATACTGTTCCAAACTCGTTCGCCAGGTCGCACGTTCCGCACCTGCGACTTCGGTCATGCGATTCCACTTGATAAAGGATGTCAGCAATTGATCGCAGGCTTCTCTTGTCGTCATCCGCACCACATAACGTTCATTGTCCTTTGGCACACAAAACATCAACTCGGCAATATCTTGCACCTTGAGTCCCGCCTCCTGAAGTGGTAGATTGCTAGCACTGATTTTCTCCGCCAGTGGCTTTAGCGTCTCCGAAGCGAACAACTCCGCGGGGCGAACTGAAAGCACATAAATCGTCTCCGGCGGCACCAGCGACAGCGGAATCCGCTCGACCGCCGTCCCACTCTTGGCGATTTCCGCCGGCGCGGCCGTTTGAGCCTCCGCCAGATTCGGAGCACGTAGCCCGGCAATCCCCACCGCCACTAGCGCCAGCACGGCGAACTGTGCCCAGCGAAGCCGGGTCGCCACTAATTGACTACCGATTGTCCTCAACGGTGAACGTAGCATTTCGACTCTCCTCATGAGTAGGGAACGGCCGGGGATCAGCGCCCGCGCGGGGCCAGACAAGTTGTGGTGCGGGGTCGCCAGCGCGAGCCCCGCCAGGGTATGCAGATACTGTTTGCGATCGCCAAGAAGCTGTGCCGCGGTCGCGTCGGCTGCCAGTTCCTGCTCGAGTTGCAGCCGACCCGCGAGCCAATGGACCAGCGGATGATAGAAGTGGAGCGCCACGACCACCCGGGCAATAATCCACCCGGCGAAGTCGCGCCCGGCAATGTGGGCCAGCTCGTGAGCGATCACCACCCGACGCTCGTCGTCGGTCCACATAAACCAGTGGGCCGGCAGCAGCAAACTCGGCCGCCACCAACCAACCGTTGCCGGCGTGCCGAGATGCGGCGAGTCGCGGACTGTTATCGATCGCGTGATCCCCAACTGCCTCGATGTTCGCGTAATCAGTGCGTTCAAGTCGGGATCGTCGACGGCCTGGCTATCGGCCATCAGCCGACGGACGCTAGCCAGTCCCCACACGAGTCGCACCACACCTAGCGTCACCCCGGCCAAAACAATCCGCAGCAGCCAGTTCGTCGGTTGTTTTTCCGGAGCGGCGGCCACGGGAGGTTGCTGCAAGGCGGCCCACATGCTGGCCGCGTAGTCGGCCAGCGTGAATGGTTCGACATCGACCGCTGGCAGTTCCGGAGCCGTCGCTACCACCGGCTCGGTGGCGGGTGCGTCACTCCTTTCGATCGCAACTTCTTCCGCCACCGGTGGGACGGGGGGGTTTGCTTGCTCTCGTGCCAGTTGCCAGCGCGGCCATGGACTCGCGGCCAGCAAGGTGAGTACCAGCGCGAGCCCCAAACCGGTCGCCAGCACGGCCGCCGACAAGTGGGGACTCAATCGCCGGGCGATGGCGTAAACGCCGAGGGTCGCCAGCGCGAGGATGGTGATTTGGAGTGCAGTCCAGATAAACGTGGCTGTCAAAGGGGACATCACTTGCCCTCCGCTAAAATTTGTTCGAGCACTTCCCGTTCTTTCTTGGTCAACTTGCGGCCATCGAGCAGCCGCACGAGCAGTTCCTCGCGCGAACCTTGAAACACCCGCTTCACCAGGTCTCCCACCAGCCGCTTCGACACATCGTCGAACGAACGGAGCGGATGATAAATGAACGGCCGCCGCTCCCCCCGCTGCTCGAGAAACCCCTTGTCGATCAAGATCTTCACCAACGTCGCCACCGTTGTGTAGGCCAGGTCGCGCCCGCTGCTCGCCAGTTTGTCCCGAGCGTCGGCGGCGGTGAGCGGGCCTCCCTCCCAGAAAACGTGCATCAGTTCGAGCTCGCGCTCGGTGAGTTCAGGGGCTTTTGGACGGGCCATCGGGTCCTCCCGGAAGTTTGTTTGGTTAATTAGATTTGGTTTTATCGTAGTCATTGGGGCCTGTCAACAGTTCCTCGAAAAAAAACTGGGGAAGACACAGCCCAAAGCGAGGCTGCCTGCAGACGCCGGAAAAACAGAAAAAACCGGCCTTTTTTGAAACGCGATTCCAGGGAGACCGACAGGCCCCCCCACCGGAGGATCCCTACCCCCTCCAAGACATCCTATCCATCCTCCCCATCGATGGAGAACCTCGCCCCCCAGCCCATGCCGGGCGATATAGGCCCATTTATTGGCAATTTTCTTGCGGGTGGCTGTGGCGCTGGCTATACTGGCTAGCAGACGGGCACAAAGTGCCTATTTTCCGTAATTTTCCATCAAAAGAAGGTTGGGGCTGACTAATGAAGACCGCGCGCTGACTCTTTCAGCGCCAGTTGGTCACCAGTTCTGGTGGCACTTTGCCGCCAGGAATTCCTAGTCCCCCGATGGAAAATTTCCCATGATGCCTCGCCTCCCCGTGGGGCTGTGGCATGCGCTGTTGATGTTATGCCTGCTTGGCGTCACCACGGCCCATGTCTCGGCCTCCCACCATACCCCTGGCACAAGCCAGTTGGCCGGAACCGTGTATATCGATCGCAACAACGATGGCCATTTCGCCACGATTGCCGATCCGAACCCCGAATACATCATCGATGGAGTGGAGATTCAGCTCTTTCGCCTGGATGGAGGGATGCAACTGGTCGGTAGTACGTTTACCGATCTCAACGGCTATTATTTGTTCACGGATTTGCTCCCCGGCACCTATTCATTGCGGCAGATGCAGCCGGTCGCCTACGTCGACGGAATCGACACCCTCGGGACACTCTTCAGCTTGATCAATTCGCCCCTGCCAGGCTCTGCGTTCGCCGGCAACGTGGTCCCCGACGGGTTCGATTCGATCGTGCTCCCCGGTGACGTGATCGGATTGGGCTATAACTTTGGCGAGTTGGGCCTGGCCGCAGGTTACGTTTCCAAGCGTTACCTGTTCGGTTCGACCCCTCCCCCTCCCATCCCCGATCCCGGCCCACATCACATTCCCGAGCCTGCCACGGGGGTGATGGCTGTCGCCGTTGGATTGGCTGCCTTCACCTTCGCACGGCGCAATCGCTTGTTCAGAAGAGTCTTGTGAGTCCTCGTAGGGTAGGCTTCCAGCCTGCCTGATTTGTCTCAGCAAGAGGCAGGCTGGAAGCCTACCCTACGAAGGCGCTTTGGCAGGCTGGAAACCTGCCCTACGGGGGAGCACCTCAATAGGTGAACTCCAGGCCGACGTCGATACCATGAGCGACAAGATTCGACCCGCGAATCCCGGGAAATTCGGGCTCGGGCCCGCCACCTGCTTGGGTGGGGGGCAAGTTGCGCGGATCGACCGCGAGCCCTGGTGGAAGGTGAGCGGCCGCGTGGGCGACCTCGTTCCAGATAATGACGTTGTACCCGGCCTTGGCACTGACGCGCTGTGTGATCTGAAAACCGACCCCCAGGCGGAATTCGGGAATCACCACGGTCTTGTTATCGGAGTAGACGCCGATATTCGTCAGTTCCGAAGTCAGCAGCCCGCCAACGAATTCGGCTTGCCCCCCTCCTGGCACCGTGTTGACCGTACTGCCGTCGACGGCGACGCTCCGATGCATGTTGCCGATCGCCAGTTTGGCCAATCCATCGACCCACCACCACGATTGCTTGACTCTGCCCTGCAATCCGAGCTCGCCGCCGTGAAACTCGTTGCGGGCTGAGAAGCGATCCTCGACCAGGATGTTCGTACCGGGGACGAGCGGCGTTGTCGTCCCTGGCAACACGGTGAGGTCTTCGTTGATCGACAGGCCGGAATTGAACTGGTAGTGGCGATAACCAACCAGGAACATCAGATTTTGGCTCGGGCAGCAGCTATCGGGATCCCCACAGCACCATAAAAGTTGGTGCATTGCGGCCCCCGCTCCGCGGAAGTCGCTGTTGGCGTGGACGCGAACCGATCCGTCGAGTTCATTGGGAACGGAGACCAACTCGACATCGTCCTCTCCCAATTGCGTATTGAAGAAGGGCCGGCCGACGATCAGGCCAGGTGGGGAATCCGACAGGTAGTCGTAGCCATCGCCACCGGCATCGAAGTAGTCGAATCCAATCGCCCACGTGCGACAATTATCGAGCCAGAAACCACCTCGAATGCGGTACCCGTCACGCCACCCATCCCCCACGATTTCATTACCCGCCAGGATCACTGTCGACGGGTCATCGAGTCGCCCCGCCTGATTCAGTGGAGTTCCCGCGGGGCTTGCCGTCACCAACGGGGGTAAACGGCTGCCGTCGAGTTGCCAGGCCAAATATTCGATCCCGACCCAAATCCGCTCGACTTCGCGATTGACCATGGTGGAGGATGTGCAACAAACCTCGTCTCCGCAGCCCGCGGCGTACCAAGGGTCTTGCGTTTCCAGGAATTGATAGCCAGCGGGACTTTCCTGGTATCCGACTCTCTGTCCCTCCGCCTGGCGACTTGCCGGGGCGGAAGCCACGTCGACCGGTAGCTGGCCATGTTGCGCGCGAGCCACGGTGGCGACCAGCGAAAGGAGCACCACAACCAGAATGCCGCTCCACAACGTACGTACCGTGAAGACCATCACTCCCCCCTCAACCTATACTTGTAATATCACACGGCCAGAAGGCTCTGGACAACCGTGATGCGAACACGAAGGCTCGGGACCTATCGCCGGGTCGGGGGGACACCAGGCCGAAGTTCCCTTTTGGCAACCGCGCATCGCAGCCGCGACGTCGATCGCCACGTCTCAACTATCGGCGTACGACCGGTACAATCTGAAGAATCCTATCAATCGGTATAACCGCGATGTGCGAGAACTGGCCATTGGAGAGCGGTTTTCCCATGGTTCGGGTCTGTAGGGGGCTGGAAATCGCGGGCCAGCGCACCATGACAGCACGGGGCTACAACCCGCCGCTACAACTCGGCACAACCTTTGTCATTAAGTTGACGGAGGTCTACCCACACTTCCGAGCGAGGTGAAAATTGTCGCAGTACTCCACGCGGTTGGAGTCCCTCCCTTGCCGATTAGAAACTTTTCTCAAGTCCCAAGCCGTTTTCTTGAAATGGTCAAGTCGCTGTGATGTGGAAGAAAGGGAGGGGACCTCACCTGGGTAGGGCCGCTATACTTGCGAAAGGAGAAATGGACGACTCGGCGATTGGAGGCATGACGATGGGCGACAATCCGACTCCCGACTGGGACCCCCTGGCGCGCGAGGTGGCGCAGGACCAACTCGCCGCCTACGACCACATGCGGGAGACCTGCCCCGTGGCCTACAGCGAGCTGATGGGCTGGTCGCTGTTTCGCCACGCCGACGTGCTGGCGGCGCTCCTCGATCACGAGACCTTTAGCAATGTCGTCTCCCCTCGGCGGAATGTTCCCAACGGCCTCGATCCGCCAGAGCACACCCCCTATCGCCCGATTGTCGAGCGCTATTTCACGCCGGCGATGATGGAGGCCTTCGAGCCGCAGTGCCGCGCGATTGCCCGGCAGCTTGTCGCCCCGCTTGTGGGGCGCGACCAGATCGACGCCATGCACGACCTTGGGCACCCCTTCGCCGTGCGCGTGCAGTGCGACTTTCTCGGCTGGCCTGCTCGCATGCAGGAGCCGTTGCACCACTGGATGCTCAAGGGGCATGGCGCGACCCTGGCCCAGGATCGCACGGCGATGAACGAACTGGCCGAGGAGTTCGAGGCCTACGTCGACGAGCTACTCAAAGCCCGCCGCGATGCCGGTCGTCAGGCCCCCGACGACCTCACCACCGACCTCATGATGCAGCAGGTCGACGGGCGCCCGCTCGTGCGGGATGAGATCGTGAGCATCCTCCGCAACTGGACCGCCGGCGAAGTCGGCACCATCTCGGCCGCCGTCGGCATCCTGCTCGAGTTCCTCGCCACCCACCCCGACATCCAGCAAGCACTCCGCCGACATCCCTCGCAAATCGTCGCCGCCCAGGATGAAATCCTCAGGCTCCATGGCCCCCTGGTGCTGAACCGCCGCATGACCACCCGCCAGGTCGAGATCGGCGGCCGCACGATCGCTGCCGGCCAGCGGGTGTCGCTCAACTGGATCGCCGCCAACCGCGATCCCCGTGTCTTCGACAATGCCCATGAGTACCGCCTCGACCGCAACCCGGGCGAGTACCTGCTCTACGGCGCGGGGATTCACGTCTGCCCTGGCGCGCCTCTCGCACGACTGGAACTGCGGGTGCTGATGGAAGAACTGCTGTCGAGCACGCGGTCGATAGCGCTCGCGCCCGAGGGGGCGGTAGTGAGAGCGTGCTATCCGACGAGCGGGTTTGCGATGTTACCGGTGGTGTTACGCTAAAAGAGAGGAGTGATTCGAAGCCTTTTTGTGCTCCAGTCACCCCGGCTCTCCTGGTGTGACCGGAAACTCAATGGTCTCGGTGGCCGTGCCAAACCAGCCAAGGAGTTGATGTCGGTAAAACGATGACGTCCCCAGAGCGATCAGGTGCGCTCCGCTCCGCTTCACGCACCCTCCCGTACTTCTCTCGATACGTGTTCGATTGTGTGGCCATCCGTTTACTGGAATCCCCAGGAAAAGATCGCTGGGGACCGGCACACTACACAACCAAAATCGGATACCGCGAATCAAGAATTAGATCAGCCTCATGGTGATACGCATCGGAACGCCGGTCGCCCGAACCGGCGATAATGACCAGCCCAGGCGAATCCTCTAGTTGCGCCAGCGTCGAATCGACGAACTGACCCGACGTACTGAAGACCTGGAGCGCGAACCCTATGTCGCTCGACCGCTTTTGGATGGCGGCGATGCTGCCGGCAAAGTGCCGCGTGAGCACGCGGCCAACCCGCTCGCTGGCGGTAAATCCGGCCGGCTCCGACGGTTCTCGAAGGTGACTCGCTTCGGCCCGCAACTCGGCGTTGGCGATCTCGACGATCGTCAGTTGGCCCGACTCCGGCAGCAAGCGGCAAGCCCAGGAGAGGACATCGACCACGCGGGGGTTTTCGGGCGACAGCGGAATGACCACATTTTGCAGGCATTTGCGGATTTCGGCCTCCTCCATCACCTGCCGCACCGCCAGCATCGGCAGCGTGTCGGCCAGGATCCGATCGACCAGTTCGCCGAGGCTCGCTTCTCGCAGTTCACCGATTTCCGCGCCAAAGGGGACCGGCAACACCAGCAGGTCGGCCGCATGCTGCTGTTTGGCGGCCTGCATTTCCTCCGCCGTGTGCAGGCCGGCGACCTCCACGACTTGCGCGCCGACAGACTCCCCCAACACCTCCGCCAGACGGCGGGCGGTAGGGTCCTGATTGGACCCATCGGGAGCCAACAGGATGGTCTTCAGCGAAATATCGATGATGTCGACTCGCTCGGCATGTGTGGCCGCTTCGAACATGCCCAAGTCTTCCTGGAAGTCGCCCGCGTTCAGGAACGGGTCACTCGTCGCCAGCGGGGTGCGTTTGGGATCATTCATGGAAAGAGCTCGAACAAATAGAAGATGGCCAGATAGCCCAAAGCCAGGATCGATTGTAACACGAGGGCGGCGCAGCCGACCTTCAAAAACTCGCCCCAGCCGATGCGGATACCACGCTCCTTTTCCAGCGCGCCAAGCGCGATCACCGAGCTGACACTGCCGATCGGGGTGGTGTTGCCGCTCAAGTTCGAGGTGACGACCAGCGTCCACCACAGCGGGTCGGCGGCAAGGCCCTGTGCCTCCATCGACCGGACGATGGGAATCATGGTGGCCGCCACGGGAATGTTGTCCATCACCCCGCCGACGGTGAGGACGAACGCGCCGAGGATCATCATCACCCCCAACCCTTCTCCGCCCGAGAGTTCCACCATCTTCTCCGCCTGCCAGGCCAAGAGACCCGTCTCCTGAACCGATCCGATGATGACGAAAATGCCGACGAAGAACAGGATCAGCGACCAGTTCACTTTTTTGATCGCTTCGTCGGGATAGATGCCGCTGGCCAGCAAGGCGACAGTGGCTCCCGCGAAAGCGACGAAGTCGAGCCCGATCCCCAGCGACCGGGCCGACGCGAATCCGACAATCGTGGCCAACAGAATCAGCGTGCAGCGGAAAAAGAGCCGCCGGTCCTTGACCAGGGCCCACTCGTCGAACGACGCCACCTTGGCCTGACGCTCCTCGGCGGTCATGGTCCCCACGAGACTCCGGCGGTACATCCGGGCGATCACCCCCCAGGCGATCACCGCGGTCAGCACGGCGAGCGGCGTGGTCACCACAAAGAAATGGGCATACTCGAGGTTACCCGCGGTCCCGAGCATCAGCGTGCAAATCCCCGAGGCAAACGTCATCAGGGCACCGGAGTTCGCGCAGAGGGCGATCGTCAGAATATAGGGTTTCGGGTCGAGTTCGAGTTCCTTCGTCACCACCAGTGCCAACGAGGCCATGATGAGCGAGCCGGGCGCGATCGTCAGCAAGGCGACAAACAGCACGGTCGCAATGGCGATGGCGGCCAGCAGGAGCTTCGGCTCGCCATGAGTAATTTTGACGATCTTGATCGCCAGAAAATGGAACAAGCCCGACCGGCTGACGATCTCGACGAGCACCGACGTGCCGATGATCACGCCAAGCACCCCCAGGTCGTGCCCGATAATCTCATGGACGGCACGATCGTAGGCCGAATGGCCCGCCTCGTCGCGAAAGACCCCCAGCGCGAGCGCCACCGCGACGCAGACGAGCGCCCCGAGCAGCGCCGCCAGGCTCTTGTTCAGCCAGTCGAAGGCAATGGCAAGATAGGTAAGTGTCATGATCCCGCCGAGGAGAACCATCGGTAGGACCGGCTGTGCCACGTTGACCGCGGTTGCCGACACGTCGGCGAGGATTTCCATAAGCGTGTGCGATTATCCGCCGCGGGCGTCAAATTGAAGGAGAGGGGGAAGGGCGAAACGGACACCTAATGTAGGTTGCCGGGGGGCGATAGGACAAGATGGCCGCGGCTTGTGCAGGAGTTGGAGGTTGGGAGTTTGGTAGCATGGGCACATTTTGCCCGTGCGGGATTGGTAGTTGGAAGGACGACGGGTGGCTGGGGTCAGGTTGCGCCAGTCGCTCTCCACTCGCTCTCGACGCCGCCGCAACCTGCCCCCAGAGATGTTTCAACTCCAACTGGGGGCAAGTTGCCGTCGCGTCAAATGGTACGGCAGAGCGGACTCGGCAACTTGACCCCAGCCACCCGTCGGATTCAGCATTCATGGGTGCCACGCCTTGTGAAGGGAGTGCTTGGTTGGTGGTAAGAATAGGACGCGGATTTTCAGGATTTGGCGGGATCATCAGGAGTTGGGGGCAGGACGTTTCGTAGCATGGGCACATTTTGCCCGTGCGCTGGGTGCCGGGTGGCTGGGGTCAGGTTGCGCCAGTCGCTTTCCACTCGCTCTCGACGCCGCAGCAACCTGCCCCCAGAGATGTTTCAACTCCAACTGGGGGCAAGTTGCCGTCGCGTCAAACAGTACGGCAGAGCGGACTTGGCAACTTGACCCCAGCCACCCGTCGGTGGACCAGCACACCCCTCGCGCCTCTGCCCTCGCATCGGCCCCTATTGAGGGGTGACGGGCCGATGCGAGGGCGACGGCGGAGGGGCTTAACCCAACCTCTTGGAACATCTCATTTTCCAGGCGAAAAGCAATTCACCCACTAAGTTTCCTGAAGAACCATAAATGTAGGTATTGGCAGCGGCTGAGCCACGGCGCCCTCAAAAGTAACATAGTATTGCGATCTTAATTCCATCGAAATATTGCGACAATTTTTCTGTTACCTCACGAACCGCTGAAACATTACCAATCTTGACTTCTGTTTCAGTAACATCAATCGGCATGCCATAACACCACACACCGATGCTCATGGTCATTGCGATAGTTGTGCTTTCATCTCTTGCATCTTGTTGCCATTCCTGCCCAAGCGAGAAGTAAGCGCGATCTGGCTTGAATGGCCCACGGATTGAATCATCGATTTCTCTCTCGATAGCGGCTGCTATTGAATTGCCAAACGAGGTATAGTCGTCGCGGCCTACCAACACCACGTCGGGATTAAAGTGACGTAGAACGTGCTCTGCCGGAATGTTACTAGCTATCAACTCGATGTCTAAATCTTCATGGGGGTCATCCTCTCCACTTTGAATTGGATGTACATACAGCGATTCGACAGATTCACAGCCAATAATGTCTAATATGATTGATAGGGTTTCTGTATTTAGAATCCGCGGATCGTTCGTGTACCACAGTAGGTATGCGATTTGAGACATCCTATTCCTTCTCCTTCAATCGATCCCATTCTTGTCCAATAATATACGCTCCGACTCCTCGTGCCACCCCTTCGTCCAATCCAATGTTGTTGGTCAGGAAAAGACGCCGGGAAAAGCAGACACCCAGCGTTCGCAACTGCAAAAAACCCTACTCTGGCGCGATTTCCCACTTTCTCGAAACTTTCCGCTGGGAATTGGCCACCCGGTCCGGTAGACTCGGGAAAACATGAACATATGGCCACACCGCAGGTCCCTCCTGGGTCGATCGACTCGGGCCGAAACGGTCTGTGTACTGCGCGGAAGGACCGTACTCACTTTTATGGTTCCATCCGGCAGAGGGAACCTACTTGTTCCTTGGCAACTCGAACCCACCACGCTGCCCGGGCGGGACGAGCCCGGGCTACGGTTGGGCGCGCTCGCACGGGCGGGATGTGCCCATGCTACGATCCTTCATCCCTGCCCCCTGACACCTGCCCCCTCCTCCCTTGAAGCCGGACTCCAGACACTCAGCCCCCGCGGCCG
This sequence comes from uncultured Planctomycetaceae bacterium, assembly GCA_964650265.1. Lineage (GTDB taxonomy): Bacteria > Planctomycetota > Planctomycetia > Pirellulales > Lacipirellulaceae > CAZYQQ01. The sequence goes on from CAZYQQ010000027.1 coordinate 34,397, forward strand.
TTCCGAGGTATCCCACCTAAGCCAGCAGGTCATGCACCACACGGCCGGCAACGTCGGTCAACCGGAAATCGCGGCCTTGGAAGCGATGGGTCAATTTCAGATGGTCGACACCCAACAGGTGGAGAATAGTCGCGTTCAAATCGTGGACTTCAACAGGCTTCTCGATGATGTTGTACCCGTACTCGTCGGTCGCGCCGTAAGTCAACCCGGGCTGTGTCCCCGCGCCGGCCATCCAGACGGTGAAGCATTTGGGGTGGTGGTCGCGTCCGTAGTTGCCATCCTTGATTGGTCCCTGGCAGTAGGCGGTTCGCCCGAATTCCCCGCCCCACACGACCAAGGTATCCTCTAATAGGCCGCGCTGCTTGAGGTCGCGGATCAGGGCGGCGGTCGGTTGGTCGGTATCGTGGCACTGCTTCGAGAGGTGATCGGGCAAGTTGTCGTGCTGGTCCCATCCCATGTGGAAGAGCTGAATGAACCGCACATCGCGCTCCGCCAGCCGCCGCGCGAGCAGGCAGTTGCGCGCGTACGACCCTGGTTTGTGGACTTCGGGGCCATACATGTCGAGCACCGCTTGCGTTTCACCCGAGATGTCGGTCAGTTCGGGGACCGAGGATTGCATGCGGAAGGCCATTTCGTATTGCTCGATCCGCGATTGCGTCTCCGGGTCGCGGTGTTGCTGGAAACTCATGAGGTTGAGTTCCGCCAGGTCGTCGAGCATCTCGCGGCGAAACTCCGTGCTGCAGCCGGCCGGATTGGCGAGATAGAGGACCGGATCGCGGCCACTGCGGAGTTTGACCCCTTGGTAGTTGGAGGGAAGAAAACCGGTTCCCCAGAGTCGATCGTAGAGCGGCTGCCCGGCGGAACGACCCGTGCCGCGCGACACCATGACGACATAAGCGGGCAGGTCGCGGCTTTCGCTCCCCAGGCCGTAAGCGACCCAGGCGCCGATGCTGGGGCGCCCGGCAAGTTGCGAGCCCGTTTGGCAAAAAGTGATGGCCGGGTCGTGGTTGATCGCCTCGGTGTGCATCGAGCGGATGATGCAGAGGTCGTCGGCCACCTTGGCGGTATAGGGGAGCAACTCGCTGATCTCGGCCCCACACTCTCCATGCCTGGCGAAGGAGAATTGCGACGGAACCAAGGGGAAATTCGCCTGCCCCGACGTCATGCCGGTGAGCCGTTGCCCCATGCGAATCGAGTCGGGCAGGTCGACCCCCGCCAGCTTACCGAGCAGGGGCTTATGGTCGAACAGCTCATGCTGCGCGGGGGCACCCGATTGAAACAGGTAGATCACGCGCTTCGCGCGGGGCGGAACGGTAATGGCGGTATGCCCTAAGGACTTGGGCAATCCATCGGCAGCGGCGGGGGTGAAGGCCCCGGCGAGCGAACCGAAGGCCATCGCTCCCAGTCCTAGTCCGGAGCGGCCGAGGAAGTGACGCCGGTTAAATTGCTGTACTTGCGCGAGGGATTGCATCGCTTCAGTCCTTGGTCACGGCTTCATCCAGATTGAGCATCAGGCTGGCCAGCGCCGTGTAGGCGGCCAACACCGTGTCGTCGACATCCGCCACGCCGCGCGGCGATTCCCCATGCTGGAGTAATTCTTGCGCCGCGACCGGGTCGGCGGCAAAATGCCGCCGATATTTTTCGAGCACCGCCACAAGCTTCTCGAGTTCCGCCTGGCTGGCCGACCGTGCCGTGAGTTGCTCGAAGGCCCATGCCAGCCGCTCCGGTGGTTGTTGGTCGCTGTCGAGCATCCGTTCGGCCAGCTTGCGCGCGGCTTCGAGGTAGGTCACGTCGTTCATCAAGGCAAGCGCCTGCTGCGGAGTGTTGGTTGCCGTCCGCTTAATTTGACAGATTTCCCAACTGGGGGCGTCGAAGGTGCCGAGTGTGGGATGGGGCACTGTTCGTTTGCGATAGATGTAGAGACTACGGCGATAGAGCGCCTCGCCATGATCCTGCGTGTAGGTTTCGAATGCTCCACCAGCCAGTTCCGACCAGAGCCCTTCAGGCTGGTAGGGCATGACGCTTGGTCCGCCGATGGTCGTCGTCATCAGGCCACTCACCGTCAAGGCATTGTCGCGAATCAGTTCGGCCGGCATCCGCACCCGAGGGCCGCGGGCCAGCAGGATGTTATTGGCATCCCGCTGTTGCAGCGCCGGGGTTCGTACGGACGATTGCTGGTAGGTGGCGCTTGTCACGATCAGCCGCTGCACGTGCTGCAGATCCCAACTGCTTTCGATCAGTTCCATGGCCAGCCAGTCGAGCAGTTCGGGATGCGTGGGAGGTTCGGTTTGAACGCCGAAATTCTCGGGCGTTAGCACAAGGCCGCGACCGAAAAACTTCGTCCACAAGCGGTTGACGGTCACCCGGGCCGTGAGTGGGTTTTCAGGCGAGACAATCCATTTGGCCAGGCTCAGCCGATCGTGGGGACCATCCCCCAGGGAAGGTAGAAAATCGGGGATATCGGCCTCGACCGGCTGCTCCTTGTCGGGTTGATCGTAGAGGCCCCGCTTGAGGACATAAGTGGGGCGTGGCTGGTCGCGTTCCTGCATCACCATGACGGTTGGTAGCTTCGCCTCGAACTCCTTGCGCTCCTCCTCCAGTTCGGCCATTCGCACGCGGGCGGACGAAGGGCGAGATGCAAGCAACTGGGCCGCCAGCTCGCTACTTTCGGCCAGATCGCGCCGGGCAGGGTCCTGCTCTGGCAGGACAAGTTGCTGCCGCAGCAGCCTGGCGAGTTTGCCGGCCAGTTGCTTTCGAATTTGCGTGGCCGAGAGCGCTTGATCGAACAACTCGACCTCGGCCAGTTCTCCCGCGAAATAGAACTCGTTCGAACGCTGGCCAAGCCGCAATGGTTCGTTGGTATCGACCGTGCCGCTTAACGAATCGGCCTCGACCTCGAGCTTGACTCGTTGCCCATTGATGTAACAACGAATCCCCTTGGCCCGCGACGAACCATCGTAAGTGACCGTGCAATGGCTCCAGCGGCCATGCTCCAGTGGTTGCTCGGAAATCACCTTCAGGGCATTGCCGGGCCAGGCGTGAATCAGATGAACCGAGAGCCGGTTTCCCTCGAGCAGGGTGATGTCGAATCCTCGCCATTGATTGGAACTATCCATCCGCGAGACGAGGGTCCCGATCGAGGTCGGACGGACCCACAGACTCCAGGTGAAGGCCGCCTCGCGACGAGGGGCCCAGATGTCGCCACACGACAATCCCCCATGTTGGAACTTCGCGGCAAATCCTGGGAGCCCATCGACATACTCGACCGGCTGCAAACCTCCATTGCCTGTGCGCTCCGCTTCGGCAACCAAGTGGCCCTGTTGCGAATCGTCGGTGGCCAGGACGAGACGTCCGGTCGGACGCGATCGCGAAGTCTTGGCCAGTTGGTCAAGCTGCTCAAGCTGTGTGTCGGGAGAGGTCTCGCGCTGGTCCGACTCGATCTTCAATCGCAACTCATCGAGTTGCTTGTCGAGCTGGCTGAGCCGTTGCTCTTGCGCGGCGCTTGGGACGGTGAGTATCGGAGCGACGTTGCCACGTGTCTCGGTTACAACCCCTTGTTCGGCAATGTTGTTGAAGAAGGCAAAAAACTCGTAGAACTCGCGCTGGCTGATCGGGTCGTATTTGTGGTCGTGGCACCGCGCACAGCCCATTGTGAGACCAAGAAACACGGTGCTGGTTGTTTCGACCCGGTCGACGACATTTTCGACCAGCCATTCCTGGTCGATCGACCCAGCTTCGGTGACCGTGCGGTTGTTGCGACTAAAGCCGGTCGCCACGCGCTGGGAGCGTGTGGCATTGGGGAGCAAATCGCCCGCAAGTTGCTCGATGGCGAACTGGTCGTAAGGCATGTTGTCGTTGAAGGCACGAATGACCCAGTCGCGCCACGGCCACATGTGGCGGGCGAAATCGTTCTGATAGCCGTTCGAGTCGGCGTAGCGGGCGCCGTCGAGCCAATCGATTGCCATCCGCTCCCCATAATGGGGCGAAGCGAACAGTCGACTAGTCAGATGGGCCACGGCATCGGGCGACTCGTCCCGCGCAAACGCGCGCATTTCCTCGACAGTTGGGGGAATTCCGACCAGATCGAAATAAAGCCGCCGCGCGAGCTTTCCTGACTCCGCTGGAGGAGACGGTGCCATGCCAGCCGATTCCAACCTGGCCAGCACAAAGCGGTCGATGGGATTCTGAACCCATGCCTCGTTGGCCACGGCAGGCATCTCGGGGCGCTTTATCGGCTCGAAGGCCCAGTGCTGCTTGTACTGTGCCCCTTGAGCGATCCACCGCGTGAGCAACTCGACTTCGCCGGCCGACAGCGTTTTCCCGCTATCGGGTGGCGGCATTTGCTCCGAGTCGTCGCGCGACGTGATCCGTCGCACCAGTTCGCTTGCGTTCGGGGCCCCAGGGACGATCGCCTTGGTGCCGGAGTCGAGTTCGGCGGTTGCCCATTCGAAGCGATCGAGCCGCAAGTCGGCCGCTCGGGCATCGGCATCAGGGCCATGGCACAAGAAGCAGCGGTCCGAAAGAATCGGCAGAATGTCGCGGGAAAAGTCGACCTTGGCAGCGACTGTCTCGGCTGCAACCAGCGGAAAATGTCCAGCGAGGCAGATCAGCATCGAACCGATGACGATGCGGAGCCATCGATGCCGAGCGCAGTGATTCAAGTCGCGGTCAATCGAGAACATCAGCTTTGGGAAGGAACCTACCTCGGGAGGGGGAGCGCGGCGTATCCACGGATTGGTCGATGCCAACCTGTGCCACACCCATTATCACTTCGGCAGCGCGAGCGAATTAACAGCGGCGCAACAATCTCCACGCGCCAAATCCACCCAATCCAAGGAGAAGACAGGCCAAGGAGGATGGTTCGGGGATATTGTGAGAGGATCCCAATAGCGAAGCGAGATCGACCCTCGCAAGTGCCGCCGCGTCCTGGTGGTTTTGGTAGAGGATGATCCAGTCGAGGATATCGGTACGCCCGCTGCCGTCGAAATCGGCCATCGTGGTGATGCTATTGAGGTCGCCCGCGACAACCGTATTGCCGGCGATGTCGGTCAACTCCTGAGTCGCGAAGAATCGATTCACGAAATAGGTCACATCGTCGACGCTCTCATCGCCGGTGCCATCTCCCAAGACCATGCCGTCGCCATTGGCATCTCCAGGGACGGCATTGGCGGTGATATAGTCGTTGTCGGTGAGGAGATTGATGCTGCCATAGTCTTTGCCATTGGGGGTCAGGCCAAGATTGCTACCGGCGATGCTCAAGCGAAAATTGTCGAGTGTTCCCGTGAAGAAATTGCCATCGGTCGTGAGATTCGCGCCGAACACGATCTCCTCGCCAGGGGTGGCGATGTAGGGCAAGGCGGGAGTGATGAGCGCGATCTCTCCATTGACGAGCAGCCGTGCGCGGTTGTTGCTGGTGATGTGCTGGACGTGGGCCCAGCCGTTGGGATCGAGGGTGCCGGCCACCGAAAGATTGCTGTCGAAGGTTCCCCCCGCGAAGGTGAGGCCCCAAGTGTTATTCTCGGTGATATGGATGCCGTATCGCGACGAATCGTTGACGATGTCTTGGCGCGCGCCCGACAAATTCGTGGGGTGGACCCAGCCATCGATCAGCCGGGTTGTGATGTTGAAGTAGGCATTGGTATAGCTTCCCTCGAAGTTGGCGTCACCATCGGCGGGAAAGCCCAACGCGAGGCCGGTCAAGGCATCGTCGACCCCATCGAACACGATCCCGACACCGGAGGTGGAGGAGCCGAAATTCGTGCCGGGATAATTGAGCGATGCCGTGCTGATATACTTGGGACGTTGCCCCGGATTGTCGGGAACCGGCACCAGGTCGCGGAAAGTGGTGATCACATTGAAGTCGCCATAATGGTCGAGGGTGTACCCCGGCACACTGGCGCCCGCCCCTTGGCCGACCTCGACCCCTGGGGCGCCATTTTCGATGTCGGTCAGGTTGTCGCCGAACAGATAGATGGCATCGGGCGTGGCGGCCTGGGCGAGCGTGGCCCATCCCGTGGCCATGGCTATCAGGCAGGCGACCCGAGTACCGCGGCGATAGAGCCGACGCCCCAGGCAGAGCATGCCGGCCAGGGCGACAAGCCCGAGAGACGCCGGCTCCGGCACAGTCGCAATCCCAGCCAACGCTGCTGGCGAGGATTGGCCGTAATTGTTCTTCCAGACCAGGTAATCGGCCCCATCGACGATTCCAGGCGAGGCGGTGGCGTCTTCATTGGGAAGGGACGTGGCCCCTAGGTTGTTACGCCAGACCACGTAGTCTCTTGCATCGACAGAGCCATCGTTGTTGTAATCCCCCAATAAAGTGGAGCCACCGACGTAGACGACCCTCCCTGGCAGCAGGAGCTCGGCCCCCACGGCCGTGCTAATATAGAACTCCAAATCCTGGCCATCGAACGAGGTGTCGTAGCCAATGCCCAGCGGCAGAACCGCATCGGTGGCAAGGGTCGACGATCCCAGCAAGAAGGCCTCGACCAGTTGCTGGGAATTGGAGGACGCTCCTTTTTCCCACCCATTTCCGGTTCCCGTCCCCGGAGTGAAGCCGGCCACGGAGCCATCCTCGAACCCAGCCCAGGAACTGAGCAACGAACCATTGCTGCGAATCTCGTAACCGTTGATCTGCAGGTCCTGGGCCAAAGTGCCCTGGTTGCGAATCGTCAGATTGCCATTCGAACGATTAACTTCGAGCACCACATCGGACGGACCAGTCACGAGTCGCAACTCGTTGCCGCCGATATTGTTTTGCGGGCTGTTGAGAGAAACATCGCTAATGGTCAACCGAGCCGCAACAAAGCGGCCGCTCTTGACGCCGCCGAGACTGTAGGGGGCGAGCAGGCCAGTCATGGATGTGACGGCGACATGGGCGTCGGGTGACGCGGCAGGAATTACCCCGCCAAAGTCGCTGTCACTAAACCACAAATCAATCGTACCGACTTTATCGGCGTTGGGGTCGGCACCGACACGTTGCGCGTAGGCGATGTAGTTGGTCGTAATCGAACTGCCATAGTCGAAGAACAGTTCCATCGGTCCCGCACCGACTCCCGCGTATTGGGCATCGGCACCACCATAAGCTTTAATGCCGATGTCGGCGCCAGTGAGAGTGGCGTCGTCCAGCAGGTTGGTCACGACATAGGCGGCGGCGAATTCGGAATTCGCCGTTGCCGTGGGAGGCGTGGCGGGAGAGGTTAGCGTAAACACCTGGGCGCTAGCGGTGCTCGAGGCCAATCCTAGCAGGGTGGCGAGCATCACGACCGACAAAATTCGTGGGCGCCGCGCGAACGACGTGCGGCCACGCACAACGATGATTCCGGCCACCATACCGATCGCCAGTAGGCTGGTGAGGGGCTCGGGGACCTGTGAAGTCATGAGCGCCGCAAGCGCCCCTGCCCCGTTGTTCGCATCGTAGATTGTCCGGAACGCGCGGAAGTCGAGCAAATCGGTGTCGCCATCTCCATCGAGATCGCCAAGTTGATACGCTTGGGCCCGCGACATCCCCTCGCCGACGTTCCCGAGGCCTGCGCGAAACAGCGGCCAGTCTTCGGGTCCTACCTGCCCGTTGCCACTATAGTCGCCATCGATAACCGGACCTCCCACATAAAGGATGTCGGCGGTGAGGAGAGACCCATCAGGCGCGATCAGGCGGACCGTAAGGTCCTCGGCCGAGGTGCGAATCCAAGCGTTGCCCAAGTCGAGCGATTGACCCAAACCGAGTGTGATGCCGCTGCCACCCGGCAGTTCGCCTTCGCTCAAGACGCCAATGAAAGGGGCGGGAGTGAACTTGGTCCAGGGATAATTTGCATCGTAATTGTCCGCGATCGACGTCCAGGCCGAGGCATCGAGTGCGCCGACGTTGGGAGATTCGAGTTCGTAGGCAATGAACGTGAACGGCTCCGGTGTTTCGTTGGTGAGCAGGATGTTGCCAGTATCGCGATCGACGAGGAAGGTGGGGTTGGTGTAGATAGGGGTGTTGAATGTCAAGCGGAACTCGCTGCCGCCAATATTGCCGCCACCTCCGACCGGGGCAATGAATCGGGCTGCCACAAACTGTCCAGAGAAGTCAGAGCCAGCGAAGGTGTACTGCGTGAGGAGGCTGTTCGTGGTGTTCGTGATGGGCACGCTGGCATTGGCTGGAGTGGCTGGAATCACCCCGCCAAAGTCGGTGTTGCTGAACCATAAGTCGATCCGCCCCACTTTGTCCAAGGCGGGGTTGCCCCCTAGCCGCTGGCTATAGACAAGTCCATCGACGCCGGTCAGCTCGGTTCCATAGTCCATGAAGACATTGAACGGACCAACCCCTTGACCCGCCCACTGCGCGTCGCCTTGCCCGTAAGACGTGGCTCCAATGTCGCTATTTGTCACCGTGCCGTCGAAGAGATTGACAACACCAAAGTTCGCATTGAATTCCGACGATGCGGTCGCCGACACCGGAACGCCGAATACGTCGGCGCGTGTTACGGCTCCCGGCAAGAGAAACGAAGCCAACGCTCCGACCAGACACAAGAATAGGGACTGTCGCAACATGGTGAGTGCTCCTGAGGGGCGATTCTTATTGGGAATGTTCTTGAGTTGTGCCTGCTGGCATCTGAAAATTCACTTTAAGGGCAGATTGAGATGTTTTGTTTCGCCAGCAACAATGGTTGTCTGCAAATTCGAGGTCTGTGGTCGTGCGTACTTCGTGGGCAACAGGTCCTTGGGGGCCGATTGTCCTTCCGCGAGGGGAGATTTGTCGATCTTGGTCGCGGTGATACGATAGTCGCCGGGCAGCATCCCCTCCTGTTCCCGCTTTCCCATTTCGAACGAGGTGAAGACCGTGAATTCGCCCGCATCGTTGGTGACCGCTTGCGCGTTGGCTCCGCTCTCTCCCTGGGCATAAAACGTGAGCACAACATCCGATTCGGGCCGGCCTTGGTAAGTGACGACTCCGGTCACCGGATGGGTCTCGATATCACTCTTGGCTTCGGAGCAGCCGAGGGAGGCGGCGAGCAGCGAAATGGCAATCAGGGTACGGAATGTCATGAGGGTTGCATTGCGGGGTGGAACGGAAACATCGAGCGAGCGGGAGGTGGGTGAAACCATGGTCTATTCGAGTGACGCGGTTTCGCCATCTTGCCGCGCGCCGAGCCGCTGGTAGGTGATGTAATCGATCGACTCGTTCAGGAAATGAGTCGATCCATCGGCGAAGACGAAGTGCGCGCCCCCAGGGTGCCGCGACTTGAAGCCCATGGCCGTGTTGAAATCGTACTCCCAGTCGTGGCCAGCTTTCTTGGTCACGGTCCCGCCGCCCCGTCCTCCTCCGCTGGAGTTTGTGGGAGCGTCGTCTTTATCCGTATTCCAGTTGATTGGCGCGGTTGTTGCAAACCATAGCCCTTCGGAGAGCGTCCAGCCGCGAATCCACTGAAATCCCGACGAAGCGGGGAGGATTTCACCCATCGCGATGGTGTTCGAGGTGCCATCGGTGATCTGCGAAATCTTGGCTGCCCAACTGCTGCGGGCAAAGACACCCGTCAGCGTACGGGCATTCGGGCAATCGGACCGAATGTTTGTCCCTGGGCGGACCGGCGACCCCGATCTCTGCGCGGTTTCACAAGGTACCGAGGAGTCGTAATTCAGATTGAACCAGTCTTCGCCGTCGTTATCCAGGTCATAGACACCTCCACCAGAGGGAACGACAGTCGAGAGATTGAAGCCATTCCACGACTCCATGACTTGGGAGCCAACGGAACCGGCATAGTTGGTGACGGCTATCTCGCCACCCAACACAAGCGACGCCAGCGCGCTGATCCCCTCCGAAGGGTTGATCCGCCCATTCTTGTCGTCGGACGGGCATTGCAGCAGCGGCACGACATGCTGCCGGGCAGGGTAATTGCCGATCATCTGATCGCCGGGGCGGACACAGGCGGGATTGGCGGGATCGCAAAAGTCGAGGTTGTCGGTCAGTGCCGTCTGCTCGAGGTAGGGTCCCATGATAAGAATGTGGGATGCAAAATCGCGACGACCGGCCAGTTCGCCATGAATATAGTTGGCGTTGGCCGGGAACCGCCCGTGGGCCGTGTGGTAGTTCTGCATCGAGATGCCTAACTGCCGCAGATTGTTGCCACATGCCGAACGGCGGGCCGCCTCGCGTGCCGCTTGGACGGCGGGTAACAGAAGGGCCACCAGCACGCCGATAATGGCAATCACCACAAGCAGTTCCACCAGCGTGAAACCATGTCGGGGCCTTGTTGGCCGAGTCGCATGCACACGACGATTGTTGGTTTGGCTATCCATGTGGCCCTCACTCCCTCTCCTCAACAGGTTGACTAAAGTGGGCAAATGCTCGCCATCCACTGCCCGTCGGCCTGCTGCCCAGGGCCGACGAGAAGATGGATGGCATTTGGTGAGCAAGTTCTAGAGCGTAACACGATCAACGAGCCCCTCGAATCTGTTCCGTCCGCAGAATTGTTGTCAGGTGAATTATCGGTTGCCTGGAGGTCGGTCAGCTTCTCCCTCTAAGCTCCCCATAAGGGAACGCCGTTGTGGGAAGGAGTGTTGTTCGGATCGTCAGCCATGCCTTCCATATTGGTCGGGTCGCCCGATTCGAACATGCGACGCAACTCTTGTTGCGACATGGCCCGATTCAGCAAGATCAGTTCATCGATATCGCCACAGAAAAACTGGTTATGTCCCGGGGCATTGCCGTAATATCCAATCACCAACGGGGCATTCGTCAGCGCAAACTTTTCCGGGGCCGGTGCGGACAACTGGAGGACACCATTCAGATAGAATTTGAGTTGCCGATTCTCGACAACGCCCGCCACCAACATCCACTGCTCGATCGGGATCGGCCTGGTTCGCAGGCTGTGGCGGTCCCAATCCGACTGCAGTTCGGGATCGACATCGGAGACCACCTGCCACAGCATCGAGCCGGTGTGGTCCATCCATAGACCGTAGTTGCGGTCACAGCCCTGGCCCTTGCCGACAACACGGGTCCAACCCTGCACGGGATAGCTTCGCGTTCGCATCCAGACGGCGAGGGTCAGGTCCCCATCGAGTTGCAATTCAGGCCGATCGGCGACCGCCAGCACATCGGTTCTTCCGTCGAACAGCATTGCCGATTTCTGAGTCCAGCGCCCACGGACCAGGCGAGGCGACTGATGCGAGTGGGCCGGATGCCTGCTGGCATTTGCCGAGTTTGGGATGGCGTCATCGACGACTTCGTTAAACTCATATCGCACCAAGAGGCTGGGATCGTCCATCCAGTGGCGAGAATAGTCGAGCCAGCGATCGTAGCTCCGTTGCTCCTGGAGGAGCTGGGCTTCGCGAAACATATCGTTCGTGATGAAGGCCCTCGGGTTGGGGGAGATCCCTTCGACCCCCTTGCCCGCATGCCAACGGAGGGCCTCTCCCTGGGCTAGTCGACGCTGCTGGTCGTTGGGATGCCTGTAGTCGATCAGGTTCAATTCCCCTCCGAAGGCGTGGACTTCGGTGAATGCCTCGGGGAATGTTTTCACGCCAAACTGGGCATCGCGTTCGGCGACTCGGATGCTACCGGCGGCAATGCTGAATCCAGAGGTTTCTGGGGGGACATCGGCCGACAGGGATCCACGAACCAGACGGCAACTCCCATCGTCAAGAATCACCATTTCGGCTGGTCCCTGGAGCACGACCGTGGCACCCCGATCAAAGGCGATTTGGGCCATGCCTTTCTTTAACATCAGCCGCCCAGGACCAACTCGCGAGCCGAGGCCCACTCCGCCGTCGAACTGGGCGTCGACTCCCCCCAAGATGGTGGCCACCTCCGCCACATAGGCTGCTGGGCGCGGGGGCACCCTCCCATGCATCACAATGGGAGGGCCGGTGGATTGGTTTGCCTCGGTCCCCGCGTTCCAGCCCCAACGATAGCCCACCACGACCAACAGACAGGCAGCCAGCGCGGCGATCCAATAGCGCATCACGGATGTCTGGCTCTTGATGCCCGTGCCAAGCTGCGATGTTCCCGATCCCCGCCGCGGTTTGCCACGTTGCGGTTTGCCATGTTGCGGTTTAGGGGAGGACTGTTCCATGGAAGCCGCATGGGAGGCCCTGCCCGTGCCACACCCCTCTCGTTCCGACCCCATCCCCAGCAGCGGTCGGGCGGCAACCGCGCCCTCTTCCAGGTTCCCCAGGTCGACCTCCAGCATGACATGCTGTTCCATCCAATCGACCAGCCAGGCCGCGGAGATGGGGTCGTGGGCTACCAACTCCCGCAGCCGATCGAACTGGTTGTCGTCCAGTTGGCCGTCGATCAACTGCGATGCCAGGTTCAGTAGTTCATCCTGAGGAAAGCGGCGACTCATCCCATGGTCTCCAGACGCTTGTTGACACACTCTAGCAGCGTTTGGCGAATCCGCCGGAGCGACATCTTGACGGCTCCTTCGCTCTTTTGGAGTTCCTCGGCAATCTGCGAAATCTGTTTGTTCTCGCTATAGCGTTGGTAGATCAATTGACGCCAACGCCCATGGAGCTTTGCTACGCAGTTCCGCAGGGCGAGGCGGCGTTCGTCGAAATCGACCTCGTCTCGCTGCGCGGCCAGATTGTCGATGACTTCCTGGCTGAAAATCAGCCGATCGCGCTTCCGGTCGCGGAGGAACGCGAGCGCTTGAAAGTAGGCAACTTCGCGACTCCAGGCGTTGAAACTCTTGATTTCTTCAAACTCTCCCGATTTTCTCCACATCACCAGGTTGGCTTCCTGCAACACCAGGTTGGCATCGTGTATGTCGCCAAGCAAGCAGAAGAGATAGGCCTGCAGCCTTCCCTGCGAGGCCGTCAATGCCTTGAGAAACCGCTCCTCCGATGTGATTTGACTCAAAGTCGATCTCCCATTTGAGGCCTAACGAGCGATTCGCACTGAGCGACCTCGAAAAGAAAATAGGTGACAAGCTTCGTAATCTTCAGAAAAGCCGATCGAACGCGAGGTCTCGAAAAACCAGCGCAAAGATTCCTCCCACGCCTCATAAAGTACCGGCTTGGGTACGCCAAGTAACACAAAAAACCAGAAAATGGTCCGGTGAATGGCCGCGGCTGGCCGCACCTAAAGGGTTGTGTGGTTGTGCCCTTCACGCTTGATCGAGTCGGGTTTTTTGGCCCCTCGTCGTCTTAATTGTGTTACCAAGCTGCTTGGGAGGGTACCTAGCTTCCGGAGAATCCAAGCGACCCTTCGCTGCGGACGCGGGAGGCCTTTGTCAGCGAGGCCTTTGTCAGCGAGGCCTTCGTCTGCGAGGCCTTCGTCAGCGAGACTTCGACGAATTCTGGAACCTACAGCAGGTGAGGCACCCTTGATTGCACTCTCGAAGCGCCGGTTAGTTGTTCTGCTGCGTGGCCTTGCCACTGGTGTGGGGGTGACCTTGGGAGGCTTTTTCTCGCCTGGGCAAGCCCAGGCCTTGATTCCCGAGGGACCCTTGGGAGTCCGGCTGGAGAAGGTGGTCGAGGGACTCAATGGCGAACTGACCGGCAACACGGAAAACACCCGGACGCAGATGATCCCGATTGATATGACCCCATTGGGGGATGGGCGGCAGCTCATCTTGACCTTGACGGGGCATGTCCGGCTGCTCAAGTCGGATGGCACGCTGGCGCCCGGGGCCTTTCTCGATACCTACAACAGCAATTCGCCCCCGTTTATTCCGACCAGCGGGGGTGAGATCACCGACTTTCGGCAAATTGGAAACACCAGCATTGCGGCCCATCCCGGATTTCTCGATCCCCAACACCGCGGGTATGGGAAGTTCTACGTCCTGACGAGCGAACTCCCCGGCAGCGCCCCGGCCGACTTCGACGATGGTGTCGATTCGATTGTCGACAGCGTGGTCACCGAGTGGACCATCGACCCAGCGGCGATCACCGGGGTGACCCAGCTTATCAAGACGGGGCCCGAGGCCAATGTGAGCCAGCGTGAAATCATGCGTTCGCAGCGACCGGGGATCATCCACACGCTGGTCGACATGGCCTTTGGGCTCGATGAAACGCTGTACCTGACCAGTGGCGATGGAGGGGGAAACGCGTTCCCCAACACCGACGGGAGCGCGTTCAATCAGGACCGCTTCACCAATGCCCTGGACCCTCGCAACATCTTTGGTTCGGTCCTCCGGATCGATCCGCTTGAACTGCCGGACGACACCCGGCCGACCGGTGGAGTGAATGGCCAATATCGCATCCCGCTCGACAACTTTGGCCTCACCGATGGTGATCCCGAGACTCTGGCCGAGACGTTTGCCTATGGCCTGCGCAGCCCCTACCGCATCAATGTCGATTCTGTCACGGGCGATATCTACATCGGCGACGTGGGTGAAGGATCGCGCGAGGAAATCAGCCTCATCGTCAACGGTGGCAACTATGGCTGGGGAGCCTATGAAGGAACGAGGGTCAATCGAGGCGATCTGCTGGACCGGGCCGTGGGGGCCATTGGGCCGCTGTTCGAGCTCTATCACAACCTTGATGGCCAGAGCGAATCGACCAACATCGTGGGGGGCTTTGTCTATCGCGGTAGCGCCCTACCCGAACTGGAAGGGATGTACATCTTCGCCGACGTCGGCGAGAACAACGGCGGCCAGCCCACTAACGTCGTCGAGCTGTACTATGGCGATCCCAACACATCGGACAGTTCGTCGCGCGACGACCTCTACAAGCTGCAAATCGAACTGCCCGAGGGCGAGGCCCTCCCCGACCGGATCTGGAGCATCGCCGAGGACGAAATGGGGGAACTCTACCTCTTGGTTGGTCCCGATCGGCTCGATCTCTTCCATCGGCAGCCGGGTGAAACCGATGGTGGGATCTGGAAGCTCACGGCCCCCCATTTCGTGCTGAATGGGATCGCGGGGGACATCAATCAGGATGGGTTCGTCAATGGAGATGGAACGGGCCATCCCGACGGGGACGATGTCGCGGCCTTCATCGCCAACTTCTTCACGAGTGGCTTCACGGGCGCCTACGACAAGGTGACCCATGGCGACTTGAATCTCGATGGACGAACGGATGTGCTCGACTGGCTGATTCTCTATCAGCACCACGAGAACGCAGCGGGTCTCGATCTGGCCGCGCTGCTCGACAACCGGCAGGTTCCCGAACCAGCCTTACTGCCCACCTTGTTCTGTGTGTTGGGAGTTGTTCTCATGCGGAGGAAACGCGCTGGATATGGCCCGCTGACAAGCCGATAGCGACAAGCTGATCGAAGCAGGGCCACTCTCTTTCTCGCGATTTCCCACTTTTCGGAACTTTGCGCTGGGAATTGGGCACTCTGCCCGGTAAATTCCCGCTAACGTGAACACATGTCTCCTTGGAGAGAGCAGAGGTCGGAGGCCAGAGGTCGGGGGGCCCGATTGGGGCTTTCTCCGGTGGAGAGTCTGTACGCGCTTCGAGGTCCGGTTCGGCGAACCTGGACCTACTTGATCCTTGGCAATTCATCCCCTCAAAGCTGCTCGGGCAAAATGTGCCCGAGCTACTGGTCCTTCCCTGGCGCCTGACCTCTCCAGCAGCGCCAGACGACGGAGGACCGTCGTCCCACAATGCCTGGTCCCCGACCCCTGGCCCCTCCTTTACGGCAGGCAAGAACCCTACGAGGCTGTGATTTATTAACCGCCTTGGCAGCGTCAGTGAGGAGCGTGGGGGCTCGGCGTTGGGCCTAGGCGGCGCCTCGCTCACGCGTCGGGTTACGTTCCAATTATGGCACACATATCATGATATTTATGACATATTCACACGTGGCAGTTGCTTATCCCCCTATTTCCCCCTCATCTTCTCATCTTGAAGCACTCGACTCCGGGGACTAACGTCTCCCGGCTCTGAGATGATGTCTCCAGGGACTGCACGAGGAATCCCTCAACGCAACCGACGCGTTGGGCGAAACCGGTTGCACCGATGCCTCCACCTGCGGACATGCGGAGAGGATGGAGTTGCTATTCCAGCGAACGGGCGAGTCCCTGCATGCGGCGATCTCTTCCGCGGTCGCCGATGTCGAACGGGCCGGCTTTCCTGTTTCCAAGGTGGAGTTGGAACGAGAAGCCATCGTGGCCTAGCCGCGTAACCCACCTCAAATCGCTCGCACCCGAGCGAACAACTCGGCGGCGTCCTGAAAAGCAGCCTGCCGGGCTTGCGGAGTGTCCTCTCCGTTTTCAGCGGCTACCTCGGCCGCCCAGGTGGGGCCTACCGATTCGAAAGTGGCGAACTTCTCCTCAAGGATGGCGTACGCTTCCCGCCCCAAGCCATGAGCGACAAGGGGTGCCAACTTTTCCGCCAAGCGGGCAATCGACGGCTGATAGTGATGCAGGACGAAGGCCACATCGTAAGCGTCCTTGGCCTTTCCACGTTCGGCGAGCGCAAAGGCTTTGATCAGGACAAAAGCTTCCGGCCGCACGATTCGAGCCCGCATCCTATTGTGCGCGCCGCCTGGCATGGCCCCTTCGAGGGTAATCTCCTCACAGTTTTCAAACGCCAGGTCGATACCGCGCAGAGAACTCAGGGCAAGCTCGTTGATCCGAACGCTCTGGGCTTTGCCGCTCTCCAGGTATTCGCCGCTGATGAGGTCGACCTTCACGGGGTCGTCGATACCCGCCACCTGGCGGTAGAATCGCGTGGGATTGGTGGAGTGCGTGTAGTTTTGATCGGCCAGGCGAGCGAGAATGGTCGAATAGGCATTGCTCCTGACGGCTCCCGGCGCAATCGCCAAATCGACATCCAGAGAACCGATGTGCCCCTTCGAGGGATAGAGGATTCGGGCACCCAGCCGCCGACAATCACGATGTCGTCCTTGAATGCGCCAAGTACATTCATCACTTCGAGCAACACCGCGCGGGCTGCTTCGATCTGGTTCATGATGCGACTCCGCTCGCCTCGAATAACGGGCGGAGATGCTTCTCATAAACGCGCTCGGCCGCCGCCTCCGCTCGCCCGGACATAACATTCAGATCGAGGTACGCCTGCAGCGCCGACGTCGTCCGCTCTGGCACGGCCGTACACTTCACAAACACACTCTCATCGTACGGCACCAGTAGCGCCAGGTTGCCGCCGGAATCGACTTCCTTTAGCTCACACTCCGCGCGAAAGCGGGCGAAGTCGTCGGGTCGCTCGTACAAGTCGCCCAAGTAGAGCGAGGCCACGCTGTAACGTACCTCGGGCGCGAGCCGCCACGCAGCCGAAAAGCGAGCGAGGGCATGGTCGGCGCCGTTTCGCTCGCACCACTCGGTGATCCTGCTTTCGATCTCCAAGACATCACCCCGGACATAGAATTGCCGCTCTCCGGCAGCTCCCGGGTAGTGGCGCGTCCACTGGGCAAGTAGTTCCGCGGGATCCTTCAAGGTAATGCGCCGGTTCTGGACCTGTGCATAATTCTCCACGACGAGCGCTTGCTTCACCTTGTGAGCCAATCCGGCGCTGACGACGGCCTCGATGGCAATTTCGGTGAGTTGCCACTCGCGCGCGGGCGCGTGCAGCATCGCCCGGACGATGCGGCTCGACTTAGGCGAAAAGATATCGGTAACGGGCTGCTGGCGATTGTTTTCTTCGTTCTTGATACCGCTACGCGAAACGAGCAGCCGTCGCTGCGGGTCGACGAGGTAGCAATTGCCGGCATAGTCGAGGTACGACACTCTCCGGGCACGCGCCATTTGTGCCACACGATCGGAGATGACCGGGGCGAACACGACTCGCGTTACGCCTGGTGTGGCCCCCTCACTCGCGACACGGCGGAACAGATCGTCGGCAATTTGGGGGGTCACTCGCTGGCGGGCTACGACTTCGAAATGATAACTCTCCCCTGAATCGGAGCGGACCACCTCCACGGCGGCGGAATCGGAAGAGGAATTCGGCGGACCAATTTGCACGGGTGCGCCCAGCTCGGCAAAAACTTCGCTGAGTAAGTCCTGAAAGCGATATTTTGGGTAAGATGCGATCATATTCACTACATTATATAAATTCACTACGTAGTGAATATAGGCTATTCAGTGGAACAAGCAACCGATTGTGCGCACTGCCGCAACGCCTGACCCGACTCATGCCCCTTTTCCTTGACGATTGGAGGTGTGAAGGGGGGCCAGGGATCAGGGGCAGGGGGCCAGGGAGTATTGAATCCCTGACCTCCGACCTCTGGTCCCCGACCCCCGGCCCCTTCAATCAAGCCGCCCGACCCCGCCGACTCACCGGCTCGTACAGCCACGCGTTCCCTTGCTTCCCCACCTGCCGCAGCCCCGACATCTGACGCAGCACGTAGACCATCCGCTGGGCCATCCACCTTTCGATCTCCATGTGATCGGCCAGGTGCTGTGTATGGAATGGTCGCGGCAGCCCGGGGGGGACGAGTTTCCAGAGTTGGTTCACGGTGCGGAAGGTGTGCGACTCGCGGATGCCGACCAGGTGTTGGTCTTCGCGCTGGTGGTCGTTCCGTCGCCAGCGACGGCGGCGGCCGTGGCCGGGGAAGCGCCACTCCTCGATGTCGACGAGCACGACCTCGAGCGCGAGCCGCGGCTGGGGGAAGGTTTTGGTGAAATAGACGAGGTCGTCGAACAGATCGAGCAATTGGCCTTGCTTGGGACTGCGACGGCGAGAGACGACGGTGCCACCCGGGCGGTCGAGCTTGACGATCACCTTGCTGGCGACGATCGGTTTGACGACCCGGACTTTGTGCGATTTGGCGAGGGCATTGATCTTGGACGCGATGGCACTCAAGCCGGCGTGCTGGATTTCGATCAGTTCCTTGCCACAGACCACGTCGATGCGATACCGACCGAGCCGGACCTCGGTCTCGCCATCCTGGCCGGCGTAGTGGGTCTTGAGTTGTTGATGGAGCGACGTTTCCATACGTCGGAGCTGCACTTTCAGGGGGACTTTCAGGGCCGCGGAATGCCGAAGTCTTCCACGGTGAACAGGGTCGAAAGCTCGTACCCCTTGGCGGCGAAGGCCTCGCGGCCCCCTTCGAGCCGGTCGACGATCGCGAGCACCCGCGCGACCTTGAGGCCGACGGCCTCGCAGCGTTCGATGGCCAAGAGGCTCGAACCGCCGGTGGTGACAACGTCCTCGACGATGACGACTCGTTCCCCTTCGCGGTACGGGCCTTCGACGAACTTCATCGTGCCGTGGGCCTTGGGCTCCTTGCGAACCATCACGCCCCGGAGCGAGAGCCCCTGGGTGCCGGCGATGGTGAGGATGGCCGCCGTAATGGGGTCGGCTCCAATGGCCATGCCACCGACGAGATCGGGCAGATCGCCCTTCACGAGGTCGAGCATCCCTTGTCCGATGAGGGGGAGCGCGGCCGAGTGGAGGGTGACCTGGCGGCAGTCGAGGTAGTAGCTCGCTTGTTTGCCCGAAGCGAGGGTGAACTCGCCGAACTTGAGGGCCTGCTCGGCGATGAGGGTTTTGAGTTGGTCGCGATCGTACATTGGCGGGCTCCGCTGGCTGTCTCTGGTGGAGCCCAAAATTTAGCACAAAACTGCCGACGGCCCCAGACGTGGTGGCACGTTAAGGCGAGCCCTGAAATGCTAACCCTGAAATGCAGCAATCATATCTATTTGCGAATGATGACCTTCGAGCCGACCGACAGGATGTCGAACAGGTCGTCTTGATCGGCGGGGTGAACGCGGATGGCGCCAGCCTGAGCGGCAGGGCTGTCGACACTCGCGGTCCCGAGCACGATCGACGAGAAGCTGCCCGGGGCGTTTTCACCCTGCAGGAGCACATGCTTGGGGGAGATGCCGGGGCTCTCAGGGAGTTTTTGAGCAACCGTCCACTCCCCTTCGTAGTTCGCCATCCCCTCGACTTTCACTCCAAATCGCCCGGCGTACAGCCCGCCGACCATCAGGGCCATCTCCGACCGTTCGGCATCGACCACCGCCGAGAAGGGACCGCGGAGGACCTTCAGCGTTTGCCCGGGGGCAACCCCTTCGGGTGTGGCGATGCCATTGATCTTGGCGAGCAGTTGCCAGGGGACCTGGTAGCGGGCGGCGATCGTTTCGAGAGTTTCGCCGGCCATCACGGTATGATGGGGCTCGAGGGCAAACTCATTGCTGTAGACGACCGTGCCCGCGAGTTGGCTGAGCAGCGTCGACACCTCGTCCTGTTCGGCGGGAGTGAGCGATCGATCGCCATACCACGACGTGAGCAACTGGTGGGCGGTCCGTAGGTCGCCGACGGCCAGCGCGCGGTCGATGTCCCCCCGGGCCGTGGTGAACTGACTTGCTGGGGGGACGAATTCCTGCTCCGCCCCATAGCGCGGTGCGGGTGGCGCCGTCGTGGTGCCAGTCCCCCCTGCCAGCAGGTCCTGCTCGACCGGCGTGATCTGGGATCCTGGGGATGGCGGCAGCGTCGCAGTCGCGGGATTGATGTCCGCAGGGGTCGCGGTGCTGGCCGCCGGGGTGCCACTCTCACCAGCCAGATTGGTGCCGGTAAGTCCGCTGTAATCGGCCGTCGGAATGTTTTCGGGCAGGGGGAATGGCGAACCTGCGGTTGGAGGACCGGTGGGAACCGTCGGCAGCGGCGGGAACTCCCCCAGCCGGGCAGGGTCGAGCGGAGTAATTGGCCCGGCCATGGAGGAGGGACTGCCAGGCTCAGCCATCGGGGGTGGTGTCAGGGGGTTGGAGTTGGCCGTGGCCGATGGGGGAGCCGCCGAAAGTGGCGACTGCTCGGAGATGTTGGTGGTCGAGGTGCTCGCCGGCGCGCCGGTCGAGAAAGGGGGTGCGCCCTCGAGCACCACCGTGTCGGTGGCGTCGATCGGCTCGAGATCGGTGGCCGAAGGAATCAGGCCCGGGTTCGAGATGCGATACCACAGGAAAACCCCCAGCAACAACAGAAGCGTGAGGGTGAATAGGGGGCGAATGGCGTTCATGCCGCAAATCCTCCGTGACCTGCGAAACGTAGGTGATGGCTAACGGGCGACGACCATGGCGTGGCGCCACGTGGGAAAGTACGATGGGCCGCGGTGGATTCCGCGGGAAAGGCAATTAGGCAATCTGGTATGCAGCAGTACGATTCCGACGAATATCTCGACGACTACGAGGACTTCGACGACGACATCACCGACGACCACGAGGAAGCCGACCTGGTCGAGTGTCCCGAGTGTCGCGCCGAAGTCTACGAAGACTCCGTCCAATGCCCCATCTGCGGCAGCTACATCACCCACTCGACAAGCGTCTGGAAGGGCAAGTCGCTACCGTGGGTGGTGCTGGGACTGCTTGGCATCATCGCCGTCATCTACGCGATGACGATGATGAGGTGAACGCTCCTCGCACAGGGGCACCCATCGGGTCCGGCGCGGATGGTAGCGAGAACCGTTGGGCAAGGCTAGTGCAATCGGGGTGGGGGTGCTAGCACTCATAATCCACAGAACAGACATACAGACTTTGGCGTAGCCGTCTTGTCGCCGAGTCATTGCTGTTTATTCATTTAAGCCGCACTGAACTCACGGCATACAGCGACGCAGGGGTTGAGGTTATCCGCCAGCGATTGCATCCGCGGCCATCCCTCCCTCAGAGGCTGTGTGTTCCCATCCTTGCTCCACACCAGCCGCTTGAGCCGCAGCCACCGGGTGACAACCTCGGTGTCGGACCAGTGTTTGACGACCTCCGGCTGCACCTTGAGGACGAGGTGCAAGTGGTTCGACATCTCGCAGCGGAAGGCGATTTCGATGGCGAACTGCCCGGCGATCACTTCCTGGAATTCCCGAATCCACGTCCGCCGCTCGCTGTAGTCGCTCCCTGAGACGGGATCGACCCCGCACAAGAAGGCCTGGCGGACGGTGCGAGTCCAAACGTGGTAAATCCCCGACTCGCCCTTACGGACGATTTCGCGACGCGGGCAGGCGGCCATGGTGGAAACCTCCTCCAGGTGCAGTGGACAATAGTGCTAGAAAACATATGCACACACCCGCGTCGCATGCCGTCAAGCGTATTCTGGAGAAAAGTGGAAAAAATCCACGGGCCGCCGGGCTATTTCTCAAGCTGAGGAAAACTGGCCGTGGGGGGATCAATTTGATAAATTAGCGGGTGGTGGAGGTTGAGTGTCTGGGTCAGCCCTTCTGTGTCTTCTTTTCTCTCGTGCCTCAATAATTGGGGGCCACTTCAGTCAGCGTTCCGCTGTCTTTAGATTAAAACTCAAGACATGCATGCCATTGAGCCTGTTGTTCGCAGTGCCTTGAAGTAGAAGCACTCCGGTATCTTTGTCGAAACTCAATTTACCATCTCCTATTTCATGCGTGAGAGCCTCCAACAGTGGCTGCCACCGATCGTCATAGTCAAGAAACACCCAGCCCTTAATGACTGTGGTCGAAACCCCGGCTGAATAAGACGGATGCCTTGAAGTGCAAAACATGAACTCCTTTCCCTCAAAGCTAAACTCCAGCCAAGCAATGGCTAGCGGAACGGAAGACTTAACCGCATCCTTGTCGACTAACCTAAGATATGTCTCCTTGATACTAACTTGCGTGTCCATCCCAGAAGTTAGTGGCAAACTTTCGTTCTCCATATTATTACCTGGGACCACAATCTTTGATTCTACATTCGTATCGCAATTCAAATTGCTTCTGCTACATCCAAGAGCAAAGCAAGCCATCAAAAGAAGCAATCGTGTAGTCATGCTAGATACCGAATGATCAATGTAGTCCAGAGGTCGACCTCCATCTCATGGACGACGCAAGTGGTCGAAAACCCAGCCACTCAACTTCCCCATCCTATCGCTCACACCCCATCCCAGTCAACAAAATCAGCCCTGCCACCGCGACGAAGACCACTCCCACCGTCAAGAATCGGCGTGGAGAGCGCCAAAGCGAGGCGCCAGCGCGCTAGAGTTGCGCAAGAAGTTGAACTCGATCGCCAAGTTGGC
>CAZYQQ010000028.1:0-56915 GCA_964650265.1 uncultured Planctomycetaceae bacterium
ATCCGACCCCTTGCCAGGGGCTGTGGTACAAGGGGAGCATGGGGCCGACGATTCCTGACCAGTGTGCCTGGGGTGCAAACGATCCCTTGACCTGCATGGGAGCCAACTACGGCAGCGACAATGAGGCCGGGGGTTTTGAAGCACCCTGCTATTTGGCAGCCAAGGGGGGAACCGGCAGCCGGGCAATCCCGTGCCCCGACCGTAGCCGCTGCGTCGGGACGATCTGCCGCAATAGCGTCGGTACTCCATTGAAGAAGATCACCGATGGTATCTCCAACACCTATCTCCTGGGCGAGACCTTGCCGACTCATAGCACCTACAACTCGCTGTTTGGCGAGAATTTCCCGGTCGGTTCGACTCACATCCCACTAAATACCATGGAAAGTGATGAACTGGGTACGCTCACCATCGAACATTGGCGCCAGGCGGGCTTCAAAAGTTCCCATATTTCGCTCATCCACTTTGCGATGGCCGATGGCAGCGTGCAGGGAGTGAATGAGGACATCGACAAGTACGTTTACAACGCCTATGGCACGCGTGCCTCGGGGGAAACCACTCTTGGAGAAGGCAATTAGCATGAAGCTCGAACTCCCAAGGATCAGATTCCAACGGGTGACAGCCGTCGCCCTCGCGCTCGTGTCCCTTGTGGCCGTTGGTTGCTCCACCGGCGATTATGTTCCGGTCACGGGAAAGGTGACCTTCGACGGCGCCCCACCCCCTCACCCCGGGCGGCTGTCCTTCGTCAACATCGAGAAAAGCGGCGATTTTCCCGCCCGCGATGGCACGGCGGCGTTCACGACGTCGGGCGAATTCGAAGCGATCACGTCGACGGAAAAGGGGCTGTTGCCGGGCAAGTACCGCATCGAAGTGACTTGCAACAAGTACGAACCCGACTACAGCAAGAAGGACCCCTTCGGCGATGCGACCATCGTCGATCCCAGCTACACACCTCAGGAAATCACGGTCGAGAAGGGACGCGCCCAGAGCGGACTCACGATTGATGTTCCCATGAAGAAGTAAGAGCCCCCTTCGCGACGAGGAGGGGCACGGCGGAAAGCGACATGCGGCACCAGGATCAAGCAACTCGAAACAATCGGCGGAAGCGAACCGCGCAGGCATTGCTTTGCGCCGTCGTCGTGTCGTTGACTGGCTGGGGGGCCGAGGCCGCGATGGGCGAGGTTGTCGGCTCGCCCATCTTGCTCAACGACAACGGTGCCTGGTCGTGGTTCGAGGACGAGCGGATTATCGTCGATGACGCGGCGGGCAAGTTGATGTTGAGTTCGGTCGCCGACAGTTCCGGAACCGGGGGCATTGGTCGCAACGGCAATATCGACCTCGTCTCCTACGACCTCAACACGGGAAAGATCAATCGCTTCGTGCTGCACGCGGGGCTGCAAGCCGATGATCATAATGCGGCGGCCCTGCTGGTCCGCCCCGACGGACGTTACCTGGCGGTCTGGAACACCCACGGCAGCACGCAACTGCACTACTACCGCGTATCCGCCAACCCGGGCGATCCCACCGCGTGGGGACCGATCGCCACGTTCAATAACGGGGCGGGGACCACCTACGCCAACGTCTACAGACTGGCCGACGCCAATGGCGGGGCGGGGCGGATCTACAACTTTACTCGCACCATCGGCTTCAATCCCAACTACAACGTCTCCGACGACGAGGGGGAGACCTGGAGTTACGGCGGACGGCTGATGAGTTGGACCGCCGCCGATCTGGCTGGCGACCCCGACTACACTGGTGTCGATGGACGCCGCCCCTACGTGCGGTACACCTCCAACAATACCGACGAGATCCACTTCATCACCACCGAAGACCACCCGCGGGCCTATAACAACAACATCTTTCACGGGTACATCAAGCTGGTGGATGGCGTGGCCCAGGTATTTCATTCCGACGGCACGAGCCTGGGGCCGCTGAGTACGACGAGCACCACCGCGCTCAAGCCGAACAGCTTCACGCAGGTCTTCGATGGCGACGCCAATAACGTTGCTTGGACGTCCGACATCGAACTCGACAATCAGGGGCGACCTTATGTCGCCTTCACGGTGCAGAAGGATAGCGCCGGGCTCCCGGGAGGGCAGGGGGGCTGGGACCACCGTTATTATTATGGCCGGTGGGATGGCACGCAGTGGAACGTGCATGAAATGGCCTACGGCGGCACCAAACTCTACGCGGGCGAGGACGACTACACCGGCAACATCGGGCTCAACCCCGACAATCCCGACATGGTCGTCATTTCGACGGATGTTCACCCGGTGACCAAGACGCAGCTCATCGGAGCGGATGGCGTGCGGCACCATGAACTCTTCCGTGGCGACACTGCCGACGGAGGGGCGACGTGGGAGTGGACCCCCCTGACCTTCAATTCGAAAGCCGACAACCTGCGGCCGATTCTTCCCAAGTGGAAGAGCGACAGCGTGGCCGTCGCCTGGATGCAGGGGACCTACAATAGCTACACCAACTACGATCTCGACGTGATGGCGGTGGTGAATCCCCCCGATCTCAATCCTCAAGTCGCGCTCAAGATCGATTTTGGCGCGACAGGTCAGATCGTGCAGTCGGGTTTCTCCGCGTTTACCCAGGCCAATGACCCAGAAACCAGTTCGATCACCGAATCGTTTACCAACCCGTTTGCTCTCGCGGGAGAGCAACTGGAGGTCACGGTGGGAGGGGCGGGTGCTTGGGGCTTCCGCGACCGGGGGGACAACGTGGCGGGTCCGGTGGGCCGCATCCAGGACGATCTGGTGTTCGCCAACGGGGGCTTGAATCTTACAATCGATAACCTCGTGGCCGGCGATTACCACTTGGTGCTTTACAGCCACGATCGCGATTTCGAACAGGCCAACTTCGAGATCCGCCTCGATAGCAAAGTGTTGGGACGGATGAATCCCGAGACGACGGCCAACCCGCTGGTGGGGACGGCATCGGCTCGCGTCGCCTTCTCGACCGATGGAATCGCGCCGTTGGAATTTCTGCTCAGTGCCACGTCGTCTGGCGCGGTCGTGCTCAACGGCCTCGAGCTGTACGCCGTCGATTTCCTTGCTCCCGTTCCCTTGGCGGGGGACATCAATGGCGACCAGGTGGTCGACGTCGCCGACTACACGATTTTACTCGACAACATGCATGGCGACTATCCCGATCTGATGTCGAGCCAGACATTGTCGCTCGGCGACGTGAATGGCGATCTGAAAATCAACTTTTACGATCTGGTGGCGTTCCGCCAGGCATATGAAGACCTTCATGGCGAAGGCTCGTTAGCTCGAGCTCTGATTCAGAGCGTTCCTGAACCAGGCACCTGGGTGGTCGTGGCGCTATGCGTCATGAAATGCCAGGTGTATCGCCACTTCCGTCACAAGTTCCCCGATGGTCCGTTGGACCCTCCATCCGTTTGATCTTGATTTAGCACCTTTTAGTTTCGTTCCGACATCGATCATTGTTGCCCAGGAGACCCGATGATGTTGACTACCGCTATCACCCTTCGAAGCCGCTGCCGCGAGCTCATCGCGCTGGGGCTCATTACTTTATTCGGTTCGACCGCGGGAGCCGTCGGGCTTGTCTATGTCGACGCCTACGACAACCTGGGGACCCCACCCGGGAGTCCTTACTTTAGCGGTGCGCAGAATCTGTTTGCGGCCAGCGGGGCGTTCGAGGATGCGATCGACGCCTTCGGATCCGCGTCGAGCAATTTCACGGATGGAAAGTGGGGCTATCGTCTCACCGGATTTGGTGCCGAGGGGACAATCTACGAAACGGCTAACGAGTCGGCGCCCGAGATCTATCAAGTGATTACTGGTCTCACACCCAATGCGTCCTACGATGTCTATGTCGCCTACTGGAGCAACGCGGCCAACTGGGGCATTCGCGCGGGGGCAACGTCGAATCCCGGCGGGAATCCCATTTTCGACCGAACGGGAGCCTTGGGAACGCCAGGGTACGCCGCCATCTATTCCGCCTTCGATGTGCTCCCCCTGGATAACTACACCGATGCCGACGACGACGACACGGAGGAGGGGGGGCCGCCGGTTTTGACGCAAACCCCCAACGCGGTTCTTATCGAAGGGGACCGATATCTGCTGTTGGGGCCCGCCGCGCTCAACTTTCAGGCGAATGCCGCCGGCGAGATTCGGATTTATCTGGATGATACCGATGTCCAAGGCATACGGTCCTTTTTCGATGGTCTGGCCTATGCCCCGGCGGGGACCGGAGTTGGCCTCTATGCCGAAGTCGATCGAACGACCGGAAATGTGACCCTTCACAACCCGACCGATCAGGACTTCCGCGTGGCCCGCTATGCACTCAACTCAGCCTCGGGATCACTCGATCCAACCGATTGGATCACCATCAGCGGCAACACCGACGAGACGGGGGACGGCACTCGCGATAGCGATCCCTGGACCGTCACCAACCCCAATCCGGCGAATCCGACCCCCAATCGTATAACTCAACTCCGAGAGGTCGAGGTGGGTGAGGTCGTCGAAGGCATGACGATCCTCGACTCGAACGGTGCGCTGATTCCGGCGAACACGTCGATCAACATGGGGAATGTCTGGGTCTACTCCCCCTTCGAGGACGTTGTGCTCGAAATGGCAACCCTCTTAAATGTGCAGGTCGGAGGGAATGTCTCGCCAGCGACGGCCGTTCGCATCCCGGTGAGATACATCAACGGCACGTCGCTGGATCTTGGCGACTTCGACTTCGATGGCGACATCGACCTCGACGACTATCAGCACTTGCTGACCAACATGAACCGGTCGTTCGCCGCGATCACGATTGGCGAGGCCTACCTCTACGGCGATTTGGATCGCGACCGCGTGACGGGCATCGGCGACCTGATGGCTTTTGCCGCCCTGTACGACGAAGCCAACGGGGCGGGGTCGTTTGCCTTGGCCACGGGGGTTCGGGTGCCCGAACCCGCCACGGTGGCACTCTTCGGAATCGGGGCATTGGCACTCGGGCTTTGTCGATATCGGAGTCGGGTCGCGCCGACCGTGGGCGCTTTGCTGCTTTGTTTGACTGCCGCCTCCATGGCAACGGCTCAAAACGTCACCTACATTGATGCGGAGCCGAGCAATACGGTGCTGGAAAATGGAGGTCCGATCATTGGTGGAGCCGCATCGGACACACCCGCACCCGGTGTGAACGTGTTTTTGAATGGCAATGCTACTAATGTCACGGTACCAGTAGACCTAGGTGGTGATGGTTTCTGGAACGTCCGCGTCTTCGGCAATCAAAGCCAGCAGGCGTGGGGGGCGGAACCGAATTCGACCTACACGGTCTTTGAAGCAGGTGCCAGTGAAACTGTCGACCGGCTCGTAACCACATTTACCCTGCCCACCGATGGTCTCTATCAGATTTATGGCTTCATCTGGTCGGATGGGGGTGCGAGCCCATGGGATGCCGACATTCAGCTCGGCAATGGACCGATCCAAAGATTCCTGGCGGGTACGGCTGGGGGAACGATTGAAGCCGCACTGCTTCCTTCGATCACCGGACATACGGTCACGCTTCATCCGGGGACTCAAACGGCAAACGGAGTGCCTAACGATGTCGACCAACCGGACGGAAATGCCGGCAATCGGAATATGTGGGCGGCACCGCTGGGCATATGGAATGGGGTTGACAGTGGAACAACCGTGACGGTGGCTGTTGATACGGCGGCGGGCAGTGGCCGAACCTGGTATGACGGCGTTGGTTACGCACCGTTTACCGATCCCATTCTTGTGTTGGACGTCAACCGAGCGACGGGTGAAGTCAGTCTGCGGAACAACTCCGCCACACCAATCGATCTTAGCTACTATGAGATCACCAGCGCGAGCGGTTCGCTCAACCGAACGGTCTGGAACAGCCTCGACGACCAGAATCTTGGCGCGACTGGGGGTGGTGGCCTGCTCGACGGCTGGGACGAGACTGGGTCGGATATCCGTCCAGGCGACTTCAATGCCGACGGAAAGGTTGACGCCGGGGACTTCGTCGTGTGGCGCAATGGACTTGGCGCAGACTACACCGAGCAGGACTACATCGACTGGAAGGCCAACTACGGCAAGAGCGGTCCGCTCACCGATGCCACCGCGCTGAGCGAAGTCAACCTGTTTGGAGTCAGTTCGATCGCCGGTAACGGCTCGATCAGCCTCGGTAACATCTACAACAACACCATCGATGGCCAGGACCTCGCGTTCGCCTATGGACTGGTGGCCGACGGTTCGCTCCAGTCGTCATTCGCCTTTTATTCGGGTTCGCCTGGGGCGCTGCTTGTTTCCACCAATATCCCCGAGCCGTCGACCTGGGCCCTTGGCCTGCTAGCCGGCGTTGCCTGGGGTGGATTCGTGCGTCGAAAACGAGCCTAAGATCGTACTGGGCAGCACGATCTTGTAGGCTTGTCCGCCATCGCCACTGCCGGGTCACCGGCAGTGGCGATGTGCTTATAGTCGGCCACGACGGACCCGGACGACTGGCGCAAAATGGTCGCCTGATCCTCGCGGATGACTATACTGAAAGCGTGAGTGGGAATGGGGCATTTGCCCTGCCGATCCTTGTGCGCAAGGGAGGCAGGGATGGGGCAATTCGGAACAACGAGAACTGGTGATGGCAAAAGACGCGCGACGCTTCGTGATTGAGCAACTGGAGCCACGCTGCCTGCTGGCGGCCGATCCCATCATCAGCGAGTTTCTCGCCGACAACGATGGGATACTCCAGGACCAGGATGGCGATTTCTCCGACTGGATCGAACTGGTGAACCGGGGCGACCAGCCGATCGACCTGGCCGGTTGGTACCTGACCGACGATGCGGGGGATCTCGATAAGTGGCAATTCCCCTCCAAGGTACTTAACCCGGGCGAATACCTGGTGGTCTTCGCGTCGAACAAGAACCGCGCGATCGTCGGCAGCCAGCTCCACACCAACTTCGCGCTGTCGGACGAAGGAGAGTTCTTGGCGCTGGTGCGCCCCGACGGGGTGACGATCGCTTCGGCCTTTTCCCCCACCTTCCCGCCGCAGCGGGGAGACGTCTCCTACGGCCTGTCGACCGACGTCTCCGAGTCGCAGGAACTTGTCAACTTCGGATCGGCGGTGCAAACGTTTGTCCCCACGAACGGGATACTGGGGACCACCTGGACCAATCTGGGATTCATTCCCGATGTCGCCTGGCAGACGGGGATGCTGGGGGCCGGTTACCAGACGGGGGATCCCCCACCCCCTTCGATCACCCTGCTGCAGATCGACTTCAACGACCGCTCCAATCCAAGCGCCACCCACCCCGGGTTCAGCCCGTTCACCATGATGGGGGCGGCGGAAGTCCAAACAGATTCGGTCACTCGGAACTACGGTCCCTACAGTGTGACGATAGTCGATGCCTCGGGAGGGGAAGGCTACCAGGACCGTTACCGCAGCGGGTTGCCGGTCAACCTGGGCGAGTTTGACGAGAGCCTGCTCTTGACCGACTTTATCTTTTCGAACGATCGGGATTCGGGTGGGCTCGATGTCACGTTGGGGGGGCTCACCCCTGGTGCCGTCTATACCGTGACCCTCTGGTCGTACGATTCGGTCAGCGGCGGGACCGACAGGATTTCCGATTGGACGGCCAACGGCATCCTCGCCATCGAGAACTACGCATTCCGCGGAGGGCAGGATCCCACGACGAACGACCGTTACCGGTTTGCCGTGGTCGTGGAGGCGAATGCCCAGGGGGAGATCGTGCTGGCCGGGCGCAAGGACCCAGATCTGGCCACCGACTACTCGGTCTTCCTCAACGCGCTCAAGCTGGAGACGGGGGACACGGTCAATACGGGGCCTTCGTCGGTATTGCGGGTCGACTTCGACCATCGCACGGAGGGGGAAGGGGGGAGCGCCAATACGGAGCCTGGGTATCAGCAGATGACCCTCGACGAGAACGGCTCGACATTCGGTAACACCAAGATCACCTTCCTGCCGTTCGCGGGGGGAGTGCTCGGCGATCGCGACCGCTCCGCCCCGAATGATGCCGGGGCGTTCACGCTCAATCAAGTTTATGACGACCACATCTTCGCGATGGGAGCCGTCGGCAGTGGGATGGATGTGGTGATCGAGGGCCTGGTGCCCGGGGTCGAATACGACGTGCTACTCCGTTCGTTCGATCCCGATGCGGGCGGGGTCCGCTCGGCCACCTGGACGGAGGTGAGCGGGCAGAGTCCGGTGGTCATTGCGTCCCCCTACAACTTCGACGGCAATATCCATCCGACGAATAACGACGCCAACACCATGCGTGCGACCCTGGTTTCCTCCGCGGAAGGAAAGCTGATTCTGCGCGGTGTGCAAAATGGGAGCAACCGCAGTGTGGTGCTCAACGCGCTCGAGATCTCGCGGGCCTCGGTCGACCAACTCGTGCAGCACGATCTGCTGGACGAGATGTACCAGCAGAGTGCGTCGGTCTACATGCGGATGCCCTTCAACGTGATCGACGCAGCGAGCATCGACCAGTTATTGCTCGACATGCGTTACGACGCGGGTTTCGTGGCCTACCTCAATGGGCAGGAAGTGGCGCGACGCAACGCCCCCACCCTCAGCGGTGTTCCCCCCGCCTACGATGCCAGCGCTACCCTCGAGCGGACGACCCCCGAGGCGATGACCAACGAAACGATCGACCTCAGCCCCTTCAGTGGGCTCTTGATAAATGGCAGCAACGTACTGGCCATTCACGGCCTCAACAGCAGTGCGGCGGACGGCGACTTTCTGATTCTCCCCACATTGCGCGGGGCCTCGGCGCTGGGTGAGTCGTATCGCTACTTCGTCAGTCCCACCCCTGGCCAGGCCAATGGCGAGGGAGTGCTCGGTTTTGTCGAGCCGGTGGTGATGAGCGTTCCCCATGGGTTTTACGACGTGGCATTCAATGTCACGTTGGCCACTCCCACGGGGGGGGCCTCCATCTACTACACCACCAACGGCAGCCTGCCGGCCCCCAACAACCCGGCGGCCCAGCTTTACGTGGGGGCGATTCCCGTCGACACGACCACCATGCTGCGGGCGGTCGGCTACAAGGCGGACTATGGCGAGTCGCGATCGACCACCAGCACCTACATCTTCCTGGAAGAGGTGTTGACGCAGGATCCCATGAACGACCCGAACGCCCCCACTTACCCTCTCGTTTGGCAGGGGAACTTTACGGGTGACTATGCGATCGATCCGCGGATCGTCGCCCAGTGGAACGACAACAATCCCGCCAATACCGATTTCGGCATTCGCGAGGCACTCAAATCGATTCCGACCATGTCGATTGTGATGGACCACAACGACCTGTGGAATGTCAACACGGGGATCTACCCCCGCGCCACCAGCGAAGGGAGTGCCTGGCGGCGCGCTGGTTCGATCGAGTATTTCGACCCCAACACGGGAGAGAGTTTCCAGTACAACGTTGGCGTGCAGATGCATGGCGCCGCGAGTCGTGACAATAACCGGCTGCTCAAGCATTCGTTTCGGCTGATTTTCAATAGCGAGTATGACGGACCGGGGCGGCTTAATTTCCCGCTGTTCGACAACTCCGACTTCGCCGACATCAACA
The DNA here is from genome assembly GCA_964650265.1 of uncultured Planctomycetaceae bacterium. Lineage (GTDB taxonomy): Bacteria > Planctomycetota > Planctomycetia > Pirellulales > Lacipirellulaceae > CAZYQQ01. The sequence continues at coordinate 9,545 of CAZYQQ010000028.1, forward strand.
CGGTGGTGATGCGGGCTTCGTTCACCGACAGTTTCGCCACGCGAACCCAGTCGGGGCGCTATTCCCCGCTCGACTCGACCTACACCCGCGACGTCTTCATGCGCGACTCCCAGATTGCGATGGGATACTTCGCGCCCGACAGCACGTATGTGCATCTCTACATCAACGGCCTCTATTGGGGCCTCTACAGTCCCGCCGAACGGACCGACGACGCCTCGCTCGCCTCCCATTTGGGAGGAGAGCCGGAAGATTGGGATATCGTCAAGGACTTTAATGAACTGTTCCGCGGCAACCGCGACGTCTACGACCAGATGTTCGCGATCGGCAATCAAATCGCGGCGGCGTCGGCATCGCAAGCCAACGTGCTGTTTCAAACGCTGCAAGGGAACCATGCCAATGGAACCCCCAATCCCAATGGCACCGCTTATCTCGATGTCGATAGCTTTATCGACTACATGATCCTCCATAATTACGCTGGCGTGGAGGATTGGCCGTCGCACAACTGGGTCGCCGCCCGCAATCGGGTCGATCCGGGCAAGGGCTTTCAATTTTTCACGTGGGATCAGGAAATCGCACTCGATGGCCGGTTCCGCGACCGGACCGAGGCGAACAACGCCTTCTCGCCCGCTGAATTGTTTGTCGATCTTCGCAACAGTTCGGAGTTCCGGCTTCGCGTCGCCGATCGCGTGCAGAAACTGCTGTTCAACGATGGAGTGTTGACCGTCGACGCCAACATCGAACGGTGGATGGCCCGCGCCGACCAGATCGAGGCGGCCATTATCGGCGAATCGGCCCGCTGGGGCGACGCCCGCGAGGGGGAGAGCATCAATGTGCCCCCCCAGGCGATCGTCCCGCTGATGACGGTCGACATCTGGCGGCAATCGATCGCCGAGGTCGTCGGGTACTTTCCGCAGAGTCACAACCTGCTGATCAGCCGGTTCGCCGCCGATGGGCTCTTTCCCAACATCATTGCGCCGCAGCTCAACAAGTATGGAGGGACAGTCGACCCCGGCTTCGACCTCACCATGAGTTCGCCCTCGGGTGGGACGATTCGGTACACCCTGAATGGCGAGGATCCTCGCCTCTTGGGGGGAAGCGTCAATCCCAATGCGGCCATTTATAGCGGTGCTATCGAAGTCGGCCAGACGGTGACCGTCAAGGCGCGGACCCTCGTCGGCAGCGTTTGGAGCCCGCTGAGCGAAACAACCCTGGTCGTGGGGACAGGGTCGCAAGGGATCGTCATCAGCGAGATCAACTACCACCCGCATCCCCCAACGGCAGCAGAAATGGCGGCGGTTCCGGGGGTGGTGGAGGACGATTTCGAGTTCATCGAAATCATGAACACCCACCCCACGCAGTCGATCAACCTGCTCAACATGGCGCTGGCCAATGGACTCGACTACACCTTTGGCAACGTGACCCTCGCCCCCGGCGAGCGTGCCGTGGTGGTCGAGGACATCGCTTCCTTCCGGGCTCGCTATGGCATGTCGCCCCGCATCCTGGGAGAGTGGAGCGGCGGTGTGAGCAACTCGGGAGAGACCATCGAACTGCGCGACGCCCTCGGTGGGATTGTGATGGCCATCTCTTACACCGATGGGAACCCTTGGAATGAGGCACCCGATGGAGATGGCGGGACGCTGGAACTCATCGACCCCGTGAACACTCCCGCCGACCAGCTTGGCAAGTGGTACAACTGGCGTACAAGCACCGAGTTCGGGGGAACTCCCGGCAGTGCGGGAAGCGGCCCGATCGGGGTGGTGATCAACGAGGTCCGCACCCACGCGACCGCTCCGCAACTCGATGCCATCGAACTGCATAATACGACTGACCAGACGATCGACATTAGCGGCTGGTATCTGAGCGACTCGGGAGGCAATCCCCTCAAGTTCTCGATTCCCGCGGGCACGATCCTGGCCCCCGGGGCCTACATTGTCTTCGACGAAGAGGACTTCAATCCCGCGATCCCCGGTCCAGGGCAGGATCCCTTCGGACTGAGTGCGTGGGAGGGAGACGATGTGTTCCTGGTCATCCCCGATGGCATGGGGGGTGTCGCCTCGTTTGTCGATTCGGTTCACTTTGGGGCCACCTTCAATGGCCAGTCGCTCGGTCGTGTCGGCGCGGCCGGTGGCCGGCTCGCCCCGCTTGCCCAAAGCTCGTTCGGCGCGGCCAACGGGGTTCCTTTGGTCGACGCCTTGGTGGTCACGGAGATTGGGTATGGGCTCAACCAGCCCATACCGGGGGCCCTGGCGATCGACGGGACCTTGACGGCCTCCGAACTGCGCTTCATCGAACTCCACAATTCGTCCGCCAATGCAATCAGCCTGCTCAACTGGTCGCTCGCGGGGGATGTCTCGTTCTCGCTGTCGAGTCTGGGAACCCTGGCCGGCGGAGCGACCGTGGTGGTGGTGCCATTCAATCCGGCGATCAACCCCACGAAGGCCAACGCCTTCCGCGCTCATTATGGGATCGGCCCAGCGGCGACATTGGTGGGCCCGTTCGGGGGAACTCTCTCCGAACTGGGGGCACGCATCGAACTGCAGGCTCCCGACGCCCCCCCCTCGCAAGCACCAGGTGTCATTCCGCGCGTGCTCGTCGACGAAGTGCTTTACGACAACCTCGCGCCTTGGCCAGCGGCAGCCGGGGGGGCCGGGTTGTCGCTCCAGCGGGCCACTCCCACCGCGTTTGGCAACGACCCTCAAGCGTGGAGGGCCGAGGTTCCGACACCCGGGACGGTCAGCTATGCCGGGAGTCTTGCCGGCGACTTCAGCGGCGACGGGACCATCACGCTTGCGGATCTCGAGATGCTGGTCGCGGCCATTACCATTGGCCACGATTCGGCCGCCTACGATCTCAACGGCGATCAGGCGCTCAACAGCGCCGATGTGGCCTATCTGGTACACGAAATCGTCAACCCGATTGCTGGCGACTTCAACTGGGACGATGTCGTCGATGAAAGCGACTATCTCACCTGGAAACAGAGTTACGGATCGACCCTGTTGCTCAATTCCGACGCCAACGGAGATGGGGTGGTGAACGCGGCCGATTTCCTGGTGTGGCGCAATAATATTGGTGCCACCGGGGGGGGAGCACTCGTCGTGGCCGGTACGACCCAACCCGAGGCCGATTCCCCCCCTGCCGCCATGCCGGCCCCGACGATAATTGTTTCAGCCGAGGAGACGACGGCAGCGGAGCCACTTGTACGGGGCCTGTCGTTCCTGCCGGCGACACGAGGAGTGCTGGACGGGGAGTCGGAGTGGCTGGCCGAGCATCCGGTCGCAACCGAAGGTGCCGGCAGCGCGGCACTCGCCCTATTGCTCCAGATGGGCTGGGAAGCCCAAGATGGAGTCATCGGCGAGTGGATCTCGGATCCCTTGGGAATCGAAGCGGGCACGGAACTGGTGGCCGCGGACGACCTGATCGCGGCGCTCGATGCCGGGTTTGCCGATTGGGACCTTTGAACAGGGGCACAAGAAGCATGTTGACGACACGCAAAATGATCGCCCGACGGCTGCTGTTGGTGGCCATCGCGTGGGCCACCGCAATCGCGCATGTTGGCGAAGCCCAGCAACCAGCCATCCGCGCCATGGGCCGTGTGGAAGCCCGCGAATTGGACGAAACGTCGGGGCTGGTGTCCAGTCGGAAGAACGAGGGTGTGTTGTGGATGCACAACGATGGGCCCTCGCCGCGAATCTACGCCGTGAGCGACAAAGGGCAGCACGTGGCGACCCTCGATGTCGCCGTGGTCGTGACGGATGTCGAGGATATTGCGATCGGCCCGGGGCCCGACGAAAAACAAGATTATCTCTACATGGGGGATATCGGCGACAACGACGCCCAGCGAAAGACGATTCGTGTGTGCCGCGTACCGGAGCCCAAGCTCGACGCCACCCGGCGAGTCCACCTGCGGGCTACCGAGTTAGAAGAGTTTTTGCTGAAGCTTCCCGGCAAGGCTGCGGATTGCGAAGCGCTGCTCGTGGACCCGGAAAGTGGCGATATTTACATCGTCACCAAGGAGAAAAAACGCGGCCAGGTCTACATGGCCCCAGGGACAAAGTTGGTCTCAGGCGAAACCATTGAGCTCCAACTGGTATTAAATCTAAAGGTGAAAAAGGTTTCCGGTGGAGATATTTCGCCCGACGGAACGAAAATCCTTCTGCGTAACGAGGGGGACGGTTGGCTGTGGCACCGGCAATCGGGGGAATCGTTAGTGGACGCCCTCTCCCAGCACAAGCCGCTGGAGGTCCAAGTACGGACCCCATCGCAGGCCCGCAACGGCGAATCGGTGGGGTTCTCGGCCAATAGCGAGGGGTACTACACGGTCAGCGAAGGAAAACAGCAGCCGATTGCCTGGTTCAGGGCACCGGAGGCGCCCCCCTCGACTGGGGAATAATTTCCGAACTGGACCGAGATATTCGTAAAAGATCGCGTCGCCACCGAGCGAATGGCGGTTATTTCACCCTAGTTCAGTAGACAATACGCATTGTTTTTGCCTAAAATATGAAGATTCGGTGAAGTTCGTGCGAAGAACCGAAGAAGCCCGCCAAGACATCCCGCCCGCGACAAGCCCTCCACTTCCCTCCCCAATGAGGTATGGTGCCGTGAACACAGATCGTATGCGCAGCTCACCACGATCGCCTGGCTTTACCCTTGTCGAACTGCTGGTCGTGATCGCCATCATTGGCGTGTTGGTTGCCTTGCTGATTCCAGCGGTCCAGGCGGCACGCGAATCGGCACGGCGGAGCCAATGCCAGAACAATTTCAAACAGCTTGGCATCGGGCTCAACTCTTACGAATCGGCCCATAAGAAATACCCGGCCGGCCAGCGCTGGTCGGGCCCGCGGGCGCTGCCCGACAGTTATGCAATCGCCTGGTCGGTGTCGATCCTGCCGAACATCGAACAGCACGCGGTCTACGACAACTTCAATCCCAAGTTCAACTTCGTCCATCCCAATAACATTCAGGCGGCCAGCACGCTGATTCCCACTTACCTCTGCCCTAGCACTTCGCGCGTGGAGGAGCACCGTTCCGAAACGGGTCATCTGCAGAACCTGGGGGGAGTGCCAGGGGAGGGTCTGGCGTGCCTCGACTATCTGGGCATTTCGGGACCCGATGGCCAGTCGAAGCACCCCGACACCAAGGAGCTTTACGGCCGGCAGCGCGGAATTCTGATCGGGACCAAGGGGCTTGTGAAGGGGAGTACGCTGCAAGACCCCCCACCGGTGAAGCCAGCCCACGTGACCGACGGACTGTCGCAGACGGCCTGGATTACCGAATGCACCGGTCGCGGTGCCGATATGAAGGGAGGGGTGATCGACGCGCTCCATGGCGCCTGGGCCTCCGGGAACAATGTGACGCACATCACCGATGAAGTGAACGACAAGGAACCTCCCAAGGTGTGGTACGCGGAGATGATCTTCTCCGAACATTGGGGGGGAGCCAATTTCTGCATGTGCGACGGATCCGTCCCCTTTATTACCGAGGACGTCGACAAGAAGGTCATCCGCAGTCTTTGCTCGCGCAATGGCGACGAGGTGATCGAAGTGACGTGGTAAGCGTTTGGACAACACAGTCGAAGCAGGATCGAGTGAGGAATGCAAGTCGGGTTTGGAGCGGGACGATACGAGAACAAATACCTGGTCACCGAGGCGACAGCCGGTGCCATGCGGAGTTTCGTTGCCGCGCATATCCCTGCCGACGAATATATGCCGCCGGGGGAGCTGGAGGGGTATTTCGTTCATAGCCTCTACCTCGATAGTCCTTGGTATTCGCTCTACCGCGAGTCGACTGAAGGGATCAAAAATCGCCACAAGCTGCGGATTCGCTTCTACGACGACCGCCAGGACTCGCCGGCGTTTTTGGAAATCAAGACGCGAGTCACCGATACGATCCGCAAGCAACGCGTCCGCGTGAGCAAGGAGGCGGCCATGCGGGTGGTAACTGGCTTGCCACTCCAGGCTAGCGAATTGGCCGGATGCGGCGACACGGCGCTCAAGGCGGCCGACGAGTTCTGCGCGCGAGCGGCCATGCTGATGGCCAAGCCTGCCGCCATGGTCTCCTACCGCCGCGAAGCCTACGTTTCTCCTTCGGCCGAAGCGGTGCGGATCACGTTCGATCGTTACATCATGGGCCGACCGTTCGATCCCGCGATCGGCCTGATACCGGTCACCGAGGGTTACCCCATCAACTGCAACCTAGTGGTCGCCGAGTTCAAATACGTCGGCTTCGCGCCGCGCTGGATGGATTCGATGGTGCGCGACTTCGGCCTGCGACGAGTCTCCTTCCCCAAATATGTCCACTGTCTCGATGCAGTGCAAGCCAAGGCCCCTCACTTCTTACTGTCGGGTGAAAGGGCACTGTCATGAACGAGTGGCTGCAATTCATCCAGTTCGGCGATAGCGGGGCAACGACCCCCATCGAAACGGTCGCGCTCTCGCTGCTCTTGGCGTTCATCGTGGGGCAGGTGGTCGGCTGGGTTTACATGGCGACCCATACGTCGCTCTCCTATTCGGCTTCCTTTGTCGCGTCGCTCGTCGTGCTGCCCGCGATCGTCGCCTTGATGATGATCCTGATGTCGGGGAGCCTGATGATTGCTTTCGGGCTACTGGCTGTGTTCGCCGTGGTCCGTTTTCGCAACGTACTCAAGGACACGCGCGACACGACGTTCATCCTGTGGGCAATCGTCGAGGGGATGGGAGCCGGCACCTACCGGTATTCGACCACGGTGGTGGGACTCTTCGCCGTCAGTTTCATCCTGATCTACCTCTACTGGACACGCTTCGGAGAGCGGCACAGGTTCGACGCCGCCCTGTCGGTCGTCACACCGGCCGATGGGGGCACCACCCGCCGCGTGATCGAGTCGATCCTTTACCGCTACGCCAATCGGACACTGCTGACGGGCGAACGTCAGAGCCCCGATGCCCGTAGCGTCTTGAGCTACCGCTTGCTGTTACGCGACCCGGCGCTGCGTGATCAGTTGCGGGCTGAACTGGCCCAAGCGGGCGATGTTCAAGAACTATCGTTTTATCTGCAAAATGACAGCGCCGAGGTTTAGCGACCCATCAATCCGTCCATGGCATCGAACACCACGACAAATCAATTGCCCCGCGTTCCCGTAGCCCGCAGCGTCCGGGTCCGGCACCTGCGCGTCTTCGCCTTGCCACTCGCCTGCTTTGCGCTGGCCGTGGCTGGCTGGGGCTACCTGTGGAATCACCAGGCGGGGCAGGTCGTGCTGATTGGCCAGGTCGACTCGTTTCGCGTCAATGTCAACAGCCCCATTTCCGGCCTGGTGACGCGGATGCCCCACCACACCCGTCTCCAATGGAGCCTGTTCGATTCCATCGAGGCTGGGGACGTGATCGCGGAGTTCGACGACTCGGAATATCGCAGTCAGCTCGCACGGTTTGAATTCGAGATCGAGCAAGCCAAGAAGGACCTCGCACGGTGGCAAACGGTCGCGGCTGCCTCGCTCGGCGAAGCGGCAAGTGAAGAGCACCCCTTGGCCGAAGTCGTGAGCTTGGAGACGCGGCAGCTTGACGAGGCCCTGTTCTCCATCGAATTGCCGCCGGATGGAGAACTCGACCAACCAGCAGCCGACGAAGACCCCCTCCTGTCGCTGGAACTCGACCAGGCGCTCGTCGATCAGGTCGAACAGCTTCGCACGCGCCGCAAGGAGTTGCTCCTGCGTGTCGCCGAGCTGCGCCTGATGCGAGACAACTTGCAAATCCGGGCTCCGATCAGCGGCACACTGGTCGATTTCTTTTGTGCTCCCGGACAGCGACTTCACATGGGGGGCCCGGTCGCCACGATCGCCGCCGATCACGGACGGAACATCGTCGCCTACCTTCCCGAAGAGTCCCCGTACAAGCCGGCTCCCGGCATGCTCGTGTCGCTCCGTTCGCGAGGGTATACCAGCACGCCGGTCAATAGCACGATTGAAGAGGTGGCCGATCAGCTCTTGCCAATTCCCCCTCGGCTTTCGGGCAATCCCGCGGTCGTCCTGTGGGGAATGCCAATCCGCATCGCCATGCCGATGGACGTCGAGTTTCGTGCGGGCTCGCTCGTCGAGATTATGGTTCACGGCGTGAGGGACGAGGGTTCCTGAGGGCCTCGATTCAGGGGGCCAATCCGCGGCTGGCAGGTGGCACACCAGAACGTCGTCCGCCCCGCGTCTCCCTGGCGACGCACGGCGATGCGTGTGCCGCAGACAAAGCAGGGTTTGCCCGCGCGGCTGTAGACCCACATCTTTTGCCCGTCGCTCGCAAACCGGGTCGTCCGGTCGCCGCTGTGGCGATTCATCCGCATCAGCTCACGGGCGTCATCGAGGTAGCGATGAAGCTGGGCGTGCGCGAGTTCTCCCACCGTGGTCCACGGATTGATGCGCGCAAGGAACAGTGTCTCCGACTTGTAGATGTTACCGATGCCGCAGGCGATGGTCTGATTCATCACCGCTTCGCCAATAGGGACCGCGTGATAGACCAGCATCCGCGCGATCACCTCGCCAAGGTCGCTCTCGGTGAGCATCATGTCGGGGCCGAGACGCTTGAGGTAGGGGTCGCGACGCAAGACCGCGGTCGTTGTGAGTCGCAGCAGCTTGGGACTAAAATTCACCACCTCGTGCGTCGCTGTCCGCAGGGCGATGCCGGCCAGTCGCGACGGTTTGTGCCATGGCTCGCCGATGGGGTAGAGGTGCCACGAACCGTTCATCCCCAGGTGGGAGTGGACCACGCGCTGGTTGTCGAACGTGAGGAAGAGATGTTTTCCCTGGGCTTCGACCCGCTCGACGACATGCCCCACAAGCGACGAGGCGTCGATCGCCGGCAGTGTGGGAAACTCGTGACTCAGGGCGGCGACGATCACCCGCCCCTCGAGCGCGGGGCGCAGGCGGCTGGCAATCCGAAATAAGGTATCTCCCTCGGGCATAACGCTCAATCATCCGCCGGTTCGAGGAGTTCGTCCAGTTCCTCGGCAAGCCGATCGGGGTGACGGCTGGGAAGCCAGTCTTGCGAACGCTCGGGTCGGCAGAGCAGCCCGCGATTGGTGTGGGCAAAACCGGAGCGAATCAGGAGGGGTGCGAGGGGGGAGGCCATTGGCCGCGCGCCATCGATTTCCGCCAGCAGTAGCCACCCCCGCTGCCGGGCCCGGTCGGCCAGCGTCTGGACCAATAGCGCCGCTTGCGAGTCGGCCGCATCGACAAAGGTCGTGAGTCCCTGGTGCGATCGGTTGAGGTAGCCGAGCAGCCGGCCTGCGGCCAGAATCACCGCCGCACCGGCTGCCCGCTGCGGTCGCGAGGTCTCTTCCACCGAGGAGTCGGGCCATGGCACCGAGGTCCCATAGGCGCTGGCCGGGTCGGTGGCCGCCAGAACGAGCGGCTTCGGCTGTTCGTCGCGCAGGGGCGATCGCAACAGCTCGTCGGCCCCGGCGGCCGCGAACTGGGCTCCTCCCTGGCCTTCGACGAAGTAGCCGCGGCGCACCCGGCCCGATTCCTCCATCGCCTTGAGGATCGGATAGATGGCGGAGAATCCCCCTTCGATTTGCTCGCGCGCGAGTTGGTCGCGGGTGAGGATGCCATGCCGCTCGACCAGTTGTTTCGCCAGCGCGGCAAGCCGCTGCGTGGAGGTTATCTCCCCAGGCTGCCGCGAGCGGAGCAAGGTCCAGCGACCTTCGGAGCCAGGCAGTCGCCCCGCGCGGCGCGAGCGGAAATCCTGCCTCCCGCGACGCGACCCATTCCGCGAGTGCCGGGTCTGGAGTTCGGAGCCGCCGAATAGAGAACGAAGCGGGGCGAGGGTGTCGTTGGTCGCCTCGCCCCGCCACACGAGCCGCCAGAGGGCGGCCAGGATGTCGTTGGCGAAGTCCTTGATGGCTGATGTGATCTCGTCGAAGAAGAGCGCCCCACGCTCGGCGAGCAGCTCGCGGATGCGATCGGCCAGCGGGTCCTCTTCGCCACCCTCTAGTGGGAGCCGACCGAGCAGCGGGAACTCGTCGGCCAGATAGAGAGCGAGCCGCCCGTCGCTCGTTCCCAAACTCTCGACACCTTGCCAGACGATCTCTCCCGCCACGAAGAGGTCGTCGAGGAACCCAGGCTGATAGTCGATCACACGTGCCGGCAGGATTTCGCGCTCCAGCACGCTCGCCACCAGCGGGGCTCCTTGAAGCTGTTCGATGGCATCGAGCACGCCATCGAGTCCTCGCCGCGGGCGAGTGACGCCATGCCAGGTGGGCAGGAACCGGGCGTAGGCCTCGAGCGGCACCGCCTCGACCTGCTTTCGGAGCCGGGCGAGCGAGCGGCGTTTGATCGTCCGCAACACCCCGGCATCGCACCATTCGTGGCCGCGGCGCCCGGGGGTGAATTCCCCTTCGACCACTCGGCCCGCTTCGCGAAGTCGGGCCAAGGCCTCGCGGACAATGGCTTCCCCAACACCAAACCGTCGTGCCGCGTCGGCCGTGTCAAACGGAGCATGGGTTCGCGCGTAACGTGAGAGGATGTCCCCCAAGGGGTCGGCAACCGGATCGAGGAAGGCAATCGGGAGTCCGCCGGGAGGGTTCACCCCCAGGGCATCGCGAAGCCGAGCCGCATCCTCGGCGGCAGCGTAGCGAGTTTCACCGGCCATGCGGATTTCGATGATCCGGCGTGTGGCCGATAGTTGATTGAGCCAATCCCCAAGCTCTTCTCGAGTGACCCGGGTGCGGTCGGTGCGGGCCCAAAGCTCCTCCGCGGTGAGATCGCCGAGGGAGAAGAGCACGTCGTGAACGGCGTCGATATGACGAACCGGGGGCTCGGCGAGCCGCTGGAGTTCGAGAGCGAGTTCGGCAATCACATCGCCGTCGAGTAGTTCGCGAAGCTCCGCCCCGCCCAGCAGTTCGCGAAGCTGCGTATGATCGAGCGCGAGCGCCTGGGCTCGCCGCTCGGCCAGGGGAGCATCTCCCTCGTAGATAAAGTTGCCAACGAAATGGAACAGCAGCGACTGGGCGAAGGGACTCGGGTGCGACGATTCGACCGATTCGACCCGAATCTTGCGCGACTCGATGTCGCGGAGCACCCTGACGAGCCCCGGCAGATCGAAGACGTCGCGGAGGCACTCGCGATAGGTTTCCAAGAGCAGCGGGAAGCCGGGGTAGTGCGACGCAACGGCCAACAGATCGGCCGCCCGGCGGCGCTGCATCCACAGCGGAGACCGCTTGCCGGGAGTGCGCTTCGGGAGGAGCAGCGCCCGGGCGGCATTCTCGCGAAACCGCGCGGCGAACATGGCGGTCGACCCGAGTTGTGCCGTGACGCGGTCCTCGACTTCGTCCGACTTGGGCAGAAAGAGTGCGGCCGGAGGAGGGGTTGCCGATTCGGGAAGACGAAAGATCATGCCGTCGTCCGACCAACTGTAGTCGACCTCGCCCAGGTTCTCTTCGCGCAACCGCGCGGCGACCGCCATCGCCCAGGGGGCATGGACGCGCGCCCCCAAGGGGGAAAGGACGCAAACCCGCCAGTCGCCAATTTCGTCGAGAAACGATTCGATGATGAGGGCCCGGTCGCTGGGGGGCTCGCCGGTGGCCTCGCACTGCTCGTGGATGTAAGCGATCAGGTTGCTTGCCGCCTTGGCGTCGAGGGCATGCCGTTCGGTGAGGAGGGAGGTGAGGTCCGTTGCCTCGCCTTGGGCCAACTCGCCCGCAAGCTTGCTGATCGCCTTGCCGAATTCGAGGGGCCGTCCCGGTCCGTCGCCGCGCCAGAAGGGCATCTTGCCCGGCTCGCCTGGCGCAGGGGCCACGAGGACGCGGTCCTTGTCGATCTCGAGCACTCGCCAACTGCTGGCCCCCAACAGGAAAACGTCGCCGGGGTGGGTTTCGAAGACCATCTCCTCATCGAGTTCCCCAACGCGGCTCCCGCCGGTCCCTCCGGGACCATCTCCCACGAGGAAGACGCCATAGAGCCCGCGGTCGGGGATTGTCCCGCCGTTGAGAATGGCGACCCGCTGCGTCCCGCGGCGAGGGGAAATCGTTCCGCCGACACGGTCCCAGGTGATGCGAGGCCGGAGTTCGGCAAACTCATCCGAGGGATAGCGTCCCGACAACAGGTCGAGCACCCCCTCGAAGGCCGACCGCGGCAGATCGGCGAAAGGGGCGGCGCCACGGATGGTGGCGTAGAGTTCGCCCTCGCCCACCGGGCCCTCCGCCGCGATGGCGACAATCTGCTGGGCCAAGAGGTCGATCGGATTGCGCGGATAGTAGGTCTCTTCGACATGCCCGGCGAGCATTCGACCGGTGGCTGCCGCGCAGGCCAACAGATCGCCGCGGTACTTGGGAAAAATAATCCCCTTCGAGAGGAGATCGACACCACGCCCGCTGCGGCCGATCCGCTGAATGCCCGAGGCGATCGACGGTGGGGCCTCGATCTGAATCACCAGGTCGACCGCTCCCATATCGATCCCCAGTTCGAGCGAACTGGTGGCGATAATCGCGGGCAACAGCCCGCGCTTCAGGCGGTCCTCGATCTCGGCCCGCTTTTCCTTGGCGACACTGCCATGATGGGCCAGGCAGATTTCGACCGGCTCGAGTGTGGCCGCATTCCCTTCCGGGTCGACCACTTCGCTGGCCCCTTCGTTCGCCAGTTCGTTGATGGCCGCCGCCAGCCGCTCGGCGAGCCGGCGGCTGTTGACGAAGACCATCGTCGAGCGATGGGCGCGGATGAGTTCCAGCAGTCGGGGATGGATCGCCGGCCAAATGCTGGGAGGAGCAGGGGCCGTGTCGACATTTCCCACCGGCAATGGAGGACCGCCGAGCGACAGGGCAGGGGAGGAGTCGGCGGGAGTTTCGAACCCGCTGGTGAAATGCCCCTCGGCGTTTTCGTTCGTGACTTCGTTCTCTCCCAGAAAGACGTGCCGCGGCTGCGAGAGTCTCGCCATATCCTCCACCGGCACTTCGACCTGGATCGACAACCGCTTCGGCTCGCTCGCATCGACAATCCGCACGGGTCGGGGCGCGACAGAGACATCAGGGTCCGGCGTGGCGACCGCTCCCCCCAGCAAGCGGGCGATTTCTTCCAGTGGTCGCTGCGTCGCGGAGAGGCCGATCCGCTGGAGTGGCGGGCAATCGCGCTCCTCCTGCTCAGCCGTCAGGCGGCGCAGGCGTTCGAGCCGTTCTAATGTGAGGAACAAATGGGCTCCCCGCTTGGTCGGCACCATCACGTGGATTTCGTCGACTATCACCGTCTCGACCCGGGCAAGGATCTCTCGGGTGCTGCTGGTGAGCATCAGATAGAGCGATTCGGGGGTCGTGATCAGGATGTCGGGAGGAGTGCGGGCGATTCGCAGCCGTTCGCGCTGGTCGGTGTCCCCCGAACGGATGGCAACTTCCGGCTCGCGGTAGGCATGGTCAAGACGATTGGCCGTGGCGCGGAGCCCGGCAATCGGGGCGCGAAGGTTGCGATCGATGTCGACCCCCAGGGCCTTGAGGGGCGAGATGTAGAGGACCCGGACATGGCCGCGAGGCTCCTTGCCCCGTCGCGGTTTTTGTCGGATCTGCTCGAGCGCGAAGGGTGCCGCATCGGACGAGGGAAACATCAAGCGGTCGAGTGCCGCCAGGAACGCGGCGAGGGTCTTTCCCGACCCCGTGGGGGCCAGCAGCAGGCAGCTCTCGCCGGTGGCGATCGCCGGCCACGCCATTCGCTGGGCCTTGGTCGGTTCGACAAAGGCTTCGCGAAACCAGGTGCTGGTGGCAGGCTGGAAGGAAGCCAGCGGGTCGGCGTTGGCAGGGGTGGAGGTCACCTATTTAGTGTATAAAACAACACCGCCGCGTCCATGGGTCGTGGCCGGGAAAGGGGCCACTCGGGGTTGGTTCGTCTACCGGTCGACGGGCGTGAGCAGGGCGATCCGCCAGGCCCAGTCGCCATACGGCTTTCCGGCCTTTTCGCTTTCGAGCATCCCCTGAAACACGAAGATCAGTCGCTTGGGGTCGACCGTGAGCGTCTGGTCGACTCCGTCGCGCACCAGTTCGCCGTGACTCACGTTGTCGGTCCATGCCCGGACACCGGCGGCAGGGGTGATGTTGACTTTGCCCGCCAAGGGTGCGGCCTCGGTGGCGGCCAGCGGAGTCCAGTCCCCATCGAGGCGATCGGCGACGTAAGCCTTGTAGTGGCGGATGCCGTCTTGCTCGATGATGGTGAGGTACTTGTCCATTCCTTTGAGGCGATAGGTGTGGCTCGCCTCGAAGATCGGCCCCTCGAGGCAGACTTCGCAATCATCGAACCCGTAGGGAAACTGCTCGAGGGGAGCCGACATGCGCCACATTTTGCCATTGTTGCTGGTGAAGAAGAGATAGGCCCGGGTGTCGTCGCAGATGATCCAGTAGTCGATACCACCCACGGTGCGAGGATCGCCAGACTTGCCATCAAGGATCGGTTGGGAACGAGACCACGACTTGGGGTTGGCGATGTCGGTGGTGGTGGAATAGGCGACCTGCATCATCTCCTGCCCCGGAACGCCGACCTGGTAGATGAGGTACCATTTCTCGTGCGGGGCGAAGTAGAAGACCTGGGGCGCGCAGTAATACTTGCTGTCCGACAGGTCGAGCAAAGTGCGCGGCGAGTCCCCGGCCTCTTCCCAGCGGGCGAAGTTGCAATACTCCATGATCGTGCGGCCATCGACCAGCCGAACCGTCATGAAGCAATGCCACCGGCCGTCGTGCCAGACGATGGTGGGGTCCTTCTGCGACTTGCTTGCGTTCGTGTCGCGTGGCTCCGGTGCGATGAGTGGAGCCGAGTACTGCCACTGCTTCGGAAGTTGAAGCGTATCAGCGGCGCGCTTAGCCGGCTCCGCAGGCATGGGCTCGACAACATCGATAATCCCCAGGTCGATGAACTGGCCCCCGCCGGTTTGCTTGCAATGAACGGCAATCACCAGCTTGCCCGCGGCGAAGAGTTGCGTATCCTCGGGGCGAAGGGGGACGAGTTCGTACGACGTGGAATAGCCGGTTAGCTTGGCGACCTGCTTGCCATTCAGATAGACCGTGGCATCCTCGTCGTGATAAATGTTGAGTACAGGGCTTGTCGCCCCCCCTGCGGGGAGCGTCACTTCGCGACGGATCCAAATGTCGGTGCCATCCCAGCGGGTGCGAGGGCGGACACCAGGAGGATCGTGGGCGCCAAAGCCGGCAGGGCCCTGCTTCCACTGCGAGTCGTCGAAGTCGGGTTTCATCCATTCATCGCCAGGATTCTGGAACGTGTAACGCCACTCCTGCGGTGCCTCCTGGGAAGTCGGTACCAATGTTTCGACTTCGGGAGGGGGGCCGTAGAGGGCCTCGTGGAGTTGCCTGATCTCCTTGGGGAACTTGAGCACTTCGCGGTCGTAGGTCATCAGGCCGTTGACTTCGATCTCCACGTCGGTCGTTTGCGTGTAGACCGCCGCGGCGAGTCCCTCGTGAACCAGGAGCCGTAGTTGCATAAGGAGCTGCCGGTAGGCGGCGACCAGTTCTTCCTCTGTCTTGTAGCTGCGGTAGCCCCAGTTTTTCTCGTCCTGCCACGTGTGCCCCTTGAGGGCGAGCCCCAGGCCGCCGAACTCACCCAGCACCGCCGCGCGACCCTCCTCCAGGGGAGGCATCCCGGGGCCGGGGTAGATATGGACATCGTGCATGTCGCCGACGCCCCGGTCGGTCCAGCCGCTTGCGCTATTGACCAGCCGCGTGGGATCCCACTCCTTGGTGAGTTTGGCGATCCGCTCGGTCTCCCACTGTCCCCACCCTTCGTTGTAGGGAACCCACATCACGATGGAAGGGTGGTTGTAAAGAGCGCGGATCATCGCCTCGTATTCGGCTTCGAAGTTTCTGCCCGATTCCTCCGACCGGGTGATATCGGGATCGTTGCGGCCGATGTATTTTTCGCCGCTCGGCATATCCTGCCAGACGAGGATGCCCATTTTGTCGCACCAGTAGTACCAGCGGGCTGGCTCGACCTTGACATGCTTGCGGATCATGTTGAAGCCGAGCTGCTTGGTCATCTCGATGTCGTACTTCAGCGCCTCGTCGGTGGGGGCCGTATAGAGGCCATCGGGCCACCAGCCCTGATCGAGCGGGCCGTAGTGGAACAGCGGCTCGCCATTGAGCAGGAAGCGATTCACCCCTTTCGCGTCCTTGGCGACCTTGATGTCGCGGAGGCCAAAGTAGGATTCGACCCGGTCGCCGCTATCGGTTTCCACCACCAGGTCGTAGAGATGGGGCGAGTCGGGGTTCCAGAGTTTGGCCTCGGGAATGGCGATCGTCACCGCTTCGCCCCCCGCGGCTTCGGCGGTGGCCACCGACTTGTCTCCCTCGCGGACGACATAGGTGACTTTGCCTGACGCCGCACCAGCGATTTTGGCTGCGATGGTCACTTCACCTTGGGCGGCGCTGGGGGTGATTTTGAGCGACTCGACGTAGCTGGCCGGGACCCGCTCCAGCCATACCGTCTGCCAGATGCCGGTGACCGGGGTGTACCAGATGCCGTGGGGATTGCGGATCTGCTTGCCACGGGGTTGGTACCCTTCGTCGGTGGGATCCCAAACCGAGACGACCAGTTCATTCTCGCCATCGCGAAGCGATTCGGTGATGTCGAAGGTGAAGGGGTCGTAACCTCCCTGATGTTCGCCGACGTGTTGACCGTTGACCCAGACTCGGGTCTTCCAATCGACAGCGCCAAAGTGCAAAAGCACGCGCCCCTGCTTGCCGGAGGGGGCCTCGAACGAGCGGCGGTACCAAAGCAGATTCGCGGCACCAACCGGCTTTTCGACTCCACTCAGCAGCGATTCAACCGCGAATGGGACAACGATCTTGCCGTCGTAGTCCTGCGGCGCATCCGCTTCGCGGGGGCGAATCGCGTAGTCCCACTTGCCATTGAGATTGACCCAATTGTCGCGCCGCAGTTGTGGTCGCGGGTACTCGGGTAGCGGGCTGTCGGCATCGACCTCATTGGCCCAGCGTGTCTTGAGAGGGATGTGGCCAGTGACGTCCTGTTGGGCGGTCGCAACCGGGGTCGCGAACCCGACGAGCAGCAGCACCAGGAATGTTGGGAATCGGCAGATGCTGGAAGGTATGTGTCGCATTGTGGTACCTCGCAGGAGAAAACGGAGCATGGCCTATCGGTTGGTCCATGCGGCACATCGGCATTCAGTTTAGACGATCCTCCGCGCCACAATCAGCCTTGGGCCTGGGAAAAGGAAGAGTTTCTGGCCCAATGCCACTCCAGTACCACTCCAATACCTCTCGATACCACCAAGGTTACGTGGCCGACGACCGGAGTCTCCCTCAGGTTGTGGAGGATTCCACCCGCTCGCCGGCGACGAGCCGCGTTCCCGGTTGGGGAACAAAGGGCTCGTGACGGATGCTGGCCACCGAGCGGGTGAATTCGGCGCCGAGCAGGACGATGAGGCCGCTGTAGTAAGTCCAGACGAGGATTAAGGCCAACGAACCGGCCGCACCAAAGGACGAACCGACGTTCGCATTGGCGAAGTAGAGAGTCAGCAGCCACTTGCCGACGAGAAACATCAGGGCGGTTACCAGTGCGCCGATCCACACGGCGCGCCACGGAATGGTGGCATCGGGCATCCATTTGAAGATCGCGGCAAACAGCAGGAAGGAGACAACGAAGTTGGCTCCGTGGTGGACCACCCGCGGGAGGAGCCCCGAGACGTCGATGGCAATCGCCTCGGCAATTCTGTCGCCGGCGGCCGCCATCATCGTACTCGCGAGGAGCGAAACCAGCAGCAAGAAGCCGACGCCAACGACCATGCCAAACGAGAGCAGCCGCTTGACGAAGAAGCTCGAGATGCTGCTTTTTTCGGGATCGGGTTCGATCCCCCACACCTCATTCAACGCGGCCTGCAATTGGACCATGACCCCCGAGGCCCCCATCAAAAAGACACCGATTCCGATTGCCATGCCGGCAGGGGAATCGGGAAGCTCCGACGTACGGGAAATCATTTCGCCAATCTGCTCGGCAGCCGCTTCGCCCAGCGACTCGGTCGCTTCGCGGTCGATCAATTGGCGAAACTCGCCATCCTTGGCCAGGTTGGCGTAGCGGGCGACGGAACCGGCGACGGAAATCGAAATGAACAATAGTGCCGGCAGGGAGAAGAGGGCATAGTAGGCCAGCGCTGCGGCGCTACGGGGCGCTTTGTGCCGGCTGAATCCATTCCAAGTTTCCTTCAACAGGGACCACATCCTGGCGTTGCCTCCGCGTGAGAAGAGGAGAGACGGGCCCAACCATTGATCGTCCGCCACGGGAATTCAGTTTAGCAAACCGCATGCCAGAGACGACAGGCATCGCGGCATCAAGCGGACGCGCCGAGAGGGCTCATCCGAAGAACAACAACATGAACACCACGACAGCGATTCCGATTCCCACGAGATTGTAAATGACGATGGCCCTGGTGTTGGACCGGCCACTCCGTCCGTTGAATTTCGCGCCACAAGCGAGGCAGCGGACATGCGTGAGCATGCGGGGACCGAGCAGCCCACCCCACCAGGTGAATTTGATTCGACTCGCCTCGCTTGCTCCGCAGCGCGGGCAAGGGGCGAACACTTCGGACGATTCGCTTCGCGCGCCGCCGGCGACCTTCGGCGATGCGTAGGGATTCTCACGGCCTTGCATGACTTGCCCCCCTGATTTGATCGATCGACTAGACCTTCAAAGGGAGCCGACCCGTGCTGTCGCCGACCGATTTTACCGGGACCCCGTTGTCCTGGAGCAGGGAGAGGAACAAGTTCATCAGCGGGGTGCGATGCGTGAATCGCCGGTGGACGCCGGTCGTGATGTGGCCACCCCCTCCACCCGCCACCAGAATTGGGAGATCGTCGTGGTTGTGGCGATTGCCATCGCCGATGGCGCTGCCATAGACCATCGCCGTGTTGTCGAGCAAGGTCGAATCCCCTTCGCGAATCTCGGCCATGCGGCCGATGATGTAGGCAAACTGCTCGATGTGATAGCGGTTGATGGCCGAAATTTGGCGGAGGATGCTCTTCTTCCCTTGATGGTGGGAGAGGCCATGGTGCCCTTCGCGAATCTCGATTTCGCCATATTTGCGGTTGCTCCCTTCGTTGGCCACCATGAAGGTCGCAATCCGCGTCATGTCGGTCTGGAAGGCGAGGATCATCAGATCCCCCATCAGGCGCATGTGGCTGGCGAAGTCGTCGGGGTTTCCCTCGGGGCGTGGCATCCCGTGATCTCCCGCAGCTTCCGGCGTGCGGGCCACGCGGAGCTCGACCTCGCGCACGCTCGTCAGGTATTCGTCCATCTTATGGCGGTCGGCGGTGCCCACCTTCGACTGAAGTCGCACGGCGTCCTCGCGAACCAGGTCGAGCACGCTTTGCTGCCGCGCCCGCTGGCGGGCCGTCGCCTGCTGGGACTCTCCATCGGCTCTGCCGAAGAGCCGATCGAAGAGATGGCGAGGATGGACCTCCTTGCCCGAGGGGGTCGTTTCGCTCCGCCACGAGATGCTGTTGGAATAGGCGCAGCTATAGCCCGAGTCGCACGACCCGGCGAGCCGACCTGCCTCGCAACCGATTTCGAGAGTCGGAAACTTGGTCGTCTTGCCCAGGTACCTCGCGGCGATCTGATCGACCGACACGCCGGCCCGGATGTCCTTGCCATCGGTCTTCACGGGATGTTGCCCAGTGAGAAACGCCGCGGCACTGCGGGCGTGGTCGCCAGGGCCATCTCCCTTGGCCTCGGCATTCTCGACGGCCAGGCCGGAATAGACAGCGATGTCCTTGCGATGGGGGGCGAGCGGTTCGAGGATCGAGGGGAGGGTGAAACTGGTCCCCTCTTCGGCAGGGGTCCAATCGGGCATGTGGGCCCCATTGGGAATATAGAAGAACGCCAGCCGGGTCGGCGATGCCGCCGTAGTGCTCGCGGCGGCCGCCGAGGCAGTGGGGAGCATCGCATCGAGTAGCGGCAGAGCCAGCGTGGCGCTCGCGCCACGCAGGAAGGTACGGCGGGGGACGGGTTGGAAAGTCATCGTCATTCCTCCTTGGGGGGCATGCTGCCGCGACGCTTCTGGAACGGATCGCTCATGACAATCGCATGGATCAGTTCCTGAAACCGATTGTCCTGGTTTTCCACCTGTTCGACAATCGACGCGACGGTACACTCGTCCTGGTATTCCAAACCCCGGGCGAGTGCGTAGGTGAGCAATTTCTCGGTAAAACAGTGGCGGAATTGGTCGTGCCGCGCCAGCAGGGCCTGCTGCAAGCCGCGAACTCCGTCGACCTGTTCACCGCCGGGGAGTTCTCCCGTGGCGTCGACGGGCTTTCCCCCCTCTTCGGCCCGCCAACGCCCCACGGCATCGAACGATTCGAGGGTAAATCCCAGGCCGTCCATTTCGACGTGGCACGAGGCACAAGTCGGGTTTTCGCGATGTTTGTCAAGCTGTTCCCGCAGCGACGCGGCCGACTCGCTGCTCTTGCCCTCGTCGAGCAAGGGGACATCGGGGGGGGGAGGGGGGGGCTCGCGGCCAAGCAACTCGCCCAGAATCCACTTACCACGCAGCACCGGGGCGGTCCGGGTGGGGAACGAAGTCGTCGTGAGCACACCCGCCATGGTGACCACTCCGCCGCGGACACCTGCCTCTGGGGGAAGATTCTCCAGTTCGACGCGGCGGTAATCCGCTCCCTCGACACCAGGAATGCCGTAATGTTCGGCGAGTCGCTGGTTGAGGTAGGTGAAGTTGGCATCGAGGAGCGACAAGATCGATCGATTTTCGCGCAACAGTTCGGCCACCACGAGTTCCGCCTCGCGGGCCATTGCCTCGCGCAAGGCGTCGTCGAACTGGGGAAAGAGTTCCCGGTCGGGATGGGTGTCGGCCAGGAGCCGCGTGCCGAGCCACTGACCCGTGAAGTTGCGGGCCAGTTGGTCGCTGCGCGCGCTTGCCAACATGCGTTCCACTTCCTGGCGGAGATGAGCACGGAGCTGCCCGTCGCTGGCGAGTTGGAACAACCGCTCGTCGGGCATCGAACTCCACAGGAAGTAACTCAGACGCGATGCCAGCTCGAACTCGTCGACCAAATGGATCTCGCTGCGAGGCTCGGGCTCGAGATTGCCGATGAACAAAAACTTGGGCGAAACAAGCATCGCTTCGAGCACCAGTTGCATCGCCCGCTCGTAGCTGTCCCCCGCGCGGCGGGCGGAATCGGCCAATGCGAGATAGCGTTCGATCTCGGCTTCCGCTACGGGTCGACGGAAGGCCTTCGTTGCGAAGTGGCCGACCGCCTCTTTCGCCAGGGGGCGCCATGCCTGAGCATCGCGCCACGCTTCCACCTTGGGACGCTCGGAAAAATAGCGAACGTGCGCCGCGGGGCGATTGGGCGCGGTCGTTTCCAGCGGACCGATCACATGGGCGCTACGTAGCCGCAGGTTGCGGTCCTGAGATTCTCCCTCGGTGTCGCTCTCGAGATAAAAGTCGTTGAGAAACGCAATTCCCAGCTTGCGCGTTCCAGCGGGGACCACGAGTTCGAGGTGGACCGTCTCTTCGACGTCGTCGTCCCACAGTTCCATCGTCTTGACGATTTCCCCCTGGTCGATGAGTCCAATTTTTACCGGCTCGTCCCCCGCCTGATCGGCTTCGACCGTGGCCCGCAGCAGGTAGGTCCCTTCCTGCTTGAATTCGTGCTCGAATTCGATCGCTCCATTGGTGTAAAGCCCCCGAGCCCCATTATCCTCGGCAACGCCCCCCTCCCAACGCCGCTTGACAATCCGCCGGTTGGGACCGCGCAGCGATTCGGGAGCGAGGATGGCTTCTCCGGCGATCGAACTGGCGGCCGCCAGATACTTTTCCACCAGCGCGGGGGAGAGCATCAGCACATCGCCGTTGTTGTCGAATCCGTAGCCAAGTTCGTCGGGGGGGAAATGTTCACCCGGGTTGAACTCGACCCCAAGCAAATCGCGAATCGTGTTGCGGTATTGATCGCGATTGAGTCGCCGCAGGGTGACCCACCCCGGATCGGTCGGCCCGGAGCAATCGAATTCGGCCAGCCGGGCATCGATCCACGCCAACCACGCGTGCAACTCTGCGGCAGGAACCGGGTCGGCGTCGGCAGGGGGCATCGAGCCATCGCGCAAGCGGCGGGCAACCTCTTGCCACTCGGCGCGCTGCTGCTGGAACCCATCGCCGCCGTCGAGCTTGTCGAACGAGAGCCCCCCTTCGGCTTCGGAATCGGCGTGGCAGGCGGAGCAGTAGTTCTCCACCAAGGGGGCCACGAGATGTTCGTAGCTGGGAAGTGGTTGCAGGGGCTCCTCCCCCGTCGCAATTGGCCCCATCGCAAGTGGCCCCGTCGCAAATGGAGCGAGAACCACAGCGACAACGGTAGCGACCAGTGCGAGCAATCGTCCGCGTGAGGCAGCGTCCGGCATAAGGGCGTGCGGGGCGGCTGGGCCTGAGAAATGTCGGGGGGAGACAGTCTCTCGGGGCGAGGAAGGTGGGCCTGGTGGTGGGATAATGATTGACCGAGGAGACCGGCCACTCGGCGATCGGCGGGGGGGCGGAAACCCAAGGACTTCCGTTACTGGCAGATTCTATCCGATGCGGGCCGAAAATGCATCACAAAAACCCCCCGCGGAGAGGCGAGGAACCGACATTGCAGAATGCCGCAGGTTTGTGCCTTGGCGGGCAATCGAACTGCGCGATTCCCGCTCAATGTCCTGGCCTCATTGTCCTGGCCTCATTTCTTCGCACAGCGCGAGTCGCAGCGCTCGACAGGCATCTTCCATCTCTTCCGAGAGTTCGATCTCGGCGGTGGTCTCCACCTCGGCCTCGGGGGAGGCGAGCGGCGCTTGATCCTGTCGCGGCCCGTCGACCATCCAGAGGGCTGTTTCGCCGTTGTGCTGGAAGGCGGCATTACGACCATGGTGCTTGGCTTCGTAGAGTGCCATGTCGGCCCGGCTCAGGAGCGAGTCGACTGACTCCCCAGGCAAAATGGTGGCGACTCCGCAACTGGCGGTCAGGGGTCGCCCCAGGTAGTGGAACTTTTCCGCGAGGGGGAGGAAGGCCTCGAGAGTTTTTTCAACCGCCCGCCGCGAGGATTTGAGGTTGGTGCCGGCCAGGACCGCGGCGAACTCCTCGCCACCATAACGAGCAATAAAGTCGTTTCGGCGGAGTGCCTCGCGGAGTGACCTGGCCGTCTCGCGGAGGACACAATCCCCCATGGGATGGCCAAAATGGTCGTTGATCGGTTTGAAGTGGTCGAGGTCGATCATCAACACCGAAAAGGGGGTCCCTTCGCTGCGGAATTCCTCAGTGGCCTTGGAGAGGTGCTCGTCGAGTGCGCGGCGGTTGGGAAGCTCGGTCAGCGGATCGGTGAGCGACCGGGCGAGATAGGCATCGATCTCGGCCGCCTGGGCAATCACCTGCTGGCGAGTCTGTTCGAGTTCGGTCTGGAGTTGGCGATTGGCCCGCATGATTTCGCCAACCACGCCGACAATCATGTCGGTGGTGGGGAGATGTTGCGTTGCGTCTTCACCACCCAACCGGGTCTCCACCGCGGCAAACGCGCGTTGATGCTCGCCGACCGATTTGCCCAGGTCTTGAGTCAGGCCTTTGAGATTCGCCGCGAGCCGTTGGGCCCGCTGCATATCGGCCTGCCCCCGCAGCACGGCCGAACGGCGTATCCAACAACCGGCCAACACTCCGGCAAAAAACTGCACGAGTCCCATTCCACAACCGGCCAGCACGAGTATCGTCGTCGACGTCGTCATGGAGTGATAGTTCAAAGGGAGCTGGCGCGGGGCGGCTTCGCACGCGAGTGGGGCGATTGTTGAAGCGTAGGACACGAGAGGCACTCCACGGTTGCGGGGCGGGAAATCCGCGATTCGCCGCACGGCCACCCGGGAGGATCGTACCAGATGTAGCAAAGCAAGCCCTCGACCACTTCAATCGGGGGGGTGGAATGCTAGACTTATCCGAACAATTGACAAATTCGGTCGCCCAGGCGAACCGCCGCAACCCGAGGCCTGCCGCGGCTTCCGCGCTGGCTCGATGTTGCGGTCGATGCAAGCGGATATCACCCCGTTCCAGGAACATTTCGAATTCATGTCGCTGGCCCACTGCTACGGACCCGGTCGGTTTGGGTTGTCGTTCGAGCTCTTTCCTCCCAAGACGCCCCCTGGCGAGGCGGCGTTGTTCGCGCACGTCGAGCGGTTGCTCGAGTATCAGCCAAGCTTCATCACCTGCACCTATGGGGCGGGGGGGTCGACCCAGTCGAAGACCCTCGACATCGTCGCGCGCGTTCGTCGAGAGACGGGGCTGCCGGTGGCGACCCACCTGACCTGCGTCAATCGCACTGCCACTCAGCTCGCCGGATACCTTCGCGAAGCCCTCGAGCAGGGGGTCGACAACGTGGTCGCCCTGCGTGGGGACCCGCCGAAGGGGGAAGCATCGTTTCGAGCGGTCGAAGGGGGATTTCGCTACGCGAACGAACTTGTCGCGTTCATTCGCCAGGAACTTGGCTCGCGGGTCGGGGTCGCGGTGGCCGGGTATCCCGAAAAGCATGTCGAGGCCCCGAGTCTCGATGTCGATCTCGAAAACCTCTGCCGTAAGGTTGCCTGCGGGGCCGATGTCGTGCTCACGCAGTTGTTTTACGACAACCGCGACTTCTTCGAATTCCGCCACCGTTGCCAGGAAGCGGGCATCGGGATACCGATCGTGCCGGGACTGCTCCCGGTGACGAGTCTCGCTCAGATCGAGCGGATCACTTCGCTCTGCGGCGCGAAGCTCCCCGCCGAGTTCGTCGCCGATCTCAAAGCCGCGGGGGACGATCCCGACACCCAGTTTCAGGTGGGAGTCGAACATGCGACGCGGCAGATGCAGGAGCTGGTCGACGCGGGGGCCCCAGGGGTCCATCTCTACGTGCTCAACAAGTCGGAGGCGGCGAGCGAGGTGCTGCAACGAGTCAGCCTCCCGCGATAACTCGGATCAAACTCGGATCAAAAGAGAGGGGAAGCGAATGCGTGGTCGGTCGATCGGAACTCTGCTCGTGTCACTCTTGGCCTACGCGGGTTGGGGCGAGGGATATGGGGCCTCCCCCGACTTTTCGCAGGTGCCGGGGATCGTGGTCCACCACTCTCCTCAAGACCAAAAAATCTATATCGGCTCACCAAGTCTTGTGCGGATCGATGAGACGACTCTGCTCGCCAAGTGCGACGAGTTCGGTCCCGGTTCGACCGAACACGTCAAGGCCGTGTCTCGCGTCTTCCGGTCGAGCGACAAGGGAACGACCTGGAACGAGGTCGCCACCATCCAGGGCCTCTTTTGGTCGAACCTGTTTGAGCACCGAGGACGCCTCTACCAAATCGGGACGACGCACCATCATGGCGACCTCGTCCTCCTGCGGTCCGACGATGGCGGCACAACTTGGAGCGAGCCCGACAGCCCGCAACGTGGACTCTTGCGCCGGGGAGAGTATCACACCGCCCCGATGCCGATGGTGGAACACCAGGGGCGACTTTGGCGGGCCATCGAAGAGGCGGGGGGTGGGACGAAATGGGGCATTCGCTATCGCGCCATGCTGATGTCGGCCCCGCTCGAGGCCGACTTGCTCGACGCCTCCGCCTGGGAGTTCACCCCTTATCTGGCAGGCGATACCGCGTGGCTCGAGGGCCAATTTGGGGGCTGGCTCGAAGGGAATGCTGTTGTCGATCCCGCAGGGAGGCTGGTCAATGTGATGCGTGTCGAAGTGCCTCAGGGGGGCGTGGCGGCGAGGCTCACTTATCGCGGCTCCGACCTGCCCCTCGACTTCGATCCCGAGCGCGATTTTTTCTCCATGCCCGGTGGAGCCAAGAAGTTTACGATTCGCTTCGATCCGGTCTCGAAGCGCTACTGGTCGCTGGTGAATGACGTCCCCGCCGAGCACTCCGATCAGCGGGCGGCCAGCGTCCGCAATCGGCTGTCGCTCGCCAGTTCGGCCGACCTTCGCGAGTGGAGGATCGAACGAAAGCTTATCGCGCATCCCGACGTCCAGCGGCACGGTTATCAGTACCCCGATTGGGTCTTCGACGGCGACGACATTCTGGCCCTCGTGCGTACCGCTCACGACGACGGGGTAGGGGGGGCCCGCTCGGCCCACGACGCGAATCTGCTGACGTTTCATGTGGTGAAGGACTTTCGAAATCGGGCCGAGTGACGAGCGGGTTTTGGGGAATGGCGCCGGGCCCGCCCCCCTGGCGGCACTGTTTGCCGCGATGTCTCCATGAATCCTAAGTTGGCGTGCCCCGTACGCTCCGCCGCCGAAGCTGTTAGAATAAGGGGGACTGGCTCACTCCAACCACGCGTTCGCGATACCCTCCACAACTCAAGCCCAAAGGAAGACAAGACATGTCCTGGTTCGTAGGCAAGACCGTGCTGGTTCCCATCGACTTCAGCCGTCAATCGCACGAGGCGGTCGACACGGCACTCGAACTCGCCCCTCCAGGGGCCACCATCCACGCGGTGCATGTCGCCCCCGACCTGATGGTCATGGAACCGGGGGTCGTGTGGGAGCAGACGACCAACGAGAGCCGCGAGAAGCAGTTGGTCGCCGCGTTCGACAAGGAATTTGCCGACGCCAGGTACGACAATGTCCACTTCAAGGTCGAATTCGGCGACGCCGGGCACGGCATTGTCGACTACGCCCAGCAGATCGGCGCCGACATGATCGTCATGCCCTCCCACGGGCGAACCGGGTTTGCCCACCTCTTCATGGGGTCGGTTGCCGAACGGGTTGTCCGCCTGGCCCACTGCCCGGTGCTGGTGCTCAAGCAGGCCAAGGAAGCGAGCTAAAGGGGGCGGTTACCTGCTGACTTGCCGAAAAGGGGGCTGTGGCGGCCCCGTGGCTTTTTGCGGCTGCGCACTCGCGGCTGGCTGACCCGACAGGTTATGCTGGTGAGGGGCAGCTTGGCACGCGCCCCGAGAGAGGCAGCGATCTTTTCGTCAAGGAACAACCGCCATGTCCGATAAATCGCGGGGGGCACTCGATATCGGTGCCGTCAGTCGCCGCCTGATCGCCAACGTCGAACAGGTGGTGGTGGGGAAGCGGCAGCAAATCATCAAGGTGCTGGTCGCCTGGTATTGCGAAGGGCACGTGCTACTCGAAGACGTGCCGGGGGTCGCCAAGACGATCATGGCCCGGGCATTCGCCGCCAGCGTCGGCTGTGGCTTCAAGCGCATCCAGTGTACCCCCGATCTCCTGCCGAGCGACGTGACCGGGGGCTCGATCTTCAATCAAAAGCAGGGGGAGTTCGAATTCCGCCCTGGGCCGATCTTCTCGAACATTGTCCTCGCCGACGAAATCAATCGCGCCACCCCTCGCACCCAAGCCGCTTTGCTCGAGGCGATGGCCGAAGGTTCAGTGACCATCGACGGGACGACGCGGCGGCTTGAATCCCCCTTTCTTATCGTTGCGACTCAAAATCCCATCGACCACGAAGGGACCTTTCCTCTCCCCGAGGCGCAGCTCGACCGGTTCCTTGTCAAGCTCTCGCTTGGCTATCCCTCGCGCGACGAAGAATCGCAAATGCTCGAAATGCTCAAAAGGCAGCATCCGCTCGAAACACTCGAGCCGGTGGTGACCGCCGAACAACTGGTCGGCTGCCAGC
The DNA here is from genome assembly GCA_964650265.1 of uncultured Planctomycetaceae bacterium. Classification (GTDB taxonomy): domain Bacteria; phylum Planctomycetota; class Planctomycetia; order Pirellulales; family Lacipirellulaceae; genus CAZYQQ01. The sequence goes on from CAZYQQ010000028.1 coordinate 37,116, forward strand.
GTGCCGTCCGCACGGTCCATGTCGACGAGAAGATTCGCAAGTACATCACCGACATCGTCCACGCGACCCGGGAGCATCACGACCTGGCGCTCGGGGCCAGCCCCCGTGCTTCGATCGCCCTCTACCGCACGGCGCAGGCGATCGCCGCCATCCGCGGACGAGGCTATGTCGAACCGGACGACATCAAGCAAATTGTCCCCTCGGTCCTGACCCATCGGCTGATCCTCAAGCCGGAAAGCCGCCTGCAGAATGTGAAAGTCGACGAACTGCTCGTCGATATCCTCGACGACATCCCCGTCCCGGTGATCGAGCCGCGTCCGCCTAAAGCGGCCGTGGCCCGCGAGGTAAAGGAGTAAAGCCGGTGCGGTGGATCGTGGTCGCACTCCTGGTCCTCGCGGTGGCCATGCTGCTGGGGCTCGGGCTGTTGGCCTACGCCATGTACGCCTTGGCGGGTGTGATCGTCCTGAGTCGATTGCTAGCGGATCGCTGGTCGGGTGAGATCGACGCCCGCCGCGACATGAATGCCGAGCAGGTCTCGCTGGGGGCGAAGGTGGCCGTTGTGATCCACATGGTCAACTCGGGCCGGCTGCCGATTCCCTGGATGCTGATCGAGGACCTGTTGCCCCGGCGGGCCGTCATTCACAATCCGCCGGCGCTCGAGGTCGTTGGCCGACGACTCCAACTCCTCTCGCTGCGGGGCGAAACCCGGCGGACGATCAACTATCAACTTCAGTGCCATCGCCGTGGCTACTATCAAATCGGCCCTCTGGTGGCCGAAACGGGGGACGTGTTCGGGCTCTATCGTCGCTACCGGGTTCTGAGCGAGCCGAGCTTCCTGTTGGTCCTCCCCGAGGTGATCCCACTGAGTGGCTTCGACATCGCCTCGCGGCGGCCGATTGGCGAAGTCCGGATGTCGTACCGGCTCTACGAAGACCCAACCCGGATTTCTGGTGTCCGCGAGTACCAGGCGGGGGATCCCCTCAATCGCATCCATTGGCAGGCGACCGCCAGCACCGGCTTGCTCCATAGCAAGGTCTACGAACCATCGACCGTGGCGGGGGTCACCCTGCTCGTCGACTTCCATCAGCAGGCCTACGATCCCCGCGACGAGCCGGTGCGGTCGGAACTGGCGATCACGGCGGCGGCCTCGATCGGCGGGGCGGTGTGCCACATGGGGCAGCAGGTGGGGCTGGTCACGAACGGTCGCGACGCGGCCGACCGGATCCGTACCGAGGGGTGGAACCGCTACCACCTCCGCAGCCGCCGCGAGGCCCTGGCCAGCGGGATGCGGGAGTCGAGCGACCGATTGCGCCCCGTGGTCCTCCCCACCGAGCGGAGCGACGCCCAGCTTATGCGGCTGTTGCAAACTCTGGCCCGACTCGAAAAGACCGATGGGCTCACGTTCCCGCAACTGGCCACCGAAGCGGCGAGCCGGTTGCCGCGGAGCGCCACGGTCGTCGCGATTCTGTCGCTGGCCACCCCCCGCGACGCGATCGCGCTCGGCAACCTCCGCCGGCGCGGGTTCGCCGTGTCGGCGATCGTCAATGTCTACGAGGAACATCGGTTTTCCGAGCTCGCCGGACCGCTCGTCGCGGCTGGCATCGAGGTCCGTCATCTCAAGGACCGAGCCTCGATTCCCACTCTTTGCATGCGATCGATGGTGCGTTAGATGGCCCCCAAACTTCGCAAAACGACGGCCGACTACCTGGCGATAGCCGTCAGCCCGGCGCTCGTGATGATGCTGGTGGGAAGTCTCGTCTTTTTCCTCATCGAGGTCATTTACGCCGGCGACTACCAGGCACGGATCACCTACGTCTTTGCCTGGCTGGTCTTTGCCACGGTGCTGATCGCACGGATCTCGATCGAAATGGGTTCCGAGCGGGCGGCCATGTACAGCGTGCCGCTGGCGCTTGCCGTGTTCGTCGTGTTGCAGGCCTTTGCGACCTACAACACGCCGCTGAGCCCGCTGATTAATATCGGGCTGATCGGGCTGGTGTGGTGGTGCGCCCACCGCCTCACGTGGGATTGCACCTTTATCGAAGACGACGAGGATGCCTCGGGCGAAGGGCTCCTCGACCGGGTTGGCAGCGACGAGGAAAAGGTCCCCCCGCCGCGCAAGCGGGCCAATGAACTCGACAAGGATGAGACACCCGCCCCCCTGTGGAAGCGGCTGCTGGTGGGGGAGGGGGGACCTCACACGCCGGGGGTGTGGGTCCTCTATTTCTCGCTCGCGGCGCTCCCGCTCTTTGGCATCGGCCAGCGGTTCATTCCCGCCGACGATGCCTCGGCCCGGCGGTATGGGTTCCTGCTCCTCGTGATCTACGTCGCCGCGGGGCTTTCGCTCCTGGTGACGACCAGCTTTCTCGGCTTCCGCCGCTACCTCCGCCAGCGTCAGGTCGAGATGCCCTCTCCAATGGCAATCACTTGGGTGGCGACTGGGGGCGTGCTGATTGCCGTCATTATGCTGCTGGCGATGCTGCTCCCCCGCCCGGCGGCGGAGTACACGGTGGCGAAGCTCCCCTGGGAGATGACCTCGCCGGGCGATCTCGACCCGTCGCGCTACGGCATGGGCCCCGACGGGGTGGAGCGCGAGGAGGCGACGCGCACCCGGGCCTCCGACGACCCCGAGGCCCCCACCGTCGATAGCCCCGATGGCGAGCATGCCGGTGGCAAATCGGAGGGGGAGCAGGGGGCCCCGCAGGCAGGCGAGCAGGGGGACGCCCAAGGGGAGAATGCGAACAACCAATCGAACTCCAAGGGGGATTCTCAGGAGGATTCCGAGGGGCAGGAAGGGACCCCGAACGAGTCGCCTCCCCAAGGGGAGTCGCAGAGTGAAAGCTCCGGTAGCGAACCCTCGGGGACCGAAGGTGACGAGAACGATCCGCCTGATGCGGAGGGAGCCGAAAGGGGAGGGGAGGGGGGCGACGAGGCCACCGAGAGGAACTGGCAAATGTCGCACGACGAGCCAGCCCGCTCGCCGCAGCAGGTGCTCCAACAGGCTTCGCGATGGGTTGGCGGGCTGATCGGCCTGGTGAAGTGGCTGTTTTTCCTGCTGATCCTGGCCGTGGTGCTCTACTTCGCCTGGAAGTACCGTCGCGAGCTGATGGCAGCCCTGCGCGAACTGATTCGCGACTTCCGTGCCTGGCTGGCCAGGCTGATGGGGGGCAAACCCGTGGCAGCGAAGGTCGCTCCCGAGGCCGCGCCGCCGGTGAAGCGCCCCCCCCGGCGGTTCCACCACTATCGCAATCCGTTCGAACAAGGGTCGGGGGCCCAAAAAAATCCTGCCGAGCTTGTGGTCTACACGTTCGAGGCCCTGGAGGCGTGGGCGTCGGACCGGGGGGAGCCTCGTCTGGCGGAACAAACGCCCCAGGAGTTCATAGGTAGCGTCATCGACCCGGCGGCACCGGAAGCCCGGTGGCTGGCGGTCCTCTACAATCGCCTTGCCTATGGCGAGGGGGGAATCACATCCCAGGAGGCCGACGAACTGAAGGGAGTATGGCGCATCATGCAGTCGGCAGCACCACGAATGGTGGCCGCCGAGTGACAAGTGGGAGACGTAACTCCAGTGTGGCAAAGTAGTTTTGCAAAGCGGGAAATTTTTTTTGCCCGACCATTCGGTCGTTGCGTAGTAGGAATGTCCTTGCATCCAAGGCGTCCCGCGGGTGTAATGTTCACCAGTGCGGGGAACAAAACTTTGCCGGCTGGCGTCCAAGAATTCGGCCGTGCCGCCGAAATACGAGGCAGCCCCGCCACTCCCCCCTCCTTTGACTCCCTCCTCAGAAATCCGGAAAAGAAAGAGCCTTCATGTCGCAAGTCATCGAGGATCGGGCTACGCCCCTGCCAAGCGACGACGACGTCCGAGCGATCGATCATCTCCAAGAGGTTTACGCCCAATTGCGAACCGAATTGGGCCGGGTGATCGTCGGCCAGGAGAATGTGATCGAGCGGCTGGCGACCTGTTTCTTCGCCCGCGGACACGCCTTGCTGATGGGTGTCCCTGGGCTGGCGAAGACGCTGCTTGTGAGCAAGTTGGCCGAAACGCTGTCGCTTAGGTTCAGCCGCATCCAGTTCACTCCCGACCTGATGCCGATGGACATCACCGGGACCGAGATTTTGCAGGACAATATTCAGGGCCGGCGCGAGTTTCAGTTCGTCCATGGCCCGATCTTCGCCAACATCGTGCTAGCCGACGAAATCAACCGTGCCCCGCCGAAAACCCAGGCGGCGCTGCTCGAGGCGATGCAGGAACGGCGCGTCACCGCCATCGGCAAGCCGATGAAGCTCGACCCTCCGTTCCTGGTGCTCGCCACGCAGAATCCGGTGGAGCAGGAAGGGACCTACCCGCTCCCGGAAGCCCAGCTCGACCGCTTCATGTTCTTGATCGAGCTCGATTACCCCTCGGAATTAGAGGAAATCGAAATCGCGCGGACGACCACGGGAGACGAGCTTCCGGAGCTCAATCACCTGCTGACGGCCGAGGAGATATTGTCCCACCAGGCCTTGGTGCGGCGCGTGCCGGTCCCCGAGCACATCTACACCTACGCGGCGCGGCTCGTGCGGAAGACGCGGCCCCAGGGCTCGAGTGCTCCCGATTGGCTCAAACCGCTCGTAAGTTGGGGGGCGGGTCCTCGCGCCGTGCAGAACTTGATCCTTGGCGCGAGGGCACGTGCGGCCCTGTTGGGAAGCTACATGGTGCGGCTCGAGGACGTCCAGGAAGTGGCTCCCCCCGTGCTGACCCACCGGTTGATCACCACCTTCGCTGCCCAGGCCGAGGGAATCGACGCCAAGAGCATCGTGCGGCGATTGATTGACGAGTCGAACGACTAGCAGGCGTCCCCCGCGCACGCGGAGTCGTGCGCTGCGGGTTGTCGCGTTATCCCTGGCTCCTCGATCTGGCAACATCGTCCATGGCTTTTGAAACGAATTCGCGCAATTTTGTCGACCCGCTGGCGCTCGCTCGCCTGTCGAGTGTTCCCTTGTTCGCTCGCAAGGCGATGCAGGGGAATGTCTCAGGGCGGCACGCGAGCCCTCATCGCGGGGCGAGCGTCGAATTCGCCGAGTATCGCAAGTATGTCCCCGGCGACGACCTGCGGCGGCTCGACTGGCGGGCCCATGGACGGACCGACCGCTATTACGTGAAGGAATACGAGGCCGACACCAACCTGCGGCTTTGCCTGATCGTCGACACGAGCGGCTCGATGGGCTTTAAGGGCCAGCATGGAAGCAAGATCGACTACGCCCGCCGGATTGCCGCGGCGCTCGGTTATCTGGCGGTGCAGCAGGGAGACGCGGTGGGCCTGAGTGGCGTGGCCGAGGGGATCGTCCAGTCGCTCCCCCCCAAGCGGAACCCGGCCCACTTGCGGTTGCTCTTCGATTTGCTCGAGCGGCTCGATCCGGCGGGGCCGACTCATCTGGTGAGTGTGCTCCACGAGCTGGCCGAAACGATTCGCCAGCGGGCCCTGGTGGTGATCGTCTCCGATTTCTTCGTCGATCCGGCGGAACTCAAGGGGTGTTTCGAGCATTTCCGCTTTCGTCGGCACGATCTGGCCGCGTTTCAGTTGCTCGATCCGGCCGAGCTTGGCTTCACCTTCCAGCGGCCGACCCGGTTCCTCGATATGGAAGGGGGACCGGCCATTTTTGCCGAGCCGAGCGAGATTGCCGATCGTTATCATAAGTCGCTGACCAACTACCTCACCCAGTTGCGTCAGGTCGTGATCGAGACGGGGGTCGACTACCACCGTGTGTCGCTCGATGAGAGTTACGAAAAAGTGCTCCAGCGATTCCTCGTCGGACGGGCACGTGGCGGGGGGGTGCGATGAGCTTCCTCACCCCCTGGCTGCTGTTGGCGCTCCCCATTGCCGCGCTGCCGATTCTGATCCACCTGATCAATCAGCGGCGGTTTCAGAATGTCGAGTGGGGGGCCATTCGTTTTCTGCTCGAAGCCAACCGGATGTCGCGCGGCTATGCCCGCATTCGCCAGTGGCTGATTCTGCTGTTTCGCACCCTGGCGGTCGCCGCCTTGGTGTTCGTTGTCGCCCGCCCCCTGGCGAGCGGGCTGTTGGGACTCACCGGTGGGGGCCGCGCCGAAACGACCCTCATTCTCATCGATCGTTCCCCCAGCATGGGGCAGGTCGGGGCGGGAACGGCTACTAGCAAGCTGGAAACCGGTCTTAGTCAACTCGTCCGGACGCTCGAACTGGTTGGTTCGACACGCTGGGTCGTCATCGACAGCACGACCGCGACCCCCCGCGAAATCAGCGAACCCGCGGCGCTGGAGACATTGATTCCGGGTAAACCGACGGCCGCATCGGCTGATTTACCCGCACTGCTCGATGCGGCCCGCAACTACATCGCCGAGAATCGCACCGGCCAAACGGAAATTTGGATCTGTTCCGACCTGCGGGCCAACGATTGGCAGGCCACCAGCGGCCGCTGGCGGACCTTACGCGACAGTTTTCTCGAATTCAAACAGGCGGTCCGATTTCATCTGCTCGCCTACCCCGACCTTCCCAACAACAACCTCACCGTGACCGTCACGGGGGTCCGGCAACAGACATCCGCGGAAGGAAATGGAATCCTGGTTTCGCTGAGAGTGGCTCGGCAGTCGAAGGGGGGAGTGATGACCGTGCCGGTCTCGTTCGAACTCGCAGGGGCCCGCTCGGAACTGACCGTGGAACTCACCGAGGACGCCGTCGAGGTGGTCGACCACCCGCTCACGCTGGCCGCGGGACACGAGCGAGGTTGGGGCCGGGTTTCCATTCCCGCCGACAGTAACCCTGCCGACAACGATTACTATTTCGTCTTCGACAAACCGTTGCCGCGGCGGGTCGCGATCGTCTCCACCGACCCGACGCCACTTCGTGCGATGGAGATTGCGGCGGTCGTATCCCCCACACCCAATCTGAAGCAGGTGGTCGATTCCCTGACCCCCGAGCAACTTGCTTCGGTTCCCTGGGACGAAGTCGCGCTTGTCGTGTGGCATGCGCCACTCCCCGACGGCTCGGCTGCCGCCATGCTCGACGCCTTTGTCGCCCGGGGAGGGCAAGTGCTGTGTGTTCCAAGTTCCTCCCCCGGGGGGGCCGAATGGCAAGGGGCGAAGTGGGGAGCATGGGTCGACCATCCCAAGCCGATCTCCCCCGAGTCGTGGTGGGGAGACGAAGGGCTCCTCTCGCGGAGTCAGAGTGGCGCGGCGCTCCCCGTGGGCAACCTTGCCATTCATCGTCACTGCGAGCTCACGGGGGAGGTCACCCCGCTGGCGACTCTGCCGGGTGGGAACCTGCTCGTCGCACGCTCGACTCGCGACAAGGGAGGGGTCTACTTCCTGGCGACGACCCCCGCGCCCAGCGACTCGTCGCTGGCGGCTGATGGAGTCGTGCTTTACGTGGCGCTGCAGCGGGCGATTGCGACCGGGTCGGAATCGCTCGGCAACACGCGGCAGATGATTGCGGGGCAACCCAATCTCGATACCACGTGGCAACCGCTTGCGACCAGCGACGAAGCCTTGTCGAGCGAATACGCCTGGCAGGGGGGAGTTTACGCAAGCGACGAACGACTGATGGCCATTAATCGCGGTGGGGCTGAGGCATTGGCCCCCGTGCTGACTGCCGAGCAGGTCGATGGGCTGTTCGCCGGGCTCGATTTCGATCGCGTTACCGATCAGGCAGGAAACCTCAACTCGCTCACGCGCGAAATCTGGCGCGTGTTTTTGGTGGGGATGATTGCCGCCCTGGTGGTCGAAGCGGGACTTTGTCTTCCTAAGCCTCGCGCCGTGGAGGCCCGGGCATGACGACTTCCACGCTCACACTCCTCTGGACTCCGCTCACCGTCGCGATCGCCGTGGTGGCGTTTGTGGTGACCGCTGTCTTTAGCTCCATCACCTGGCGGCGGAGCGGCTATCGCAAGTCGATCGCGGCGCTCGAGCTCCTGCGACTGGCGATCGTCGCCATCGGAGGGGTGCTGCTCAACCAACCCGAGTGGATCGAGGAATATCGCCCCGAGGAAAAGCCGTCGGTCGCCATCCTGTGCGATGCCTCGACCAGCATGGACACCCGCGACGCGCTGAATCCCGCATCGCCAACTCAGCCACCGGTGGTCCGTCGCGAAGCGATCGAAGCGCTCACCCGGCAGGAAACGTGGGCACCGCTGGCGGAACAATACAACGTCGTCGTTCAAACATTCGACTCGGGAGCCCCCACAACCGACCTCGCCAAGGCACTCGCCGGGGCGAGTGACGATGTCCCCAATCTGGTGGGGGTCGTCCTGGCGAGCGACGGCGACTGGAACGCTGGCGCGGCCCCCGTCGAGGGAGCCCTTCGGTTGGCGCAGAAAAAGACGCCTGTCGTCGTTCTCCCCGTCGGCAGCCGGACTCGCATTCCTGATGTCGAACTGCTGAGCCTCGATCTGCCGACGTTCGGTGTCGCCGGCAAGGAAGTCCGTGTTCCCTTCACCATCGATAGTTCGCTCCCGCGCGAATTCGTTGCCACCGTCCACCTCAAGGCAGGGGAGGGGGAGGAGATCACCCACGAGGTCCGCGTCAATCCCCATGGCCGCACCAGCGACGCCATCCTATGGAAGCCGGCAGGGGAGGGGGACTATACCGTGACGCTCACGGTCACACCCCATCGCGACGAGACGCTGCTCGACAACAACGAACTCACTGCCCCCATCGCCATTCGCCAGGAGAAGCTCAAGGTCCTGGTGATCGAGTCCTACCCGCGATGGGAGTATCGCTATCTTCGCAACGCGCTGTCGCGCGATCCGGGGGTCGAAGTCTCCTGTTTGCTCTTCCATCCGGGTCTCAGCAAGGTTGGGGGAGGGAACAAGGATTATATCAAGGCGTTCCCCGCCGGGCTCGACGAGCTGGCCCAGTACGACGTCGTCTTCCTGGGGGACGTGGGGATCGAAGAGGGACAGCTCACAAGCGAGCAATGCCACCTGCTCAAGGGGCTGGTCGAACAACAGGCGAGCGGGCTGGTCTTTATGCCAGGATGGCAGGGACGTCAACACTCGCTGCTCGAGACCGATCTCGGCGAGCTCTACCCCGTGGTGCTCGACGAGGCGCAGCCGGGGGGATGGGGTTCGCGGCTGCCGAACCAATTCGAGCTGACGGAGTTGGGCCAGCGGAGCCTGCTCACCAAGCTGGCCGACACGCGCGAAGACAACAATGAGGTGTGGGATTCGCTCCCAGGGTTCCAATGGTATGCCGCCGTCATCCGTGCGAAGGCCGGTACCGAAGTGCTCGCCGTTCACAAGGACGTCTCGAACCAATATGGCCGGCTTCCCTTGCTGACCACGCGGACTTACGGCGCGGGCAAGGTCCTCTTCATGGGGACCGATGGGGCCTGGCGGTGGCGCAAGGGGGTCGAGGACAAATACCACTACCGCTTCTGGGGCCAGGTGGTCCGCTGGATGGCCTATCAGCGGAACATGGCCAAGGGGGAGTCGATGCGACTCTATTATTCCCCCGACCAGCCCCAACTCCGCCAGACCTTGAGCCTCAGTGCCAACGTGATGGAAACCAGTGGCGAGCCCCTCGCCCAGGGGGATGTTGTCGCCCGGATCGTCGCCCCCTCGGGGAAGGGGCATACGGTACGATTCGAGTCGACCGGGGTTGAATGGGGGGCCTTTGCCGGGCGATTTGTCCCCGAGGAGCCTGGAAAACACGAGATCACACTCACCTGCCGGCAGACCGAGGGAACTCTCGAAGCCAGCTTTTACGTCCAAGGGTCGCTCGTCGAGCCGATTGGCCGCCCGGCGCGGCCCGAGGTCCTTGAAGAGATAGCACGGGTGACCAAAGGCAAAATCCTCGACGGGATCGACCCCGAACAGGTGATGGCCTATTTGGCGAGCCTGCCTGAACCCGACCCGGCGATTCGCCGCGTGCAAATCTGGAGCCATCCGGTGGTGGCGGGGATCGTGATCGGGTTGTTGGGAGTGTTTTGGGTGTGTCGCAAGATTGTGGGACTGATATAATGGACCTCCCGCAGGGCGGATTTCGATTGGGTGGTTTTCGAGTCACTTTTCCAGGGAGCCGGTGATGAGTCGCATAGATGCCCCTTCACGTTTGCAGATTCCCTCGTCGTTGGCGGACCAACTAGGGGGATTCCGACGCCGCGTCTGGACCACCAAGATGACCGAGGGGATCGCTACGGCGGTGGTCGCCGTGCTGGTCGCCTGGCTGGTGGTTTTCACACTCGATCGACTCTTCGACACCCCTCGCGGGCTATTGGTCGCCATCGCCGCGGTTACCGCCGGCATGTGCCTGGTGGTTCCTTACTATTTCCATAAATGGGTTTGGCGGAATCGCCATTTGGAGCAACTCGCGCGGCTGTTGTCGCGGCGGCTCCCGCGCGTGGGAGATCAGCTCCTGGGTGTGCTGGAGCTTTCCCATAGCGAGCGCGAGCTTGCCCGTTCGCGGCGGCTCTGCGAAGCAGCCATCGAGCAAGTCGCCGCCGATGCCGCGGGGCGCGATTTGACCCAGGCGGCTCCCAAGTCCCATGCCCGGGGCATGGTGTTGGCCGCGACGGCTGGCGTAGCGATCGCGCTTGGCCTTGGGACGCTCTATCCGCTGGCGGCCCAAAATGCGTGGGCCCGGCTCACGCAGCCCTGGAAAGACATCCCCCGATACACCTTCGCCGCCGCCCAGCCGCTCCCCTCGCAAGTCGTGGTGGCACATGGCGAGCCCTTCACCTTGGCGCTCGATCTCCTGCCGAGCACGGAATGGAGGCCCGAGGAGGCCACGCTCTCGATTGGGGGCCAGGCACCTCTCGTCGCCCAACGAGGAGAGGGGAATACTTACGAGTTTGCCGCCCCCGCCCAGATCGATGAGTTGCCCCTCAAAATCCAAGTCGGCGACTGGCAGCAGTCGGTGACGCTCCGGCCGATGCTTCGTCCCGAACTGACAGGGCTTGGCTCGTCGGTCACGTTGCCACAGTATCTCCAGCGCACCGACGATCTCGCCCTCGACATCCGTGGGGGCTCGGCCACTCTCGTCAAAGGGAGCAAGGCCGATATCACCGCCACCATCAGCCGCCCCCTTGCGTCGGCGACTGTCGCGGGTGCCCCGGTCGATGTGGCGGGCGATCACTTTGTGATGTCCATTCCCGAGCAAACCGAGAGCAACCAAATCGAGTTCGCCTGGCGCGACGAGTTCGGGCTCGCGGGTAAAGAGCCGTTCCAGTTGTCGCTGCAAATCGTGGAGGATGAACCCCCGACCCTTGCCTGCGAGGATCTCCCTCGACGCAAGGTGGTGCTCGACTCGGAACAGCTTGTCTTCAAGGTGCTCGTGGGGGACGACTTCGGCGTCCGCGAGGTCGGCATGAGTTGGAAAGGCCTTCCCAGCGAACTCAACCCCGAGCCCGCCACCGGGGAACGACTGCTCGCCCCCGGCGGACCGAGCGAGACGGCCATGGAGGTCGCGGGGACGTTCGCGGCCAAATCGCTCGGCATTTCGCCTCAGCCGATCGAGTTGCGGATCTTCGTTAACGACTATTATCCCGACCGCGAGCGGGTCGAATCGGCCCCTTACATCCTCTACGTCCTCGATCCGGAGCAGCATGCGATTTGGATCACCGAGCAACTGGCCCGGTGGCACCGTCAGTCGCTCGAAGTCCGCGACCGCGAGATGCGGCTGTTCGAAACCAACAAGCAATTGCGGGACCTCACGGCCGACCAACTCGACGACCCCGAAACACGCAAACAAATCGAGAGCCAGGCGGCTGCCGAACGGGCCAATGGGCGCCGGCTCGCGGCCCTCACCTCCAGCGGCGAAGAGTTGCTGCGCCAGGCGGCCCGCAATCCGGAGATCGGAGTCGGTCACCTCGATCGCTGGGCGGAAATGCTCGAAATCTTGAGCGATATCTCCGCCAACCGAATGCCGACCGTCGCCGACCTGCTCAAGGAAGGGGCGCAGGCCAAGCCCGCCAGCAAGGTCGCCGCCAAGCCAAGTCCCAACGCGGGGCAAGACCGCTCGACACCCGGCGCTGGCACCCCCAGCACGGAGAAAGAAGACGACAAACCCAAGCCGACCATCCCCCAGATCGTCGACGCCGAGTCGTCGCAACAACCCTCCGAACCAGGCGAAGCCGCTGAGCCGCAAGAGAAAAATCCCAGCAACCCGCGACTCACCCTGCCGGTGACGACCCTCGCGGGGAGTGGAAAGCCAAAGCCCCCCACGCCGGCGGGTGAAAAGATGGACGAGGCGATCGCCGCCCAGCAGGACTTGCTCGCCGAGTTCGAGAAGGTGGCCAACGAACTGAACGACGTGCTCGCCAATCTCGAGGGGAGCACCTTGGTCAAGCGACTCAAGGCGGCCGCGCGGCAGCAATACGCCGTGGCCGGGCGGATCGCCGATCACATCGACGACGCCTACGCCCAGAAGGTGAACGCCGAACAAAAGCAGACGCTCAAGACGACTTTTGCCGATCTGGCCAACGTCGAAGAGAAGAGCATGCTCGACGTTTCGCTCATTATGGACGACATGGAGGCCTATTTTGAACGCCGCCGGCTGGTAAAGTTCCGCGCCGTGCTCGACGAAATGAAAGAGGAGGATGTGCTCGGTGGCCTGCGGCAACTGGCCGACGACATTCCGAAAGAGCAGGGCCTGTCGATCGCCCAGGTGGAGTATTGGTCCGACTCGCTCGACCGCTGGGCCGAGGATATCGTCGACCCTGCCTGCAAGGGAAGCTGTCCCGGTGGCCGCTCGAAGGGGAGCCTCCCTCCGTCGATCGTGCTCGAGGTGCTCAAGATTCTCGAGGGTGAAGTCAACCTGCGCGACGAAACCCGTGTCGCCGAGCAGGCCCGCGAGGCCATCGAAGTCGATGAGCACCAGGAGCAGTCGATCAAGTTGGCCGAGGTTCAGGAGTCGCTCGGGGCGCGCGTCAATGATGTCATCGGACGAATTCGCGAGCTTCCCGATGCCGAGAGCGAATTTGGCAAGGAACTGGAACTCTTGGGCCAGGTGGAACTCGTGATGGACGAGGCGGCCACCATCCTGGGCGAGCCCGACACAGGCAGTCGCGCCATCGCCGCCGAGACCGAGGCGATCGAGCTCTTGCTGCAAAGCAAGCGGATCAATCCCAATGGGGGAGGAGGGGGCGGGTCGACTCCCGGCGGGGGAGGGGGGGGGACGACCAAGGACACCGCCCTGGCGCTCCTCGGATCAGGATTCAACCAACAAGAGGTCCGGCAGGATACCGGCACGACCCAGGCGGTGGGGGATTCCGGGACGAGCTTCCCCGAGGAATTTCGTTCGGGGCTCGACGAGTACTTCCATCGCCTCGAAGAACGTTCGGGTGGTTGAGCGACCGGAAGATCAACGCTCGAGACGAGATGGCAACACAACCGGTTTTGGGGAGTGCGATTCGACATGTCGCGAAGCGGCTTAGCAATCATCGTGATGGGATGCTGTCTCGCCGCACCTTTGCGGGTCGAGGGGCAGGAAGTGTTCGAATTTCCTGACGTCGATCCACCGGCGATTGCGGTGCCCCAGGCGCAGAAGGAAGCGGCTGAGGGAGAAGCAGAGAATCCGCAGCTCGCCTTTGCGATGCAGCAATTGCGGCCCGTGCTGCTGGTCGAGCTTTCGTTCGCCAAGCGGGCAGCGCAGTTCGACGACGACCAGGTCGGTAAGCTGGTCGAGCAGGTGAAGCCTGAATTTAAAAAGCTGGCGGGGGCCTATGCCAAGAATCAGAACCACTTCAATGGGGTGATGTTCTTCGGCAATGGGCCTGTCCAACAGCAACAACCGAAAGATCCTCGGCAAGCCATCGCCGAATCGGTCGCGGCGCAAATGGAGTCCATCGCCCGAAAGGAACAGCTTGAGGCGTTCCGAAAGGAGGTCGCGGCACGTCAGGAGTTTCGCAAGCAGGCAGCTCTCGATCAGCTCGTCACCCTGTTCGACGAGGCACTGATGTTCACGCCCGAGCAGCGCGAGAATATCCACGAGTCGCTCGCAGCGAAGTACCAGCCCGCCTGGGCCGACAACGTCGAGGCGATCGGCCAATTCAGCCAGGGCTATTATCCGGTGGTCCCCGATGCCGTGGTGACACCCCACCTGACGGACGACCAGAAACGTGTCTGGCAGCGGATGCAGAAGGTGCGGGCCTCGGTCGGCCTGGGCAACAACATGTGGGGATCGAGCGTCATCGATGACATCGATCTGGGCAAGGACTTCATGCCCGCACAAGTACAGCCCGCGCAAGTGGAAGGTTTGTTTCCCCAATGAACAGCATTCGAGGTTCTCTCAACTGTCTGCTGCTAACGCTGCTCTCCATGATTTCCGTGGAGCAGTTCGCCACCGCTCAGAATTTTGTTCTCGACGCCTCGACATTCGATTCCTGGCTGCTTTCGTCGACCGGTGTCCACGTGGGAAACAACCAGCGGGGGATCGAAGGGGTACTCAAGGACGAAGCCAAGATGAAAATCGCGCTCTTGGAAATGTCCTGCAAGTTGACCGACGATCAGCGGCTGCGGCTTGAGCTCGCGGCCCTGGACGACAGCACCGACTTCATTGTGAAGGTCAACTCGCTCAAGAAGGAACTCGTGGGCAAGAGTTTCCCGCAAAACGACATCTCCGTTCCCTACCAGAGAATCCAGGAACTCGGTACGGAGTTGCATGGGGGACTCTACGGCGAAGAGTCGCTGTTTCGCAAGGTCTTTCGTAGCGTCCTCACTCCGGAACAACTCGAGGCGGCCGAAACAGCCGAGCGCGAGCGACGCCAGCGTCGCCACGAAGCCTCCATCGGCATGCTCATCACCGGGCTCGAACAGTTCACCCCCATGACCGCCACCCAGCGTGACGAGTTCCGCAAGTTGCTGCTCGAACACTCCAAGCCGGCAACCCGCTCCTCGCAATACGATCGCTACGTCCTCCTCTACCAGATCAGCACCGTCCCCGAGGAGAAGCTCAAGGCCGTGCTCGACGAGGCGCAATGGAAATCGCTCGCACCCGCCCTGCGGAACGGCAAGGCCTACAAACAAATGCTCGAAATGCAGGGGCTCCTGGAAGAAGAATGATCCAGTTCCAAGACAACAGTCTGGCAATGGAAAAACTCCCAGCCATGGCTTCGCACCTCGTTATCCGGCTTGCTTGCCTGCTGCTGTGCGGGCTGGTGCCGCTGACCACCGCGACACTTTCCCAAGCTCAGCCCCCCGACACTCACATCGGTGAAGGGGTGCCGCGCGACGTCCGCGAACTCTACGATCGGGGACTCAAGTATCTTGTCGCTAGCCAGGACGACAACGGAGGTTGGTCGGAAGGGCAATCGGGGGCCGGGCAAAACGGCCTTTGCGTAATGGCGTTCCTCGCCTCGGGCGAGGACCCCAACTACGGTCTCTACTCCGTGAATGTCCGCAAGGGGCTCGAAGCGATCATTCGCGAACAGGATCCGAACACCGGCTATTTCGGCAATAGCATGTACCATCACGGCTTTGCCACGCTGGCCCTCGCCGAAGCCTACGGCACGGTCGACGATCGCAACTTTTCGACTGCCAATGCGCAGCGATCGCGGCCCATCGGTGCCGCGCTTGAACTCGCGGTGCGGGGGGCGATCACCTCGCAGAAGAAGAATGGCAACGGGGCCTGGCGCTATTCTCCCGACTCCCAGGATGCCGACACCTCGGTGGCAGGGGCCGTGTTGATGGGGCTGCTCGCCGCGCGGAACGCGGGAATCGAGGTGCCTGACGAATCGATCGACAAGGCGATCGCCTATTTCAAGAGCATGACGGCCGACTCGGGGGGAGTCGCCTATTCCGGTGGCCTGGGTGGTTTTGGTGACTCGACGGCCCGGACTTCGATCGCCTGCCTCGTCTATTCGATCGCGCGGCGGAAGGACCTCCCCCAACTCGAGTACACGCTGAATCACCTGGTGGGGAATCTCGAGGCACCACCGAATTCCTATGTCGAATACACGCGCTACTATCAGGCCCAGGCCCTGTTTCAGGGGGACATCGAATCCTGGGAAAAGTGGAACAAGCTCTTGATCCGCGAGCTCAAGGCAGCCCAGCAATCGGATGGCTGCATTCCTGGCGACCATGGCAAGGTGCTTGGCACGAGCATGTCGCTGTTGGCGGTGGCCCTCAACTATCGATTCCTCCCAATCTACGAGCGTTAAGATGGCCGAGGCCCGCCTGCCTACTCGTCTCCCGCGCGGCCGCATCCTCTCCCGGGTTGCGCTGGGGCTCCTCTGTCTGGCCGGTGGAGCAGCCTGTTCCACCGCGGCGGAAGCCGTGATGGGGGAATTGCAGCTTCGCAATGGCGACCACTGGGCCGGACAGTTTGCCGAGGGTTCGCCGCCGAACGTGATCCGCTGGCAATCGCCGATCGCGGAGGCGCCATTCGATTTTGTCCCGGCGAGCGTCGGTGCGGCCTATTTTTCTTCACCACCGACGGCGACCAGCAGTTCAGCCCCGTTCTGCGTGGAACTCGCCGGCGGAGACATGCTGTTCGGTTCGTTGGAGGCGCTCTCCGACCAGGAACTCGTGATCGCGAATCCTCACTTCGGCAAACTCACGATCTCCACCGCGTCGGTGGCGCGGGTCTTGCCGTGGGGCGACTCGAGCAGCATCCGCTACCTGGGACCCAATGGCCTCCACGACTGGAAGACAGAGGCCACCAATGTGGTCCCCATTTCACGACGCAATGCCGTCGGCCAGATGAGGCCGGTCGAGGAGCCGACGCCGGTCGAACTGGGGTGGCGCGAGGCGGCCGGACAGCTCATCATCGATAAGCCCAGCCAGGCGATCGCCAGCGAATGCCCGATTCCCGCCACTTGCTCGATCGAGTTGAGTCTGGGATGGCAACGCAATCCCGATTTCGGCGTGACGTTGTTCGTGGAGGAACAAGAGGGGGAGGGGGTCTTTCCCATTCGACTCCAGGTGGTGAAGCTCGAGTCGAAAGTCCACCAATTGATTGCGATTGTCGAAGGGGAGAAGTCCGCCGATCTGGTGCCGCTTGTCGAGCTCAATCCCGAAGGGGGGCACTTTCACGCCATCATCTACGTCGACGCCGAGGCACGTTCCGCCGAGATTCGCTCCATCGACGGCAAGCCGATTGGGCGACTCGAACTGCCCCCAAAGGAAGTGAAAGTGGAGGAGGAAGAGGGGGAACCGGACCCGGCCCAACAGGCCCGTCAACGGCGGATTCGCCCGGCGAGAGTTGCTCCAAGCCCCACGCCACCGAAGCGAACAAAACCGGGGATTGTGGTCGTCAATCGTGGCGCCAGTTTGCGGTTCGAGCGACTCCTGGTCCGGGGCTGGAACGGCCAATTGCCTCTGGCGTCCGAAGCCAACGAGGGAGTCGTCGTCACGGGGAAGAATCACGTCTCCTGGAAGAGAGTCGTCTTCGATCCCGCCACCAACGAACTTGTCTCATCGAACGGCGAACAAGAGACTCGCACGCCGCTGGCCGACGTGGCGAGCCTCACCTTTCCCCCTTCCACCGTGGAGAACACGCCTGCCTATCGGATGATGCTGCACGACGGGACCCGGGTCAGTGGGACTTTGCAAACGTGCCGCGACGGGAATCTGGAGGTTCAATCCGCGGCCATCCGAGAGCCGCTCAAGACCCCCACGCCCCTGGTTTCGTCGCTGGTCTCGATGCTCCCTGCCGAAACGGGAGTTCCGGAACTCAATGGCCGCCGAGGCCGTCTTGATGTCCAGGGACTTCGTTCCCAAGGAGTGCTGGTCGAGGGGTCGCAAGCGGGAACGTCCCCCCTTGTGTGGTTGCCCTGGGGAGCGATCACCCCCCAACCTCTGGCCTCCGACATCACCGGACGGATCGTCTACCGCAAACCACAACCGACCGTCGATGAGGCGCAGGCGAACATCCCCAATCAACGTGTGCGCAACCAGCCCCAGCCCCAGCCGCGAGGGCTGTTCCAGATGATCATTGGCGGAGGGGGCGCACGTCCCACCAGCGGTCCCGCGAGTCAGCCCCGGCCGCAGCCGCAGCCGCAAGAAGAGGGGGTGATATTCATGCGGAGTGGCGATCGTTTCCCCGGCAAGCTGGTCCGCATCACGGAAACCGCCGCGCAATTCGAATCGTCCGTGATCGAGGCGACCTCGATCCCACTCGAGGAAATGACGATGTGGGAGCGCGATCGAGAGTCGCAACTCGACGGGCTCGACCCCGAGAAGCGGCGCCGCCTGCTTACCATCCCAAGAATGCAGCGCAACAACCCTCCCACCCATCTTCTGGAAACCTATAGCGGCGACTTCCTCCGCGCACGGCTGATCCGCATCGAAGGGGACCAGGTGATCGTCGAAGTGCGACTCGAGGAAAAGGAGATCGCGCTGTCGACCATCCGTCGCATCCTCTGGCTCGACGGGACAAGCGATGTCGTGACCGACATCGTAGACGAGGTGGCACCAGCAGAACCGACCGATGGCTCCCCAACCGAACCTGTGGTGCTGGCGGTCGCGAAAGATAACACGCGTCTCGCATTCACTCCGCTCAAAATGGAAGGGGGGATCCTCTCCGGGGTCAGCCAGCACTTGGGCGATTGCCAGGTGAAGCTCGCCGATATCGATGTGCTCTTTCTCGGCGCCCAGGCGGCGCGCCAATCGCTGGTCGACGAGGTGGCCAAGTGGAAGATGACCCCCGCCAAGGATCCTAAGTTCGTCAGCGAGGACGACGCCGACGATCCGTCGAGAGCGGGGCTCGATGCGCCGCTGGTGGGAGAACCGGCCCCCGACTTCACCCTGGCGACGTTGGGCGAGAAACAGTTCAAGTTGAGCGAACAAAAGGGCAAGATCGTGGTGCTCGATTTCTTCGCCACGTGGTGTGGCCCCTGCATCCAGGCGATGCCCGAGGTCGACTCGATTGCCGCCGAATTCAAGGACCAGGGGGTCGAACTCGTGGCGGTCAACATGCAAGAAGACGCGACGTCGGTCAAACGGCTGCTCGAGCGGCTCAAGATCGAACCGACTGTCGCCCTCGATATCGACGGCGCGACGGCCGAGAAATATGGCGTGACGGCGATTCCGCAAACGGTGATCGTCGATCGCGATGGAAAAGTGGCGCGACTCTACGTCGGCGGCGGCCCGACCTTCGCCGCGCAGCTCCGCGAGGCGCTCAAGTCGCTCACGGATCAGCCCGCCGCGGGAGATACCGCCGAAGCGGCTGACACGGTCCCGACGACCACGGGATCGTGACGACGAGGGACCAGCGTCCCGCAGCCGAGGTCGATCACTCCTGTGCTTCGCTTTACCATTCGTCAGTTGCTGGGGATGACACTGGCGATTTCTCTCCTACTGGCGATCGCCGTTCCCTTCGGGTGGCTGGGTGCCGTCGTCCTGGGGATCTCGCTTCCGGTCGCCGCCTATGTCGGCACGGGCACTCTCCTCGCCTTCCGCATGAGCCGGGTGACGAGTCTCGCCCTTACAGTGTTCGTGACCTCGCTTGCCGTGATATTCGTGTTGGGCCTGCTCGCAGATCATATCCATCCGCAGTTGCTCCTCCTTCGTGTCCCTCCTCAGGCGCTCCTCGTTGTCGCCATGGCAGCGGCAGGTATTGTGTGGCTGCTCTTGGTTTGTCTCACGAAGAGGAATAGGGCACCCAGCGATCTGCCCCCCCACCCGCCACCCGCCACCAACACTGATCCCCCAGCCGACGAGGCCCGTGGAAGCGAACATTGGTGAACCCGATGGGGTCTGTTAGAATGGGGAAAGTGTGAGTTACGCGCCCGTAGCTTAGTTGGATAGAGCAGCGGACTTCTAATCCGCAGGTCGCAGGTTCGAATCCTGCCGGGCGTAGTTGTTGGAGGGGAGAGGTCGGGGGCCAGGATCATAGCCCGATGGCTTCAG
>CAZYQQ010000029.1:0-8029 GCA_964650265.1 uncultured Planctomycetaceae bacterium
CACCGGAACACTGCCTCCCTTGCCGAAAAATGCTTCAGATGACTGAAGTGTTACAGAAATCTTTATGCTCCATGAATGGCTTCGCTGTTGCATGATTCATTACCCGGTCCGCACGCGACCATTCAGCTTACTCGCCAACTTTTGTGCAATCTTACGCATTTGAGGATTGCCTTGGGTCGTCGCTCTGCCGGCGCCAAAGTGAATCGGCTGTGGTCGCTCGTCGACCAGCGCCACGGCGTGCCCGGGCGCCTCAAATCGGGTCACCTGACCGCTGAACGGACTGGTCATTTCGCGATATCCCTGATACTGCAATCCCGGAATCGACTTCACTGCCTCGATCCACTCCTCAAGGCCGATGGGATCGAGAATTGATTCCGCAAAATGGGGTGTGCGGCAGAGATGGAGTTGCCCCGGTTCGACGGGGCGGTCGATCCGCGATTCTTGGGCAGCTTGCCGCAGAAAGTCGTCCAATGATTGACCGATTGCTTCCACGGCGTCGGGGTCATGCACCCAAAGCAGAACCTTCAACGAGGAATCGCCAAGGTCGACGTAATAATAATTCCCGCTGCCATCGCCAGTCAAGAACAGCTTCTCAGGCGTCGCATCGAGGGGGATCGACTCGCGAAGCTCGAGGTTAAGGACAAGCAGAGTCTTCGGATCAAAGCCCCGAGCCTTGATCTTCTGTGCTGGAAGCGAAGTCATGTACTCGACATAGGCGCGCGGCGCCTTAATGCCAAGCCGAGCTTCCAGCTCCGCCAAACTAATTTCAGGAGCTTGATTGTTTCCGCCGCCCGATCGAAATGGCCACATAATGGATTTCCGACGTCAAGATTTACTTTTGTACTTCCTCACCGGCCCGTTCCACTACCTCCGGCGAAGCCAACCCCCGCTACGATGCTCACGGGCACGGACCAGCCCTTTCGTGTTTTCGCGCTTTCGTGATCCTTTTTTTGGATCACGAAAACACGATAACACGAAAGTGTTCAAGAACTCAATGTCTGTGCTCGCTCCACCCCGCCAAAAACATCTCCGCGTCTCTGTGTCTCCGTGTTTTTTTCTACACTTCAAGCAACTTCATTTGGCTGAGGAGTTGGCTTTACCTTGTACTTCCGTATCTGCCCGTTCCAGCACCTCCACCATCCGCTCCACCACCTCCGGCGAAGCCAGCCCCTCCGCCCCAATCGCCCACAGCGCGAAGTTATCCGCCAGAATCTCCTCCGGATGGATGATGTACTGCGTGTTCTGTCCCACCTGCTCGAAGAAGTCCGTGGCCTCGCGGGTGTCGACCAGTTTGACGGGCTTCGCCGCGGCTGGGTCGGTGCGGTCGACGACGAGTAGCTTGAGCTCCAAGTAGTGGAAGAACTCCCCGCCCCGCTCGGTGTCGTACTTTTCTTGCGACGCGAAGATCACGGGTAGGGCCCACTGCGACTCGCCATCGATGGTCACCTTGATGGCGTGGCGATTGACGGGGGCGTCGGGGTTGGTGAGTTTGCGGGAGCGCAGTTGCTCGGGGAGTTCGACCTCGCCGCACGGCTCGAAGCCGATGGTGGCGTAGAGCTGGTCGCGGAGCTTGGGATTGTGCCGCGAGAGGACGTGGAACAATTCGTGGGCGACAACCCGCTCCACCTTTCGTGCCTCGCCTGCCAGCATGTACTCGGGGAGGAAGATCGCATGCCCCCGAGTGTAGGCGGCCCCCCCTTCCTCTTTGCCGGTGGTCTTGATGAAGAGGATCTCTTTGGGAAACAGGTGGGCGAGCGGTTCGAGCTTCTCCTGGAGCGAGGCCATCGCACCGGTAATTGTCTCTCGCTCCGCAGCGGTCCACTCGCGAATATGCTCGGCCGACGATGCCAGGTACTCCTCCGCGGAGACCTCGCGGTCGGTCTTCAGTCGTGCAGCCCGGTCGAACGGGCTGAGGCGGGTGACGAACTCGTCGCGGGTGGTGAGAACTTTTTGGCCCTCGTCGATGGTGGCGAACGTGGCCTGGAGCGAACGTTCCTCCCCCGAGGCGAGCAGGCTGGAGCAGAGAAAGATCAAACCGAGGGCGACGGTCTTCATGGGGAAGTAGAGCGCGTGAAGGGATGGGGTGCCCCCCAATCATAGCTGGTGCGGGGGGCTACACCAACAACCGCAACACCGCCGGCGTCACGAGGACCAACCACCCGCCGATGGCGACGGCGAGCCCAGGAGTTTCGCGGGTGATCCGTGGCCTGGCGAAGGCACCGGAGACACCGGTGACGCGCCCCATCCCGTCGGAGAACCAAATGCAGGCGAGCGGCAGAATGAGGAAGCCGAGGGTGGAGACAATCGAGCGAAGCTCCCCGGTCGTGACAACGCCTGCGATCAGGTACGCCGCCGCCACCCCACCCGAGAGCCACTTCGAGTGCAGCAGCGACCGGGCCATCTCCCAACGCCGCCTATGGCGATGATCGTCGACAAGCACCTGCTCGAGCCTGTGGAGCGCCGGGTTACCGGCGCGGTAGCGGGCAAGCTGGTCGAGCTGCGACTCCCCCAGCCACAGTCCGCCACAGCTTTCACACCTGGCGATCGTTACGCCGGAGTCGTGGGCGTACTCGAAAGGTGTGAGACGCCCTTCGCATCGCGGGCAGTCCGGGTCGAAGACAAGCGGTGGAGGCACTGTGCCAAGGGCATCGCGAGGCGTTCGGTCGCGGATGAGCGCGGCGAGTTCTCCTGTGTCGGCCCACAGGCCGCCACAGGCGTGGCAGACGTCGACCTCCTGCCCGGCGCGGGTGCGGTGAGTGAGCGGTGTGGTGCAGGTGGGGCATTGCATGGATTCGTATTCGCCCGTAGAGGCGATAGATTGCCATGGACACCCCGAAAGGGTTTGATTCCACAGCCCAGGGTCGCCGGTCCTCCGGCGCACCCTGGGGAGCCGGTTCCCCTCAAAAATGCTACCCCGAAGGGGTTGCACATGATATGAATCCACGCCCCGACCAATGTGGAACCCCTTCGGGGTACATGGCGCGTGG
Source organism: uncultured Planctomycetaceae bacterium (assembly GCA_964650265.1). Taxonomy (GTDB): domain Bacteria; phylum Planctomycetota; class Planctomycetia; order Pirellulales; family Lacipirellulaceae; genus CAZYQQ01. Next base: position 2,988 of record CAZYQQ010000029.1, read on the forward strand.
GATGACGGTCTCCCCCAGGGTGCGCTAGCGCGACCCTGGGCTTTGGGGTCGAACCCCTACGGGGTAATAAACGGGTTAACAGTAAATGTCGGCTCGGGGAATGTGGTGGATCAACGACCTACTTCTTACCGCTCCGGCACAAAGTGCCCAAACCCAGTGTTCACACTATAAGGCCGCCGCGTCCCACGCCACAACACTTGTGCCGGCTCCTCTCCTGTCTGGTCGGCGTCGTGCAGCAGTAGGGTCATCTGGACACTGTGCCAGTCGCTCCCTTGCAATTGACGCACGTTCCGCAGGGGGATCGAGAACTCGACATCGTACCCCTGGTCGGTCCGGGTAGCGGCGGCCTCGACACCGCGCAACGGATTGCGGCTGCGGATCCAGCGGGCATCGACCGTCGTGTCGGCCCCATTCGCTCCCACCGTCGCCTTGATCGAGAGGCCATCGCCGGTGTAGTTGGGACTGAGCTTGCGCGTGGTGACCGGGCGGCCGTCGACCAGCAGTTCAACCCCGTCGACGCCGGCTAGAACCTGATCGTCGGTGACCTTCACGGCCACATAGAGCCGCCCCCCGACACGCCCTCCGGTGAACTCGGCAGTCGCGTCGCCTGGGCCATTCCAGCTTTGGGTGTTGCCGAGCAGGATCGGCTCGTCGGGAATGCGGAGGCTTCGTTCGGGCCAATTTTCGATCGTCCCGTCGATGGCTGGCATTTCGGCCAAGGTGGGGATGCTGAAGCGGCGGTCGATGAGGACCGGGGCGGTCCGTTCGGCCTTGATCGGATTCTCGCCAGTCGTGCGGACTGTCGCCACAAGGCTGGTGCGGGCGAGGCTGGGGAAGTCGATCAACTCGTTGAAGCGGACGTTGACTTTTTGTTCGACGCTCTCACCGGGGCCGACGGCCAGCTTGAGTTCCAAGGGGTCGACACTCACACCGCGGAGGGGCAGGCCCTCGATCGTTCCGGCGAGTTCAATCGGTTCGTCGAACTCGTTGCGGAGCCGGATGACGATCTCCCCTTCGGTAAAGCCCTCTTCGGCGACCACGTCGAGCAGGATCGGGGCGACCTCGATCGAGGTAAGACGAAGGAAATTATTGAACCGGCGATTGCTCTCTTCGGTCACCACGTCGGCGGGCAAGATGCCATCGAGCCGCAGGTTGACCAGATGGGGGCCATCCTGCTCCATCGTGAGCCACATCACATGATCGAATTCGCCATAATCGTTGCCACGAAGCTGCGAACCGCCCCCCGTGGTGGCGAGGGCGTAATACTGCGTGCCGCTGCGCTGATACTGCACGTAGTGGTGAACGTGCCCGGCGAAGACGGTGTGAGGACGATCGGCCAACAGCTTTTCGATCTGTTTCCAGTTGGTGCTGTCGGGCTCCCCACGGGCCAGGTCGCGCTCGGCGCGGACCCAAAGGGGTTTGTGGAAAAAGACCAGAGTCCAACGAGCATCGGCATTCGCCTCCAGGTCCTTGGCAATCCATTCGACCTGCTTGTCGCTGAAGTGGTCCACCGGATCCTCGCTCGACAGGCAGAGAAAGTGGACCCCCTTGTAATCGAACGAATACCACTCGGGACCAAAGTGCTCGCGCCAAATCTGGTGCATTAGCGGATTCGTAATGTCGTGATTGCCGGCGACGAAGAAAAACCGCATCTCCATCTGGTCGATGAAGCCAAGAAACTCGCGCCACATCGCCTCCACCTGGCGGCGATCTTGCGAATAGCCTTCGATCAAGTCGCCAACCGACATCACGAACTCGGGACGCAACTGGTTGAGCTTCCGCACGGCATCCATCCAAATGCCGGGACGATGACCGCCGGTATGGTCGGTCATGATGGCGATCTGGAAACGGTCGGGATCGTTGAGGACCGGCTTGTTGCTCCAGGGCTTGGGGCCCTCGACATTCGGCAGCACCAGCCCCTTGGGAAAGAGGGACTCGGCGGGCTCCTCGACTTGCGGCTCGGTCGATTCCTGCTCGTGCTCATGCTGGTGGCCAGGGTGAGCGAACGCCGAGAGAGAGAGTATGCAGACAAGAAGCGCAATTGGCGAGCACCAACGAGAAATCAAAGGCATGATGGCTCCGAAGCTGGGGTAGGATCGTCCCGCAGGGACGCGCGAGGAAGGCGCGCGGGGAAGGTGGGATTTCAAGGCCTCACTATCTTACCCCAAGACTGGCGGCCATTGGTGAAGTTTCGAGGAAAAATGTGGCCCGCTGTTGCGGCTGGCTACACCTCCACCGCGTGGGCCCCCTGCCCTGGCCGGGTGGTGAACAAGGTCGGCTCGATATTCATCGTGCCGCGATAGGTCTTGGTGATCCGCTCGGCCACTTCGTCGACTGCGTCGGTCTCGACCAGCGTGATCGTACACCCCCCGAACCCGGCCCCGGTCATCCGCGACCCGATTACGCCGCCAGTACGGCCGATTTGAAAGGCCGTGTCGACCAGCAGGTTGAGTTCGGGGCAGCTTACCTCGTAGTCGTCGCGAAGGGAGTCGTGCCCGGCGTACATGATCTCGCCGGCATGATTCCAATCCCCCGCGGCCAAGGCGCTCGCCATGTCGAGCACGCGCCGGTTTTCGCTGATGACATGGCGGGCACGGCGGGTGACGACCTCCTCCATCTCCGATTGGAGCCGCTGGAGTTTGTCCATCGTCGCGTCGCGGAGCGACTTGACTCCAAGCTGGGCGGCCGCCGTTTCGCACTGGGCCCGGCGAATGGGATAGGCGCTCGAAGCGAGCTCGCGCTGGACATTCGTGTTCACCAGCAACGCCGTCACCCCAGGATCGGTAAAGGGGACCTGCCGGGTTTCGAGGCTGCGGCAATCGAGCAGCATCAGGTGATCGGCCACTCCGCCAACCGAACTGAACTGGTCCATGATGCCGCAAGGAACTCCGACATGAACATTCTCGGCCCGTTGGGTCAGTTTCGCTTTGTCGATCACCGTCATCGGATAGCTGGCCACCTGCTCGACGAGAGTCGCAATCGCCACTTCGAGGGCGGCACTGCTCGAGAGCCCCCCGCCTAGTGGAACATTCGACTCGATGACCAGGTTGAGAGGACCGACTTCGACTCCCAGAGCGCGAAACTCCTCGAAGACCCCGCGGACATAACGGGTCCAGCGCGGGGCCGATGGGGAGAGCGGGCTCGCCAGATCGATGGTCCCCTGCTCCTTCATCGAGCCGCTCGTGAGCTGGATCACGGAACCCGGGTCGTCGGCCGGGCGCCCCGCGACGACGACCACGTAGCGCTCGATCGCCATTGGCATCACGTAGCCATCGTTGTAGTCGGTATGCTCGCCAATCAGGTTGACTCGCCCGGGGGCAGCGGACCCCCACTGGGGGGCCGCCCCATGGAGTTCGCGGAATCTCGATTTGGCCAGATCGACCAGGTCGGAGAGTGGGGGAGTGACAAACATCGAGTGGCTCAATCTTTCCGCAGGAGGCCGCGGGTCAAGGTTCGCAAGGGTTAATGCCGACAGTGTAACCGGGGGCAAAATGAAGTGACTAGGTTCGCCCCCTCCGGTGGGCAAAAAAAGGGCCTCACCCGCGGGGATGAGGCCCTTGTCGACTTGTGCGTAGCGCTGCCCGCTAGCGTGGGGAGCCGTTACTTGTCGGCGTATTCAGCCGAGAAGAACTCCTTGCTCTCGTTCACGCCCGGCTTGATGGTGCGGGCGCCATTCTTCCAGTTGGCGGGGCAGACCTCGCCATTGGCTTCGAAGAATTGCAGGGCTTCGACCATCCGCAAGGCTTCGTCGACATTGCGCCCCAGCGGCAGGTCGTTGACCACCTGGTGGCGGACCACCCCCTGCTTGTCGACGAGGAACAGCCCGCGGAGGGCGACCCCGCCGGGGAGAAGGACGTCGTAGTCGGTGGCGATTTGCTTGTTGAGGTCGGCCACCAGCGGGTAGGTCACGCTGCCGATTCCGCCATTGGTCCGCGGCGTGTTGCGCCACGCGAGGTGGGAGAAGTGGCTATCGACCGAAACTCCAAGAATTTGCACCCCCAGCTTCTCAAACTCGCCAGCCCGGTCGCTGAAGGAGATGATCTCGGTGGGGCAGACGAAGGTGAAATCGAGAGGATAGAAGAACAAGAGCACGTACTTGCCACGATAGTCGGAGAGCTTGACCTCCTTGAACGAACCATCGGGCATCACCGCCTGGGCGGCGAATTCGGGAGCTTCCTTGGTAACGAGCACGGACATAATGCGGACCTCAGTTTGTTAGGGAAACCGATGCAAGGAACCGGGCGGCAGCGGCGAGGCCACCGGCAGGTCGGAGGCGGGAGGGGGGCCCGGCACGGGGCTGAAGGAGCCTTATTTATAACCAATTAGGGGCGTGGGATGTAGGGGCCTACCCAGGTCAAGAAACCACTAAACAGCCACCTCGAAGGGGTCGAACTCCGCAGTCCAGAGGGTCGCCAGCCCTCCGGCGCACCATGGAAACGGCCGTCCCGAACGAAAGCCACCCCGAAGGGGGTCGAACTCCATAGCCCAGGGTCGCGCTAGCGCACCCTGGGATACCGGTTTGACGAAAAAAATCTACCCCGAAGGGGTTGCACCTATGGACCCGCCACCATCCCGAAACGATTCTGGAACTGGACACCCACACGATGCCGATTCCCCGTGATTCCACCATGCCGCAATCCTTGGTTCAACTCTACGTTCACATCGTCTTCGCGACGAAACAACGCCAAACTTTTCTCAAGGAAGACGTGCTGCGCGACCGCCTCCATGCCTATCTTGCCGGCGCTTGCAAGAACCAAGGGAGCCCCTCCTTGCGAGTAGGTGGCACGGAGGATCATGTTCACGTGCTGTGCCGCCTATCCAAGACAGCCAATGTCGCGACCTTGGTACGCGAACTCAAGCGTGAGTCATCCAAATGGGTCAAGCTCCAATCACCTCAACTCCACAGCTTCCAATGGCAGGCGGGGTATGGTTCGTTCTCCGTCAGCCCCGCTCATGTCGAGCCCCTTACGCAGGCTCCCCAGGGTGCGCCGGAGGACCGGCGACCCTGGGCTGTGGAGTTCGACCCCCTTCGGGGTAGGTCT
>CAZYQQ010000029.1:8129-48986 GCA_964650265.1 uncultured Planctomycetaceae bacterium
CACTTCGGGGTAGGTCTCACTTCGGGGTAGGTCTCACTTCGGGGTAGGTCTCACTTCGGGGTAGGTCTCACTACGGGGTAGGCCTCACTACGGGGTAGGCCTCTCTTCAGGGTAGAGCTTCCTTTGGGGTAGAGCCCCATTGCGCGGGGTGGGACGGATGGGGTGGGGGCTGGCATACGAGCCGCTTCTCTGGCATGGTTATTGCACCTACAAGACCGAACTAGCAAAGCCAGTTCTGGCACCTGCTCCGGTGGGCCATCTCGCTCCCGGACACGAACGAAATTGTCGAAAGGAGACCCATTGTGGCTAAGACAAACGAAGAAACCATCACCCTGCTCCAAACCGCCTACAGCATGGAGCTCGAAACCGTCATGAACTACCTCGCCAACAGCATCAACCTCGACGGGGTGCGGGCTGAGGAGATCAAAAAGTCGCTCGCCGCCGATATCAACGAGGAACTGGGGCATGCCCAGCAGTTGGGGCAGCGGATCAAGCAGCTTGGTGGGTTGGTGCCCGGGTCGCAGGGGGTGACCTTGGGGGGCCAGCAGCAGCCTTCGGAGGATACGACCGACGTAGTGGGTGTGATTCGCGCGGTGATCGATGCCGAGGAATCGGCCTGCGCCCAGTACAAAAAGATCATCAAGGCGACCGACGGCGAAGACTACGTCACCCAGGATCTCGCCATCCGCCTGCTCGCGGCCGAAGAAGAGCACCTGGTGCTGTTCAAGGGCTTCCTCAAGGAATACGCAAAGAACTAGCGCGGTGTCTTGGTCTGACCAGGACAATGACGGGGGGAGCCAACCGGCTCCCCCCGTTGTTTTTCTTGGTGTTTACTGGCTACGCCGAGGGGCCGCCGAGGGGCCATTGTGGCGGTTAGATGCTGTGGCGGCTAGATATTGGCGGCCGCAGCCAACGTGCGCTCGGCCTCTTCCGCCGATTTGGGGTGAGGTCCACTCGCCACGAGGGTCGTTGGCTGGGGGACGCTGCGGACCGTCGGGTCGAAATGCATCGCCGCAACACGCAGCGAGGAGTCGTTTGCCAGCACGGCCGAGACCCGCGAGGGATGGTTGGGCAAGCTCCCCTCCAACTTGTAATGCTCGAGGGCGTCGGCGCAGGGGGCCGACAGGCCGCACACGCGAAGGGCTCCCCCGTTCGCCTCCAAACGGTCGCGGAGCTTGATAAGTTGCTCGACCACTTCGTGGCCAAGCTCGCCAATCGCGTCGAGTTCGACCACCAACCGGTAGATGAAATGCCGGGCGGCCACGTCCCCCAGCTCGTCGGCCAGGGCCGTAAGGTCGCAGGCGTCACTTGTGGGGTGGACGGTTACGAAGAGCCAGTTCGGCCCTCGATCGATCTCGAGTCGGAATTCGCCGCCTGTTGTTAACATCGCCTGTTCGCTCCGTCGCAGTAGGTTGGAGTTGTGGTGGACGCCGGGCCGCCAGCAGCCACGTGAGCGGCAAGAAGCCGCTTCAGTTGGCTGCCGAACGGGTCGCTAACCCGCACGCCTGGCGTCTGGTGAGAAAGATCGTGTAGGGGAAGGCTGTTGGCGCGCTACTGGTCACCCCTGCCAGGATTGCCGAAGACGCGCCAACCTCTTCCAGGGCGGCATGCGAGAGAAATATCGAAGATGCTTGATCGGAGAAGATTCGCGTCCGCCATCTGGCCGTTATCTTAGCGCGACTGGACAGTAAGTTCAATGGACAATCGAAAAATCGTGCGTAACCGCGACAATTCGTCGCGGCGACCCAATTGTTTTGAACGCCGGCCGGCTGGGCCGCGCGCGCGGGGCACCCTACTTTGCCGGGTGGCGGCCGAGTACAAAATGAGGGGGGGATTCTCTCCCCGCACGCGGCATTTTGGGTATCTTACCCCAATTGCCCCGTTGCCAGCCCGGTCCCCCGTTGCCCCTGCGGAGTGTGGCACCACCATTCATTTCCACTGCTAGCACAACATGCGTACCGACGAACTTCGAGAGAAATACCTCGCCTTCTTCGAATCGAAGGGGCATACCCGGGTGGCGAGCGACGTGCTGGTCCCCACGTGGGATCCGAGCGTGCTCTTTACGCCCGCCGGGATGAACCAGTTCAAGGACCACTTTCTGGGGAAAGTGGCGCTCGAATTCACGCGGGCGACGACCTGCCAGAAGTGCCTGCGGACCGGCGATATCGACAACGTGGGGCGGACGGCGTTTCACCATACGTTTTTCGAGATGCTGGGGAACTTCAGCTTCGGCGACTACTTCAAGCGGGAGGCGATCCACTGGGCGTGGGAGTTCCTCACCCAGAAGGAGTGGCTGGGGATCGATCCCGACCGGCTGTCGGTGACGGTCTACAAGGAGGACGACGAGGCGGCCAACATCTGGCACGACCAGATCGGCCTTCCCACGTCACGGATCAGCCGCGAGGACGAGGATGAGAACTTCTGGCCGGCCAGCGCCCCGAGCCAGGGGCCCGACGGAGTCTGCGGGCCGTGCAGCGAAATCTACTACAAGCCGCCGGGGGGCGAAGAGGTCGAGATCTGGAACCTCGTCTTTACCCAGTTCAACCGCGTGGGAGATCCGCCGAACAACCTCCGCCCTCTGCCGAGCAAGAACATCGACACGGGGATGGGGCTCGAGCGGACCGCGGCTACGCTCCAAGGAGTACCGACCAACTACCACATCGACAACCTGCTCCCGATCGTCGAAGCGGCCGCCGAGGTGTGCGGCGTGAAGTACGAGTACCTCAGCGAGAATGGACGCCGGCTCCGGCGGATCACCGACCACGTCCGGGCCTGCACGTTTGCCGTGCATGAAAACGTTTATCCCGGTGCCAACAAGGAAAAGTATGTCGTCAAGCGGCTCCTTCGCCGGGCGGTGCTCGATGGGCATCAGATGGGAATGCACGAGCCGTTCTTGTGCAAGATCGTGCCGATGGTGGTCGAGGCGATGAAGGGCCCCTACCCCGAACTCACCGAGACGGTGGAGCGCGTGGCAGGAGTCATCCAAAAGGAAGAAGCAAACTTTTTCTCCACCATCGACGACGGCTTGCGGCGGATCGAGCGGGCCTTCGACGACATGCGCCGCGATAATCGCACAACGGTCGAAGGGCAGGTGGCGGCCGAGCTCTATCAAACCTATGGCGTTCCCCCCGAACTGTTCGAGGCCCTGGCTGCCGAACACAACCTGGCCTTCGACTGGGACGGCTATCGCCATGCGATGGGGGAGCATGGCAAAACATCGGGCAAGCTTGCCACAACCGTCATGGGAGCCAAAGGCCCCATCGATTCCCTCAAGCAGGCCCACCACCACACCGAGTTCGTGGGCTACGAGACCACCGAAGCGCCGGCCACCGTGGTCGGCATCGTCGCCGGACTCCCGGGCAAGGATCATCTTTGCGACAAAATCGAGGAGATGGCCCACACCGATCCCATCCGCGTGGTGCTCGACCGTACGCCGTTTTACGGCGAGAGTGGCGGGCAGGTGGGAGACCGTGGGGTGCTCGTTGGCGACGGCTTCGAGTTCGAAGTGACCGACACGCAGAAGGATAGCGGGCTGGTGATCCACTTTGGCCATCTCCGCCGCGGCGTGATGGCCGAAGGGGCCAAGGTGACGGCCAAGGTCGACACGCGGCGCCGCGATGCGATTCGCCGCGCTCACTCGGCAACTCATCTGTTGCATCTTGCCTTGCAGAAGGAACTCGGCACCCACGCCCAGCAGCAAGGATCCAAGGTCGACGACGACTGGTTGCGATTCGACTTCACCAACCTTAGCCCCGTCGAACCCGCCCAACTGGCAAGAATCGCAACCGACGTCGCGCGGTTCATCGAGTCCCCTGCCCCGGTGACATGGGAGACCTTGCCGCTGGCCGATGCCCGCAAGCAGGGGGCGATGATGCTGTTTGGCGAAAAGTATCCCGACCCGGTGCGGATGGTCTCGATGGGCCCCTTGTCCGATGGTGGGATGAGCCGCGAACTGTGCGGTGGGACCCACCTCACGTCGACGGGCGAAGTGGGGACATTCGAGATCTTGAGCGAAGAGGGGGTTTCCGCCGGCACGCGGCGGATCGTCGCCCTCACCGGCGAGCGGGCCAAACAACACCGCAGCGATACGCTGGCGGTGATCGACAAGCTCTCGCAGCTTCTCCAGGTCGGTCCCAACAAGCTGCCGATGGTGGTGGAGGACCTGTTGCTGCGGCAGCGGAGTCTCAAGAAAATGCTCGCCGGAAGCAGCAAACCGTCGGAGCAAACGGTCGAGTTCATGCGAGAGGAAGGGTACGACCTCCCCTACGAGCGAAAGAAGGCTATTCTGGCCGAGATCGCGCGGCTCCTTTCGACATCTCCCCTGGCCGTGGCCGAACGGATCGAGGCCATTCAGAGCGAGATCGCCCAACTTCAGGAGCAAATCTCCCAGCGCGAAGCGGCTGGTCCCCTCGATGGCGAAACCTTGTTCGACAAGGCGGAATCGATGGCCGGCGTGCCGGTCGTCATCGCCGAAACCCCCGGTGTGCCACCGAATCAAATGCGGCACCTCATCGACCAGGTGCGGCAGAAATCTCCCACCGTCGCGGTGCTACTCGTTTCGCCCGAAGGGGATGCCAAGGTGACCCTCGTCGCCGGCCTGAGCAAGGACCTGGTCGACCGGGGCCTCAGCGCGGGGAAGTGGATTGGCCCGGTGGCGAAGGCCCTGGGAGGGGGTGGCGGCGGGCACGCCGATATGGCTCAAGCCGGAGGGAAAGACCCCACCAAAATCCCGCAAGCCATCGAAGTCGCCCGCCAGGCGATCCGCGAGCAACTTGGCGCGTAGGAGACCAGCCGCCCCAAAAAGGAGGTCCCCCAAAAGGTAGGTCCCGCCTGCCGGGCGGGACCTCGAGCAAAGGATAAATGAAATCTTGTGGCAAGGTCCCGCCCGGCAGGCGGGACCTACAGGCTCACCTACTGGGTCATTTGGCGATGCGGCGGCGGAGCAGGCAGCCTCCGATCACGCTGGCAAGCGACAGCATGGCGATGGTTCCCGGTTCGGGGATCTCTCCAGAGGTAACCAACTCTCCCACCGCTTCGATGCCATCGATGTCGATATAGGCCCGTTGCTGTGGCAGCAGCCCAGCGACACCGAAATTGGCCAACGCATAGGCATGATCCCACAGGTGGCCACCATGCCGGAGGAAACTGGCGGAGATGCCGGCAGCGGTGGCATCGAGCACAAACAGCTCGCTTCCCGTGGCATAGTAGCCATCGGGATCGGCCGGATCGACGATTTGATTGATGCTGAAGATAATCGAATCGCCAATGCCGCCGAACTGCATATCTTCCCCATCGAAGTCCTGCACCATCAGGGCGTCGAGATTGATGGCCTCGAAGCTCGGCAAATCGTTACGACCGAATGCCGTGGAGGGAACGGGGCCCAACAGCGAGGTGACCGCTCCGACGATGGTGGCATGGGTAATGTAGGGAGTGCTGACTTTGGTCCCCAGCCCGTAACTCCACACGGATATCCCCGCTCCGTCGATCACATCGACGTCGAGCGAGTACATATTGGAGTCGGCGGCCAAGGCGGGCTCAGGCCCCCACAACTCGAGGCCATCGAGATCGGCCGGCGGGGCCATGCCATTGATGTTCGCCACGGTGGCCCAGCCCGACTGCACCGATGGTCCCGCGTAAAAACCTGCTTCTTCCACCGAAATCTCGGCCGCACCGTAGATGGTGTTGCCGTTGGTCAGCAGTACGGGGCCCACCATGGGTACGGCGGGCACAAAACCGAGGAACCCGGCACCGGGAGGGCCATAGACCCCGACGACCTGGGAGTGGCTGAACACCAGATGGGCCCGATCGTTGAGGATGGGGCCATAGAGCGCATCGAGATTGTTGGCCAGCGCGTCGACCTGTCGCTCTCGTGGAAGGTCGAGAGGGCGCGAGCCGCTGTAGTCGAGGCCATCGAGTGCCCCTCCCTGTCCGTCCCAAGCGACAACCAACTCGGGATCGGGAACACCAACGGAATCTTCATCGAGTTCTCGTGAATACTCCTTGCCGAACACCAGGTCGGGGGAAATGACCCCTGGTCCCAGGGTGGGAGTCGCCATCGGCGGTAAGACCACGGGTGTGTAGGCGATCACTCTCGCCGCGAGGAAGAGGGCGACACCAACGGCGCAAGCCAGCGCCATGCATCTGGAAATCATGAGACCATACCCCTTGTGCGACCGCATTCCCTTGAAGGAGCGGGGGACGCAGCGGCCTGATACGCGCCCTCTCCCCTCGAAGCCTCCCTGCGCAACATCTGGCGCCAACAGACTCTCCCCCCCTCGCGCCAGCACGCTGCTCAAGTCCCCCCGATATGGACTTAAGCCAGATGCGTAATCGCAGACTACCCCCGGGGCCCAAGGGCGTCAATCATTTTCGCGCAAAAACGAACAGTTCTTGAGTCCGATTTACCCGGCACTCCACCCGGAATGGGGGCATCGATTCTCATCTCCGGCCCCATTTCCGAGTTGAAATCACTGGCGGATGGGATCGACCATGTCGGCATCTCCCTCGATCCGAGGGGGGAGCATCCAGACAGCACTGCCATCGCGATCGGTGAAATAGAGCCGGCTTTCCGATGGCTGGCGGCCATGCCCGTCGGCCCAGAGAGCGAAGAAACCGGGGTGGGCGTTGAGGGGTTTACGGGGATAGAGGTGATTGTACTTCGAGTCCTTGGTGAGCTGCTTCGCCATCTTCCACGTCTGTCCCTGATCGCTCGACTTCCAGAGGGCGACTTCTCCCCCCGTATTGTACGCCTGCGGACCGGTCTCGGTGTCTCCCAGAAGGACCCAATCGCCATCCTTGCCAATGTCGAGCGAAGCGTAGTCGTAGTTGTTGTCGACCTGGGTCACGTCGCTGAACTTCCACTCCGACCCAGTCCAACGGGCGAGTGACATCGTCCGCGGGTCGTTGACCGGCCCCGACTCGAACCCCTTGCTCGTCACGTAGAGAATCACCGGATGCCCCTCGGGGGTGTAGCGGAGCCCCTTGATGTAGCAGACGAGCCCCTTGCTCTCGAGTTCGAGCACCAGCGCGGGATTGTCGGCCTCCCGGAGAGGAATCTCGAGCCGCTTACCGCCGACGTTCTGCCAGGTCTCTCCCGCATCGTCACTCTGCATGTAGTAGATGTTGGTCCGCCAGTTGAGCCCTTTCCCATTGGGATGCATGTCGAAGGCGGTGCCGATGGAATTTCCGTTGGGCTGCGATACCTGGTACTGCCCCGACTCGATGTAGGAGAGCATCTTCGGGTCGTCCCAGTTCTTGCCATCCTGGCTTCGCATCATGTGGAGGACGCGGTGCCCACCGATGTACTTGGTATGCATGAAGACGAATCCATGCTCCGGCAGATACCAGGGCTGGGGATAGGAGAAGTTGGTCGTCAGCAGGTGGTCGAACGAGGTGATGTCGTACGGTTTGGTCGACTTGTGGACATAGGAGGGACGGCCCGTGCCATGAGCCGACGAGAAGACATAGAGGTAACCCTCGTTGTCGATCGACAAGACAGGGTTGTCGTGGGCATCGTCGGTCTTCTTATCGAGCAGCACACGCGGGCGAGCGACCTGTTTCGTCTTGTGATCAAAGTAGCTGACCATGTGGAGCAGCGTGTTCTTCCCCTCGTAACGACCTCCCCAGACGAAGAAGGTTTTGTCGACTTCGGGCCGATAAATGGCGATCGGGTGATGCTGGTGGGGGTAAGTGGCCTTGCCGCCGGAATACTTGTAAACGAACTCGTCCTTCGACTTCTGGTTGGCGTACCAAATGCCGCGGAAGCCATCGGCGGTGGGGAGTTCGCCATTGGCGATTTCTGGATAGGCTGGTTCCTCCCCGCTCACTTGGTCCGAGGAGGCCGCCAGGGGAAACAACAGCAGTGCCGCGACCAGCAGGCGAAGGGCGAACGGTTGGGCCAACAATGACTGTTGCTGTCGGACGGGTTGGATTCTCATGCGAAGTCTCTCCTACGGATGGAGTCGAGCGGTGGATGATTCGGCCAAGGCGAGCGAGGCCGGACAGTGAGAGTGACGGCGACACCGCCGAAGGCGAACCCCCAACGCCACGACAACGGCCGAGGTGGCGAGAACGAGGGTGGCGGGCTCGGGGACGGTGCCAAACTGTTGCGTTCCAGGAGCCGGAAGGACCCGGCCAAAGTTGGATTTCCAAATCATGTAGTCCTTGCCATCGACCACCTCGTCGCCGTTGGCATCGGCAGCCAGGTCGGTCGAATCGACGGCGTTGCGCCACACGACATAGTCGGCGGCGTCGACCACGCCATCGTCGTTGAAGTCGCCAATTGTGCGCGGAGCGGAGAGCAGGATCGGCTCGAACATTTTCTCGGGGGTCGCGAAGTCTCCCTCCATCGTCCAAGGAAGTTGCCATACTCCCGTCCCGTTGCGGTCGGTGAAGTAGAGCCGCGACTCGCTGCGGGCCAACGTGTTGCCATCGGCCCAGAAGGCGTAAAAATCGTCGTGGGCATTCACGGGGCGGCGGGCATAGGTATGGTTGAACTCGCTCTCGCTGGTGAGTTGCCAGTTGGCCTCCCACGTGTCCCCTTCATCGTGGCTGGTCCACATCACCATGTCGCCACCGGTCGTCCAAGGCTGAGGGCCGTCGGCCGTGGGGGCGATGATCCGCCACGTGCCGTCCGCTTCGATATAGAGGGAGCCATGGTCGTAGTTGTGGTCGGAAGTGAAAATCTCCTTGAAGTTCCACTGGCCATCGCGGTGATGAGCGATCGTCCAGGTCCGCGGATCCCCGATCGGGCCGGGGTGCCAATCGTTAGATGTCAAATAGAGCAGAATCGGATTCCCCTGCGGGTCGTATTGGATATCCTTGAGGAAGACAAGCTTCCCTTCGGCCTGATAGTTACGCACCAGCGCCGCGTTGGTGACAGTCGTTACCGGAGTGGTGAGGGGAGTGCCATCGACCGTCTGCCACGTGTCGCCGAAGTCGTTGGTCTCCATGTAGTAGAGGTTGGTCCGGGCGTTGACGTTCCCCCCTGGATGCCAGTTGAAGGCAGTCCCCACCTTCTCCCCTTGGACCTCGCTGATCTGGTACTGCCCCCCCTGGATCTGAACGAGGGTTGGACGATTGCTCCACTCATGATCCCAGTTGATCCCATCGCTGCTGGTATTGAACTTGAGAGTCCGTCCCGAACCGGTGTAGAGGGTGTGGAGGAACAGAAAGCCCTTCCCCTCGACGTACAGCGGCTGGGTGTAGGAGAAGTTGTTATTGCCCGGCAGCGCGAGGACCTGCTCGAACGAGTCGATCGAGTAGGGCTCGGTGCTCCGATTGATGTAGGAGGGGCGGCCCGTACCATGGGAGGCGGAGAAGACGTAGATGTGCCCTGCCGAGTCCATCATCATTGTCGGATTGTCGTGGGCGTCGGTCGTCCCCTTGGAGAGCAGCAGTCGCGGCCGCGCAACCTGGCCGGTGGCATGATCGTAGTAGGAGACGACGTGGTAGAGGTCGCTATTGTTTTCGTTGGTGGCGCCGAAGGTGAAGAACGTCTTGTTCGCCTCCTCCGCGTAATAGGCATGAGGACGCAATTGCTGGGGATAGGTGCCGAAGCCGCCGGAATACTTGTAGCCATACTCGGCCCACTCGGTCCCGGCGAGCGACTGATTGGAATACCAGATGCCGCGGAAGCCGGGGAAATAGATCGGCCCTGCGTCGGGGGAGCCGCCGGTGATCGTCACCGAGTCGAGCGAGTAACTCAGGGGGTCGCTCCCCGCGCTCGTCTTGCCGCCGAAATGGAGATAAGTGCTGTTGATGCTCGGACTACGGAAGGTGAGGTCGTCGGAATCGAACTGGAGCGTGCCGTCGGAAATGCTCGCCTTGTAGGTCCCGGCGGCGGGATTCACGTCGACCGAGAAAAAATACGTGACCCCCTTTTGCAACGAGATGCCCGTGTCGACGGCATTCTGCGGCCCGAAACTGCTGTCGACCTGCCGATCGTAGACGTACCAGTTGTCGAAACCCATGAGAGTGGGAGCGACGCCAATGGTCCACGAATTGGTGACCGTGGTGGAACTCGATGCGGGGGCGGGGTTCGCGAAGAAATTGATCCGATCAAACTGGCTGTCGACCTCGAAGTCGGAATCGAGCCGCCATTGCCACGAGATCGTGTGTTCCGACGCGACGTTGAATTCGGGAGTGTTGCCATACTGGCGAATCACATTGCGGTCGGTGCCGGTGGTGACGACGCTCAGATAGTTGCCCCCCTCGGGTGTCAGGGGGTTGGCACTGGTCACGGTCGGCGTCCCGACGGCCTGCGAGGAGATGGTCCAGGGAGTCGTCCATCCCCCACCTGCCACCCCAGCGTAGGCGTCGACCGTGTGGGTTCCGACCCCCCCGTCGAAATTGAGGGCATCGGCCGCGCGGGCCGCGTGCCCCGCGACGAGGTGAACGATGGCCAGCAAGGTCCAGAGCGCGATCGCCAGCAGTAGGTGGGGTCGGTACGTACGTTGAGCGGTCACTGAGCGCATAGGGGTCAAATCTCGTAGGCCGAGTCGAGTGAGAGCCAGGCTAGCTGGATGGCAGGTGGGGTAGATGGACAGAGCGGGCTAGTCCGTCAGTTGGATATTGTAGGGGGGATTATCTCCAGGTTTGACTTCGACCTTCAGGCCGCTGCTGCTGAATCGGGTGTAGTGCTCAGGAATCAGCGAATCGCCGACCGACTTCTCCCCTCCTCCACTACTGGCTCCGGGACGCTGGCTGGTGTAGCAGGTCACGAGGACCTTGTTCACGCCGATCGGCACGCCAGATTTACCATCCATGGCGGCCGTAAACGAACCATCGGGGCCAATGGTGCCATAGGAGGCTGGCCCTCCCTCGGCGGGTTGGAGCAGGACCGAACCGAACTCGAGGGGCTTGCCCTTGTAGGTCACGGTCCCCGAAAGGGCCCCCGTCTCGACTCGCTTTCCACAACCGATCATCGGCACCACGACCGCTATGGCCGCGAGCATGCCGATTCGTTTCATGGCCTTGACTCGCCAGGCGTCACTCTTGTGGATTGACAACGTCCTCTCCGATGGTTGGTCCGCAAACTTGCTCTAATAAAATAGGTGAAAGATCCTACTCGATTGGATCGCCGTCGATTGTTCCGTAGGCATGATAAACGATCGGACTGATGTCGTCGGTCAGGAAATCGACGCTCCCATCGCCAAGCACCACGTTGACTCCACCCGAGTGGAAGCTCCCCATGGGAAGGTACATGAATTTTGTCGTGGTTCCCGTGCGGTTGACTTCGAAGTTGGGTGTAAAATCGAGAACCTTGAAACTGTAAGCCGAACCGGAGTTGTTCCCGCCGAGGATCCAGGGCCGGACATTGCCCGGAGGCTGATCGTATTGACCGGCAACCTGATCGATCTGAACAAATTCGAGGATGGCATAAGTGTTGGTGAGCCCGTCGATCACCTCCTTGATTTTGCGGCCCTTGCCCCATTCGAACAGGCCGTTGTAGGGCATGTGCCCATGTTTGCCCGACCCTTCCGCCTTGTAATGGGTCCCCGCACGCCAGGTGCGGTCGTTGATCCAGACACCGCCATTCCCTTGATAGGTGCAAATCGCTCCTTCTTGGTGCGTGATTGCCGTGCTACCGGGTTGATAAAGCCGCGGGTGGGGCCAGTCGGGGCAGACGTAAACATCGACCTCCATGAATCGGGCCGGTTGGTTTGAGTTCCATGGCTGCTTGAGCAGCATGTTGTCGTAGATGGCGCCCTGCTCAATATACTGGAGAAGGTCGCCGAACATCCCCGGCTGATAGGCATCGCCATCGCCGGGTGCCGGTCCGTCGGTGGCGCCGGCGGGAAACGACTTGTAAGTCCCTTCGTAATTGTGCAGCGCGAGGCCCATCTGCTTGAGGTGATTCGCGCACTGGATGCGTCGCGCGGCCGCGCGGGCCTGCTGCACCGCGGGGAGTAACAGAGCAACCAGCACCCCAATGATGGCAATCACCACCAACAGCTCGACCAGCGTAAATCCGTCAACTCGCTTTGTTCGCATGTGCCTTAGCTCCTTCGTAAACCTCACTCACCAGACTTGCCCTGGTGGCGGCTCTCCCTCTTTATCACTCACGCTTGAGTGGCAATTGTTCGACCACGCCAGGCGGCGGCTCCCACAAGGCCCGCCAGCAGGACAACCACCGTCGCCGGCTCGGAAACCGGCTGCGCCGCAATGGCGAGCCCTCCCGATCCAGTGGCGCCATAGTTGGCTTTCCACTGCAGATAGTGGGCACCGCCGACCGTCCCTCCGATCAGGTCGTTGTCCAATGTGCCTGTCGTGCCGACATTGTTGCGCCACACGACATAGTCCGCCGCGTCGACGACATTGTCGCCGTTGTAGTCTCCCACGAGACCCTCGAACGCATCGGGGATCGGCCCCAGGCTGATGGTTCCGGTCCGCGCCGCGAGTTCACCCGCCACCGTGTATTCGAACGTCAGGCCCGCGGTGTTGCCATTCGCCGTAAAGATCGCACCGAGATCGATCACATTGCCGCTGGTGAAAAGATGGGAATCCTCGACGTTGGTTTCCGTGAGGACCGACGAACTTCCCGGTGTGGCCACCCAACCCGACCCGGCATCCCCCGACGATTGGAAGGAATCCCAGTTGGCCGCCACCAGTTGATTATCGCTCGACAGGATGGCGTAACCCGTCACGTTGGGAGCCTTCAGGAAGGAGGAACTGTTACCGATGGCCGCTTCGCCCGTGGCCGGATTGATGAAGAGTGTGAAATCGTTCACGGTGCCAACGTACTCCACCACTCCCCGCAGCACGCGGCCGTCGGTGGTGGTGAATCCGAACGCGACATCCTCGTCCCCGGGAAGAACTCCCAAGGCATAGGGATTGCCGAGCGACACCGATTGTCCGACACCGAGAGTGAATGTGCTGTTGTGCTTCTGCTCGGCCACCACGCTCGTCGTCTGCGGGCCAGGGGTCCAGCCGGTGCCGGCTGGGGCACTGGTGTTGAGGCTGGCAAGCCCCGCCGGGTTGAGGCTACCAGATCCCGATTGCAGGGCGTAGCTGGCCAGGGTGATCCCCGAGCCTATCGGGTTTTCGACTGTCGCCTCGCCGGTTTGACGGTCGATCGTCACCACCAACGTGTTGCCAACCTCAAGCTGGGCCGTGTTACCCGACTGAACCGCGCGGTACTGAAGTCCACGGGCAAGCGCTGGAGCCTCGTCGACCACGATGTTTTCGAACATTCGGGTGATCCCCCCGTTGGCGGTCACCAGGTTCCACGAGTTGCCGTTGGTCGGGGTGACACCACTGAGGTTGACCCTTAGTGTGCCGGAGAGATCGGCGATGCCGCTCACGGCAATCGCGCTATGGGTACCACCGGTGATATGGGCCCCCAGCGTGCCGCCATTCATCAACATGTCGCTGGCGACCGTGACGGTGGCCGACGGTCCGTAGACATGGAGATTGCCGGAGACCG
This sequence comes from uncultured Planctomycetaceae bacterium, assembly GCA_964650265.1. Lineage (GTDB taxonomy): Bacteria > Planctomycetota > Planctomycetia > Pirellulales > Lacipirellulaceae > CAZYQQ01. Next base: position 21,556 of record CAZYQQ010000029.1, read on the forward strand.
ACAGCACGGTGCCAACCGTGAGTTTCCCGCTATCGCGGACTTCGAGGCGGCCATTCGTGTCGAGGACCACGGCACCCGAGGTGCCGTCGCTGACGTGGGTTTCGAGCTCACCGGTCTGGTTGATCCGTACCGTGCCACCATCCATGTTGAGTTGGCCAACCCGTGGGACCATTCCCGAAACTAGCGCTGTCGAACCCGCCACGCCGGCGGGAAAGAGGGCCGTATCGCCAGGGGCCTCCGAAGTGTCGGGAACAAAGACCAGGGTCCCATTGCCGAGCCAATTGTTTGGGTCGTTCCAGTTGTGTTCTCCCGAAGTCGGCTGCCAAATGTACTCGACCCCTTGGGCATTTGCCGAACCCGGCGCAGCCAATCCCGCCATCGCGACAATCGCCAGGGTCGCCATTCCGCGGCGGGCTTTCCTCACCCGGCGCCCGACGACCAGGCCCAACAGCAAAGTCGAGACGACAACAACCGTAGCCGGTTCGGGAACCGACTCGAAACCGGGGAGCACGAAGCCGGCCCCCGTGTAAATCGTGCGGAAGGCGTTGTAGTCGCGGAGATCGATCACGCCGTTGAAGTCGATATCCCCCTGGCTGTATTGGTTGCCGCTGTGGAGATTCGACATCAGGATCTCGAGGTCACCCGGATCGATGGCGGAACTGCCATTGAAGTCGCCGAGCAGGAAGCTGGTCGGCGAGGTGACATCGGCCCAGGTCTGGCCGATGCGGATTTCGTCGTAGAGTCCCCCCGCCGCGCTGGTACCGGTGTGGATGCGGACGCCGCTGAAGTTGCTGTTGACTGCCTTTTCGAGCGTCAGGTCCCAAGTCGACGGCTCGATGGCGGGAACGGGCGTGCTGGGGTCGAACAAACTCGCAAAGAACTGGTCGGGCCCGTTCGCGGAAGAAATCCCCTTGAACACGACGAAGTAGTTCACGCCAACCTGGATCGTCCCCGGTCCAGTGGTGGGTTGTTCGGGGCCCGAGTCGAGGAAAAACCCTTCATCGCTGCCGAACCCCATGCGAAAGCCCTCGGTATCGGTCGGGGTGATCACGCGAAATTCGACCGTGTCGTTGGTGGCCCCACCGTCGGCCACTTTCTGCATCAGCAGGCTGCCATAGAAGGTGGTTCCATCGACCCTCATATCGAAGGCATTGCCGAAGAAGCGATTGGCTTCGCGCCCGCCACTCGCCACGACAATGTGGTCCCCAATAGGGGTAAAGGGGAAAATGGGGGACGTGAGACTGACGTCGTTGGCCGTCAGCGAATTGTCCATGTCCATGTCGTTGTCGAGCCAGCCGGTGGTCCAGCCATGCCCTCCGGATCGATTGTGTAACAGGGGGCTGCTGTTGGGATAGTCGAAACCTTCGTAGGCCACCACGATCCCGTAGGCAGGTGAACTCAGCAGCACGAGAAGCAGCAGGCCGCTGGCAAATGTTGCTCGCATCATTGCTAGACTCTCACGTGGTTTATGGTGAATGCTCGTTGGATGTTTGAACTTGGGCTCAACAGTTTCAGGCGGACTTGCGGCGACGGAGCCACAACGGGGCGACCACGGCCACACCCGCCAAGGCCAGCCAGGTCGCTGGCTCGGGCACAGCGACGCCAGGAGCCCCTGGCGGCAGGACAAACCCGGCCGCCGTGTAGATCTCGCGGAAGATGGCGAAGTCGGTCAGATCGACCCGGCCACTGAAGTTGATGTCCCCCTGCTCGTAGGTCGTACCGGTGTAGAGGTTCGCCGCGAGCGTTTGGTAGTCGCCAGGATCGATGGCGCCCGAGAGATCGAAGTCTCCCAGGATGTAATTCGGGTCGATGGAGGTGACATCCTGCCAGGTGTTGCCCATACGCAATTCGTCGTACATGCCCGCGGCGCTCGCTCCAATCCAGAACCGCAGCGTGTCGATGACGTCATTTCCGCGCGCGGCTGGAAAGTTGTACGAGACGTCAAAAGAAGCCGGCTCGCTCGCGGGGATGGCCTCCGAGGCGTCGAAGATGACGACACTCGCCACATCGGTTCCACTGGCCGTCGCGTCAATCTTGGCAACCACAAGATAGGTATCGCCGTAGTTAAATGTGAAGTCGGGAATCGTATTGGTCGCAACTCCGAGAAAGAAAGTGTTGGTGCTGGTGCTCCCCATACGGAGCGAGACGGTCCCGCCGTCGTAGAGGTTGAACTCTTGGTTATTGGCCGCCGTTCCAGGACCACCCGTCTTCTGCATCAGGTAGCTGGCATAAAAGGTGTTGTCGGTGGCCAGCGAAAAGTTGGCCGTCATCGGACGGACGATATAGTTGTTGTTGCCACCCGATCCAGGCCCCGTCGCCACGACATGCCGCCCGGAGGGTTCGAAGGGCAAATTGGGCATGTCGAGACTTGTGTCGGATTCGGAAGGGTAAAACTGGAATGTCGTTAAATCCCCGCCGACTTCGACCCACGGCCCAGCCCAGCCGTAGCCCCCCTCGCGTCCCTCGAGTGGCCCCCCATCGTTAGCGTAATCGAAGCCGTCGTAGACCGAAGGAAGGGCCCAGGCCGGCGCGCCGACCAGGGCCGATGCCACTATCCCTAACACCAATTGGAGTCGGTTCATCGCTCTTTCCTGCTATTGAAGTCTGCTCGTGAGAAGGAACTGCGGGGAGCGCACACACCACCAGTTCGCCAGGGGACGACCCTTGGATGTTGCCGATCCGCCGCCTCTATCAAATCTCTTGCAAGTCTCTTGAGAAGATCCTGAGAAGTTCCGCTGTGCCGTTTGTTTTAACGCCGCTCGTCAACCAGCGGACCCCCTGCAAGGAAACTTTTTCCCGCGGCGATCCGCACGCCGCTGCTGCGATACGACGCTACCATGGACTAACGGGCCGATCGCCACGAAATTGATAAGGGAAAATAATTGCCGGTCCTGACAAAACTTCCCCACGATTTCCTGACGCTAGCAACTCGACAGCTTTTGAGGGATCAATTTCGCCAGCTAGGGACCGTAGTCTGTTGGGGCAAGCCGTAGTTGTCCAATCCAATCGAGACGTGGGAAGACGCCCGATCAAGCGATCACCGCGAGGCGAATCCTGGCGAAAGGGACTTTAGCGTGGCGAGTGGCGAATCGTCCGGCGGTGCAATGGAGGGGAGGCCCGCCGAAACGAGTCCCCACGGCGAAACGATTCTGCCGGGGATCCATCGCCCCGCGGGTGGGAACATGACCGATCCAGACGGACGTACAGAGCAATTTGTCGCGTTGTTTGCCGAGCACCGCGAGGAGGTCTTTCGGTTCATCCTGTCGATTCTGCCCCATCAGGCCGACGCGGAAGACGTGTTCCAGCGGACGAGTGTCGTGCTGTGGCGCAAATTCGATAATTTCACCCCGGGGACCAGCTTCTTTCGTTGGGCCGCTCGAGTGGCCCAACTGGAGGTGCTCGACTATTGCAAAAAACGTGGCCGCGACCGCATTGGCTATTGGTCGACCGAGCTGGTCGAGGCGATTGCCGACACGCGGGAGCAGGAGGAAGGGCGGCTGGCCGATCAGCGGCAAGCCCTCAACGACTGCCTCGGTCGACTTCGGCCCCGCGATCGCGAGTTGGTGGAATTGCGCTACACAACGAAAACCTCGAGTAAGGCCCTCGCCGAATCGCTCGGCAAACCTGCCGTCACCGTCTATAAGAGCCTCGCGCGGATTCGCCGCTGGCTCTACGAGTGCATCGAACGTAAACTGGCCCCCGACGGGCGGGGGTAAATGGAATGTCCCACGCGAAAAACAATGAAGAACTGTTCCGGTTGCTCGCCGCATTGTGCGACGAACAACTCACCCCTGCCGAGGGGAAGCGGCTTGCCGAATTGCTGCACGCTTCGCCCCAAGCCCGGGTGGGCTATGTCCGGTACCTCGATCTCCATGCCAGCCTGCGTCAAGTGACGACTCGCGCCAAGGCCGGGGAGGAATTCGCCGACTGGCTACGGACGCTCGAGGAAGAGGGGGCTCGGCAGGACGCCCCGCTGGCGTCTCCCACTCCCAAAGTCGTGCCGCGCTGGGGGACGGCCCTCGTGGGCCTGGCAACGGCCATCGCAATTGGGCTGTTGGTTTGGCGCCAGCTCGACGAGCAAAATCGGTTGACCCCCGGGCCCTCGCCGCTGGTCGTCGCTCGGCTGGCGAGCGCCCCCAACTGCACATGGGAAAGCCTCACCCATCCTCTGGCCGAAGGCTCGCAGCTCCACGCCGGCCAGTGGCTGACGCTTACCTCGGGAGTGGCGCGGCTGGAATTCAACGACCAGACCACCGCGCTGGTCGAGAGTCCCGCGACGCTCGAACTGATGACCGACTCGTCGCTACGCCTCCATGCGGGGACAGTGGCCTTGAGAGCCAATGGAGATCACAAGGACTTCGTCGTCCACACGGCCAATGCCGCGATTGTCGACCTGGGGACCAGTTTTGGTGTCCACAGCGGCCCCGAAGGGGTCGATATCGAGGTGTTCGAAGGCCAGGTCGAAATCCTTCCCGACAACGACACCGGGCGTTCGCAAATCCTGGGACTCGGGACCTCCGCGCGCCTGCTCCCCGGATCGGGCCAGGCCGACATCAAGATGTTCGGTTCGGGACAGGGGCGATTCACCGACCTCCTGCAAATGCTGTGGGAAGACATGCGCAGCGACGAAGCCGTCGCAGGGGGAGGCGATGCGGGGCCAGGAATTTATCCCCGAGCCGAATTCGACGGCGCAGCCGACGCCTTGTCTGTCGATTCCTTTCATGGCGCCCGCAGCGGCAAGGGATGGGTCACCCCCTGGGTCGGTTCGGGGAACCCCATTGGGCAAATCCTGGGGGCCGCGACTCTGAGTGGTCCCGAAAACCCCTACCTCAAACTCCGCTTCTACGGCGCGACTCGACGCACGATTGCCCGCGAGTATGGGGCAACCGAGTCGTTCGACCCCGAGAAGCCACACGTGATTTCTTGGGTCTGGCGGTTTGAAGGAGCAGACGACGACTTTGGCGATAGCTTCGCCGACCGAGTGGCGTTCTATGGAATGCCCTACTTCCGCGACAATTCTTCCGAAGACTCCAATTGGATGATCGGCTGGACCGGCGACCACGAGAAGGTGGGGCCGAAGCGGCGGGGACTTCCCAAACGATGGTTCGCTTTCGACGGCACCAAAGGCGACGAGTACGACACGGCGAACCTGGTCGACACCGGCATGCAGCTCAAACCGGGCGTCGTCTATCGCATGGCCGTGGTAATCTACCCCGCGACACGCCAGTACGATGCCATTATCCAGGACGACGAGCAGACGTTTGTCGCCTCCCGCTTGCGATTCCGATCCAAGAGCGGACTCCCTGGCAAGGTGCTCCATTTCGGCGTGGGGACCGACCGTCCCGATGGCGATGCCACGTTCTCGGTCGATTCGATTCGGGTCGAACCGTTGCGGCCCGACCTCATCCCCCGCGACCTCCGCTTCAATGTGCCGAGCGACCCAGGGACAACCGATGGGCAGACTGCATCCGCTCCCTCGCACGAGATGCGGCCTGCGACTCGGTCGCCCACACCCCTCCCCTGACCTCCACTGATCCGAATGTCTGATCGCATGCCTCGCTTGCTTGGTTTCGCTGCGCGCCATCTGCCGTGGTGTGTCGTGGGTAGTCTACTGCTCACCACGAGCCAGGTCGCATTGGCGCAGCCAGACCCATCGTCTTCCCCGATCACCAACATGACCACGGTCCGCCGACTCACCCTCAACGAGAAGGGAGAGGGGTATCGAGGCATTTGGTACGCCATTCGGGTTCCGGACGAAGAGGTCCCCTACAAGTACAGCGGCGGGATGGGGACCTACTGCGCCAAGCATCAGCCATTCGCCATCTATCGCCCTGAGGTGAACAAGACCTTCTTTTGCTTCGGTGGCGCCCCCTCGCGGAACGACGTCCATCTCCTTCACATGGTTTCCTACTACGACCACGCCACGGGCGAAGTCCCGCGCCCCACGATCGTGCTCGACAAGCAAACATCCGATGCCCATGACAATCCCGTCATGAGTGTCGACTCGGCGGGGCACATTTGGCTGTTCTCTGCCTCCCACGGCGCCGCCCGGCCCAGCTTCGTTCACCGCAGCACTCGGCCGTACGACATCGACGAGTTCGAACTCGTGACCCCCGTTCGCCAGGAGCATGGCCGCGAGCGGGTGATCGACAACTTTAGCTATATGCAGGTGCTTCACCAGCCGGAGGTCGGCTTCAGTTGCTTCTTCACGCGCTATCGTGCCCCAGTCGGTCGCACCAGCTATTTCATGGCGAGCACCGACGGCGTGACCTGGGACAACTATCAACCACTGGGGGCCATCGACCAGGGGCACTATCAAATTGGTGCGGTCACCAAGGGAAAGGTCGCCACCATGATGAACTATCACCCCAACAACAAGGGAATCGACGGCAGGACCAATCTCTACTACCTCGAATCGATCGACCGAGGCAGAACATGGCGAAGCGCGGAGGGCAAGCCAGTTGTCGTCCCCATGACGTCGTCCCGAAATCCCGCCCTGGTTCACGATTACGAGCAAGAGGGACGACTGATCTTCATCAAGGACCTCAAGTTCGACGATCAGGGGAATCCTCTACTGCTCTACGTCACCAGCAGCCATTTCCATCACGGGACGCAAGGGGATCCTCGCACCTGGACGTTGTCGCGGTTTGTCGACGGCCAGTGGAATCATTCGACGATCACCACCAGCGACCACAACTACGACTACGGCTCGCTCGACATCCGCACCAAACCATGGCGACTGGTCGCCGCCACCGACCCAGGACCCCAGCCCGGCTACACCGGCGGCGAGATCGTCTTCTGGACCAGCGACGACGAGGGCCAGACCTGGATCAAGGAGCGCCCCATCACCGCCGGCAGCCGAGTCAACCAGAATTACCCCCGCCTCGCCATCGACGCCCATCCCGACTTCCTCGCCCTGTGGGCCGATGGCAACCCGCTGCGGGTCTCCCCCAGCCAGCTTTATTTTTGCAACGCCAAGGGGGAAGTCTTTCGCTTACCCGCGCGGATGGAGACCGACAGGGCACGCCCCGAGCGGGTCGAGATGGCGCGCGAAGCGACCGCCGCGCGCTAGGAGTGGGGCTATTGGGAATGAGGCTGCTGTGCGGCTTGATCCTTCCCAGGCCGCAGGGGAGAATAGTGAATCTCTCCCTCCGCTCTCTCCCCCCTGCTGCCGGCCTCTATATGTCGCGAGTTGTTAGTGGTTTGATGCTGCTGACCCTCCTTGGGCTGAATGCGAGCCATGGGGAGGGGGCCGACCTGCTGGTGGCCGACCGCCTGACCAACAGCGTCTATCGCTACAGCGAGTTGGGGGACTTGTTGGGGACGGTGCTCACCGACAACGTCCACCTCAGTCAACCCTCGGGCATGGCCCTCTCGCCCGACCGCACGAAGCTTTACGTCTCCAGCTTTCAAAACTCCCAGGTTGTGCGTTACGACTACAATCCCCTGACCGGCACTGCCACCAACGCGACGGTCTTCGCCACAAGCATTGACGGCATCGTTACCCCTGGGGGGATCGCAATCTCGGGCGACGGCCAGACCATCTATGTCGCCACCTTGGGGGGAACCGGTGTCGTTCGTTTCAAGGCCGATGGCAGTTTGGCCGGCGCGCCGCTGATGCTTGGCTCGCCTGAGAATCAAACTCTCTTTCAGTTCTCGGGTCTCGCCTGGACCGAAACGGGGGAACTCTTGGTCGCGGCATTTCACGATTATCCCGCCGGCACGAGTGGAGCAATCGCACGGTGGGTGGAGGGAGACCCCACGCTCGAACTCCTCATTGGCCCCTCCCCCTCGCTCAGTGGCGCGTCGAGTCTGCTCGTCGATGGCGACGACCTCTATGTCACGGGGATGTTCGCCAGCAATGTCCAGCGCTTCGAATTACCTGGGGGAACACCTGAGACCGACTTCCTCGTCGAGGGAATTCCCTTCCCGCAGTCGGTCATCAAGGCTCCCGACGGCAACGGATTGTTGGTCGGGGTACTCGGCTTCGCGGAAGGGACGGGAGATATCGCCCGCTACGACCTCGCAGGGAATCTCCTCGAGTTCTTTCTCTCCCCCGGCAACGGTGGCTTTGAAGAACCGACCGTGCTGGTAATCGTGCCCGACATACTCGCCGGCGACTTCAACGGCGACGGCCACATCGACGCTGCCGACTATCTCGTCTGGCGCAACACGCTCGGCTCGACCACCGACCTCCGCGCCGACGCCAATCGCGATGGCACCGTCGATGCCGACGACTATCTCGCGTGGAAGCAGGAATTCGTGACCGCCAGCAGTGGAGCGCTGGCCAACCCGGTTCGTGCGATTCCTGAGCCTGCCGGGTTGGGGCTGCTCGCGTTCGGTCTGCTCGCGTTCGGCCTGCTCGCCGCCGGGTGGAAGCGGGCGAGGCGCAGGGCCTGTTTAGCTTGAACCACTCCGCGCAAGGTTGCCAGAGAGACTCGTCCACGGGATGATGGAGTGGACCAACTCGCCGCCAGCCGCGCCGGCATCTTCTCCCCCAGGCTGGGAATTGGTCGTCAACTTCATCCAACGATCGGACAGACTGATGTTGAAACCCTGCTCACTCGTGGCCAGCTTGTTGTTAGGCCTCTCGTTGTCGGTTCCGCTCCACGCCGGTGAGGCCGATTTGGATCCCCAGTTGCGGAAGATGATCGAGTGGTTGCCTGCCGATTCAGAGACGCTCATGGTCGTCAACGAGCCATTCAAATTCACTGATTGGGATGAACAGTCCGTGATTGATAAATCAAGTCCTGAGGAGCGGATTGAGTGGCTGAGCGAAGGAATGCAGAGACTCGCCGCAGGGGGTTTGTTCTCGCTTGAGACCAAAGAGTTGAATGACGCGTTGCAGGACTTACCCGTGGAACGGGCCATCGCGGGAAGCCGCCGCTTTCGCCGTGCCAATGGACTGGGAGCGTGGCCCTATGAAGGGTGTCAGGTCATCAAGTTCAAGGAGTCAGCAGATAGCGCGATCGCGAAAGCCTTTGCGATCTACGAGGACCACGCCACAGTGATGACGGAAATCGGTGGGCATCCCGTAGCCGTGTTCGAGCGCCCATCCCAAAGCCGAGCCAATCTTGACGACTGGACTTTTTACGTTTGTCACCCCCAACCGGGGGTGCTTCTCCGCGCCACCCATCACCAATACCTGGAGGAAGTACTCGCCCGCCTCGACAAACCCGGGAAGACGAGGGCCTTTCCCAAGGAACTTGCCCAGTGGAATCACGTCGACGTGAAGGCCCCATTCTGGGCCTTACGCCACTATCGCATAGATCGCGCCAAAGTGGATCCGTCGATTCCATTGAGTTCCGACCCGGGCACGATTGGGTTCACATTCTGGTTGGAGGAGGGGGCGAAGTCGCCCAAGGCACACTATCTCACGAAGTCCGAAGGGGCCGAAGGAATCGTCTCGGCAGTCTGGAACGGCCACATGTATGGGCTGTCTCCCAAGTTCAAGCTAGTCGACTCGGGCGTTGTGGAAATCACGGCTGATTTCCCAACTGACGAGGCCACTGTCATATACCTGCTATTCTTGCATGGCTACTTGGGGCATGGAGTGAATCTATAGCTGGTGACGGCTAGGAGTATAATGGAGCATCGCGATTCGCCTACTCCATGGGAGCCCTCAGTGCAGCCGACGACCAACCCCTACCAGTCCCCCCAGCGCTGGTCGATGCTGCCGGCCAACGCTCTGCCAAGAGGGGGTCAAATTACAAACGGATCGAAAGGACTGTCCGCAAGTCCGGCAAAGACGGCCTCGCTCACATGAGGGTTGGCTTGGTCTTCAGAAAAGAAAGACTCTTGTGGAGCCGAGTCCTCCCTCTCCATCTGTTCTTGGAGAAATAATAGCAGCGCGCGGGCACGACTATCGGCGGGCGGCGCTATCTCCTCAAGGATCCCGCGCTCGAAGTTCACGAACGGCCCTCGCCGTGCTGGAGCCAAGGAAAACCGCAATTGGGGAGTCGCTGGCACGCCTTCCCGCGAGGATTCTGGTTCACCCAACGTCGATGGGACCGCGTCATCACCACTCGCGGCAGCAAGTGTGACAATACCCCCCAAACCGGACGCGGTTTCTCCAAAGTGAGACTTCCAGAGTTGGTAGTCGGCGATGTCGACCACTCCACTGCCATCGCCATCCGCTCCCGTGAACGCTTCAATCTCCATGCCAAGACTGTTTCGCCAGACAGTGTAATCTCTTGCGTCGACCGTTCCATCGCCGTTGTAGTCACCGGGGTAGGCAATGCCCGAGACGATGCGAATCGAATCAAGTCGGATCACTGCGGGCACGTCGGCGGCTCCGCCGACCTCGAACGTGATCCCTTCCACCTCCCCTGCAAGTTGAGTGATGTCGATCGACATTGTCGACCACGTCCCCGCAGGCAGGGTTCCGAGGTCGATCGTCGTGAGCAGCTTATCTCCCGCCCGAATCATCAAAGTATCGCCACTGCCTGGGGAAATAACATTCAGGTCGAATCGCAGTTCAGGAGTGCCAGCAGGGACGATCACGTGCTGCCCGATGCGAGGGGCAGTGGCTGACTGGGTAAGCTGCACTACGGGATCAGTCCCGTCCTTGACGATTGCCACATCCCCCGCGATGTCCCAAAGCGAGGAGAGTGTGAGCGCCGGATCGGTGACCATGGTGACCCAGAAGTCGAAGAAGTCGTCGTCGAGGTCGGGGAACTCGATCGCAGCGGCCGCATCCTGCAGCGCGGCGATGTCGATAAAGTCGCCGTCGACGAAGCCGTAGGCGGCAATCTGAAGAGCCGCGGCCGTCGTGGGATCCCACGGATCGGCGGGCAACTCATCCGTCCCCGGGCCAGTGCTCGCACCGGGGAGACCGAGGTTGCGATTCTGGCCGAGATAGTTGTCGAGGATGTAGGCCTGGATCCCGGGACGGTCTTTTGAATCGGCGTAAACTTCTACGATCCCTGCGTAGGACCCTACCGCGAAGTGTGCTGTTGGACTCAGTGACTCCGTCACAATCTCACGATTGAGAAAGCCCGCCCGATCGGGAGCGGCCCATTTGGAACCAAGGTTTGCGAAGCCCTCGATTGCCGCTTCACTTAAAGAGCTGTTTGGCTTGTTGTAGAGATGAGCGATGGCTCCGGCGGCCACTGCGACAAAGTCAGGTACTAGCTTTTCTAGCCCGGTTCCGACTTGGTAGTTCACTTTTCGCTTGATCGCATCCTCCAGAGGATTGATCGTGTTCACAATGTCGATATCCGCCAGAACGCGACTCGGCTCAGGCCAATCTTTGGAGTAACCGTCGAGAGCGGTGTACTGATCGATGACGTACCCCTTGGAGACAAGCAGTTCGGCCACTCGGGCATTGACTGCACCTCCACGGCTGTGGCCAATGAGGTGAATGATCTGCTCCCCAGTGACGCTGTCAGTTGGATCTTGGAGCAAGCCCTCTGCTTCAAGGGACTTGATGATGTCCAGAGCGGCCTTTTCCGCATGGAGATTCGCCCTGGCGAGAAAATTCTTGGCAAGCTGATTTGACACGCCGATAATCAGTAGTTTATCCAGTTCTGGGACCAGATTTGGAAAGATGTCCGTCGCCAGCGTCTGACCTGCAAGGGCCACGAAGGCCTGCACCCAACCATCCGAGGAATTCCAGTTAGAAACAAAAGTCTCCACTTTCCCGTATAGCTCTGAACCCGGTTTAGGAAGATTATTTAGAGTCTCTTTCAACCCATTCCAGGATGTCATGAATTCCGGAGTAAACATTGCCTCTACGGCGGGCATCTGCACTTCACCAAGAAACGGTATAGAGAGGACAAACTCTCGGCCAAACCCGTGTGTAACGACATTCAAGACAGTTGGTGCTGGCGGCAGCGCCCGCACGATTCCCGATTGCCCATTGTCGAAACTCGCCCAGAACCCGATCTGCCCATGGTCGGTGATCGGGTCGTAGATCTCGATGTTGGTGATCGTCCGCGACGTCGTTCCGTTGGCGGTGGTTTGCAGTGTAACGGCCTGTCCCACCTGGGCGACGATCTGCGGGCCGCTGTTGGCGACGATTTCGTAACTCCCCAGCAGCGGCAGCTCTTCGGGGACAATCGACTTGACCGTCAGGTCCACCCGCCACAAGGTCTCCTGCCCGGTTGCCGGGTCGGTAGCGAGGAAAGTGACGTAGAGCTTCGACACGCGACCATCCTCGGCAGGCGCGCCGTTGTCGTTGAGCTCCCCGCCGATACCGATTCGCGATGCCCCGTCGATCGCCACCAGCTTGACCCCGGCTCCCAGTTCGTCCGGCAGTCCAGCAATCTTGATCAGTTGCCGAGTCTCTGGCATTCCCCGTGGAACGCGGAGACTGAGCCACACCCCACTACCGCTCGCGTCGCTGCCAGTGAAGGCCACCGACTTGCCGTCGTCACTAATTCCGGGCGCATTACCTAGCGACCCGGCTGTGAAACCCTCGGGTATACCAGCCACTCGCACAAATGTCGCGTTCGCCGACCCGGCCGACAAGTCAACCGGTTGAGTACGGATGATGGAATTGCCCGTTGGCGAGAGATACACTACCTCTGTTGTGTTACTCAGTTGAGGACGGAAGCTGGCCGAATTGGCAAAGTCTCCGATCGCGAGCGTATTTCCCGTTCGCTCATCGCGAACTCGAAGTTTCAGCAAGGAGCTAAATCGCGTATCGTTGCCAGCGAATAGCACCTCGTTCTTGTCATTGATGTCGAGAACCGTACTTGCAAAACCATCGAAATACTCAGGGTCAAGCAGTGTGCTTGTCGAGGCAATTGGAGTCCAAGCCCCAGGATTGTCGGCATTCCAACGACGCACGGTAAAGCTGGCGGGTGCGCCTGAAACTCGGTCGCGAGCCGCCACCTGATCGTCACCACTCAGGCTGTTGTTGATGACCGCGGCTGAGCCATAATCGCGATTCATCGTAGGATTGGCAAAACTGATCAGGGATGGGGCAAGCAACGACCGCTCCGCGACGAAGACGGCAGAGCCATCAATCGTTTCGCCGATAAACGAGGTTTCACCATCCTCGTTGATGGAAATAAGACTGCGAATGGCGGTGATGCCGAATTGCCCCGATTCGGCCACGAGTTGAAGTGGCTGGCCATTGAGCACCATCCGCTCCTCGAGACGCTCGAGATGCAAGGTTCTCCCATGCCGCGATCGAAGCCGCCGCTGAGCACCGCCAAGGAGATAGCCCGACCGAGCCTTGGTTTTCCCCCACATAACATTTCCCCCATACATTAGAACGCGAAACGCTTGAGTGCGCCGCGGATTTTAAGGCACCCGGACCGCGCCGTCAAGCAATTTGACGGGGTCTTGCTCGTCAGTCACCGGCAACACCTTTTAGCAAGGCGGGAAAAATGGGGAATACCTCCCTCCCTTGCTGTATCCGCCATCGCCAAACTCGTGAATATATGCCACAATAATTCTCTACATCAAAAATCTGGGGGGCACCTCGTCACATGAACCAAGACCAAGAACATCTCCGCCTCCTCTCCATCTTTCACTATGTGTTCGGTGGCCTGACGGCGCTCTTCTCTCTGTTCCCCCTACTCTATGCCGTCATTGGCATTGCCATCCTGATGGCCTCGGACGAAATGGGGTTCAACGGGGCGCCCCCTGGAATGGAGGAGATGGAAGCACTTCCGGCCGAGGAGTTTCCCGACGACGTGGCCGCTGGCGCCGACGCCGAAGATGGCGACATGCCGGTCGAGAGGCATTTCGGCAACCCTCCCATGAGCGATGCCGCCGCCGGTCGCTTCATTGGCGGGATGCTCGTCGCGATGGGAAGTCTCTTCTTTCTGTTCGCTATGGTCTTTGCCGCCCTGGTCATCGTCGCCGGTCGCAACCTGGGGGCCCATCGAGGCTACGTCTATTGCCTGGTGATCGCGGCTCTCGAATGCCTCTCGGTCCCCTTCGGCACTGTCCTGGGAGTGTTCACGATCGTCGTCCTGCAGCGAGAATCGGTGAAGGTCCTGTTTGGACAGCGGCCGGCACTCGAAGGGGCCGACGATTATTGAGAGTGTTCCGGAGAGGTGCGGTTTCTAATTTCTAATTTATGATTTCTAATTTGCTCGATCCGCGAGGGAATTGCCCCCGAACAGATTAGAAATCAGAAATTAGAAATCAATCACCCTCCCCCGCTCAAACAACTCCACCGGCCTCCCGGCCGTCACCTATATGGTCGTGGGACATGTCGACGCCATCACCATGTCCGGGTCGATATGTCGATGAAACGCAAAAAAATCGACATATCGCGTTGACGTGTCGATGGCGTCAACATATCCTTCGGTATGGCTAAAACTCCCAAAACAAGCCGAAATCGGCGTTCCAACACCATTTGGCGGCCCGATCGACCCTATCACGACCTCCCGCAACTACCCCCTCAGGTGGAACTTGAAACCCGGGAGGTCCTGAAACGGTGTATTGCCGCAAGGTCGGCCCTGGCGGAACTCAAGCAGGCGGCGGGCTTGATCCCCAACCAGGGGGTCCTGATACGGGCCCTTCCCGTGCTCGAAGCCAAATCGAGTTCCGAAATCGAGAACATCGTTACCACCACCGATCGACTGTTCAAGCATCAGGGGAGCGACGAACCGGCCGATCCGGCCACCAAGGAGGCCTTGCGCTACAGCCACGCACTGCTCGAGGGGTTCGGGTCGCTCGAACAGTATCCGCTCACCACTCGCACGGCTGAACACATCTGCTCGCGGATCAAAGGGATCGAAATGCACGTTCGCAAGGTGCCGGGGACAGCCCTTGCGCGGGAAGGTGGCGGAATCGTTTACACGCCTCCGGAAGGAGAATCGCGTCTGCGCGATTTGCTTGCCAATTGGGAGCGATTTCTGCACGGCACCGACGATATCGATCCCTTGGTCAAGATGGCTGTCGCGCACTATCAGTTCGAGGCGATCCATCCGTTTACGGATGGTAATGGGCGAACAGGTCGAGTGCTTAACAGCCTGTTCCTGATCCATCAGGGGCTGTTGCAACTGCCTATCCTCTACCTCAGCCGGTATATCATCCATCATCGGTCGGACTACTATCGCCTGTTGCTCGAAGTCACGGCAAACGAGGCATGGGAGCCCTGGATCCTCTATTTGATCACCGGGGTGGAGGAAACAGCCAACTGGACACGGCACAAAATCGAGGCAATCCGAAATCTGATCGACCACACAACCACGTATGTGCGCGACCGCGAGCCAGGGATTTACAGCCACGAACTCATCACGCTCGTCTTCGAACTCCCCTATTGCCGAATTCAAAACGTCATCGACGCTGGCATCGCGAAACGACAAACGGCATCGCGGTACCTCACCACGCTCGCTCAGCTTGGCGTGCTCGAAGAACAGACAGTGGGACGAGAGAAGCTCTTTCTTCATCCCAAGTATTTGCGACTCGTGACCGAAGAAGAGAATGACTTTGTACCCTACAGATAGGGCGCCGTGTTCGCCCGCGACGGAGACCTGGCAGTTCATTCAGACCGCGATTCGCGCGGCATGAACATCACCACCACGCAATCGCCAGCAGAACGAGTAGCACCATACCACCCACACTGTGTAGATTTCTAATTTCTAATTTATGATTTCTAATCGGTTCGAGGGCAATTCACTCGCGGGTCGAGCTAATTAGAAATCAGAAATTAGAAATCAATCACCCTCCCCCGCTCAAACAACTCCACCGGCCTCCCTGCCGTCGTCGTCACCTTGTAATCGGGGGGGAACCCAAGTTGGCTTAAGAGCGTGGCGGCCAAATCGTCGGGCGTGCAAGCTCCGTCGGTGACCTCTTCTCCGTGGGGATCGGTCGCGCCATGGACGCACCCTCCCTTGAGTCCGCCCCCCGCCAGCAGCGTGGCGATCGCCCGCGACCAGTGGTCGCGTCCCGCGGTGCGGGTGACCAGCGGGGTGCGGCCGAACTCGCCGCCCCACACGACGAGCGTTTCGTCCAGCAGGCCGCGCTGGTCGAGGTCGATTACCAAGCCAGCCAGCGCCTGGTCGAGCGGCGGGAGCATCTGGCGGAGAGTGGTGAAATTCCCCACGTGGGTGTCCCAGCCGTCGATTGCCACGCTGACAACCCGGGCACCCCCTTCGATCAGTCGCCGCGCGGCGAGCAGGTGCCGGCCGACCGGGCTCGCGCCGTAGAGTTCGGCAATCGCCATGGGCTCGCCGCTGAGGTCGAACGCCTGGCCGATGCGGTTGCTGGCAAGGATGTCGTAGGCCTGGGCCTGGAACTTGGAGAGGGTGGGCAAGACGTCGACTTCCTTATGCCGCTCGGCAAAACCGCTCGTGAGCCGGTCGCGGAGGGCATGCCGCGTGGAGAGTTGGCTCGCGGTCATCTGCTCGGGCAGGACCGCCCCCTCGAGGTTGAAGCGCTCGTCGCGATTGGGAGGGCTCACGGCAAACGGAGCAAACGAGGAGCCGAGATATCCCGCCCCGGCATTGGGAACGTTGCCAATCGTGAAATAGGCTGGCATGCCCGCCGAGGAGGTAAGCAGGTGCGAGGCGAGCGCGCCGACCGAGGGGTACTCCAGCGCGGCGCTCGGCTTGTTGCCGGTCATCACGTACTGGCTGCCCGGACCGTGGTCGGGGATGTTGTGCCGGAGCGACCTGACCAGCGTTGAGCGGTCGAGAATCGCAGCGGTCCGAGGGAGATGTTCACTGAAGTGAACGCCAGGGATGGCGGTCGGGATCGATTTGAACTCGCCGCGAAATTCGCTCGGCGCGTCGGGCTTGGGGTCCCACATGTCGATCGTCGCGGGGCCACCATTGAGCCAGACGTAGATAATGTTTTTGGCACGGGGAGCGTGCGCCGGGGCGAGCGACTCGGCCTGGAGCAGGTCGGCGAGGCCAATGCCGAGCATCCCGGCGCCGCCGACTTGCAGGAACCGCCGACGCGAGAGATTCGAGGGGTGACGCGGCATGATCGGGACCTCGCGGACGCAGTTAATGGATAGTGAGGAACTCGTGACTGTTCACCAGGGCCCAGAGGGCATCGGCGAGGGCTTGCTGGCGGTCGTCGCTACCGACGATATGCTCGTGGAGCGTCGCTCGTTCGTCGCCGGTGGGAAAGCGCGACAGGGTGCGGAGGTAAAGCTCGTCGATCACCTGAGGCTCGTCGTCGTGCGACGCAGCGAACGACAGGAAGTCGCTCTTTCCCATGTCGTCGAGCAAATGACGGTCGCTCATCAGCGACAAAGTCTGTCGGATCGAGGGCCCGGCCGCGGGGGCACAGTCGCAGGTTTCCGTTCGCGGGTTGCGATTCATGAGAGTCAGCAAAGGCCCCCAACGCGAATCGCCGAGGCGACTCGGAGCGATTTCGACCGCGCGAACCCCTGGCGGGACGTCGGGACCAAAGTCAGGCTCGATCCCCACGGCCGCCGTCCACATGTCGATGGTCACTTCCGGCATCGGGAGCCGGACGTAGGAACGTGAGTAAAGAGTGTCGTCGGTAGCGTTGGTGTCGTTCGGCTCGGCGGAAAGTTGCCACGCTCTTGAAGTAAGGATCTCGCGTTCCAGCCAGCGGAGGTCGTACCCGTGCGCGACGAAGTCCCGCGCCAAGGCGTCGAGCATTTCGGCATGCGCGACTTCGTGACGCGACGAGAGACTATCGAGCGGCTCGACAATCCCTCGACCGAAGTAGTGCGCCCACACGCGGTTGACAACGTTCCGCGCAAAGTAGGGGTTATCGGGCTCGCGGAGCCAACGGCTAAGAGCAACACGCGGGTCGCCTGTACCATCCGTAATGGGCGGGCCGCCAAGGGGTTTGGGCACCTCGGTCACCGTGCGGTCGGTCGAGAGGTACACCTCACGGACCTTCGGGACTGCGGGGCCGAGGTCCTCCCCCCTTCCCTGCCGCTGGCGGCGCTCGGCGAGACGGCTGGTTACGTGGGATCGAAGCTCGGGGGACATTCCAAAATCGACCTTGGCGAACAGCGCAACAAACTGGCGATACTCGGCCTGCGTCCAAGGGTCGAAGGGATGGTCGTGGCACTTCGCGCAGTTGATGCGGATCCCCAGGAAGCTCGACGCGATCCGTTCGGCGATTTCCTCGGTGGGGTACTTGCCATCGACCGGGTCGCGACGCCAGAGGAGGTCGTATGACTCGCGGTCGGCGTAGGGGGCATCGAACCCAGTGCGCGACGCGGTGACGATGTTCGCCTCCGCCTCAATCCATTCGTCGATGGGGATGTCATCGCGGCTCGTGGCGGTGAGGATGGCGGCGATCAGTTCGTCGTACGGCCGGTTCTCGGCAATTTGCCGGCGGAACCAGTCGTGCCCCATCTTGGCCCGTTTTGGTTTGAGTTCGTCGGGGCCTTCAAGCGCCGCCGGGTGATTTCCCGTGAGTTCGCTGAACTTCGTCGCCCACACGGCGGCATGCAGCGGGTCGACAAGTCGCTCGTCAATCTTCCGCTGGCGTTTGTTGGGAGTCGTGTCGGCGAGGAACTCGCGTACCTCAGCCGGAGTCGGTAATTGACCAGTGGTGGTGAGGCTCAAACGACGGAGGAAGGTCGCGTCGTCGACCGGCCCGGAAGGAGCAATTCCTGCCTCGTCGAGTCGGGCGAACACCTGCTCGTCAATCAGGCTGGCGGGCTGGGACAGTGCCTCGCCGGCGATCGATGGCACGGCGTGCCCCAACAGCAGCACCAGGAGTGTGAGTCGCGCTGGCATCGTCACTCCGCGGGGGTTTCCGACTCGGCCGACTTCTTGAGGGTGATCGTCACGTCGCGTGTTTCCCCCTCGGCGAGACTCAGTTCCACTTCCTCGGCCGTGTAGCCCTCCTTCTTCATCGTGATCTTGAACGGTTCATCCGGCAGCAATTGCGAAGAACGGTGACGCCCATCGGTCTGCTGCTCGAAACTTATGTGGCTGCCGGTCACATAGACAGTCAGTTCCTTCTCCGCCGCACTCACGTAGGTCAGCACCGGCTCGCAACCGGCGAGCAGATTCCCTTCTTCGTCAACCGGTTTCGCGAGCAGGATCGGCGCCGTGTAACGGACGACCTCGAAGCCGCTGATGTCGTCTTCCACCGTGCCGAGTTTGAACCGGCGGCCAAAATCGAGCTCTCCCTCGGGCGACATACGCCAGCGAAGGGCGCTGTGCTCGTTGGTGATGGGATCGAGCTCCGCCTGTTCGAGGCCATGCGGAATCTTCAAGGTGAACTTGCCATCCTTTTGCGGCGTCGAGGAACTTGCGGAATAAAACTCCCCATTCATTCGTCCAATGATCCAAATCGAGTGACCCGAACAGGGCTCCCCCTTGCTGTTGAGGTACGTCCCCGACAGGACGACGTAGGGAACGGCACGGATCGTGAGCGGCTCCGCCTTGCCGTTTTCCACCGTGAACGTTTGACGGAGGAACACCTCTTCCAGCGGAATCGGGTCGTAGCGGATACTATCCCGTTCGACCTCCAGGTTGTAGGTTCCGTCGGGGAGCGACGCGAGGGTAAACTCACCCGACTCGCCCACGCTGATGCGACGCATGATGCCGTTCGCCACGGCATTGGCCTGCAGGAACTCGTCGGCCTCCTCGCCATCTCCCCGCCGACATGCCTCGACCCGGACGTTGCCAAACGGCTTCCCTTCGGCGTCGAGTAGCCGACCTTTCACATCGACATCGCGCTCTACCTCGATCGTTCCCCAATCGCCGCGACGATTCTTAAGCCGGTGTGCTTGAGGTGAATAGTCGTCGGGAGTGATCCAGAGCACGCCGTCACCGGGGGTGGCGATCACAATACTGAAGCGCCCATCGGCATCGGTCGTCGCCTTGTCGAACGACCCGCGGATAAACCCGGTCGCCTTCTCGGCCGCCGAATAGGTGCGAATCTCGATCCCCTTGAGCGGGTTCCCCTCGGGATCGACCACCCGGGCGGTGACCTCCTCACCCGGCCAGAGCGAAATTTTGGAGTAGAACGGGGCCTCACCCAGTTCGAGATTCTTGAGGATCATCGAGTGGGCATAACCCGAGCGACCTTTAGGGGCATATTTCGGATGCCGGGTGTCGACCTCCAGATAGAGACTCGACTCGGCGACTTGCTCGGGGGGGAGCGTGAAGCTGTAAACCCCCTCGGCATTGGTCACATGCTCGGTCGTTTCGATATCGCTCCAGCCGCCGGTCTTGGGGTCGCGGCTCAATTTGTGATAGACCAGCACGGTGACCCCTTCGATCGGCTTTTTGGTCGCCGCGTCGATTACGACACCCGAGTAGGTGATCGGTTCGACTTGCGGCTTTTCGTCCGGGGCGGGGTCGTGCTTCGGTTCCTCCTTGTTTTCTACGGCAGGGGTCTCGGGCTGCGAATCGGCGGCATCGCGGGCATCGAGCCGTACGCTCGACACAGTCAAGGTCACCACCGCCGCGATGGCGACCATGGCGAGGGTACGACGAACACTCGTCGATCGCCGCGCGCTGGCCGCCTCGCGCAAGAGAAACGTGACCCGCTGATAGAGGGCCGAACGACGATCGACAATGCCCAGAGTGAGGAGGGGCGTCCCTCCGAGGCGCAGCTTCGCCAGACCGATGAGCAGTTCGGCATAGTCGGAGGAGGACTCCCCCTGCTCCGCCGCGTGAGTGTCGGCGAGTTGATCCATGCCAAGCGACAATTGGTGGCGAAGCCAATGGACGAGCGGTTGGTAGAAGAAAATCGCCTGGACGATCGTCGCCAGTTGCCATGTCGCCGCGTCGCGGCGGACAACGTGAGCCCACTCGTGGGCCAGATAGTAGCGAAGCCGCGCGACGTCGCCGATGGCCGCCGTGGGCAGGATTATCACCGGCCGCAGCGTTCCCCAAGTGATGGGGGCCGACACCCGGTCGCTCACTAGCAGCCGCACCCGGCGCGCTCGCGGGTCGATCCGTACGAGTTCCGATTGCAACGAGGGTGACGCGGGCTGCGCAAGCCGCTGGAGCCGCACGAGCCCCCACCGCGCGACACACCAACGCAACAGGAGGACCGCGACGCCAACAAGGTACGCGATGCAAACACCGCGAACCAGGTAGTCGACGAACGAGCGCTTGGTCGCTGGCGTCGCCTCAATGCCGTCGCCCCCCGCCGGTGCCGCGGACGGGAGACTGTGGGTAACACCCTGGCCTGCGATCGTCACAATCGGCTCGGGTGCCAGCGCTGGCGACCCCTCACGCAGCACGCGATCGGTGGTGATCGGCACCGACGGCTGTTCGGTAGCTGCAACAACCGCCGGCGCGGGTGACGATGCATCGAGCACCGGCACCGTCACGAGCCGCAACTGCGGAACCGCACAAACCAGCATGGCAATGCACGCCGCCGCGAGCCCGCACTGGATAATCCGCACCCGATCGGCCGGCGAGCGGCAAAGTCTCACACCAATGGCCGCCAGCCCCAGCAGCACCGTGGAGGCAATCGCCGATTGCACAAGCCACACAAACATCGAGTACCAGGTCATGGGACGAGTCTCCAGGTTAATCGATTTCTAATTTCTAATTTCTGATTTCTAATTTGCCTGAGGCAACGCCGAAAAAGTCGCGCGCCCCAACTTCCAACTTCCAACTTCCAACAATCACTTCTTCTCCTGCCGCGCCTGCTTGATCAGCTTCTCCAGTTCCGCCAACGTCTCGGCGTCGACCTTCTGGACGTTCAGCATGCTCAGCACCAACCGGCTCACCGACCCATCGAACACCTGCTGCAAAAACCGCTTCGATTCCTGCTCCCGGGTGTAAACGGGTCTGTAGACCATCGTCCGCCCGTCGCGGCGGTGCTTCACGAGCCCCTTGCGGTCCATGATGCGAAGCAGCGTCTGAATGGTGTTGAAGTGGAGGTCCTCCCCCTCCGTCATCCGCTCGTGAACGGCACGGACATTCCCCTCCCCCATTTCCCACAGGATTTTAAGGATTTCGAGTTCGCGATCGGTCGGATTCACGGCGGTTTTCCTTACAGGAGTGACTGGCTCTCGCCTAACCTAATAGTTTAGGTGAACGTTGTCAACAGGTGGGGGGCCAGAGGTTGGAGGTCAGGGGCCGGGGAGTACCACGGGGTCTCAGCCCGTGGAGAACGAGGCACGGTATGATGTGTGGTAAGGTCATCCCCGCGCAGGCGGGAATGACGGCTTCCGACCTCTGACCTCCGACCTCCAACTCCCACCATGCTCCTCGTCGTCGAACACATCGACCACCTCGCCGAATCCTTCCGCCTGTTGGCGTGGGATCGGAGCGTTGCCCGGGTGGAGGTCATCGCGCCGGGGGATGTTCGCCACTCCCACCGAGGCGTGGGGGAGCGGTGGCACCTGCATGCCGAGGCGGAGCTGACCTTGTTCGAGCGGGGACAGGGGACGCGGCTGGTGGGGGACAGCATTGCGCCGATGGAGGGGCCCGAACTGGTGCTGCTCGGGCCCCACCTCCCCCACTGCTGGAACTGCCGTGGCGAGTCGCGCGGCATCGCCCTGCAGTTTGCCATCGACCGGTCGCAGCCCCTCGCCGCGCTGCCGGAGTGGCAGGCCCTTGAAAGCTTGTGGCAACGGAGCGGTCGCGGGCTCCTCTACCCGGCAGAGGTCGCCAGCGAAGTCAATGAGATCGTCCGCGGCATGTTCGTGAGCGACCGGGTCGAGCGGCTCGCCGGGTTCTTCCAAGTGCTCGCGATCCTCACTCGGAGCCGGGGGGAGCCACTGTCGCAAAAACCGTTCACGGCGAGCGACACGTCGCGGCACTTCGAGTCGATCCAGCGGGTGGTCCGCGAGGTGCTGCAAAACTTCGACCAGCCACTCGAAATGGCCGAAATGGTGGCGCTCGCCGACATGTCGCGGGCGACATTCTGTCGCGAGTTCAAGAAATCGACCGGCCGGTCGCTGGTCGAGTTCGTCAACGAAGTCCGCATCGACGCCGCCCGGCAGCGACTGCGACTCACGAGCGACCCGGTGAGCCAGATCGCGCTGGAGACGGGCTTTGGGAACCTGTCGCACTTCAATCGGCAGTTCCGGCGGCTGGTGGGGATGAGCCCGCGGGAATGGCGGGGGTGAGAGTCGTAGCACGGGGTCGTAGCCCGTGCCGTGAGAAAGTAGCACGGGCTCGTTTGCCCGTGCGGGATTGGGGACTTGGTGTGTAAAGCACTCCTTCGAGATGCCGACTCCACTCTGCATCAACGGTTCTTCGATTCGACGCGTTTCGGCGGTAGCGACACAAACGTATATCCGCCCGCCTTGCCCTGCTCACGTAAATCCTTGCAGATAGCGGCGATATCGTAATTGAACCGTGCTGCGTATTCTTCGCGCACTTTGCGGATTTGTTCGACGACGGGATCGTTCATGGACCTGTAACCTCGATCAACTCGGGCGGGGTGCAGATGACAGGAGCTACGTACCCCGTCATTTCGCACACCCTCTCAATTTTATGCCGCAGTTGGGGATTGGCAATATGCTTGCAGTTCCAGGTGAGAAGGAAGATAGTCCAGCCCATTTAGTGTGGCCGCCGCAATGTGGATTGCATCTACACTCGCCCTCTCAGGGAGCGAGAGCGTTATGGCAAGTTCGTTTGCAAGTTCCTGGACTTCTTCGGTCACTTCAAGAACCGGTATACCTTGTAGAAATTGCGCACGTTCCGACGCAGCCTGACTATCTCCTGCCATTGCCTCGTTTATGACCGCAAGCGACACGAAAAGGCGAAATCGCTCACGATGGCCGTCCCAGAATTCATGCGTTATTTGCTGATTGGCTGCCGTGACCAGTTGGGCCGAGGGCCTCATGGCCAGATAGCCAACGACAGAAGTCTCGATGTAGACGGATGGCTTCATGTGGGACGGAAATGGCGAGGATTTCGGTTAACGAGTGATTGAGTGTGGCGAGCCACCTGAGCCGTCATCAGCGTTGTCGCTTGGGCTCATTATATCCACAATGTGGTCAAAATTTCTCGCCCGCCGCAGCCCCCACAGCACCACATCAATCCGCCGCGCAAAATGCACCAGCGGCGGCACATCCGGCACCGCAAGTCCCAGCGGCTCGAGCATACTATTCTCCTCGATTTCCGCTGTCGCCGTTTGCAGCGGCCACGGTTCGTGGTGGATTTCGCCGCAATGCCACCCTCGCCGCTTCGCATGGCTGAACAGGCAATACCGCTCGGTGAGCCAGTGTTCGAGCGAGCCCGGCGCGGCAGGTACGATTTCACCGGTAGGGTGATAGGTCGCCGCGAAACGCCCGGCCGTCGTCTTGCGGCGCGCGCTCGTGTAGTCGATCGCTCCCCCCTGCTCCGCTAGCACGATGTCGGCACGGTGATAGGGCAAGTGGAAGAACCGTCGACCGCCCCACACGGCGAGCCCGCTCGCCGCGTCGAGGCTGAAGAACCAGACCCCCGGCTTGCCGCGATGGCGGACATAGGTGCGAACGTTGATCTCGGCGAACGCCCCTGCCCCCGGCAGCGGAGGAAGCCCCCGCCGCTGGAGGGTCATCCGGAACGGCACCACTGCGACCCACGCCCGGCCCTCGTACGTGTCGACCTCCACACCCGACGGCAACAGTGCAGCAACCGCGCCCGGGTCAAACGGCCAATGCAAGAACGCCAGATCAAGCCACGACTGAAGCCACACCCAGCGGCCTGCGGGGAGGGGCCAAGGTCGGTGGGCAAGATACTGGAGCGAAGGGTGAGACATCGATAGTAGCACGACGGTCTCCGTCGTGCAGAAGCAAATTTGGGATTGACCACTTTACGAGTGCGAAGTCTTGCCAGAAGTCTACCTGATTGGTGGTAAGAATAGGACGCGGATTCTCAGGATTTGGCAGGATTGTCCGGATCAGACGACGGCGTGTGGGCGAATGTCAGCAGGGCAAGCGTCACGATGGGACACGGATTAAAGCAGATCGTCCAGATCACCACGGATCAGAAAGCGCCAAATCGTGAACCGTTTTCCACGAAAGTTCTGATCCGTGGTAATCCGTCCTCATCCGTGCCGATCCGTGTCCTATTGTTGGGAGGTCGGAGGCCAGAGGAAAATGGGGCAACTATCTGGGCGTTGGCTCCCTCTGATCCACTTCAATCCTGCCCAATCCTGAAAATCCGCGTCCTATTCTTACCACTAATCCGGTCACTCCAGCAGGCGATGTCGCAGCGCTGCAAACACGCTCGCCACCTGTTCCTTGAGTGGCCGCGTCGTATCAATCGCGACGTGCGGCTCCTCAGGCATCGAGGGCTCGACGTCCCTGGTTTGCTGGTCGTAAATATCAACGCGGGCTTCCGAGTCGCTAGTTCCCTCCGCGGCCCGCTTTTTGATTCGTGCCACGGCCGTTTCGCGGTCGCATTGGCACCAGGTGAAGAGCGCGACTGCTTCCTGTTCGCGAGCGATATCGAACATCCGCTGGCGCTGTTCGCGGCGGAGGAATGTGCCATCGACGATCAGCGACACCCCCTGGCGAAGCTCACCCTCAGCCCGCCGGGCGAGTTCCTCATAGATTTGCGCCCGCTGCTGGGGCTGGTAGTGCCCCTGGGCATACCCGGCGGGGGTCGTGCTGGGACCGCGCGTCTCCTGGCGGATCGTGTCGGTCGACAGGACCTCTTGCCCCAAATGCTCGGCAAGCTGGCGGGCGAGGGTCGACTTGCCACTGCCACTCAGACCACCGACGATGACCAGCGACGGGGGACCGAGCGGCTGGGCGAGCTGTTCGGCCAGGTGGAGATACTCAATCACACCGCTCAAATCAACGTCGCCACCGCGCTCGGCCAGTTGCTGCTGGCGGAGCATGGCGACCTTCCCCCGGACGCACGCGCGGTAACTGCCGTAGAACGCATAGAGCCGGGGTGGTATTTCGTCCCCCGAAACTGCTTTCCACGCCGCCAGGAGGCGGGGGCCGAGCGAGGTGTTCCCCAAGCGGCGCGACTCCATGTCGAGAAACCCAAGCTCGTCGGCGACGTCGATCGTGCGGAACTCGCGGGAGAACTCGATGCAATCGATAATCGCCGGAGGGTCTTCGAGATAGATGTGCTCGGGGCGAAGGTCCCCATGCCCCTCGACGACTCTCCCACCGGCAACGCGACGATCGAACTCCGCCCGTTCGAGCGCCAACGTGCGAAGCTGCAAGGTGTGGAGTTTGCGAATGATACCAGCTTGCTCGGCGAGCCCGGCCAACAGTGCGGCAAGATTGTCGCGGACATGTTGTTCGATCCCCTGGCAGTAGGTGTGGGGGTCGACAGGTGATGGCGGAAGATCGCGGTAGAAAGCTGCGAGATAGTCGGCCACGCTCTCTTCCTGCTGTAAGGTGAGACTCCCCTCGCGGATCAGTTGGTCCATGGCGATATCGGCACGGAGCCGTCGCATCCAGACGACCCAGTCGACCGTCTCCCCCTCCCCATCCCAGGCAAAAGTCCCATCCGGGCGACGGAGGATCGGTACCACCTTCAGATAAACATCGGGAGCGAGACGCAGGTTGAGTCGCAGCTCCTCCTCGCAAGCCTGCTGGCGCAGTTCGCTGGTCGAAAAATCGAGAAAGTCGAACTTCACCGGCTTCTTGAGCTTCAGCGCATGGCGACCGGCAAGAAAAACCCACGAGATGTGCGTCTCGCAAATCTCCACTTCATCCGGTGCATCAGAATAGGCCGCGGGTGAGGCGAGCCACTGCCGAATTTCGCGCGAGGGATCTTCCATCGTCTCACTCTGGGGCCGCTGACGTCCTGCTGTGGGTGGGTGCTGGTCGTCATTTTATCAGGCTCCCCACGGCGGATATACTGCGTGAGAGAGATCGCAAGGTGCCTTCGGTGTGCCACACCCTGCGAAGGGTGTGCTTGGTTAGTGGGAAGAATAGGAGGCGGATTCTCAGGATTTGGCAGGATTGTCGGGATCAGACTAAGCCGGGCGGCATCAGCCCCCGGAGTGCAAGCGTACAACAAAATAGGCCACGGATGAACACAGGTCCGGCGGATCACCACGGATCGGAAATTTCGTAGAAAACGGTTCGCGATCGGCGCTTTCTGATCCGTGGTGATCCGTACAACCCGCGTTCATCCGTGTCCCATCGTCACGCGAAAACCTTGCCTCCGACTCTCAACTTCCCCACAAAAGCTGAAGTGATCCATGGGTACACCTCCATCCAAAATGTTATCGGCCGGGCTCATGCTCTTCCGCACCGTCGGAGGCGAGCTTGAAGTCTATCTCGCCCACCCGGGCGGGCCGTGGTGGAAGCACAAGGACGCCGGGGCGTGGACGATTCCCAAGGGGCTCGTCGAGGAGGGGGAGGAACTGCTGGCCGCCGCTTGCCGCGAATTCACGGAGGAGACCGGCATCACGCCCGCGGGGCCCTACCTCGAACTTGGCTCGATCAAACAAAAGGGGGGCAAGACGGTCCACGCCTGGGCCTGGCGCGGCGAGGCCGAGCCGATCGGCCCCGGCGGAAACCCACCGCCACGCTCCCCCAGTGGGTTTCCTGAAGTCGATCGGTGCGAGTGGTTTTCGGCCGCGATGGCCCGGGAGAAGCTCAACCCGGCGCAGGTGGAGTTTGTGGAGCGGCTGGAGGGGATTTT
>CAZYQQ010000029.1:49086-56234 GCA_964650265.1 uncultured Planctomycetaceae bacterium
GCGTCGAGCGTGATTGTCCCGACCTCGTAAGCCTTTTGATGCGCTGCGACATTCTGGTCGGCAGCCTCAACGGCCGCTTTGTAGTGGTCGACAGCGGCAGTGAGATTTCCTTTCGCGGTTTCGAGTTCGGCCTTCGCCGTTACCAGCGCGAGCTCTGCGGAGTAAAGCCTGTCGGCCGATCCACCGCGCGTTTTCGCCTCGTGCCTGACTTTAATGGCTTCGTAAATCTGCTGGTACGATTCGACGAGTTCCTCGAGAACAGCGATCTGGTCGGAATCGAGTGCTACGGTCTCCCGGGTCGCTTCTCCATCAAGCTGCTCCGCTGAGTCATCGGAAGCTGTTGGCGAACTCGTCTTCGCAGGTTGCGCGGGGGCATTCCGCGCCTCTTTTTCGACAAGGATCTCGGCCTCCGCCACAGCGACAGTCGCCAAGGCTAATTGCATACTGGCCTTGTTGGCGACTTCTTGGGTGATCATTCCTTTCTTGCGGGAGCGATCGTGTGCTGCGACAGACTTTTGGCGGAACTCGAGCGCCTGTCGGTAATGCTTCAAGGCGGCTTGGTGGTCTCCATCGGCCTCCGCCTCTTCGCCGCGGGCTGTCGCCAACTCGGCTTCTGCCATCAGCAGACTGCGCTCGGCTGCCTCACGACGAAACATAGCGCTGATCTCAAGTCGGGCTTTGTCGAGATCAAGCTCCGGGGATTTGGCCAGCGCCGCCACGGCTGGTTTCGTTGCTGCTTCCTGCTCTTCCTCCTTCGCGATCTGCGTTTGCGACACATTGCACAACTCGAACCCCAGCCCGCCGGCATAGAACTTTCTCGCGGGGATGTCATTAACCCACTTTTCCAGCGACGACTTCTCCGTCTCCGAGAAACGCAAGCGGATGAGTAGCGTGTCGCCCCCTTCGGTCCTTGCCTCGTTCACCGCTTCGGCTACCGCCGGCAAGACGTCGGCCATCAGCCGCGCCCCGTCGGCATCGCGGACCACGGGGAGCCAATCGACCACGCAGTCGGCGTCGACCAGCATGTGGGAGAGAAACGTCGAGACGCGGCTGACCCTGACCTTGTCGGTATCGACGAGCGGGAGCCCCCCGCTGGCGTCCTCCTTCACCTTCCGCTGGGCTTCTTCGATCGTGTTTCGCCAATTGTTACGTCGACCGTTCCCATAATAGTGCGAGGTATGTACGCCGGCGAAACCTATCTGCCGAGCTAACTTCTCAATGACCTTCTCGAGTCTTTCGTGGCGCTCACGGCGCCGTTCAAACGGCAGGTCACCACCCATCAAGTCGATCAGGCGGACATAAAGCCCGGCATTTGGTTTTGGCTGCGTCGCTTTAAGCCGCTCTGCCAGTTGCTGCCACTCGTCCCCCTGCGGGTCGATGGGAGCATCGGCCGAAAAGGTAGCGTTGTTGACCAGCAGGCACGTCGTCACATCCTCCGGACGTCCGATATTGCCCACGAGGCTCCGCTCGAGCGGCGTGGTGACGGGGCAGACGACGAACTTGTCGCCAATAATAGTCACTGCCGGTATCTTCTCGAACACCAACTCAAACTCCACCGGCACACCCGGGCGGATGTAACGGATGCCATTCTCCAATTCCGGCTTGGTGGGGTCGTCGGTAATCCGGAGCGGTTCCGACGGAGTGCGGCCTACGAGGCGGTAGCCATCGCGCTGACTGTCGCCGTAGATCTCGATGTCATGCGTGCCGACGCCGTAGGGGGAATTTTCACTCACCTCGCCCCGCTCCACTGGGCCGAAGCTCAAGGAGAAGCCATGACGACTGGTAATCCATCCACCGTTGCTACGAGATTTGTTTTCGCTCCCCACCAGCCGTACGCCCACGAGACCATGCGGCACCAATGTTCCATCTTCGAGTTGTCCCGTACCAGTGATGGTAAACGGGTCCTGAAGCTGAGGTTGATTGCGGGTGGTGAGCTCGACGATGGCCGTTTCGCCCGCTTTGACTTCGACAAGGCCGATTTTGGGATACTTGCGATCACCTTCGAAGTCGTTGTCATTAATATCGATGACGTAGCGACCGGGAAACACAGCCGCCGTAGCAAATTGGCCGTTTTCGTCGGTGGCGGCGTATTCGTGATAGGTTGCGCCTTTCTCACCCGGCAGACCGTTGTACAAACGGAGCGAAAGCTTCGGCATCGGCTCCCCCGTCTCCGCATGCCGAACGATGCCCGAAACACGTCCGCCAGGAACCATTTTCAGGTCAAGCGTCTCGACAGTTTCCTTCCCCTCTTCAAGGGTAATGGTGATGTCCCGCCACGATATGCCGTCGGCCGGGACGTGCGTCTCGTGCTCGAAGACGACCCCCACGAGCCTCGCCGTTGGCTCCCCGCGGCTACGAGACACCAATCCGCTCGTTAGGGGGTCGAAATCATACTGCCCCTCATCGTCCGTCAGCGTCTCCTGCTCCCGAAATCGCGTATCGGCACCGCCGTAGAGGACGACCTTGACCCCTGGGAGCGGCTTTTCTTGCTCGTCGACGACTCGGCCGCTGAGCACCGGGTTGTTGGTGGGAGAGTTACTCCCTTGCGGATCTTCGATTTCAAAATCAATCCGCAACGGCTCGGGTCGATCGGGTTCCGTGACGTCGACCGTTCCCAGGTCGATCCGCTCCCCCGCTTTCACTTCAAGTCCGTCGGCGAGGACGATGGCGCCATGATCCGCGTGGCCGGCAACCACCTGGTAGGTGCCTCCGGGGGGCAGATACTTGAGTTCCACCTTGCCCTCCTCATCACCAACCCCCGTTTCGACGGCTGCGGACAATCTTAGGGGGAGCAGTGCGGCCGTGATGCCAGCCTTCGAGAGGGGCTTCCCCTCACCGTCGACGAGCCTGGCCACGACCGAGCCACACGGCTCGAGGGTGACCGACCGAGGGGAATCTTCGCTGTCTTGGGCCGACAGGGGCACGATTTTGGCCAGCCGGCTTGGTTGATGCAACAAGATCACGGGGCGATCTTCGTTCGGCTTGAGCGCGATGATATCGATTGTCTCGGTGCCGGGCTCGAGCACCCGCAACCCGCTAAACGAATTGACGTTAAAGGCCCGCACTTCGGCGAGTGGTTTCCCTTGCCCGTCCACCGGCTTGAGTTTCACCGTCTCGCCACTACTGACAGTCAGGTCGCGCTCAATCGGACCGCTGTCTGGGGGGACATCGAGCTCCACCAGGCGGGAATACCAACTGGTAGAACAGTGCCCGTAGGTGGGGAGCAGCCCCCCCGGTTGTCTCGGGTAGGCGATCTCGTCCGCACCGAGCCCAACAGAGTAGCGTCCCATTTCGAGCGGGAGCACGCCCACAATGCTCTTACCGGGTATGACAACGGTTGTGAAAGATCCGTCGGGGGCAGTCTTATTGGTTCCGTCGAAGCGGGGAGCTGATGAGCGGTTGGCGTCAAGAGCTGAATAGTTCTTGGCATGAGGATTGTCACGCAGAGGATGGACGTGAATCGTTCCCTCCACCGGCTCGCCCGTCTTCTCGTCGGTCAGCCTGCCGGTCACCAACACCCCTCTACGTAAGGGGATTATCATGTCGATAGCCGTGGCTTGTGAGGCATCAGGGATTTCGGGGACTTCGATCAGTTCACTCACCAGATAGGGCTCCCTCTGTGCAGGGACCATCGTCAACCATTCACGACCTCTCAGCGAGAGACCACTTAGAACAAAACGGCCTTCGCTGTCGGTCGTCTCCGCCAGCGGTCCCTCCATGCCATAGTTGGCGACCTCGTGTGTGGAAGTGACTGTAAATCCCTCGAGCGGTTCGCCCGTTTCTTCGTCTGTCACGAGACCACGGATCGTAAGGCCGGGGCGCACGACATGCTCAAACTCCTCGCCATACAAATGGCTATCCATAATTGGTATCTTCGAAAATTGCCGAGTGACAACTTGTAGTTGCTGCAGTTGAATCCCCTGCCCTTCAATCTGTAATACGGCGAGTTGGTCCGCCGGCAGTCCCGCCAGTTCGAATCTGCCCTGCGCGTCGGTTTTTACTCGCGTCGGAAAGGCCGCCGTGGCACCGCGAAGGCGCTCCTCCCCTGGATAGTGGATAGGTGACAGACTTGCGCTGCGCTGGGGCAGAGGAACACCGGCGATGGGTGTGCCGAAGTTGAGGTGGAATTTATCTCGCTGTGATTCATCAGGTGGCGGTACCTTACCAGCGCGCATGTCGTCGAACTCTCGCACCCATTGGGCGACCCGTTCGGCTGAGCCTCGCGCCAGCATCGCGAGCGAAACCGATGCTCCTTCCACAGGTGCCCCCTCGGCATCGACGAGTCTCCCCTTGATCGTGCTAGGCCTCGACTTCAAAGTCAGCTTGACGTCGCGATCGTAGGGCCCGTCATCGCTTGCCACCCAGTCGAGGGCGTAGCCCGGGGCGGCCGCCACCAGGTCGGCGGCCTTCCATAACAGTCGTGGATCTCCATAAGTCCACGACTCGTCACCCTGCTCGTAGCGGGGCACCTCGACCTTAAACTCCCCTTGCTCATTTGTATCGACTTCGCTCAATCGCTGCTGAACGTAGCCGATTGTTCGTCCAGTTACCGTGAAGAGAGGTTCGTTGCCACGAGCACGCACGACGCTCACTTTCGCTCCGGGCACCGGCCGTCCGTTCTCATCCACCACGCGACCACGCACGACCACCATCTCTTCGTCAGCAGACTCTTCGCTTGTCGCCGAGTCACCATCGGCCGGCTCCTGCGCGCTACTCGCCCACCACGCCGGCCCCACCAGCAACACCACCGCCATCCCCACCGCCGCCAGTACCCCACCTCGCGACAGCCGCAGAGGCTCGCGAAGTGGCTCGCCAAACAGCCGCGCCACCCGGCGGCGGAGTTCCGACGGACCGCGGCCCGAGGCGGCGAGGGCGCCGAGTTCGACCTTCCGGGCACCCGGCTTGGCGAGTTCCACCACGTTGAGCAGGGCCGTGGCGTACTCGACCCTGGGGGGGAGGGTGTCGCCCGGCATGTCGCGGCAAGCGAGTTCGTCGCAGCAATATTCACGCAAGGTGCCGATGCGGCGGCTCAGATACCACAGCCCCGGGTTGAAGAACAGGATCGCCTCGGCCAGCCGCTGGACGAAGTTCACCCAGACGTCGTGACGGCGGATGTGGGCCAGTTCGTGGACCAGGATCATCTCCAAATCGCGCGGCGCGAGACCCGTGATCGCCGCGGCGGGGAGGAGGATCGTCGGCCGCACGAGCCCGATCACTTGGGGAACGACCACCTCGGCCGACTCGGCCAGTCGGCAACGGACGCCGAGCGACCACTCCCGCACGAGCCGCGCGAGCAAACTGGCGAGCGGGCCGTCGACTATTGGCTTCGCGCGGCGGCAGAGGGCATGGGCCTTGGCCGACCCGACCGCCAGTCGCAATAGCATCAGGGCCACGCCGAGCGCATAGAATGCGACGATCCACGGCGCGGCAGTCATCCAACCGGGGGACGTCGGTTCTGGCTCCGATGTCGCGGCCGCCGATTCGGAATTGATCACAATCACGGGTGGCTCGATCATGACGGGAGGTTGCGGCAACTCTTCAAGGGGAGCAGCGGCAATAGGTTCCAAACTCACTTCGGGAAGGAGGAACTCGTCCACGGGCATCGTTGCGACGTCGATCGGTGTCGCGACAGGGGCCGGCAACAGCGCGTAGGTCACAGGCAACGCCACGAGTGCTAGGAACAGCGCCGCCACGTGGAGCGCATAGCCTCGTTCGACGGACGACTTGCGCGCTACGCGGTCGATCACCCACGCGACCACCACCAGGAGTACCACTTGCCAGAGCGAGTGGAGCAACGTGAGGCAGAGCCGCCCGCTAATGCCAGCATCGAGAAGCATCGGAAAGTTCATGATTGCTGCTCCTTCGTCTTGCGGGCGATCAGGCGGCGGAGTTCGGCCAGCTCGTCCTTGTCGAGGTCGGTTGTTTCTAAGAGGTTGAGCACCATCGCCGCCGGCGAGCCATCGAACGCCCGCGACAGCAGGTCGCGCATCATCCCGCCGGTCACTCGGTCCTTGGTCGCCTTGGGGGCGAAGAGAAAGGCCTTCCCCAGCTTCTTCCGGGTAACAAAGCCCTTGTCGTGCATGATGTTAAGCATGGTGATCACGCTGCTGTGGGCGAGCGGCCGCCCGGCACTCGTGGCCAGGCGTGTCCGCACTTCGCGGACCGGGAGCGGGGCCTCTTCCCACAAGACCTTGAGGATTTCGAGTTCGAGCTCGGTGGGGTGGAGGGGTTCGGGTTTGGGCATGGTGGGAAGGGGTCGGGGGTCAGGGGTCGGGGGCCAGAGAGGTCGGAGGTCAGATCATCTAACTACTTAGATGATGCTAAAGTTTCCGTAGGCTGGAATCAATAGTATCTTCTAAAGTTTTAGATAATTTATTTTCCCCTCCCCTCGCGAGGGCGCACACCCTCTCATATTGGCGGTCCAGGTGGAGTCCGACCTCTGGCCCCCGACCTCCCCCGGCAATTGGCAATTGGAGACACACAACCTTTTGGGGCAATTGGTGGGGCAATTGCAGACACACAACCTTTGCGTTCCCGTCGGGTCGACGTAAAGCGTTGTCGTGCTTGAAGTTGTGCCGGTCCAGGTTGGTTTTGTGGGCCGCGTCCGCGCCATCAACCTCAACCCGACACGTCAGTGAGGAGCGTGTGTGGGCGACGTCTCGCTGACGATTTGGAAAATCGTCCCACACTGCTCCGGGGACTTACGTCCACGGCTCGGAAATGTGGGAAAAACGCCTTGTTCGGCGCGATTTTTGGCTTTTTGCAAACTTCTTGGTGGGAATCGGGCACGGGTCGGTATAGATTCGCACTACGCCTTGAAGTAGGTCCGTGTCCGCTGGACCGGACCTTGCGCGCGTGGAGAGTTTGGACGGACCATCCATTCAAGGTCCGGTCCAGCGGACACGGACCTACTTGGTCTTTGGCAATTCAAACCCCCTCAAGCTGCCCGGGCAAACGAGCCCGGGCTACGGTCGTGCGCGCTCGGGCTGCGACCCCGAGCTACTGGTCTGACCCTGCCCCCTCCTCGTCAAGAAGGGGCCCAAAAAGACCCAGAAAAGAGGCAAAAAGAGAGGGACTTTTTGCCCTGACCCGGGTCAGGAAAGACTTGATTTACTGGAGTTCACGAACAGCAAGGGGCAAAGAAGTCC
>CAZYQQ010000030.1:0-55676 GCA_964650265.1 uncultured Planctomycetaceae bacterium
GGAGCCTGTTGGCGGGAGGTGCGGCCCAGGCTGTCATCTTGACGCCAACCGATGTGTTCATGAGCGCGTACCACGCGCCAAGAATCGGCAATGCCCCAGTGGACGAAACACGGGCCAACGCCTTGACCGTGCTCACCAATGGCGTCGTCGAGCGGGGTGGTATCGACCGGATCGATACTTGGAACCAAGACGATTCGGGAATAACACTCGATTTCGTCGGTTTGCAATACGATACGCCCAGTCGCTTCGATGAGATTGTGATCGAGCAAGGGACCCAATTCGGCGACGGCGGTGACTGGGAGACGATGCCCAAGATCTATATTCTCAAGGACACGACCCTTGTCGGCGACACCGTCGAGCCCAACATGATTCCGCAATGGGTGGAAGTCGTTGGCGCAACGACTAGCCATCTGTTTCCCGCCAGCCCCGTCGGCGTGATTCCCGAGCAGATTCGTTTTGATCTGTCAGCCATTAGCGCGACTGATCGAACGGGCTGGGGCTGGGCCGTAGGCGGCGTCGATGGTAACGGCAGTCTTAACTTCATCTCTCTGACCGAAGTCTGGGCCGAGGGTGAAGGCAATCAGCCGGCGCCCGCTCCCTTGCCCCTGCCTACCACGCTGACTCCGGTGAACGTGGTAGCGAATTCCTATAATACTCCGGGACGAAGTGGCGACTTTCTTGTTCATGGCCCCGAGCATCGTCGCGGTCAGGCCTTTGCCAGCGTGACGAACGGATTGCTGGACAGCGTCATATCCCCTCCCCCACCCTTTATCGGTTTGGGTAACGATGGATTCGACACCTGGCAAGGGGACGCGTCTGGAACGCTTACCGATTTTGTCGGCTTGCAGTACTACGGAAAAACCCAGTTCGACTCGATTACCGTCGACTTGGGTAACCAGTTCGGCGACGGTGGCGACTGGGACGCGACACCTCGGGTATTCATCCTCAAGAACCCCGTCGACACCAACACGACCCGTCCCGAGGATGATCCCACCAACTGGTTGGAAATCACAGGTGCGGTAGAGACCACGGGGCATATTTTTAGCCCGCTTGTCAGTCCGGGTCCCGGGGGTAGCTTCACGTTCGACTTGACCGGAGTTCATCCCGCCTTGCGAACCGGGTGGGGCTGGGCCGTTGGTGGGGTCGACGGAAACGGGAACGCCAATGGGGTCGCCAACTTCGTATCGGTAACGGAGCTTTCGGCAACTGGGGCTGTGGTTCCAGAACCGAACACCCTTGCCCTCGTGATCGCAGGGACAACTCTGCTGCTGGTTTGCCGCCGTAAGTAGTTCTAATGCTAGCCGGCGGTCGGTCGCAGCCGACCGCCGGCTATTGTGAACATCCGTCGTCGCACCTGGAGATCGTGTCGGGAAAGCGTTAGGGTACTTGATGGTCGCTCCCAATTAGCGGAGCGAATTTTCGAGTTACCTCTCAAGAGTTTTCCCGCGATGCCACTACTCGGTGCCCACCAGTCAATCGCCGGCGGCTATTACAAGTCTGTCGAGATCGCCCGTAAGACCGGTTGCAACGTTGTTCAGCTTTTCACCAAGAACAACAATCAGTGGCGTGCCAAGGAACTCACGCCGGACGACACGGCACGCTTTCAAGCC
Organism: uncultured Planctomycetaceae bacterium; assembly: GCA_964650265.1. Lineage (GTDB taxonomy): Bacteria > Planctomycetota > Planctomycetia > Pirellulales > Lacipirellulaceae > CAZYQQ01. Next base: position 1,611 of record CAZYQQ010000030.1, read on the forward strand.
ACGCTTGCGGAATTGGGGGTGAGTCATCCGCTGGCTCACAACTCCTACCTCATCAACTTGGGAAGTCCCGAGCAGGAACTTTGGACCAAGTCGATCGATGCCATGGTGGTCGAAGTCGAACGGGCGAGCCGGCTTGGCATACCCTACGTCGTGGCCCACCCAGGGGCGTACACAACCAGCAGCGAAGAGGCCGGCCTCAAGCGGATCGCCCAGGGGCTCGACGAGGTCCATCGGCAAACTCCCGATGCCGAGGCGAAGATCCTGCTCGAAACGACCGCCGGGCAGGGCTCCTGCCTCGGGTGTCGGTTTGAGCACCTGGCCGAGATTCTGGAACGGGTGGCCGACCCTGATCGGCTGGGGGTCTGCTTTGACACCTGCCACGTCTTTGCGGCCGGGTATCCGATGGGGACGGAAAAGGAGTACCGCGTGACGATCGGCGAGTTTGATCGACTGGTTGGCCACAAGCTTATTAAAGCCTTTCACCTCAACGATAGTGTGAAGCCACTTGGCTCGCGGGTCGATCGTCACGCGGCGATCGGCGGGGGGGAACTGGGACTCGAGCCGTTCAGACTATTGCTGAACGACAAGCGGTTCCGTGCGGTGCCCAAATACTTGGAGACACCCAAGGGGACCAACGACGGAGGGGAAGAGCTCGACGTGGTCAACCTGCGGACTTTGCGATCGCTCGTCGCGGGGTGACGGCCCCGGTCAGCCGGGAATCTCGCGACCGTGGGGGTCTTCGGCCGATTGAGGCAACTGTTCGGCGATTTGCTCGCGGAGTTGCTCGTCGAGAAAGTGTTCGACACGGTGCGCCGGTTCATGAACATGATCGAGAGCCAGGCCCAGTTCCTCGACCAGATAGGTCTCCCACAGGCGATGGGTTCGCACGAGTTGGCTGGCGAGTTGTTTCCCTTCGTCGGTCAGGGAGAGACCTGATGTCTCCCCCGCGACAAGCTCTTGCCGAACGAGCTTGCGGAGGGCGCGACGAGCCTGCCAACCACCCCCGATCGCCTCGCGGGCATCGTGTGGCGTGAGCCTGCGCTCGGGCTGCACTTCATCAACGCGATAGAGCATGGCGAGCAGGTCCTCGCGGAGGATTCGCTGGGCTGTTTGGTCCTGGAACCGCAGATTGGCCACGACACCACTCGAAGGGGAGAAGAACACCGCCAAGGCATACATGCCGCCGGCGACCACCGCCATCATGCCGGGGGGAGAGACGTTGAATCCCACGGCGAGCACCGCTCCCACGGCAGCCACCACCACCCCCAGCAGGCAAGCGAGCACCAGCAGCGTCACCAGCCGCTTGACCAGCAATTGTGCCGTCGCCGCGGGGATAATCAGCATGGCGACCACCAGAATCGACCCGACAATGCGGAACGAGGCGACCGCCGTGAGGGCCACGAGTGTCATGAGAAGGTAGTGCAGGAAAGTTGCGGAGAACCCCATCGAGGTGGCGAGCCCGGAGTCGAAGGTCGAGAGCTTGAGTTCCTTCCACAACAGCAGGATCAACCCGAGGTTGAGGAGCAGAATCGGGCTGATGACGTTGACTTCGCGGGGGATGTCGAATCCGGCGACGTCGAATGTCACGACAGTCATCTCGAGCAGCGAACCTTCATAGACGCAGGCCGCGTCGAAATGGACTTCCGAAGCATAGACTTTAATCAGGATCACCCCCACGGCGAACAACGAAGTAAAGACCACTCCCATGCTCGCATCGGTCGCCAGGCCACCATACTGATGCAGGGTTTGTGTGAGCCAGGTCGTCAGCACTCCCGCTACCACCGCCCCCACGAACAGCGGCACGATACTCAGCGACTCGGAGAACAGGAACGCCATGACCAATCCCGGCAGGACGGCATGGCTCAAGGCATCCCCCATCATGCTCATCTTGCGCAGCAGCAGGTAGGACCCCACCAGCGCGCAGGCAACATTCACCAGACTCGACAGCAGGATCATCTGCAGCAGAGTTGGAAGCTGATCGGTGGTGAGGGGGTTGGTCCAGTGCATCATCCCGCCTCTATGGAATGGGGCGAGGGGGGGACTTCCCCCATCAAGTCGGGTTGCCACTTGCCTTCGGCCTGTAACAGCGACTCGAGCCGGGAGACGACCTCCGACGGCAGCAAGTGCTCGATCTCGTCGGCCCGATCATGCACCTGGTCGACACCACGGCGGGCGTCGTCGAGCATGTAGAGTTCCCATAGCCGGTGGGCACGGACCAGTTGCATCGCGGTCTCGAGCCCCGCGGGGGTGAACCGAACCTGGTCCCCCCGCGATTCGATATGTCCCGCCCGGCGCGACCGGACAAGCCAGAGCCAGTTGCCCCATGCCCCGCCATGCAGAAATTGGAGAAGTTTGCCACGGGCGATCCAGGGCCGGTCCCCCTCGGCCACCTCACTCAGCTCATACAGGCCACGCAGCAGATGGTCGCGGCCAATTCGCCGGCGGAGTCGCAGCTCGCGCCACCACCGCCCCAGCAACCCTCGCTCGGGAGCCACCAACATCGACAGTACCAGGAGCGCCGCCCCGGTGAGCACGATCGTTGGCCCGGGAGGGGTCCCTCGCGAGGAAACCAGTGGCAGCCACTGCAATCCCAAGGCCGCGGTCAGTTTAGGGGCCGCCAGCAGACAACCTCCGGCGCCCGACATCGCCCCCAGGACCACCGCCACCGTGAGCATCGGACCGAGCCGGCTTGCCCAAAACCGTGCCGCCGCGGCGGGGGTGATCAACATGGCCGCCATGAGTACGACCCCACATACCGGCAGCCCAATGACCGTCACCAGGGCGATGGCCGACATGACTCCCAAGTCGAGCCAGAAGGTGGGCCACCCCTCGGCCGTCGCGAACTCGTAGTCGAAGGAGAGGACCTTCAGTTCCTTATAAAACAACGCCACGAGCCCCAGCAGCAAGACGGCGACGCCGCTGATGATCCACAAATCGCGCGACTGGAGGCTGGCGATTTCCCCAAACAGATAGCTGTTGAGCCCCGCCTGGTTCCCGGCACGGTCGGATTGAATGACCGACAGCAACACCACCCCCGCCCCAAAGAACGCGCTCAGGACGATGCCGATGGCCGCGTCCGCCGAAGTCCGCGTCCAGCGCCCAATGGCCGCCACCGCCGCCACGGCCAGGAGTCCCGCTCCCAAGGCGCCGACCGACAGGTGGATGAGATCCCGTGACCCCGCGATGAGAAACGCCACCCCGATGCCGGGGAGCGCCGCGTGCGAGAGCATATCTCCAAGCAGGGCACGCCGACGGAGCAAGGCGAACGATCCGACCAGTGCCGCCGCGGCCCCCAACAGGGCGGAACCTGCCATGACTTTCCAAACGACTGACGCTTCGAACATGGGGCCGCTCTCCCGCCGGTCATTCCGGAGTCCGACGGCCGACCGCTTCGGCCGCCTGTTCAAGAATGGTCAGCCGCCCGCCATAGGTCTTCTGCAGGTTCTCGCGCGTGAAGGTCGTCGCCACGGGGCCACAGGCAAGGAGTCGCAAGTTAAGCAGGATCACCCAGTCGAAGTACCGCTGGACTGTCTGCAAGTCGTGATGGACAACGAACACCGTCTTGCCCGCACTGCGCAACTGTTGAAGTAACCGCAGGATGGCCGACTCGGTGGCAGCGTCGACTCCCGCGAACGGCTCGTCCATGAAGTAGATCGAGGCATCCTGCGCCAGTGCCCGGGCGAGGAACACCCGCTGTTGCTGTCCTCCCGAAAGCTGGCGGATCTGTCGATCGGCAAATTCCGAGAGTTCCACCTTCGCCAGGCACTCGCGGGCCAGCTCGTACTCGGCAGGCCCGGGACGGCGAAACCAGCCGAGGCGGCGGTAGGTTCCCATGAGGGTCACGTCGAGCACCGTCACCGGGAAGTCCCAATCAACCGACTCCCGCTGCGGGACATATCCCACCAGATGCCGCTGCGACTGGTAGGGCTCGCCAAGGATTTCGACCTTGCCACTTGCCAGGGGGACCAGACCAAGAGCCGCTTTGATGAGGGTCGTCTTACCCGCACCATTCGGTCCGATGATGCTGACGAGGTTCCCCGGCGGGATCTCCAGGTCGATATCCCACAACACCGGTTTGTGCCGGTAGGCAACGGTCATGTCATGGATTTCGAGAGCGGGTGCCACGGTGCGATGGGCGGGGTGAGTATGATTGGGGTTTGTCGCGGAATGGTGGGGGGCTGCCAGATGTCGGTGCTAGAGCCCGGTGCGGAGCCCGCGGACAATACGGTCGACATTGGCCCGGATCATCCCTTCATAGGTGTCGGCCCCGGAATCCGGCGGGCCGAGGGCATCGGCGTAGAGCTCGTCCTCGGCGGTAAGTCCCACGTGAAGCTTATGTCCCGCTTTCCCACACAACTCGACCAACTGCCGCATCAGCGCCGGAGGGGTCGACGACTCGACAAACACGGCGGGAACTTTTCGCGAAACGATCAAGTCGCGGACCTCGTCGATGTGCTGGAAGTCGGCCTCGTCCTCGGTGCTGATGCCCTTGAGACCAATCGCCTCGAGCCCGTAGGCCACACTGAAGTAGCCGAAGGCATCATGAGTTGTCACCAGCACGCGGCGATCCTCGGGGATCGAGGCTATCTGCTCGCGGCAGGTGGAGTCAAGCTCCACGAGCCGCTCGCGATACGCCTGGGCCCGCTCTCGATACGATTCGGCATTCGCCGGGTCGAACGCGGCAAGTCGTTCCGCGGCGTGGTCGACGCAATCCGCCCACAGCATCACGTCGTGCCAGACGTGCGGGTCGTAGAAGCCTTCGAACTCCGACGGTTGTCGCAGCCGCTTATCCTGGCGTTCGACCAGGATTTCCGCCATCGCCACCACCGGTTTCTTGGCGGCAAAGGACTCGAGGGTGTCGGTCATCCGCCCTTCGAGGTGGAGGCCGTTGTAGAACACCATGTCGGCCTGTTTCAGGGCGAGCATGTCGGCGGGGAGCGCCTGATAGCGATGGGGATCGACCCCTGGCCCCATGATGCCCACCACCTTGGCCGAGTCGCCGACCAGGTTGCGGATGGCGTCGGCCACCTGCCCGGTGGTGCAGAAGATTGTCATCGGCCCTTCTCCCTCGTAGGTGCCGCTAAAGGGAGGGGCCGAAGGACCGCTGCCCGAATTTCCTCGCGAGCACCCGAGACCGGCGATTGCCAGAGTGGCGAATGCTATCGAAACCGAAACAAACGACCGAGGAAATACCCGCAACATGGCGGCGATACCTTGATTTTAAAGGGGGATCAGAAGGTTTTTGACTAATCAAAATTCTCACGGCACCCGGGCATTCTGTCAAGCGGAGCCCTACCCGAGGAGAACCCTGCACGGAGAGCCCTCAGCCACTGACGACTGCCAACTGCCTACTGACTCTTAGGGGTACATGCAAAGCGTAACGTGTCACGTGGACACGAGTTGCGTCAACGGGGCCATGGCGCTAGGATGTTGAGTGTCTGCCGGCTGGGGGCCCTGAATCCCCCATTTCCCACCGAAGGTATCTCGCCATGTCGACCTGCTCACGCTCCGCGGTTCGAGCCCTTCTGTTGATATTGTTGTTGGCGCCTATGCCAGCCACACTCCCGGTCAGTGCATTTGGCCAAGAGGGGTCCAAGCCGGTTGTTGCCTTGCGATTTGATACCGAGGAGGTCATTCGACTGGTGCCGCATGGCGGGCTCCATCGTGATCAAGCTGGCCCGCGGCCGCCAGAGTTTCCCGACTTCGCTCCGAATAACACCGCTGTCATGCTCGATGGCCGAGGAGCACGCTTTTCGATCAAAGATCCCGGACCAGCCAGCCCATTCGACTTCGATAACGGCGATGCCATTACCATCGAAGCGTGGGTCAACATGGAAGAGCCGATCGCTCACAACCAGAACGTCTACATCATCGGCAAGGGTCGGACAAACGATCCGCAATTCCCCGGCGACAACCAGAATTGGGCATTGCGCCTACGCGGCGTCGACGGGCAGGCGCGCCTCAATTTCCTGTTCGCCACGCCCAAGGTAGCCGGCAGTGCCAATCGGGATGCCCATTGGCATCGGTGGACCAGTCACACCGGATTTGTACCGGGGACTGGTTGGCACCACATCGCGATCAGTTACCGTTTCGGTGAACCGACAAGTATCCAAGGTTGGCTGAACGCACAACGGATAGATGGCAAGTGGGACATGGGGGGGCCGACCGACCAGGCACCGGTCGTCGACGACGACGCCGTCTGGATCGGCAGTTCGCTGGGTGGCAGTTCGGGTAATAGCTTTAATGGGTTGCTCGACGAGATCACCATCTTCCGCGATCAGCTTTCGGACGAACAGATGGCCAAACGTTATCGGCGAGAAGGACCGGAGCGTCCCATCGATCGGCTTCCGGAAGTCGTGCCGCGACTGGCCACCACGCCAACGGCTATCACGGTACGCATCTTCGACGGATTAGCCGCCCACAACAACTGGACTCCCGAACACAAACTGCCAGCCGAACCAGTGATCGAATACGAAGTCGACGATTTTCTGTTGACACGACTTCCTCGCCGCTATGATGATTGGGGAATCCGAGCTTCGTGGCAGTCCACTTCACTGCTGCAAGCGGCCACCGACGTTGAATTGCCTGCTGGCGAACATCGTTTGTTACTCCGCTCGCGGGGGCTCAGTCGATTGTGGCTGAACGACGAAGTCGTCGCCCGAACCGCGATTCCCAACACGGCAACGGACGGCCACCAACCGGTCGACCCTCTTCCCGAACCACCTGCCCCCGGAAACCGTCTCTGCGGTTATGGTGACCAGGAGGTATTGGTCCCGCTGAAACTTGCTACCGGCGGTGTCTATCGCGTGATACTGGAATCACTGGTCGGCGGAACGAGATTCCGTGCGGAACCAGGTGAAACGCTGGTCGCCATTCAACTTCAAGGAAGTAACTCGTTCGAATTGCTGCGTCCTCACGCTGCTGGCTCGCCATCCGTCTTGCTAATCGATGGTGAAATCGAGGCCGCCTTGGATCGCATGGAACAACGGTTGGATGCACTCGACAAACGGATTCGCGGAAGACAGGCGGCGAGCCAGGACGACTACTGGGCTGCTCGCCACGACGCAGCGCGTACCTGGGTCGAGCAACAACCCGCGTCCGAGGTTCCCGTCGTCTCCGGGTTTTCTGGCACGCATCCCATCGACGCTTTTCTGGCCGAGAAAATCGAACAAGCCAGGTCTCAGGCTACGGATGGAGCCCACGGTGATGCCGAATTTTTCCGCGGTCATGTGCTCCCTATTTTGCAGGACAATTGCTTCCGCTGTCACTCCGACCAGGCCGAAGGTGGCCTGCAATTGACGTCGCGGGATGGAGTGCTCGCCGGTGGCGATTCTGGTGAACCAGCCGCCACCCCCCACGCGCCGAACGAAAGCCAGTTGCTGGCTCGAGTTCGATCTCAGGACGAAGGGGAGCGAATGCCTCCGTCGAGCAATTTGACGGAAGCGCAAGTGGCGACGCTGGAACAATGGATTCAATCGGGTGTCGCCTGGGGACGCGCCTTTGCTCCCGAGGCCATCGAACCGGTCTCGATCGTGGATGACGCGTCGTTTTTACGCCGAGCGTATCTCGATTGCTGGGGCATACCACCCACTGAAACCGAACTCCGTTCGTTTTTAGCGGACCAGGATCCCCATAAACGTGCCAAGGCGATCGATCGATTGCTGGCCGATGAGAGGGTAGCCGACCATTGGGTGAGTTACTGGCAAGATGTGTTGGCCGAGAATCCCAGCATCCTCAAACCGAGTCTCAACAACACGGGACCGTTTCGTTACTTCTTGCATGAAGCGATCCGCGATAACCGACCGTTCGACCGACTGGTAACCGAGTTGGTGATGTTGCGCGGCAGCGAACGGGAAGGTGGAAGTGCCGGGTTTGGCATGGCAGCCGACAACGATGCCCCGCTAGCAACACGCTCGCTGGTTTTGGCCTCGGCCTTTCTGGGGATCGATATGCAGTGTGCCCGATGCCATGATTCCCCCTATCACTCGACGACGCAACAAGATTTGTTTGCACTATCCGCCATGCTGGCACGCTCGTCGGTAACGGTGCCTCCCACCAGCACGGTTGCCCCCGGCTTCTTCGAGCAACACAAGGGGCGTGAGTCTCTCATTCGTGTCACGCTTAAACCAGGCGTTAAGGTCGAACCCCAGTGGCCGTTTGCATCCGCAACAGGGGCCGAGGATAACGACTGGCTGCGCGACTTGATGCAACAACCGGACGATTCACGCGAACGTCTGGCTGCGTTGATTACCGCGCCGTCGAACGAACGTTTTGCAGCCGTCATCGTGAACCGCATTTGGAAACGGTTGTTGGGTGCTGGTCTGGTCGAGCCGGTGGACGATTGGGAAGCCGCTCGAGCTAGTCATCCGCAGCTACTGACCTGGCTATCGCGTGAATTCGTCGCGTCGGGTTACGACATGCGTTACCTCATGCGATTGGTCATGACTTCCGATCTCTACCAACGGCAGGCGGTCGGCTCGAACGCGGAGGCGATTGCGGAAGTTCGATTTTTCACCGCGCCCGAGCGGCGGCGACTAACGGCCGAGCAGGTTGTCGACTCGCTGTTCCATGCGTCGGGCCATCGCATGCAGGTCGAGCAGTTGACTTTCGATTCGGATGGACGCCGGCCAGCCGACACAATGATCTCCTTGGGATATCCACGGCGAGCATGGGAGTTTGCGGAACTATCGAACGAACGTGACCGCCCCAGTTTGGCCTTGCCGCGAGCCCAAGCGGTAATCGATGTACTGGAAGCCTTTGGCTGGACTGGTTCACGACAAAACGCAGTTACCGATCGCGACGACGACCCTAACGTTCTCCAGCCTGGCATTCTGTCCAATGGTGTCATGGCTTCGTGGATTACCCGAGCATCGCTCTCCAGCGAACTGGCTTCTATGGCGATCGCGGCGGATGCACCCGAAAGCCTGGTCGATGCGTTGTTCTTGAGGTTCTTGAGTCGCTATCCGACCGCCGATGAACGAGAGCTGTATGGTGAGACGCTGGCCGAAGGTTTCGAGCGCCGCCTGTTGCCGAGCGAAGTTGTCGTATGGCCTGAAAAGCCACCGACGCTCAGCCATGTTTCCTGGTCGAATCACCTTCGTTCGGAGGCCAATTCGATCAAGATCGAAATGGAGCAGCGAGCAAGACGGGGCGATCCGCCCGATCCACGATTACGCGCCGATTGGCGAGAAGCCTACGAGGATGTCGTATGGGCACTCGTCAATTCACCAGAGTTTGTTTGGATACCTTGAGCAGCGAGAAGTCCGAGGTCGGGATAGCCTAAGGGAGCAATGTTTGATGAATCAGCTCAATCGACGACAATGTTTGACGGCACTGACCGCGGCGGCCGCAACTCCGCTGCTCGGTCGTGCCCTGGGGCGAACGCCAGCAGCCGAGAACGGGGATCGGTTGCGAGGCCAGGCAGAGCATGTGATCTTCATCTGGCTGGGTGGCGGCATGGGGCAAATCGATACTTTCGATCCCAAGCGTCGCGGAGACCCCAAGGCTAAGGTGCCTGGTTCCTATTACGACACGATCGACACGGTTGTCCCGGGCGTGCAAGTATGCGAACACTTGCCGCGTGTCGCGGCGCTCATGGACCGAATGACCGCCGTCCGTACCATACACCACGATGTCATCGATGAACACGCGGCGGCGACGAATCGGATGCATACCGGACGACCGGTGAGCGGTACGGTTTCCTACCCATCGATTGGCTCGACCGTGGCTCATCAACTCGGCCCGGTCCAGGAAGGCGCGCCGCCGTACATCCTGATCGGCTACCCGAACGTGACGCGTGGTCCGGGGTTCCTCGGTGCATCGGCCGGTTATCTCTACCTTACGGAAACCGGTCGAGGCCCCGCTGGATTATCACGACCCGATGGAATTTCCGCCGACCGGCAGACTCGCCGGGAAAGGCTACTGCAAGTACAGCGACAAGTCGCCGAACAGCGATATCGCGACGACGCGCGATTGGCCGACTACGACGCGGCAATCTCGCAAAGCCTCAAGCTGGCCGGTCCCGGGTTTTCGAGCGCATTCGACTTGGACCAGGAGCCCGCCGACCTGCGAAATGCCTACGGGAGCGAGTTTGGCCAGCGATGCTTGCTGTCCCGGCGATTGCTCCAGCGAGGTGTCCGGTTCATCGAGGTCTCGCATAACCTGAATTTCCTCAACGGCACCGGCTGGGATGTCCACAATGATGGCATCGAGAAACAGCACGAGTTGATCCAAGACCTCGACCAATCGATGGCCACGCTAATGAAGGATTTAGAAGCCCATCGCCTGCTCGACAAGACATTGATTGTGATCACGAGCGAATTCGGCCGTCCACCACAGTTCGATGGTGGCGGAGGAAGAGGGCATCAAGGGAGTGCGTTTACATGCGTGCTGGCCGGTGGAGGACTCAACCATTGTGGGGCTTACGGTGAGACTGACGAGCTGTCCACCAAGGTTGTAATGAACCCGGTGAGCGTGCCCGATTTCTTTGCCACCATCCACGCCGCCCTGGGGATCGACTGGACCAAGTATCTGTACGACGGCGACCGTCCAGTGCCGATCACCGACGGTGGCCAGCCCATTGAGGCGCTGTTTTCGTAGCAGTGCGATTGGTGCGTCGGCGCGGGCGGATGGCACCACCAGCGGGGTAACGTTTTAATCCGCTCGCTTGACGGCACCCTACGTTTGCGAGCATTCCCAAATCCTGGCGCTTGCCAGCACGCCCTGGCAAGTTGTTGTGCCGGAGCTTCGTGGAGAGTGATTGATCGAACGCTGCTTAGCGACGAATCACGAAACCGGTTCCCACGAAATAGTCGGCCGCCGCGTCGTTCAGGCCGACCCCGACGCGGATGTCCCACTGAAGGTCGTCGAGCAGCAGGAAGGTGAACCCGCCATCGATGTACGACTCGGTGTGGTTCTCATCCGCCCCGTGCGGCATGATCGAGAACCATTCGACGTAGCCCCCCACGTTGTCGGTGAAGGAATAGCCGATCGTCCACGACTGGGCCACTTCGAGGTAGGGCTCGCCAGTGGCATCGTCGAGGGCGCGGCCCAGGACCGTCTGCCCCGCGGTCGACCAGGAGTCGTTCAGCTCCCACCCATAGATATAGGAACCGGAGGGAAGGACTTCGTCGGCGGTGAACTCCTCGCTCCCCGTGGGAAGCTGGAGATGAGCGATGAAGACCGTCTCCGGAAGGTAGTCGATTTGCTGAGTCAGCGCAAACTTCATGCCGACCGTGAGGTCCCCGCTGCCGACACTCGGGCGTGCCCCAGCTCCCGTTTGCTCTTCGGCTGCCGACCAGATGAGACGTAGTTCGGCCCATTCGGCCAGCACTCCCATGCGAAGCACCAGCTCGGGATAGGTATGCGATTCACTCACCTCGGGACGGTCCTGCCGGCTATAGGTGTAACCCATTTCGAGTTGCACCACTCCGCGCCCCACAACGCTCGACGCCTCGGTGAAGTCAGGACGGTCTCCCACCAGAGGGCGATCGGCGATCGGAGGTAGTGGTTCGTGCGGTCCGCCGTCCCACGTCCAAAGGGTGGGACGATCGAGAAAGGGAGTGGCTGCCTGGCCAGTCGATGCCAGCAGGGCGATCAATAGGCCCGTCGAGTAAAGCCAGAAAATGAGTCGCATGGTGAGTCCTTTCAACATCTGAAATCGGCGGTGCGAGGTTTTTGACTGCTCAAAAACTTCGAGCCGAAATCAGCTTCCGTACCAAATGCGACGAGTGGAGGCCCTACAATCGGTACGTTCACTACAACCAATCCGCCCGAATGGGTGGGAGATAATTTGACGGGTTCCGATTGCAGCAGTACATTCAGATATCCCCCGCGCGTCCCATTCCACCCGAGCGGTCCTGCGATGCTCCTCCCTTTTCTTTCGCTGTTTCCTTCACGGCAAAGTGGCATCTCCCACGGTGGCGTCTCGTATTTCAAGCGATTTCGCATGGAGTACGACCTCCGTTGGCAATCGGTGCCGCGCCCATGGTTACCGGAGGGATATCAGCTAGTGGCTTATCGCGACGATCTTATCGCCGAGCATGCGCAAGCCAAGTACGAGAGTTTTCACGAGGAAATCGACGCGGCCATCTTCCCGTGCCTGGGGGATCGCCAAGGCTGTGCCCGGCTGATGGAGGAAATCGTTTGCCGCGAGGGCTTCCTCCCCGAGGCGACCTGGCTCATTACCTATCGCGATCGCGCCGGTCGGGCGGAGGTCTGTGGGACCGTTCAAGGACTTGAGGACGCCCACCATATCGGTGCGATTCAGAACGTCGGTGTTGTTCCCTTTCATCGCAGTCGTGGCTTGGGGACTGCCCTGGTGAGGGCAGCCCTCACGGGATTTCAACTTCAGGGGCTTCCGCGAGCCTATCTCGAAGTGACGGCTCAAAACGTGGGTGCTGTCGAGCTCTATCAGCGGATTGGGTTTCGCCGAGTGAAGACACTCTACAAGTCGGTCGAGACGGCCACCGGCCACTGCCACGCCTGACGGCTAACCTGAATGGCCCTGCGGACGCGATTCGCAAACTTGTCACCAGATCGATGGATCGCGATTAGATGACAATTGGCTTGCCAAGTTCTCGTCGCACTGGCACGAACTGACCGGCATGCATTAGTCCGTGCGTTGCGATAAGGTTGTAGACGTGCCCTACCGAAGGGCAGAGACCCTCCAACGCTGCCGGGCCAGGTTGATCGAGTTGCTCCGCCGTGGTCTTGTTCAAAGCCTCGCGGACCGCTTCATGCGATTCCGCCAGCAGCGAGAGATACCGCTGCTTGGTTTCGAAGTGTGCTGGGTCGTTGTCTGCCGTCGCCTCACGCGAGTGGCGTTCGGCGAAGCGTTCGGGCAACTCGATGGCTGAACCGGGGCTCACCATATCGAGCAGTTGACACTCCATCGCGATCAGGTGCCCCAACTGCCAAGCCAGATGGTTGCATCCTGGGGGACGGCGCAATAGCTGCTCGTCGCTCAAATCGCCGACGTAGTTGTGAAGAACCCGCGTGCTGAGGTCGAGGGTCGTCAGAATGGCCTGTTGGGCGTTCATCTTGGCTTAGTCCTCTTGCCCCTCGTTTCACGCTTTCTGGAGAGTCTCGGGCAGGGGCCGCCCTGCCAGAGACCGAATATAGCGAACCCCTTCGCACCTCGACAACCAGCCTTCGGTGGGGAATACTTGGAGGAACCCGCAAGGCCTTGCTTGCATTCCCGCCAGGGCGTGTCCAGATCGGCAGTTCATCCTTGGGGGCGCACTCGTCCGAAATAAAGGGGGAGTGCATCCCTTGCAATCCACCACACCTTCGAGAAAGCCGGAGACCAGCCTCGACGTGCCTCGCCACTTTGTCCGCCAATTTGATAATGGGCTCGTCCTCCTCGGCGAACCTTCCGAGGGCTTTCAATCGGCCGCGTTTCATATGCTCCTTCCGGCTGGGTGTGCCTTTGACGCGCCCGAACAGGCCGGGCTGGCGAGCTTGACGTGCGAAATGATGATGCGGGGCGCCGGATCGCGTGACAGCCGCCAACTGATCGCCGATCTTGAGAATTTGGGAGTCGAACGGGGGGAGTCGGTGGGGGTCTCGCAGGCAGGCTTCAGCGGCGCGACGGTGGCCGATAGCATGTTGCCGGCGATGGCCATTTACGCCGACGTGCTTCGTCGTCCCCATCTTCCCCTCGACCAGCTCGAGTCCGGTCTCGCCGTTTGTCTTCAGGAAATCCGGGGGATGGAGGACGAGCCCGCCCACAAGTTGATGACCGAACTCCGGCGGCGCTATTATCCCGATCCATGGGGGCGCCCGAGCCATGGCTCGGAACCAGCGCTCATGGAAATGGGCATCGACGACGTGCGCGAGTTTCACAAACGCCAATACGGACCCCAGGGGGCGATTCTCGCGGTTGCCGGGCGTTTCGATTGGAACGAGCTCGAACGAGAAGTGGGTCGTTTGTTCGAAGATTGGGCGCCTCAGTCGGTTGGTGATCCCAACCCTGGGCCCGCGGTCGAGGTGCCGCTCCACGTGGAGCATGACTCAGGGCAGTCGCACATTGGGCTTGCTTTCCCGTCGATTCCCTATCGCCACGAACAGTACTTCGAGGCGTGGGCGGCGATTGGTGTTTTGAGCGGGGGCATGAGTTCACGCCTCTTCACCGAGGTTCGCGAGAAGCGTGGTCTCTGCTACACGGTGTCGGCGTCGCTCCATACTCAGCGCGACAGGGCGGCCGTGTTCTGTTACGCGGGGACCACGGCCGAACGAGCTCAGGAAACACTCGATGTGACCCTGGCCGAGCTGGTCCGGCTGGGAGAGGGGGTTTTGCCGGGGGAACTTCAACGACTCAAGGCCCGGATCAAAAGCGGACTTATCATGCAGCAGGAGTCGACTTCCGCCCGAGCCAGCTCGCTCGCCCGCGACTGGTACCACCTGGGCCGGGTCCGAGGCGTGGAGGAAGTCTCAAAGCGCGTCGATGCCCTGACCGCCGACACCATAAACGCCTTCCTTCGCGATAATCCCCCGCGCGAATTCCGCGCTGTTGTGCTTGGTCGCGAGCCGTTGGAGATCCCGCATGGAGTTTCGTAGTCACCGGCTCGCCAACGGGCTGGAAGTGGTGGCCGAGGTCAACCCCGAAGCGCTCACCACCGCCATTGGATTTTTCGTTCGCACCGGGGCTCGCGACGAGACACCCGAACTGGCCGGTGTCAGCCATTTTTTGGAGCATATGGTCTTCAAAGGGACCCCGCGCCGGAGTGCCGACGACGTGAATCGGCAATTCGACGAGATTGGCGCCCATTACAACGCTTTCACAACCGAGGAGAGCACGGTTTACTACGCGTCGGTACTTCCCGAGTACCAACAGATGGCGGTTGATATTCTTGCCGATATCATGCGACCCAGCTTGCGCGAAGATGATTTCGCGATGGAAAAGAACGTGATTGTCGAAGAGATCCAGATGTATCTCGATCAACCTCCCTACGGGATGGACGATCGGGTGAAGGTCTTGGCGTTCGCGGGGCATCCCATCGCCCACAGTGTGATCGGAAGCGAGGCATCGGTGACGGCCTTGAGTGCCGAGCAGATGTTGGAGTATCACCGCGCTCGTTATGCAGCCGACAATCTCGTCGTGGCTGCCGCGGGGAAGGTCGATTTCGAGGGGCTGGTGCAGCAGCTCGAGGCCTGCACGAGCGATTGGCAATCGGCCGGGTCCTCGCGCACCGTCGAACCGGTGTCGCTTCACACCCGATTTGAACACCACACCAACGAATCGTCGACTCAAGAGTATTTGCTTTACTTGCGCGATGCCCCTGCGGCTCAGTCGCCCGATCGCTTTGCGGCCAAGCTTCTGGCCAATATCGTGGGGGACGATTCCGGCAGCCGTATGTACTGGGAGCTGGTCGATCCGGGCCTGGTGGAGTCGGCCAGTCTGGGACACTACGATTACCAGGGAATCGGCATGTTTTACACATGGGTTTCCTGTGAGCCTGATGACGCGCCCATGATTATCGAGCGGATGCACGATTTGTTCGAGAAAGTCGAGCGGCAAGGAATCGAGCCGCACGAGCTTCAACAAGCAAAAAGCAAGATTCGCGCACGTGTGGTCCTCAGCAACGAGCGGCCGCGGAGTCGCTTGTTCCATGTGGGAGGCAATTGGCTGCAAACCAGGGAGTATCGCTCGGTGGCGGATGACCTCGCGTCAATCGAGGGAGTGACGCGCGACGATCTCCACGCCCTTGTGGCAAAGTATCCGCTCACCCAGCATGCCCTGGTCGCGGTCGGGCCTCGGGCAGAGTTTCCGAAGTCGCGATTCCTCCCTGCGGAGGAATGACTAGGGGGATGCGAGGGAATGACTAGGGGAAGTGATCGCGTCGAGCCCTGCTTCCATCGCCGCGAGTAGCATCTCGATCTCGCCCTCGGTGATGGACAAGGGAGGCATGGCGTAGGCCATGTCGTTTCGCGCCCGCAGCCAGACCCCCTTGTCGAGTGCCCCACGGGCGAACTCGAGCCCCGGGCGATGCCCCGGTGGAAAGGGGGCCCCCGTTTCACGGTCGGAAACCAGGTCGAAGGCGATCACCATCCCGCACTGACGTGGGTTGGCCACGTAGCGATGCTCCGCCAGCCGCGCGAGCCCTTGTGACAGTTGGGCGATTTTGGGGGGAAGTTGGGCGAGGGTCTGCTCGCTTTCGAACAGGTCGAGCGACGCGAGCGCGGCGGCGGCCGCTGTCGGGTTGCCGCTGTAGGTGTGCCCATGATAGAGGGCCCGCGACGATTCGACAGTTCCGAGAAAGGCCTCCCAGATGCGCCGCGTCGCGAGCGTCGCAGCGAGGGGCAAATAGCCCCCCGTGATTCCTTTTCCCAAGGTCATCAAGTCGGGTGCGACCCGTTCATGATCGCAACCCCACATCGTTCCGGTGCGACCAAAGCCGGTAGCCACCTCGTCGACGATCAAGAGGACGTTGTAGCGGGTCGCCAGTTCGCGGAGTCCTCGCATAAAGCCTGGGGGTTGCAACACCATCCCTGCCGCCCCTTGCATCATCGGTTCGACGATGATGCCGGCCAGTTTCTCATGGTGGTCGCGGAGCAAAGCTTCGGTTTCGGTAAGGAAGAAATCGGCCCGTGGGGTACGCCGCTCGTCGGGCTGCGGAGCGCGGATCACTTCGAACAAGAGGGGTGAGAAAACCGATTGAAACTTGGCGATCCCGCCAACGCTCGCGGCCCCCAAAGTGTCGCCATGATATGCCTCGCCGAAGGTCAGGAACTTGGTCTTTCGGGGCTTCGGCTCTTCGCACTGTTGCCAGTATTGAAAGGCCGCTTTGAGGGCGACTTCGTTCGCCGACGAGCCATCACTCGAAAAGAAGACGTGCTCGAGTCCTTGTGGTGTCACGTCGACGAGCCGCCGCGCCAGGCGGATCGTTGTCGTGTTGCTCATGCCGAGCGACGTCGAGTGGCTGACTTTTTGGAGCTGCGCGATAATCGCCTGGTTGATGCTGGGATGATTGTGGCCATGGACGTTGCACCACATACTGCTTGCCCCATCGAGCAGGCGTCGCCCCATGATGTCGTAGAGCCATACCCCTTCGGCACGGTCGATCACCAGCGGCTCGTACTCGGCCATCTGGGTGAAGGAGTGCCAGTAGTGCTCCCGGTCCCAGCGCAAAAGTTCTTCAGTCGCGTTGGGCAATTACCACTCCAAAGTGACTTTGGCACCGCATCTCACACCGAGCATGATCGCAGCACTCTCGTCGACGATTGCCAGTTCGAGATTTCCCCCGGAGCCCACGAGTGCGATCAGTGTCATGCTCGGCTGCTCGGCATAGGTCGAGAATATTCCGAACGTCTCGTGTTCATCGCAGGCGACGCGCACACGGTCGTCGCGCGGCACACCGTCGAGCAGATCCTGCCCAATGTCGGTCACCAGGTTGCCGAACGAGTCGATCTCGACGACCTCGCCTTCTATCTTCTGTCCCACGCGGGCTGCCTTCGGTAGGGGTAGGGTTACGATTGTGCTGACTGCCGGGCCAAGCCCCTCCGGGTCGCGGCCTTGCGACAACTGGGCCGCCACTGGTGCGAAAATATCGCGTCCGTGGAAGGTTGGAGCCACCTCGAGGTGCCACCAATCGCGGTTTTCCAGCACTAGCATCCTAATCGGTTTTTCCTTTTCCGCCAAGCAAGTCACAAGGCCGTTGTCGGGGAGCAAGATTCGCTGATCGCGCCATTCGACATAGAGGATTCGTCGTTCACTTCCCACCCCTGGATCGACCACGACGACATGGAGTGTGCCGGAAGGGAACCAGGGGACCGTTTCCGCCAGTACGCGGGCGCCAGCCGCAATATCCTGAGGGGGAATCGAATGGGTGAGGTCGATTAGATGGATATCGGGATTTCCGCGGAGCAGGGCCCCCTTCATGGCGGCCACGTATCGGCTCCCCTCGCCGAAATCGGTGGTCAAGGTCACGATCGGGCGGGGTTTCGACACACTGTACCCCCTGGGGCGAACTACGCGAACTCGCCTAGCAGTCGGAGGCAGGTGTCACGGAACTGGCTGGGATCGATGTTGGGGTTTCTCTTTTTGGCCTGTCCAATCAGGGCCCCGATCGCTTGTTGTTTGCCGTTTTTGAGGTCGGCGACCGTTTTCGGGTTAGCCGCGAGAAGTTCGCGGCACAACTGTTCGATTGCGGCGCTGTCGACTTCTTCGAAGCCAAGCTGGTTCATCGCCGCCACTGGGTCGATGCCCTCCTGGAGCATCAGGTCGAACACTTCCTGGCTCCGCGGGCCGGGGAGTTCCCCCTGACGAAGCAGGGCGACCAACTGGCCGAGTTGTTGAGCCGTAATCGGGAACTCCCTGATGGAGGTCGATTGATCCTTGAGTGCCCGCAACACGTTTTGAGTCACCCAATTCGCGACCCCTTTGGCGTCGCCCGCCACTTTCGCGGCTGCCATGAAGTAGTCGACGACCTCTCCCCCTTGGTTGACCAGCACATCCGCGTCATAGGAGGCGAGGCCATGTTCGGCTTGCAAGGTTTGGCGAATTGATTGGGGCAGCTCAGCCGCTTTAGGGCGTGCCGCGTCGATCTCCTCCGGCTGGAAGACGATCGGCACGAGATCGGGATCGGGGAAATACCGATAGTCGCTCGACTCTTCCTTGCTCCGCTGGCCCCGAGTCACGCCGGCACCATCGTCCCAACCACGGGTTTGCTTGGGGACGTCCCCAAGTTTCTGCCCGGTCTCCTCCCAAACGTCGAGCTGCCGCCGGGCTTCGTACTCCAGCGCTCGTTCGACCGCGCGGAAGCTGTTCATGTTCTTGATTTCGACGATCGGGGTGGCGATCGTTCCAGTGGGCGTGTCGATGTGGAGATTCACATTGGCGTCGACTCGGAGGCTCCCTTCCTGCATGTTGCAATCGGAGACGCCGATGTAGGTGAGCAGTAATTTGAGTTCGTCGAGGAATGCCCGGGCCTCAAGGGGGCTGCGCAGGTCGGGCTCGGTCACGATTTCTAGCAGCGGCGTGCCGGTGCGGTTGAGGTCGATGACGCTATCGGCCCGGCCCGCGATTTCGTCGTGCAGGCTCTTGCCGGCGTCTTCCTCCAGGTGAGCCCGCAGGATACGCACCTCCCGTGGCTCGAAGGCCCCCTTGTCGCACTCGATACGCAATCGGCCATGCTGCGACATGGGGAGGTCGTACTGGGAGATCTGATACCCCTTGGGGAGATCAGGGTAGTAATACTGCTTGCGATCCCACTTGGTGAAGCTCGGGATCTCGCAGTCGAGGGCGAGGGCCGTACGGAGTGCCAACGCGAGCGCCTGGCGGTTCATCACGGGAAGGGCGCCGGGGAGTCCAAGACAGACGGGGCATGTCTGAGTGTTCGCGGGAGCCCCGAAGCGCGTGCTGCAGCCGCAGAACAGCTTCGAATCAGTCGCCAACTGAACATGAACCTCGAGCCCGATGACGGTGGTCGGGTTGGACATCTAGGCTCCTCCCTTCGCCGAGGGGGCATATTGCGACGGCAATGGGAACTCGCCGCGAGCCTGTTCGTACATGCGCGCAGCGCGCAGCAGTTGGCTTTCGGCGAGCGGGGGGGCATGGAGGTGGAGCCCAATGGGAAGCCCACCTGGGGTGAGCCCGCAAGGGAGACTCATCGCCGGGATGCCCGTGAGGTTCGCGCTGACGGTGTAGAGGTCGACCAGGTACATGGCGAGTGGGTCCTCGACCATTTCCCCCAATCGGAAAGCTGGGCCCGCAGTCACTGGCCCGGCGAGGATATCGCACTGGTCGAACGCGCGATCGAAATCTTGTCGAATCAGCCGCCGGACCTTGAGGGCCTTGAGATAATAGGCGTCGTAATAGCCGGCGCTCAGGGCGTAGGTCCCCAGCATGATCCGACGCTTCACCTCGGCCCCAAAACCTTCGCCCCGACTTTGGCGATACATCCGCACGAGGGGGGAATCGAGCCCTTCCTGGTTGCCCGCTTCGGACAGTCGCTTCCGCTCCGCCGCCAATCCTGCTTCCACTTCCGCCATGGGGGCGCGATGGCCATAGTGGGCTCCGTCGTACCGGGCGAGATTGCTCGACGCTTCGCTGGAGGAGATGACGTAGTAGGTCGATACCGCGTAGCGGCTGTGGGGGAGCGAAACCTCGACGAGCTTCGCGCCAAGCGACTCGTACACGTCGAGCGCACCACGGATCGCCTGCTCGATGGCGGGATCGAGCCCCGCAACGAAATGCTCGCGTGCGATGCCGATTCGGAGCCCTTCGAGTGGTTGATCGAGGTCGGCCACCAAAGGGGGGAAATCGCGCCGCAGTGACGTCGAGTCACGCGGATCGGGCCCACCGATGGCTTGCAGCAGGAGTGCCGCGTCCTCGACCGACCTTGCCAGGGCGCCGATTTGGTCGAGGCTGCTCGCGTAGGCGACAAGACCATAGCGACTCACGCGGCCGTAGGTTGGTTTGATCCCCACCACACCACAAAAGCTCGCTGGCTGGCGGATCGAGCCCCCCGTGTCGGTGCCGACTGACAGGGGGACCATTCCCGCGGCGAGGCAGGCGGCCGCACCCCCACTCGATCCCCCAGGCGACCGGGTGAGGTCCCAGGGATTAGCCGTTTTTTGATAGGCCGAGTTCTCGGTCGATCCCCCCATGGCGAATTCGTCCATATTGGTTCGGCCGATGAGAATCGCCCCCGCATCTCGAAGTCGCTGGATCACCGTCGCGTCGTAGGGAGCGACAAAATCGCGCAACATTTTTGATGCGCAGGTGACCCGCTCGCCGCGCTCGCAAAGGATGTCCTTCACGGCGACTGGCAGACCAGCCAATGGGCCGAGTGGCTTGCCCGCGGCTCGACGACGGTCGATCTCTGTGGCTGCCGCAAGACTCCCCTCGGCATCGACCCGCAGGAATGCTCCCACCTTGGGATCATGCAGGGCAATCTGGTCGAGAGAGGCTTGCACCAACTCGACGCTGCTCGTTTTGCCTCGCTCAAGCAACCGCAACTGTTCGACGGCAGAATGCGCGGGCAAGGACATGGAACGCGTCGAAAGTTGAAAGGAGGGGTAGAGCGAACAGGTCACTCGGTGGAGCTTGGAGTAACGGATTCCAGTTCCTTGAGGATCACTTTGGCGGCCTGTTCGGCCAACGCCTGTGAGCCTTTGCCCGTGAAATGGACGTTGCGGGGCCGCTGCAGCTTGGGGTGCTTCTTGACGAACTTCCAATGATCGTCGATGGGGATTTTGAACTCTTCCATCACCCGTTTGGCGGCTTCGTTGTAACGAATTTCATCCCCTTCGGCCCTGAATGCCGTACCGGCAGGAACAGGAGTCGTGTTTCGCCAAACGAGCTTGGCGCCGGTCGCTTGGAGCTTCTTGACGATTGTATGGAGATTCTGCTCGTATTCTTCCACGGAGACGTTGTACTCTCCCAACTCGGGAGACGAAACGGCTTTGCCGTTCTCGTCGAGCTTCTTCAGATCATGAAGGCCGAAATTGAAATGGATGAGGTCCCATTTCGTATCGCCCAGCCACTTGTCGAGATTCTTCAGGCCATCGACCGTGGCATGTCCGTTCTCGGGAATCCGATGGACGTTGGCCTGCCCTTGGAGAAGCTTGCGCAGAGGTGGGGTGTAGCCCATCGAGATCGAGTCGCCAATCACCAGGACCCGCGGCAGATTGGGATCGTCGACGACTTTGGCGAAGCTGGGGTCGACTCCTTTTTCGACCGGCTGATACTCCTGGGCGGAGAGGGGTGTCGCAAAAGCGAGAGTCGCGATGGCGAGCAACAAGTAGTGGGTCGGCACAGGTTTTCTCATCGGAGCCCCTTCCACGGCGTTTCAATCCCCGAGCACGGGTGGAACCAGAAAACCCAACTCGTTGCGTGCCGGGGCGTTTTGCAAGGCTTCTTCCCGATCGAGACTCGGAGCCAGGGTGTCGTCGCGTAGCACATTAACGACTTCCACCGCGTGGGCCATTGGCTCGATTCCCTCGGTGTCGACCTCGGATAGCTCGTCGACATAGGCCACCACACGCGCCAGCTCCGTGGTCATCGCCAGGAGTTCGTCGGGGTTGAGGCGGAGCCGCGCTAAGAGGGCGACTCGCTCGACTTCGGCAAGGGTGATCGCCATTCGTTGCGCCTCCGCAAACGCCTCTTATCCCACCGGGGGAAATGGCGTGTGATTCACGAAACCTGCGACCAGCTACTTGACGCCGGCCTTGGGGGCGGGAGCTTTGGGCAACGTGAAGGGAGCCTGACGGACGACTTTGGCGATCGCTCCGCTACGAATGCACTGAGTGCAAACCCGCATCGCCGCATTCTTGCCCTGAGGAGTGGTCACGTGGACCCGCTGCAGATTTGGCTTGAACTGGCGCCGCGTGATCCCGGTGACCTTTGTACCAACACCACCCAGGTACTTTCGCTTACCGCGAATCGTTACCTGATTGCCTATTTGCGGACCCTTGCCGCAGACTTCACATTCACGGGCCATGATCGACTCTCAACTGGCTGAGGATTGTCTCGTCCCGCCACTCTGGCGGCAGGGCGTAAGCTTGTTGCCGGAAAGCCCGTAAGTATAGCCAGATTGGCAGGTTATGCAATGGCGGGGGGTGTCGACCAGCCGCGCCCGGGCGAGCCACTTAGCGGCCCCGGGTTGCCGCCAGAATTTTCTCAATGAGCTTCGGGTTGGTGGCCACCGCCTCGCCCGAATGGACGGTGGCGACCCCCTGCCAATCGGTGAATTTTCCCCCAGCCCCTTCGATAATGGGCTGAATGGCAGCGGCATCCCACAGGCTCATTGCGGCGTCGATCATCACGTCGGCTCGTCCGGTGGCCACCATCAGGTAGCCGTAGGCATCTCCCCAGGTGCGAACCACCTTGGCTTGGCGCTGGAGCTCCAAGTAGACGTCAAGCGCAGGGGGGGCGCGGTGGGTCTCGAAGGTTGCCACCTCGCTAGTCAGCAGGAGGGCCTGATCGAGGCTGGAGATCGACCCCACTTGGGCCACGACTGGCTGTTCGCCATCCCGGACGTGCAAGGCCGGTCCGCCTCGCCGGGCAAACACATGTTCCTGGAGCGCTGGGGCGCGGATCACGCCGATTTCGGGTCTGCCGGAGTCTGGATCGCCCGTAGGGGTCGACATCACGGCCACTAGGGTGGTGTAGAGCGGAATGCCGTAGATAAAGGATTTCGTGCCGTCGATCGGGTCGAGCACCCATGTGTAGCCTGAGGAGCCCTCTGTGGTTCCGAACTCTTCGCCCACAATCCCATCGGCGGGAAAACGGTCGAGGATAAGCTGCCTCATCAGCCGCTCCGCCCCCTGGTCGGCCACGGTCACGGGTGAGGAGTCGGCCTTTTGCTCCACGGCAAGCTGTGGGCTGCGGAAGTGCCGCAAGGTCGAGTCGCCTCCACGGGTTGCCACTTCGAGCGCCCAATCGAGCCGGGGAGTGAGTTCATCGTTGGCAGCAGAGGTCATGGCAAATAAGGGGGAATTGGGAGACCGGCTCGCCCCCTCTGATTGCGTCCACACGACGTCAGGAGGCGTTCAGCAACTGACGACTCACATGGTAGAACACTGGCGCCGCGAAGCAAATGGAGTCGATCCGGTCGAGCACCCCCCCGTGCCCCTCGACCAGAGTGCCGAAATCCTTGACTCCGCGGTCGCGTTTGATGGCCGACATCGTCATCGCGCCGGCGAAGCCCATGATGGCGATCAGCAGCGAAACCAGCGAGGTGTGCCAGAATTGGGTAAAGGGGGTGAAGAAGTGGAGCACCGTGCCGAGCAATGCGGCACATGCGGAGCCCCCCAGCATCCCTTCCCAGGTGCGTGTGCCGTTGATGTTGGGGGCGATGACGTTGCGGCCATAGAGCCGGTCGCACACGAACTGGAGTGCCTCGCTCACGAGCGCCATCAGGACCAGAAAGAAGAGGAGCCGCGCACACGCCGAGTAGCTCAACGTCGGACCCTCAAGCTGTAGCAGCGCTGGGGCGAACCCCAGGCAGTAGACGCAAACCAAGAGGCCCGACTGGATTTTTGCCACCCGCTCGAGGAATCGCTTCGAGTCCCCCGCGATGGCCACGCGAAGCGGGATGAACAGGAATCCGTAGACGGGGATCAGAATGCTGTAGAACTCGTAGAGGTCGTAATAGACCAACAGGTAATGGAGCGGGGTGAAGAAGAAAAAGACGAAGAACAGGGCGCGATGGTCCCCCTGCCGGGTTGGAGTCAGCGTGATGAATTCGCGCAGCGCCCAGAAACTAATCAGGCCAAACAGCGCGATCGTTAGTTCAGGGCTCAAGAAGGCGACAGCGAGCAGGCAGCAAATGACCCACCACGCGCGCAATCGCGAATTGAACGTTTTGATCGTGGCGGGATTCAGCCCCCACTCGGTTTGCCGGGCAAGCAATTGGCCGACGATGGTGGCTACACCAAGCAGCACCACGACGGTCCCGGCCAGTGCCCAGTTGGTTGCCGTATCCATGGAGGTAATCTAAAGCCACCGAGGGAAACAAATATCAGGCTGCACCCAAAAGCAGCCCAAACGATTCGGCCAAATTATCGCCCCGCTAGGGGGGATTTGCTAGCTGGCCTCGCTGCCACGACACTCATTCTTCCTCAACTTCGCGGAGTTTGAGCACGGCCTGGCGAGCTCGTTCCAGGAATTCATTCTTGGTTTCCCCCGCCTCGAGCCACATGGGTGGTCCGAACGTAATGCAGGAGAGAAGGGGAACCGGCAGGAATTCGCCCCGCGGCAGGATGCGGTTCATGTTGTCGATGTAAACCGGCATGAGTTCCAGGTCGGGGCGTTTCTTGGCGAGATAGTAGAGCCCGCTCTTGAACTCCCCCACCATCTCGCCGCTCGACCGTCCCCCTTCGGGGAAGAGGATCACCGAATGCGTCTTGCCGATCTCGCGGATCATAATGTCGACCGGGCTCTGATGGACTTTGATCTCCTTGCGGTCGATCAACATGGCGTTGTAGGTTCGGGCGATGTAGGGCCGGATCCACCCCTTGCTCCAGTAGTCCTTGGCCGCCACGGGGCGCGTCAGACGGCGGACATGGGGCGGCAGGGCCGACCAGACGAGAATCACGTCGAGATGGCTCGTATGGTTGGCAAAATAGACCCGCTGGCAGGTGTCGGGCTGACTTTCGACCCACCGCACGCTGGCCCCGCTCAACAGCCGCGCCAGGAACGTTAGCAGCGTTTCGGTAATCATGCGTTGGGGTGTGGACTGCGGCAAAGTGGGTTCACGACGCCTGCGGCCGCGTGCCTTCCATTATGCTTAAGGGACCATCCTTCGCGAGGCCCATTTGGTCACGGGACGGTGGCGGCTAGCTGCCTACGTCCAGCACCTCCCAAGATTTGTTTTCTGTGGGTACCTCGACCCGTTGTGGCCGTGGCTGCCCGGTTCGGCGGCAAAAAAGCCTTTCGAGCAGCTCCTCATAGCCCCGCACCATGCCGGTCAGCGACCACTCGCGTCGTACCAAGTCCCGCCCGTGGCGGCCCATTTCCTGTCTTCCCAACGGGTCGCCGATCAACTGGCTAATTCGCTCGGCGGCTTCCGATATTCCCCCGGTGGGAACCAAATACCCGGTCTCTCCCTCGACGACGGTCTCGGCAACCGAGCCGACATCTGTCGCTACCAGAGGGGTGCCGCAAGCGAGCGATTCGAGAATCGACACCGGGTTCGCTTCATTGTTCGATGTGAGGACTGTCACATGGAACAGATTGAACAGCTCGGGTGTGTCATTTCGTGTCCCAAGAAACCGCACTCGGGAGGAAATGCCTCGTTCGAGGGCCTGGCGTTCAAGCCCCTGCCGCAATGGGCCGTCCCCCACGAGCACGAAGACCGCCTCGGGTACTCGGGCCAGCAGGCGTGCGGCCACGTTCAGGAACATGGCGTGATTCTTTTCGGGTCGCAAGGCGGCGACGATGCCGACGACGGGATCGGTTGGTCCGATGCCGAGTTCCTCTCTCAATTGGCGGCAATCGATCCCTGGACGGAAGCGACCGGTGTCGACTCCGTTGGGAATAACCACCACCTTCTCCCTGGGAAAGCCTTCACCCTGGACCAGATGTTCGCCATGCGCGCGCGCGACTCCAATGAAGGCATCGGTGATGGGGGTGAGGAGGCGGTTGAGCCGACCGACACCATCGGGCCAGCCGGTGCTGTGGAGCGCCGAGCAGATCACCGGCACCCCCGCCCAGCGAGCAGCGAGCCGGCCCCAAAACATCTTGTCTCCCGCGCCGACGGTGACCACGGTGTCAGTCTGCCGTCGACGAAACAGCTTTCTCAGCCGCCATGGGACGAGCGGATCATAGCGGCCGCTTGTGAATTGGCTGTGGACCGGGATCTCTCCCGCTAGCTCTTCCCCCAGTGGCCCCGGTTGTTTCAGGCAACAAAGCTCGGGGGTGAAACGGCCGCGATCGAGGCCCTGAATCAGGTTGACGAGCAATGTCTCGGCGCCTCCCACCGGCATGGAGGTCGTGCAGAACATCACTCGCAGAGGGCGGTCGAGGGGCGGCCAAGGGCGTCGGTTCACGAGACAGGCTCCACGGGGGGACGTGGTGAGATGGTCAACTGGCGAACGAATGGCAGGCGGTTCCAGAAACAAGCGATGAACGCCTTCTCGTCTCGGTCGAGCAACAGATTGGTCGTCGCGGCGACGATGCCGACGACCATAAGCAGCGCGAGCGACACTGGCAACCCAAAAGCGAGACCTAGCGGCAAAGAGATGGTGGTGATTGTCCCCAGTGGACACGACATGGCGAATTTCTTGTTCACCAGGAGCTGGACAACCACTGCCAAGTACGTCGCCAGGCCAGTTGCGATCAGTGCTCCTTCAAGCCCATAACGTGGCAGTAGGGCGAAATTGAGGGCCACGTTCAAGGCCAATCCGATGGCGAGCGGCAAGGTGGCGTAGCGAGTTTTTTCCGCGCACCACAGATAGGTTTGGGCCACCAGGAGCAAACTGAACCAGACGCAGCCGGCCAAGGCCCACGGGAGGACCTCCAAGCCCGCGTCGTACTTTCCCGCAAAGGCGATATGAAACAGAGCGGGGGCGACGACGAGGACGACAATCCCAGCCATGAGCATTCCAATCGACGTGAATTTGAGCGACAGATTGAGCCGTCGCGACACCTCGTGCGAGCGGCCCGCTTCCCAGTCGTAACTGAAGTGGGGGGTCATCGCCCCCACCAGCAAGTTGGCAATCGATACCAGGAGGGCCGGCAGCAGCATGGCGGTGTGATAGTTGCCGACCAAAGCTAGCGATTCCTGCGGGGGTAAGCCACTTATATGAACGATCATGTAGCGATCGATCACGGCGAATAGGTTGCTAAGGAGATTGGCGATCCATACCCACACGGCAAACCGGAGTAGAGGGGGCCAGAATTCGCTGTGTGAAGTGTCGGGGACATCGGGTTGCGGGTCGCGGGAGAGAGTCTTCGACCAGACGAGGACCACGACTGAGGAGATCAGGCAGGCCGCACCATAGCCAGCCACGATGCTCCAAGCATCACAGCGAACCCACGTCAGCAGTGAAAGAGAGATGACCGCGAACAACAGGCTCTGAACAAACTGCATGCACGACACGATCCGAAACACGCGGAGCCCGGCAAACACAGCTTCGAGAAAGTGATGCAGAATGACGCTCAGGAGGACTACGGCGACAAGCGCCATCAAGCCATCGTGATGGGAATGGCCAAACACCAGATGGGCAAGGTAGGAGTGGAATGCCAGCAGCAAGGCCACGGCCGTGCAACCGAGTCCGCCCGTCCAATAGACGGCCCGCCGGAGGAACATCCGCAGTTGTCCCCGTTGCCGGTATCTCTCCAAATAGCGGCCAAAGGAGCCAGGTAGTCCCAGCACCGCCAGAGGGGCTGCCAACAGGAGAAAGCCGTAGGCCATCTCCCAGTTTCCAAGCTCCTCGGGCTCGAGCCATCGGCAAAACAGGATGCCGCGACCGAAGCCGATGCTTCGTTGGATCAGGGTGACGACGAGCAACACGACGACGCTGGCAAGCAGCGTGTCGGGGCGAAAGCCGCGACGGTTGGTGGTGTCGTGCGTCAATTTCCAGTTCCGTCAACGACCAGAGGGTGACATACTGCCTGAGTGGTCACGACAGATTTCGGCTGGTCGACGTTTGGCATTTCTGCTTCCTGCCAGTCGAACGAGTCCACGAGCCGACACTTCCGCCGATCGACATCCAGCCAGGTGCGGAAGCGGATGAATTCGCAGTCGGCATGGAATCTTTCGAGGTGGAAGGGGTCACGCCCGGGAAAGTTGTATCCTCCGTAGGCAGAGCAAACACCGAGGTAGCCCGCTTCGCAGGCCAGGCGAAATGCCTCTCTCGAAAGGTTGGAGTGAAGCCCGTAGGGAAATGCCATATAGCGCACGGGCTTGCCGATAATGCGCTCGATTTCCCGCTTGGAATCGACAATCTCCTTACGGAGCGGCTCGCCGGTGAGCTGCCCCAAGTCGGCATGGGTGCGAGTGTGCGCTCCAATTTCGACCCCCCACGTGGCGAGCTGCCGCAGATCCTCGGCTCGATTGGGGGCGAGGGTCACGCCCGCGGCCACGTCATGGGGAAAGGGGAGCCGCTTACGGATAATGTCGGAGCAGACGAAGTAGGTGAAAGGGAGGCCGCGCCCCAATAGGAGCGGAATCGCGAAATCATGGTTGTCGGCGTAACCATCGTCGAAAGTGATACAAGCCGTGGGGACGTGGTTCTTGCCACTCGCGATCCGCCGCTGGGCTTCGAACATGCCGACGACTTCGAACCGCCGCTCTAGCCAGTCGATTTGCCGTGCGAACATGCTGCAGGGCATCGTCCAATCGTTGGGGTGCCGGTCGGCAACCCGGTGATAGAAGAGGATTCGCACGGGCTCGGCCCCCGCGACGCAGCGGTGACGTCTGTCGACCCAACGAGCGGGAGCTGTACTGTAGTAGTGGCCAGCCAACAGGAGGCGTTTCGCAATGTTCATCGCGAGTTTCCCTTTCCTTGTGAAGGGGGAACCGTGGCCGAAGCGCCTTTGAGCCCGGCTCGCAACTTGCCAGCCATCGTCGTCGCCCAGTCGTACGATTGGGCCCGCCAGCGAGAGAGTGTATGGGGAGCGACCGCTTCCAATCGGTAAGTCGCTCGCGGCGTGGCGCGCCAATGGGCTTTATAGGGCTCGTCGCCGCGCAGCAGGTCGAAGCGGCGGTGCCCCTCCGCGAGGGCATGGCGGATGGTGACGATAGTTGAAAGCCGGCCGGGTTCGTCCCTCAGCCGCTTGGGGTCGACCCCTCCCTGGTAGGCGAATGTGGTTCGTGCCACGGCAAAATGGTACTCGGCCGCCACGGGTACGCCATCGAGTTCGAGCCAGGAGAGCCGCAATTGGTCACGCGAAAGTAGAAGCTGTGCGAGTTCCCGATGGAACTGGCCAAACTGAACTGACGCGAAACAGCCCGGTTCTCCCAGGCTCTCGCGCCGTCGCTGGTGCAAATCGACAAACAGGCTCCAGCCCTGGTGAAGTTCGCTGGGAGTCGAAGCGAGGTGCCATTGGGCACGAGGGGTTGCCACCACGCGATCGTAAGCCTGCCGCAACTGCTTGCGGTGCGACTTCGACTGCAAGGCGAGAAACGCCTCCCAATCGTCGGGCAGCTCGATCGTCCAGCAGTTGCCTGTGTTCGTTTCGCGAGTGGCGCATGCGCGCTGGTCGAGTGCCTTGGCAAGTGCCGCCACCGCGGGATCTCCTTCGTCGACGGCGTCGAGTTGGAGCAGATCCCAGGCGCGATCGCCCAGCAGGTGGTCGGCGAGCGCTTGGGCCACCGCGGTTTCGTGACCGGGGGAGACCAGCAGCGAAAGGTGATCGCTGCAAACTTCCCCGTTTCCCAGCCAGCGCACGACCGTGCCTCTGGTCACGGTCCGCTCGATCATGAGTGGTGCAATGGCGAGGCATCCCTGCTCGCCGCGCGAGTCGTCGCGAACGACGATGAGATGCAACTGCCGGCGCGGATCGAGTTGCCCGTAATGCTCCCACCACAAGCGTTGCCAGTCGAACGACCGGAACAAAACCGTATCGGCAAGCCGATCCCATCGCTCGCGATAGGGTCCGACGTCGGCGAAGGAATCGAAGACCTGGAGGTGAAGCGACACAGTGAAACCTGTTCCTTGGAGACTTGAGCCAACAACGGCCGGCGCGGACAACCTGATGTGTAAATGTGCGTTCTGCCTGTGGGGATGCAACTCGAACAAAAAGAGTTGCTGAATGCCCCGGTTCTGCGGCCAGGTGTTGATGCCGAAATCCGACATGATGACGAAACGCCACTTCGGTGAGAGCCGCCCACGGTTGCCAACGCGGCCATGCCCTATGCCGCCGCAATCCAAAATGGGCTGGAAACCGAGGTCCAGAGTGGATCGCCATGGGGCCCCTCACTCACGTTCAGCGGGTTGGTACGCGGGTTGCCTTTCCGAGGGCCAGACAATTCCTGCTCCCTCCCAAGCGAGGCTCCAATGTCGACTCAAAGCCAGGGCATAACCTTCCCAGCTCTCCTACGGCTGCTCACGACCCATCGCAAGATCTGGATCTACCCGCTGATTGGAGGAATCTTACTTGCGACGGTTCTAAGCTTTGTGCTGCCGCGGAAATGGAAGGCGACACAGGGAATTCTCGTCCGTCCCGAGGCGGCGGGGCTGGCAGGAGATCGGTTAGGCAAATTCTCCGATTTGTCGGAGATGAAGACACTCCAAGAGACCATCCTCGAACTCGCCCGTAGCCAGGCCGTCGTCACGTCGGTGCTGGAATCGGTCGGCCCCGCCAAGGGGACGACGTGGAAAAAAGGGTCACCCACCATGCAGGATGTCGCCGATTTCCGCGCAGCGATGACCATGACCCCACCTGGGGGTGCCGAATTCGGCAAGACCGAGGTCTTCTATCTGGCGATTGCCGACAAGACTCCGGCACGTGCGGTGAAATTAGTCGATCGCCTGAGCACTGAACTCGAAGCCCGCAGTAACGAGATTCGGGACGCCCGTGCCCGCAGCATGGTGGATGAACTGCAGCAGGGAGTTGCCCAGGCGGAGCAGCACTTGCAGCCGCACATCGAGTGCCTGGCGGCTTTTGAACTGGAGATCGGATCGCAACTGGGCGACCTGCGTGGGCTGGAAAACCCCCAGGGAGGTAGCAATCACACCTCGCAGAATTTGCTCGCGATCGAAGCCGAACTTCGCGCGAACGCCGCCCAACGCAAACAAGGGGAAAAGCTGCTCGAGGTGTTGTCCCAAGCTGCCGAGGACCCAAGCCGACTGGTCGCCACGCCGAGCACGCTGCTGACCTCGCAGCCCTCGCTCGACCGGCTAAAACAGGGGCTCATCGACGCTCAGCTTGCCAAGGCGCGGCTGCTGGGGAAACTCTCTCCCCGGCACCCTCACGTCAAGGCCGCCGAAGAAGCCGAGGACCAGGTACGCCATCAACTGCATGAAGAACTTGCAACGGCCACCCAAGGGGTTCAGGTGGAACTTGCCCTTGGCCATGAGCGCGACCAATTGCTTCGCCACGAGTTGGAGTTGGGCCAAGAACGGCTTGCCCGACTTGCGGCCCACCGCGCGGAGTATTCCCGTCTGGTGGCCGCCGTGCAGCACCATACCCAACTGGTGGAAAATGCCCGGTCACGCCTGGCCGATGCCGAGTCTCGCCTCGCCGGTGCCCAGACAAGCAGCCTGCTGGCCCGTATCGATGAAGTCGAATCTGGACTTCGACCCCTTGGACCCCGCCGTGCTAGCATCGTGGTGGCCGGCGGGTTGGCCGGTTTGTTGCTCGGCCTGGGGGCCATCTACCTTCTGCACGCACCCGTGATTTCCCCATCGGCAGATACGAGCCGTTCCCGAGGTCTCAACGGCACCAGCGGAACTCCTGCGAACGATCCCTGGGTGACCCTGAAGACCCCGGTCGCTGGCACAACCCCATTTTTTACTACACAAGTCTGAACCGACACGTTGCAGGCCATCGATTTCTCCACCTCCCACGCCAGCGGGATTCCCGTTCGCGATCGATAGCAAGCTAGAGTTGAACAAACGCATCACACGACTTTGCCTGGGGGCTTGGCCCCACTCCTTATGCCTCAATCGCAAGCCAAATTCGAGACACGTTCGGGGCCTGGGCCGGTGTGGGACCACGTGCTCAACCAGGCCTGGCTGCGACTTTGTCGTTTGGGGGAATTGACGGCGACCATGCCAGCGGTGGCGTTGGTGGCGGCGATTCTCGTGGTCGGTTACCTCTTCGGATACGAGTTCTGGTCGCACCGGCTGGGCCCGATTCCACTGACGATCGACCGGCTAGGAATTTTGTTCCTGCTGACTCTTGTTGGTTGGCAAATGCTGAGAGGCAAGTCGAAGCCCCTCTGTCTGACGCTCATCGACTGGGTCCTGGGAGCGACTCTCCTCTGGCTGGCGGCGAGTGCCTGGTGGGGGCATGCGACGGCCACCACGATGCTTCCCCAATCCCCTGTGTGGCGCCTGGCATTCAGTTTTCTGATCCCTGGTTTACTCTATCTCGCCATACGGCTCGGTCCCGTGTCGCCACGGGCCACGACGGGAGTGCTCGTCGCCCTCGCTTTGCTCGGTACCTATTTGGCGATCACTGGGCTGGCGGAAGTGACCCGGCAGTGGTGGGCTGTCTTTCCGACTTACATTCGCAATCCGGAACTCGGCACTCACTTTGGACGTGCGCGCGGCCCGGCGCTCAATTCCGTGAGCATGGGGACCCATTTGGCGATTGCTTTCTGGGCGACTTACATCCTGCTGCCGCGGCTGAATCGGCCCCTCTGCCTCCTGGCATTGGGTTCGATGTGTCTGATGGGACTCGCCATTGTCGCCACTTACACCCGGAGCGTATGGCTGGGAGCCGCACTTGGGGGCGTGGTGATGCTCTGGTTGCAAACACCGCGTCATCTACGGGTCCCGGTGGCGTTCTCCACGGCACTCGCTGGGGGGCTGGCGCTCGCGATTGGCTGGAACGCGATTGTCTACCTCGATCGAGAAGATTCGGGTGCCGTGTCGGGCCACTCCGTATCGCAGCGTGAGGCCTTCACCTACGTTTCGTGGAACATGTTCAAAGATCACCCGGTCGCCGGGGTGGGCTTTGGCCGATTCTACGATACCAAGCTTCCCTACTTGAGCGATCGTTCGCAGTCGTTCGAACTCGAATCCCTCCGCGATCTCCACCATCACAACACGTTCCTTGGACTGCTAGTGGAGACTGGCCTCGTGGGGTTGTGCGGGTATATCGCGGTGCTTTTGGGTTGGTGCCGCATCGGCCTCTCGATGGCGAGCTCTCCAGATCATGAGGCGAATCTTCGCGCGATGGGCCGCTTCTTGCTGGTGGCGCTAGCGGTCTATTTGCCGTCGGCTCTGTTTCATGACGTGAGCCATATTTTTCAGGATCAATGGCTACTGTTTACCATCGCGGGGCTTGCCGTAGCCACTTGCGAGCAATCGTTGTCGCAAAGTAAGCCATCACTGTCTCTTCCCCGTAACCCCGCTCCACTTGCACCGACTGTTGGGCTCTCATGAATTCCATTTCCTTGTTCGGGATAACGATCGATCGCGTCGACCTGGATCAAGCGGCGATGTCGCTGTACCAGTGGACCCAGGCTCCTCGGGGGACCTCCTGCCGCTATGTCGTCACTCCCAACGTCGATCACGCGGTCTTGCTTGCCGAGCACCAAGGGCTTCGGCAGGCGTACCGCAACGCCTCGATGGTGGTGGCCGACGGAGCGCCCCTGGTGGCCACCGCGCGGTTGCTTGGTCGTCCCCTGCCAGGTCGTGTGGCCGGCAGCGACCTCGTGCCAAGGCTGTTGGAAATGGCTGCCGCGGACGATGCCGTCGTCGCATGTCCGCTTCGTGTCTTCTTGTTGGGTGCGGCGCCTGGCGTGGCCCAGCGAGCCGCCAATCGCATCCGACTCAAGTACGATGGCGTCGAGGTCGTAGGTGTCCACTCCCCACCACTTGGTTTCGAACTGGACGAGGCGGCCAATAACGAGGCCATCGAGCTTGTGGCGGCCGCAGCGCCCGATGTGCTGGTCATTGGACTTGGGGCCCCGAAGCAAGAGCTGTGGGTGCAGCGCTACGCCGACCGACTTCAAGCCAAAGTCGCCATCTGTGCCGGGGCCACGATCGACTTTCTTGCGGGAGAGAAACAACGGTCGCCTCGCTGGATGCAGCGTGCCGGGCTCGAGTGGCTCCACCGGCTGGCAAGTGAGCCAAGACGTCTCGCCAAGCGATATCTTCGCGACGCGCTCGTCTTTCCCCAATTGGTCTGGCACGAATGGCGGGGATTGGCGCGGTAGCGATCCACCCCCTTGCCACTTATACTTCGGGCATGGACTCTAACTCTCTGGTAGTCATTGCGATCGACGGTCTCCGTGCCGCTGCCCTCGGCCCCTATGGGAATACGACCTTCCCGACTCCCTATTTCGATCGCCTGGCTAGCGAATCCGTCGTGTATGACCAATACCTGGCCGACTCCGCCGATGTCAATCTTGTGACGTCGTCCCTCTGGACCGGCCAGCATCCCCTCCGCCCTGATGCCAGCGGGGGTCATCCCTCGCTTGCCGCTCGTTACCGAGGAGGAGGGATACGTTGCCACCTGGTGACCGACGAGATGCCGATAGCCGAGCATCCCGGTGCCACCGACTGGGACGAAATCGTTGTCGTGGAATCTCCGGCGGCCCGGCCCGCCGAAGAGGTCGCGGAGACCGCCATGAGCACTGTTTTGGCCACGGCACTCGAAGTCGGATTGGAACTCAATTCGCGGAGCGAGCCGTCGCTGCTGTGGGTTCATCTCCGTGGGATGCAGGGGCCCTGGGATGCCCCCCCTCAACTCGCCCATTCGTTGCGAGACGAAGACGATCCGCAGTGGGAGCCCTGTATCGAGGTGCCGCGACTCCGTGAGTCGGCGGGAGACGATCTGGCCTTTGCTGCCACCTGTCGCTACGCGGGCCAGGTGATGGCCCTCGACCAGTGTCTGGAGGGATTCGTGGGCGAACTCACTTCGCCCAGGCACCCGCGGGCGTGGGACCTGGTACTTCTGGGTGTTCGTGGTTTTCCGCTCGGAGAGCATGGCTGGGTTGGAGAGCCAGTCCCTTACGGCGAGCAATTCCACGTTCCCCTCTGCTATCGTCGTGCCGACGGAGCCCACCGGTTGACTCGCTATGCCGGGTTGGTTCAACCAAGCGACGTTCATTCCTGGCTTACCCAGTTTCCGCAGTCACGCGAGCCGCTCAAGCCAAATCGCGCATTCGCCATCTCGGAAGCCAGGGGCAAGGTGGCGATCGCAAGCCCCGAATGGCGGGTGGTCGCAAACGTGAAGGGAAAGGAAGTCCCTGACATCGAGCTTTATTCGAGCGGAGACGACCGCTGGCAGGCAAATAATGTGGCATCGCGGTGCCCTGATCAAACCGAAGAGTTTTGCAAGCTCTGCCAGCAACTAGAGACTCTCGAGGGATGGGAATCGCTCCTGCCAGCCCTGCCCCTGACAGGCTGACAGGTGGGGAACTCGTGATCGGTCTGGCCCTGCTGGCGACGCTTAACTAGAATCGCCGAGCCAATTTAAGACAATTGGCAGCGTGGCAGGAAGCCACGTTCTTTCGTCGTCTTCCCAACCTCGGACAAGGACGTCCGATGCGACCCAGGGGCGTCACCGCTCGTTTAACGATCTCACGTCGCCGATGGTTAATCGTGGCGCTGGCGGTCTTTGCTGCGCTCCTACCGGGTCGCACCCCAGCTCAGGTGGCTGATTCCTTGTCGGAGACCTGGCGACTGCGAGTCGCTTGGGGGGGAGGGGCTGCTGTCCGTTGGCAAGTCCGAGCTTCGCTCGATCGAGGCGACTTGAGCGAACTCGGTCTCTTGGGACGCCAGCCAGACACACCAGGCTCGTTGTGGCTGGTCGACGGTCGACTGGAGGGACGTCAACCCAGACCCCGCTCGTTCGATGGATTCGATATTACGGCACAAGCTCCCCGCGAAGCGCTACTTCGAATCGAACTTCGCGCTGCAGGCTCCGAGGAAACTCATGTCGTCGAGACGACGATCGAACGGTTGCTTACACAGCAGCAGCGACTCACCCTCGACGAAACGGGCAACACGTTGCTCGTCCATCGCGCCAACGACGATTCCTTGCGTCTCTCCTTGCAGCATGAAGACCTTATTTTCTCGCCGGGTGACGTGCTTCGTTTCATGGTCGAACCGGCGATTGCGGGGGTCAACGCAGGGTCGTCGCTCGACCTTGCCGTGGAGCTTATCGAAGGGCGGCAGGGCCGCAGCCTGACGACTCAAACTCAACGGGTGGCGCTTCCCGTTAGAGGGACGACTCCGGTTCCTTGGAGCTTGCCCTTACCGTCAGAGCCGGGAGTCTACACGGTGCAGGTGACGGCGCGGCATCCCCCCGGCAATCGGGTGGCCTTCTGGGCTGGGGGAGGTAAGCAGGACTTGCTTGCCAACCGTAGTTTCCAGGTGGTCGTGCATGGTGATGCCCCGGTCACTCGCTTTGCCAATCCCGAGTGGAGTACTGTCGCGCAAATCGACCCGGCCAATCCACGATGGTGGAATCGGCTGCCGGAGTGGTCGCGACTGGGACGGTTGACAGGCTCGGCGAACTCCCCCACCGGCAATCATCCCTTCCGTACCCGCGACTTCCACGGCACGACACTTGCCGAACTCCCTCCCTCGAGCGAAGGGGACGCCCCCTGGCAGGCCTATCCGCTGACGGGAGCGCGTCCAGGTGAGCCGCATTTGCTGGAAATCGACCTTCCCGCCGACAGTCCGCTGGAAATTGCGATGCGGATTTACGAGGAGGGAGAAGACGGGCAACTCCACCCCACCGACACAGAGCGTGGCGTGGCGATCGACCGCTGGGTTCCCGACCAGGGGGGAGGTCAACTTGTCACCCATCGGATGATCTTCTGGCCGCGGACAACGTCGCCCCTGATCGTGCTGCAGAATGCGCACCCCACGCGGCCCTGCCTGTATGGCCCCATCCGACTTCGTCATGCGCCAGCGAACCCGACTCCTCGAAGTGGTTCGGCGTCGCACGAAGCCCACCCGCTCCTTGCCCGGTTTTCCTGGGACGGACTGATGGCCCGGATGTCGGTTGGCAGAAATGGTCCTCATGGGGGGCCGCAAATCGACGACACGCAGGCCTATTACGATGCTGCCAATCGTCTGGCCGACTTTCTCGAACTGGGAGGTTACAACGGTGCGGTGGTCACGGTGCTTGCCGACGGCGGGAGTGCCGCTCGCCTGGCCGACTACCCACTCACACCACGCCTCAATTCGTCCCCCTTGGGGAGTGGGACCGCCGACCTGCCGTTGGTGGATCCCATGCGGCTGCTGCTCGAGGTCTTCGCGCAACGTGGGCTGACGTTGACACCTTCCCTCTGCTTCAATTTCACCTTGCCACCACTGGAGGCCGAACTTCGGCTTACCGACGATCCGGCTGCCGCGATGATCGTGGCCGATTTTGCTGGGCGACCGCGCATATTGACGGCGGCCGATGGCCTGCCTGGATCGCCTCACTACGACATTCTTGAGAGACGTGTCGAGCAGGAGATACTGCGGGTCGTCGATCAATTGATTCTCCGCTATGGCGAGCAGCCCGCGCTAGGCGATATTGCTATCGAACTGTCATCCGATAGTTACCTTGTGCTGCCCGCACCTCACTTTGGGCTCACACCCCAACGAATCCGCCGATTTGCGGCGGCTATCGACGCTAGCGACGAACAACTTCAAACCTGGTTGACCGATCCGCGTAAGCTGCTTAACGAGCCGCAGACTCGAGGGCAACTGCTTGCGTGGCGGGCCGCCGAGACCACTCATTTGTGGCGCAGGGTGGCGGCTCGGATCGAGGCGTGGAGCCCTGAAGCAACGCTCCTGTTGATGTGCGACGAAATGTTTTCGAGCCGCGATTATCAAGGACTCGTCCGGCCTCGACTCTATGGCACACCAAGGCTTGAAGACCTCTATCTGGAGCGAGGTGTCGATCTTCAGGCACTCGCAAGCATTCGAAACATCGCCATTCCCGGTGTCGCCTTCCAGACGACTTCGCTTCCCTTGAGCGATGCCGCCATCCCGATGCACCTCAATGAACTGTCGGTACGGGCCGAGACCCTTGCTCAACGAGGACTCGTTGTGGCCAAACAACCACGTTGGATGAGGAGCCCAGCCGTCAACGGGGCAGGGGCTGGTACACTGCGACCGCTGGTGTTTGACAGGCTGGGGGTTGCCGAGCATCGAGAGCTCGTCGCGAGATGGCGATACACGCGAGGGCCCGTGATCTTGGGAAGTCAGAGTGGCCCGTCGGCCGATGTGCTGGCGACACGTGCCATGCTCACGACGGCATCCCAATTGGCCTCATCAAAGCACAGCGATGTGATTAGCGAACAGCCTCTAGTGGCCTACCTCCATCGCGCGCCCGGCGACGTCACGGTCACAGTGGCAAATCCCTCGCCATGGCCGATCACGGCGACAGTCAGGTTCGACGTCCAAGAGGCGACCACCGCCAGCTACGTGCTTGACGCAAGGTCGACGCCATCGTCCGTCGACTATCCGCGGGGCAAACACGACTGGCCAGTGAGTCTCGCTCCCTATTCCATGCTGGGAATACGTTTTCACACCTCCAAGGTCACGATCACGGAGATTAAACGAAGCGACTCCAGTCTCCTGGTCGAACCGCTTCGGGAGCGGCTCAATGACCTTGAACAGCGGGATCTGACCGCCCGCCAGATTTACGACGCCTTGCCCAACCCCTCTTTCGAACAACTCGACCCGACGGGTAATCCGATCGGGTGGCGGCTCGAAGGGGAAACGGTTTCTCAAACCAGCAGCCGATTTGCATCGTCTCCGGGGTT
The DNA here is from genome assembly GCA_964650265.1 of uncultured Planctomycetaceae bacterium. Taxonomy (GTDB): domain Bacteria; phylum Planctomycetota; class Planctomycetia; order Pirellulales; family Lacipirellulaceae; genus CAZYQQ01. The sequence continues at coordinate 40,451 of CAZYQQ010000030.1, forward strand.
GCAAGGCGACTATGCCCTGCGGCTCTATTCCTCCGGATCCGGGGCGACCATGGTTAGCGAGCCCTTTCTCGCCCCTCCCACCGGTCAGCTCGCGATGGTGTTTTACGTTCGCCCCAACGAACTTTCAAGCGATACGCAACTGCGCCTGATACTGGAGGAAGTGGGGGGCCATTCAACGCCACGGAACATCATCCTCACCGGCGACCGTCTGATGGAAGACCAGAAGTCGCAGGACTGGGTCGGGTATCGGTTTGGGGTCGAGGACTTGCCGCTCGATTCGCAGGCCAAGCTACGGGTCAAGCTCGCCTTGGTGGGACGTGGAGACGTGGCGATCGATGCCATCGAGCTGTATCAGGTTGTCTTCCCGCTCGACCTCAATCCGCGCGACTCCGAATACCAGAGGCTGGCGATTGCCCAACGCATAGAAAAAGCTCGTACCGCACTCGAACAAGAACGCTTCGCCGATTGTCTCCACGAGGTCGAGTCGTATTGGGCCCGCTTCTTGGTGGAGTACCTTCCGCAAACCCCCAAGTTGCCCGAGCAGATGGCAACTCCAACGAATGCCAAGAACCCCGAACCCGAGCCCACGCGAGTGGGAGATCGCATTCGGGGGTGGTTCCGATTCCAGTAGCTACCGGGCCACTCGGGCTCAGGCAAGTTCGAGCTTTCGAAACGCCTTCAAACCGCGGGCCAGTGGGAGGATCGTGGCGAGGGCCCCTGTTGCCACGGCGGTCGCGACGCCGACCATCATCCAGAATCGCCAATGCTCCGGGGGTAGAATGGAATTGCCAAGAGGGCTATTGCTGGCAATCAGATAGAAGTGGCACGGCAGTGCCGTGCAGACCACGATGATAATGATGTAAAGCGCGCTGAGCACGAGCGTCAAAGTTCCGCCGAAACCGGCTGCGATTTTCGATGGGGACGACTCTCGAAAGTTGGGCATCATCGCTCCGAGTCCGACGGCAATCGAGGCGAGGCCCAAACAGAGAAGCAGGCAGGTGAATTGGTGGACTCCTAGCACCAAGGGATCGATCTGCAAGAGGAGATCGCTAGCCAGAACGAGCAGACCACAAGGAACCCACGAGCCCAGGGCCGCGAACAGAAACTTGCTCCACAAAATAGTTTCTCGCGGTAAGGGAAGGAGGCCCAGCACCCAAAACCGTTGGCCCTCGAGGCTGATCATCGGATAAATGAATCGTGTCGTGAATGTCGACAGGATTAGCCCTACCACGGCGAGATTGAGAAAACTCACCATGTTGACCCAGAGGATATTACTGATGTCGTGCCCCTGGTGGCTGAAACGATCGATATTGAGGAAGTAGAGTCCCAGTAGCCCAAAGAAAATGAGGAACTGCAGCCACTGTAGCGGGTCGCGCCGCAATAGTCGCCAATCCTTGAGCAAGAGCAGCCTCACTTGGCTGGGGAAGAAGCCTTTCAGCACCGTGTTGAGCGTACGGTCGAGCAAGGCGGGGCGCGTCGAGCGCTTGCGCTGAACGCTTCCTTCGATGGCGCTATAGCCCTTGCGAAGCCACCTTCGACTGCCATAGACCAATAGTAAATCGCCCAGAAGCGCGTTCGACACCAGCAGCGCCAGATAGAGGCAGCTTTGAACGACAGGGGAATCCTGCAATCGCGGTGTAAGGTCGACGTCCGTGACTTGCCGGGCAGCCTCGAGCATACCACTACTGAGCCACGAACTAGGGAGCCACATCTGCTGCGTGAAGGCAAACCGGTGCTTGGTTTCCTGAAACCACTCGTTACCGAATAATTCTGCCTGGGGGCCACTCACGGCCAACCATACAGCCCGCACGGCAAATAGCAGCGACGCCACCGCTAGCGTGGCGACGATGGCTAGTTTGAGCCGTGGCGCCTTGCTGACGAGGATTATGCAAGCCAGGGACCCGATGGCACAAGGAATGTAGACAAACGAGACAATCATCGGAAGCATGAGCAGATAGTAGTACCACGGGGCACCGACTACCGTTCCGTAGGCGAGCAGCAGGGGACTGGCCAGCAAAAAGAACCCCCAACAGCTATAAACGAGGGCCTCCTGGAATTTATGCACGGCGATCCGCTCGTCGCGAATCGGCAGCGCAAGCAACAGTCGCGATTCGGGGGAGCGGTAGACACCGCCGAAGAAAATAATTCCCGCCGAGAACACCAGCATGAGGTTTAACGACGCGAAGAACATGTGAAACACCAGCCGCACCGTGTCGGCATGCATTCTGCTTCCCGCGTCCCCCACGTGATTGCCCATGAAGGCAAACCCCTCGTAGAACAAGGAGTAAAGAGCAAACCAGAATAGCAGGCTCAGCCCCACGACCAGTGACGTGCGGAGCCGCGACCGACGAAAGAGCTGGATCACGTTCGTTCGGATCATGCGGAAGCGAATCCAGCGAAAGAGCTGAGCTTCGCGATCGTCGGAATTGGCGTGCCGGTCGAGCGAAACCGTGGGCACGGGACTCGGCAGGGCGCTGGTGCTCATGTTGGCGGCGTCTCCTCGAATGCCACCTCCTCGGGCTCCTTGTGACTCATCATCTCCAAATAGAGCGATTCGAGTGACTGTCCACCATCAGGGTGCAGTTGTCGCAGGTCTTCGACCGTCCCGACAAATAGCAGCTTACTTCGTCGCATGACGCCAATTCGATCGGCGATCTCCTCGGCGACTGCCAGGGTATGAGTCGACATGAAAATGCAAAGCCCCCGCTCAACCTCCTCGCAGAGCAGGTCCTTCACAAGCCGAATGCTATGCGGATCGAGCCCGACGAGCGGTTCATCGACTACGAGTACCCTCGGGTTGTGGAGAAGTGCGGCGGCGAAGACGGTTCGCTGCTTCATGCCGTGGGAATAGCTCTCACACAAATCGTCGACAAACTCCCGCAGGCCAAAACGCTCGATTTCCCGATCGATCAGCACCTTGCCCTGCCGCGCATCGTAGCCATACATGCCGGCGATGAATTCAAGGAACTCCCGCCCCGAGAGCTTGTCGTAGAGATAGGGGGTGTCGGGAACGTAGCCGAGCTGGCTGACCGCCTCGCGGGTCGATTTCACCAGGTCGTATCCCCCCACGCGAATAACGCCCGTCGTCGGTTGCAGCAGACCTACCAGCATCTTAATGGTTGTCGTCTTGCCGGCACCATTGTGGCCCAATAGCGCGAATAATTCTCCCGATTGGAGTTGCAGATCGAGGCCGTCGACCGCGCGCTTGTTACCATAATTGCGCCCGACGGCGTGAAACTCGACAATCGCGGACATCGCATCCTGTGACTAGATGGGGAGGGGAGAAACCTGGCCGGACGTAAAGAGTCGGTTTGGTGTCACTGCCGGCTGGCAACCTTGCATTTTACCAGGCCACGCCAGCTCTGGCACGTCCCGGTTGCAAAACCGCCGCACTCACTTCGACTCCTGCGTGTGGTGCGGCTCCTCCTGGGGTGTCAGCGTGGCGTAGCGATCGAGTTCGAGAAGCTCCTCGGCAAGCGATTCGGCACGTTCGTCCTCCACACGATCAAAGGTGAGCACCAAATCCATCAGCAGGAGTTCTTCGCGCAACACGGTGCCATCCTCCGCAACCCATAAGGTGGCCCGGCGCCTGTGTGTCGCCGCCACTCCGTCGGCATTCAACGACCGGTATTCGATCCGCCGAGTGGTGACGAGTTGATTTCGGAAGAAAATCGGTTCTTCCTTCACGACCTCGGCTTCGATGAGTTCAGTTGGTCCGTTCTCACCCACCAGCGGGTTATACACTTCCTTTTGCCACTTCCGGCCCACGTAGACTTGCAGCAGCTTGGCATCGGGCATCAGTTCGCTTCCCAACGAGGCATTTCGATTCCACGGGTACCGAAATCTGTGGACCTGGTCTCCAAACTGCGATCGCATCCGGAGCTTTGAGCCAACGACTCGCCCACGGAGGTAGAAGGGAGTCGGCATTTCGTTGACATTGACGCGGGTCTCGAACATGGCCAACTGGCCCAGCGGGTCGAAGGTCGTACGACTGCGCATGTCGAGCCGTAACGAACCTGCGCGGTTGAGCAGGGCAACAGTCCAACGCGGGGCGACTTGATCGAAGGGGACTACCCGGTCGATGGGAAGCTTGTTGACAATAATCCGGCTATGGACTTCTCTCGATCCCCCTTCGCCTGGAACCAATTGGCTGATCGCCCAGCCAATGTGCTTCTCGCCGATGAGGACCTCCCAGCAAACGGGCTTCGTCGAGACTGCTCCCGAGGAGGGAGCTTCTCCCATCCAAAAACTGGGGAGGATCTTGGACATCAACAGCCAAGCCATCATCGTGCCCCAGGCCGAGAGCACGAACACGGAGTAGATCGCATTTCGCAAAATAAGGTTCCCCCTCCCTTTTCAGGCAGGATTGGTTACCAACACTTCATGTTCCTAGCGGGGGCGAGCTTCGCTTTTCGCGGTGATCAGGTGCCCGTCCAGCCTTAACCGACCTGGTGCCCAGGATTAGGGATTCATAAGTCAGCAATCTCAAGTGTAGATGATTTTTGGACAAGGTTCGACCAGATTCTGCCAGAGCGGCCGGTTTCTAAATCGCTCACTCGCCCAATGGGCCCTCGACTAAGCCGGGGATTGCCCCATTCTCAATGGACTTGAACACCGTGAACGGTCAGTTGGCGCCGTGGCCTTCCTTGGAACTATTTTCGCGGAGCATCCGCCTCGCTTGGTGATTTTCACCTCTTTTGATGATCGCCACTCCCACCAAGAGTGTCCTCCAAGGGCGGGCTGGGTGGTCCGCTAGCGGAACAATTCTCCGCCGATCCGACATGGAAAGGCCACCCCAATGGGGGGTGCGGTGAGCCGGTGGAGCAGGGAATTTTTAGCCATGCATCAAATCCTTAAATCTTTATCAACTAACAACTTAATGGCCACAAGGAGGAGTTTGGCACGTAACCCGGCCCTTCGTTCGTTTGCAACGGCACCCGACCTCGATTAGGTTGAGATGATCTTTTCAGCGACGAGGTGGAATCTTGAATCACAGGAGGTAACTTATGGCCAGTCCTACGTACTTTGTGCAGGAATGCTGCACCTGTGGCCGGAATCTTCAGGTTCGTATCGAATACCTCGGCAGGAAGGTCGCTTGCCAGCACTGTGGCGCCAAGTTCGTTGCTTGTGATCCCCAAAATGGCTCGACTGTCTCAAGCGATTCCGGTTCGGGCCTGCTCGCCCGGGTCGACGAGTTGATTCGTCAGAGTGGGGTCCATCTTGCCGAGTCTCGCCGTGTCACCACAACATCGGAAGTGGTCTAGCACACCAGCAGCACAAGCACGGCCGGCGATACCACTGGCTGAGAACCTCGTTCAGAAATGCACGGTCCTAGTGGCCCGTTCGACAAACTTTCTGGAGGTCGTCGAAGAAACCAGGGTAGGTCTTCGCTGTACATCCTGGGTTCTCGATTTCCACTCCCTCGACGCGTAGTCCCACAAGCGACAGGCTCATCGCCATGCGGTGATCGTCGTACGTGGCTAGGCGCGCCGCGTGAAGCGGACAAGGAACGATTCGCAGGCCATCGTCGAATTCTTCCACGGTGGCACCCAGCTTTCTTAGTTCGCAGGCGAGTGCCGCGATGCGATCGGTTTCCTTGAGCCGGTTGTGCGCCACGCCGGTTACCCGGGTCGGTCCCTCAGCGAACAATGCGACCGCGGCGAGCGTTTGCACCGTATCGCTGATGTCATTCATATCGACATCGATCCCGCGGAGTTTTCCGCCCGTCACCGTGATTGCCGATTCCGACTCTGTCACTCTGCAACCCATCGCCTCGAGCACGCGCACAAACCGCACATCCCCCTGGAGGCTCTGGCTGGTGAGTCCCTCGACCGTCACCTCGCCTCCGGCGATGGCCGCCGCCGCCCAGAAGTAACTGGCGGCTGAGGCATCGGGTTCGATGTCGTAGTCTTGTGCCGTGTAGGTTGCGCCACCGGGAGTTCGAAACCAGCGCAGATCTTCGCCTGCTTCGACTTCGACACCAAATGCCTGTTGGACAGCGAGGGTCATTTTGACGTAGGGCTGCGACACCAGCGGGCCATCGACCGCAAGCTCCACCGACCCTGCCGCGCAGGGAATTGCCATCAGCAGCCCACTGAGGAATTGGCTTGAGGCGTCGCCCGCCACGGTCGCCATGCCGCCTGCAAGATGTCTTGCATTGACCACGAGTGGCGGAAAACCAGGATTCAATTCACAGTGGACATCGCTCCCAAGTTGATTGAGGGCATCCACCAGATCGCCAATCGGGCGTTCTCGCATGCGAGCGACGCCATCGAGGCGATAGACCCCGTTTCCGAGGGCTGCCATGGCCGCGACGAATCGGATCGTCGTCCCGCTATTGCCAACAAACATGTCGGCCCGCGCGACGGGTATCGTCCCTCCCTGCCCGCGGACGAGGAGGGTTGTGCCCCCGTCGCTCACCCGGACCTCGACCCCGAGCTTCGCCAGACAATCGAGCATGGCGTGTGTGTCGTCGCTCACCAAGGTACCAGTGAGCACAGACTCACCTTGGGCGAGCGCAGCGCAGACCAGCGCGCGGTTGGTGATGCTCTTGGACCCGGGGGGGCGAATTGTCGCCTGCAACGGTCCTGTAACAGGCAGGATTTCCATCACTTCCAGCATTGTGCCGTTTACTTCTTCTCTGGATTGGCGATTTTCCACAGATACTGGTGGCTGCGGACGTAGAGGGCATTGCCCGCGATCGCGGGAGACCCGAGAACCTCCTGTTCGGTGCCAAAGCTACATTCGGCGACGATTTCCCCCTTGCCTTCGAGGTCGATCACGCGCGCTTCCCCATGGTCGTTCACACTGTAGAGGTAGCGACCTGCCACCACCGGAGAAGACCAATAGGGCCCTTTCAAACGCTTACGCCAATTGGTCGAGCCATCAGTAGTCGAGACGCTTGTGAGCACTCCTGCCCCGTTCAGGAGCAGGAGCTGATCGCCGGCGACGACTGGTGTCGAGTTTCCCACATTGAGATTCCGCTCCTGCCAGATCTGTTGCTGTTCGAGATCGGCATCGGTCGAAACCGCGGTAATCCCGTTCCCTGGGACAAACAGCACTCCGGGTCCCCCCGCGGGCGAAGGAACACTGCCGCCACGAATTGGCAAGCTCCAGAGTGGTTCCCCCGTATCGGAGTCGAACACTTCGAGCCCCTCTCCCGATTGGAGCACGATCCCTTGGTGATTCTGCCCGGCGATTCGTGTCGCGATGGCAATCGGGGAACTCCAACTCGCTACGGTGGGGCGAGGGATCTCCCAGAGGCGTTCGCCCGTTTCCCGATCGAACGCCGCGCAGAACGAATTCGCCTGACACTGGCAGAGGACGACAACCGCCTTTCCGGCGACGATAGGCGAAGAGGCCATCCCGACGTCATTCCCCACGCCAATATGGTCGATCGCCAGGCCACGGATCCATTGCAGATTGCCCTCCAAGTCGACGCACACCAGGTCGTTCGACGAGTAGAAGGCGAACACGCGCTGCCCGTCACTCACAGGGGTGGGGGCCGCATTGGCCGAGATCGGGTGCATAAGCGTTCGGCCCGTTGCCCAGAACCGGCGATGCCACAGCAATTTGCCATTGGCTTCATCGAAGGCCAGAATATGCATCCGGTCGCGGTTGGTGCCGCTGGAAGCACTCACGATCACCTTGCCATCGACGATGATCGGGCCACACACTCCCCGTCCGGGCAAGTCGGCCCGCCAGGCGACGTTGGTGCCATCCTCGACATTCCACTCAATTGGGACCTGGGCGCCTGCTTGATACCCACTGGAGTCAGGGCCACGAAAACTCCGCCACTCTTGGCTCGGTTCTACAGCACAAACGGTGCTGGCCATGGCCAGATAGCAAATCGCGGTAGCGATGCGGCACCTGATGGAGTATCGATTCATTGGGGGCCCGAATGAGGACAGGTGGTACATGGAATTGAGTCGCGATTCCGATTGGCGTTCCAAAAGATTCAATCTTCTGCAGTCACATTTTTCAGCGAGACGGAGGCTCCCATCTCGTCTGTCAGGCGAAGCATGAACTGCCATCCTTGGGCCCACGAATCGGTTTGTTCATTCTGACAGACCTTGAGCAACAAGTGGTTCTTGCCCTGCTGTAGCTCGATCGGATGAATGTACTGGTCGTACTGATTGCCGGCGTGGTACACCTCGTGATCTCCCACCTGCTCGCCATTGACCCAGAGCTTCGTCGCATTGGTCGACGCGTAGCGCACCTCGGCGCACCGTGTCTCGGGAGACTCCACCTCGGCGTACAAGTAGACTACGGCCCCTTTCACTGGCCCGACCACTTCGACAATGTCGATATTCCCCATTTCGTCTTCGGTGGTCACCGGCTCCTCTCGCCATGCGACTGGCCCTGTTTTGCCTTGATAGCCCGCGGCAAAATCGATTTCCGTCTCTGGCGGATAGGCAACGTCGAACCCCTTGGAACGGGAATTGTCGAATGGCCCGATCAGCCGCCAGATGGTGACAAACCCCAAGTGCCGTGCCAGATCGATTTTTTCGCCATACTCTCCAAGTTCGCGTCGGCAGACCTTGATCTGGTCGATATCACGAGCCGAGGTGAGCGCTTGCCGGACGAGCACCTCGCGGCCCGCAGCGTCCTTGGGTGTCTCCTTGATCCTCGCGAGCAACTTCGCCACGGCGTCGTAGCGGATGTCCAGATTGGGATCGTCGCAAAGGTTGTCGAGTAGGTTATCCGCTCGAGCAGGTTCGACGTTGCGGATCCATTCGAAAGCGACTCTCCGTCCTCGCGAGGAGGCCTGTTGATCGCGCACCAGTTGTTCGAGGTCGTCGATCGGCAGTTTTTCCCCACGGCCAATCGCATCGCTGGCGATCGCATCGGCTGCCGAGGTGAGCCAGTTTTCGGCAATCTGGTTTTTCCCCTCGACGGCCCGGAGGAGATCGGGAAGCATCGCTGGCGGTGCATCGGCAAGTGCCACCCATGCCATGCGATGAGCAGGCTCGGCCATGGCCACGGCGTCGATGGTGGCAAGTTGCTCGACCGCAACAGCTAGCTGGGGAGGCAGCTCGCCTCGGGCCGAAGAACCCAAGAGCAAGGCTCCGCAAAGGATATTAAGGATGTTGTTGAAGACTGGGATGGCCAATTGCCGCACGGCGTGGACTCCTGGATGTGATCTTGAACCGCCCGGGCGATTCGGCATGTGTCGGATGGGCCTACTTGTAGCGGTCTGCCGCCCCAACCTCTATGGGATTCCGACCTCGGAGGCTATTTTAGTTAGGAGGTAGCGGAGGGGCTGGGTACGGCCGCGTGGCGGCATCACCTTTTTTCGCATACCCAAGGTGTGGGTGGTAGGGCGCCATGAGAAAAATCAAAACCGGTGGGGGTTGGCCCGCCGTCTTCTACTCGCTTCGCAAGGCCCGGGCCGCCGGCGGCTGGTGGGCCTTTTGGAAGGCGATGCGGTCGAAAAACGCCTGTAAAACCTGCGCATTAGGCATGGGGGGGCAAAAGGGGGGCATGGTCAACGAGGCGGGCCACTTTCCTGAGGTTTGCAAGAAGTCGATGCAAGCGATGGTGGCCGACATGCAGGGGGCCATCAAGCCGGAGTTCTGGAAGAGTCTCTCCGTGGCACAGCTACAGATGCTCACCCCTCGGGAGCTCGAGAATAGTGGCCGCCTGGTCGATCCGGTGGTACTGGAGGCCGGCTCGGACCACTACCGACCGATACCTTGGGGCGAGGCGATTGGCAGAATTGCCGACAAACTCCATGCCTGCCACCCCGATGAGACATTTTGGTACTTCAGCGGTCGCAGCAGCAACGAAGCGGGCTTTCTGCTCCAAATGTTCGCTCGGCTCTATGGCACCAACAACGTCAACAACTGCAGCTACTACTGCCATCAGGCGAGTGGGGTCGGCCTGACGAGCGTTACCGGCAGCGGTACAGCCACTGTGACCTTGGAGGACCTCGACAAGTCGGACCTCGTCTTCCTGATAGGCGGGAATCCGGCATCCAACCACCCACGACTGATGCGGACGATGATGGACCTTCGTCGGCGCAAGGGGGAAGTCATTGTCGTCAATCCGATCGTCGAGACGGGATTGGTCGACTTTAGCGTGCCGAGCGACATCCGCAGTCTCTTTTTTGGTTGTAAGATCGCGAGTCTCTACGTTCAGCCTCATATCGGGGGGGACCTCGCGATGCTGTATGGCATTGCCAAGCAGATTGTCGACATGGGGGCCCACGACGAGGATTTCCTTAATAGCCACACGACAGGTTGGACCGAGTTCCGTGAACAACTCGCTTCGCTTACATGGGAGGAAATCGAGGCGAAGAGTGGCGTGTCACACTCGCAGATCGTCGATATGGCGGAGCGCTACGCCCGTGCGAAGAGTGCCGTTTTTGCATGGACGATGGGAATCACCCATCACGCCCACGGGGTCGACAACGTACAGGCCATTGCCAATCTGGCCCTCCTTCGGGGCATGCTCGGACGTCCTGGTGCTGGGCTGCTGCCGATTCGCGGTCATTCCAACGTCCAAGGAATCGGCTCGATGGGGGTCACTCCCCAACTGAAGCAAGCGATTTTTGATCGCCTTCAGTCCCACTTCGGGGTTCAGTTGCCGACACGCGCGGGCCGCGACACGATGGAGTGCATGGAAGGTGCGGCGAGTGGCGACCTTAAGTTCGGCTTCTGCCTCGGAGGGAACCTGTTCGGCTCCAATCCTGATGCGACCTTCGCTCGCGAGGCGATCGCCAACCTCGATCAGGTCGTCACCATGAGTACCACGCTGAACACGGGGCACGCGCATGGCCTGGCGCGCGAGACCATAATCCTGCCGGTCCTGGCCCGCGACGAAGAGCCACAGGCGACCACGCAGGAATCGATGTTCAACTATATTCGCTTGAGCGACGGCGGCCCGCGCCGGCACGAGGGGCCACGCAGCGAGGTCGACGTCATCGCGTCGATCGCCCAAGCTCTGAAAGACAGGCTCGCAACGAATACCAATGGCAGGGCGCACGCCCTTACTGCAGTCGACTGGCAGGCGATGCAAAGCACTGGTCGCATTCGCGAGGCGATTGCGAAGATCGTCCCCGGGTTCGAGCAGATCGAACACATCGCCTCGTCGAAGATCGAGTTTCAAGTCGGGGGACGAACCTTCCACCAACCGAAGTTCGCCACGGCAAACGGCCGCGCCAACCTGCACACGCATCAACTGCCCGAACTGCAGGGAGCTGGCGACCAACTGCGGTTGATGACGATTCGCAGCGAGGGGCAGTTCAACACGGTGGTCTACGAAGAGGAAGACCTCTATCGCAACATCTCACGCCGCGACGTCATTCTGATGCATCCCGACGATATAGCCAGCCGCGGCCTCCACGACACTCAGGTTGTCTCGATCCACGGCCCAGCCGGCTCGATGCACAAGATTGTCGTCGCTGCGTTCCCGGAAATCCGCCAGGGGAACGCGGCGATGTACTACCCGGAATCGAACGTTCTGGTAAGCCGCCACCTTGACCCCAAGAGCAAGACTCCGGCGTTCAAGTGCGTGCTGGTGACAATCGAGCCATGGCGCCCCGCAACTAAAGTCGCCGAGCCGGTGGTGGTGACACAGGCGTCGGTGTGAACGTTAGCCTGCCGTATCCAGATAGGGATCCTGGCTCATCGCCCGCTGCATCTTTTGCCGCTCTTTCTCGAAGTAGAGCATGATCTTGCGGTCGCGGAAGTGACGCCGTTCCACTCGCCTTTGGGCCTGGTAGAACAGTTTTTCGTAGCCTTTGATTTCATCCTGCTGGCGTAACCCATAATCCTTGAGCTTGTTCGCCCGCTTGGGGCCAAAGCCCATGAGGAGAATCTCGTCGTCGAGCGCGAGGAACTGGCGATAGGTCCCTGGGTCTCCTTGCCGTCCACAGCGACCGATGAGCTGGCGATCGATCCGTTGCGACTCGTGGAGTTCAGTGCAAACGACGTGCAGTCCGCCCAGTTCCTCCACCCCTTCTCCCAGTTTGATATCGGTACCGCGACCCGCCATGTTGGTGGCCACGGTGATCTTCCCCTGTTTGCCGGCCTCGGCGACGATCTCGGCCTCTTGCGCCACATGTCGCGCATTTAGGATCGTCGTTTTGAGCCCATGGCCGGTGAGCATGTTTGCCAAGAGTTCGCTCTTATCGATCGACCGCGTTCCCACCAGCACGGGGCGCCCAGCGCGGTGCTGTTCGACCACGTCTTCGACAATCGCCTGCCACTTCGATTCGCTGGTGCCAAACACGCGGGTCGGCAGCTTCTTGCGGATGGGGGGACGGTTCGTGGGGATCGGGATGACGTGGACCTTGTATATCTTCCGCAGCTCGCTCGCGCTTGAACTCGCCGTGCCGGTCATGCCGGTGAGACGTTTGTAACGGAGGAAAAGGTCCTGAATCGTGATCCGTGCGGCCTGCGAAGTCTCGAAGGTGATCTCGACTCCTTGCTTCGCCTCAACGGCCTGATGGATTCCGGCTCGCCACTTTCGCCCTTCGGCCAATCGCCCCGTGAACTCGTCGACGATCACAATCTCCCCGTCGCGCACCACGTAGTGCCGATCGAGGAACATTTCGCGGGCGACCTTGATCGCCCGTTCGACGTATTCGTAGATCGACGATAACGGAATCTTGTGCATGGCGTCGGGTTTGGTAAGCTCGCGCACGAGCCGCCGTCCGTCGAGAGTCAGTTCGACCTTCTTCTCCTTGTGTTCGTACTCGTAATGGATATCCTCCTCGAACTTCGATTCCACCTCAGCCGCCCAGCGATAGGCTTCGGTGGCAATCTTCTCGTCTTCGCCCGGCAGGGCGCTGATGATGAGCGGCGTCCGCGCCTCGTCGATCAGGATGCTATCCGCCTCGTCGACCAGCATGTAGTGCAGCTCGCGTTGCACCGGCTTTTCATTGCCGGCCGCGGCGCCGCCGAGCATTTCGCCAAACAGGTCGCGGTTCCCCTCGGCGATGCGGCGCTTGAGCAGCCGGTCCCGAAGGAAATCGAAACCCATCTCGTTGGCCGTGCCGTAGGTCACATCGCAACCGTACGCCTTGCGCCGCTCGGCTTGTGGTTGCTGGCCCTGGATGATCCCCACCGTCATCCCGAGTGCCTCGTAGAGCGGGGTCATCCATTCCGCATCGCGGCGGGCGAGGTAGTCGTTCACCGTGGCCAGGTGGGCTCCCTTGCCTTGAAGCGCCGCAAGGTACATCGGCAGCGTGGCCGTGAGGGTCTTCCCTTCGCCCGTTTGCATCTCGGCAATCGACCGGTGATGAACCGCCGCCCCGCCGAGCAACTGGACATCGAAATGCCTCATCCCCAGCCGCCGACGGCCCGCCTCGCGGACCAGGGCGAACGCCTCGACCAGCAGCCGGTCGAGCGGCTCGCCACTCAGCGCCCGGTACTTAAGAGACAGGCTCTCTTTGAGGAGCGCCCGGTCGTCGAGTTCCATAAGTACCGGCTCCCGCGCGGCGACCAGCGGGACTACCCCAGCCCATTGGGCCAGCCGACGCGCGGTCGACTTTCCCAAATACTTGCGTATGTGACGCGACCAGCCTTGGGGTATCGTCGACACGTTGAGCTTCGGAGGCAAATGAACGTCCGGGTCTGGCTGACCCGTCCAGGAATCGAGTGGGCTTCGTCCGCGTCGACAGTATCGCCCCCTTCGCGATCGCCCAACTACTGCCTTTGGATAGTGTAAACCGAGTAGGCCACAGGCATCGAGGGGTCGATCCCCGTCGCCACCAGTTGCCCTTGCATCGTCACAAAGTCGCCCGGTTGGTAGCCGGCCAGTGCGTCGGAATTGTAGATGACGACGCTGCCGCCGAACGAGTCGCTCGGTCCGCCGATCGGCATGTAACGTAAGGTCCAGTGCCCGAGGATGGCCGAATATTCGAGCCGCCCTTGCAGCCACTCGTAACTCGCTCCGTAACCGTAGGCTTGTTGCCCCGTCCCCGGCAGGGTTGCCGAGGCGAACGTCGCGGGGACCACAGTGCTCGATTGCTGCTGCTCTGCCCGGCGCCGCGCTTCGCCACGCGGCTGAAACCCATCGGGTGTGGTTGGTGGTTGTGGAACTTGAGTGCTGTAGGCGGCTGGAACCACGCCACTCGGGGCCACTCCAAAGGGGGCCACTCCCTGCGTGGGAGGAGCCGGATACATAGCGGGAGGTGTTGCATTGGTCGTCGGCGGCAACTGAGGTGCCCCGGCTGGCGGGAGTTCCATTTGGTAGCTCATCGTTTGGATTCCCCCTGGCACCGCGACTGGTTCGCTCGGGGACTGCGAACCCTGCGGCAGCCGGATTCGGGGCACGTCGCTCGGGAAGGGCTGCGGCGCGGCTGTTCCGCTGGCTGGGACTGCGGGATCGCGGAACGTGCTCTCGGGCGTGGAACTCTGTACCGGCGTGAGCGTGACTTGGGGGCCAGCGGTTCCCATCGAACTGTTTGCCACCGCCGGCGAAGGGGCAATCGTTGTGGGGCTGTTGGTGAGTGGCGTGGGCAAGGTCGTCGTGCCGCGCGGCGGAAGCGTGCCGGTGATCGCGGGTGGACCGGCTCCCGCGAGCGGCGCCACGTCGACTCGAGTTGCCGGGGAGGGGACCGAGGCGAAGCGCAAATCGCCTCCATCGGTGGGGACTGCAATCGAGGGCTCGCTCGCTAGCGAACGGACAGCGGTCTCCGGCGAGCTTGTCGACGGCGCCGCACTGAATGAGCCCGCCGGGATTGGCGTGATGTCCGACTGCCCCGTTCCGTTCCACGGAGTGTTTGCGGGAATCGCCCCCCCTTGGAAAGAGGGCGCGGCCTGGTTGGGGTAGTAAGGCTGCGCGGTTCCCTGTGGAATGATCCGTGTGGCCGGGGGAGGCACGCGGTCGGCGGAGAAAAAGGGATTGGGCACCCCCGACTGCTGACCGCTACTGCATCCCATGGCAAACAGGACTCCCACTCCCGACAAGAGGGTGGCAGCCGAAGTGTGGCGTGTTGTGCAACTGCGACGCATCGAGAGCATCCTTTTCCGCCCCTACGGTAAGACAAGCGTTCCAGCGAGGTCGCCCTCGCCGAGGGGATGTGCGGGCACCAGTGCCCACGTTCGTTCCGTGGCGGCGGGAGGATGGCGGATTGGCCAGCGGTTGTCCAGATCGGTTTGGTTCGAGTGATAGCAGGTTGGAGGTCAGGGGCCAGAGGTCGGAGGTCAGGGGACGTAGCCCGGGCACATTTGCCCGTGCGGGGAACCGTCGTGGCGAGTTTTTTGGCATTTTGCCG
>CAZYQQ010000031.1:0-53851 GCA_964650265.1 uncultured Planctomycetaceae bacterium
TGGCGCTGGTGGCCATCCTGCGCTGGGTTGGCCGGAAGGTAGAGGAGTAGTTGGAGGTTGGAAGTTGGAAGAGGGGGGCGTCGTCGTAGCATGGGCACATTTGCCCGTGCGAGCTGGGGGAAATAAGAGGTGCCACACCCTGCCAAGGGTGTGGCCTATCGATGGGACACGGATGAACACTGGTCTATCGGATCACCACGGATCAGAAGGTGCTGCTGGTGGGGACTGTTTTTCCCAAGGCGCCTTCCGATCCGTGGTGATCAGTGCAATCCGCTTCAATCCGTGGCCTAATCATTACGTTCGCACTCCAGGGACTCACGTTCCCGGCTCAGGTTTTTTGTTTTTTTGTTTTGGTTCACCAAGCGCTTTCCGATCCTGGCAATCCTGCCAAATCCTGAATATCCGCGTCCTATTCTTCGCACCAACCAGGTACACCATTGGCAGGGCTTGGCACCCTGAATGGCTAGCCCCTAAGAGACGGCTCACGACGGAGACCGTCGTGCTACTATCTCCAACGGAGACGTGGTGCTACTATCTCCCAACTCGCTACTCCAGCGGCACGATCCGGCGGAATTTCTTATCCTCATTCCCCGCGATGCGGTCGACGATCTCGATCTCGAGCTCAAGATCTTCGTCGACATTCACTTCCTTGAAATGCTCTAGTATGGCTTCCCTGGTCCCGTCGGTGTTGAGCGAGGTCCCCGGCAAGGGTTCGAGCCGGATGCGGAACTTGTTCGGCTCCTCCTGGATGATTTGATATTCTCGCGCCTCGAGTTGCTTTTCGAGCACATGCTGGAAGAGCAGGGGAGAGAGCGAGCGCTCGCCATTGGCACCGTTGATTCTGAACATGTCGGCCGAACGCCCCTCGATCGAGGCGATCAGCGGCATGTTGCTGCCGCACCCGCACGGCTCGCCGGCCATTGTCAGCACGTCCCCTACTTCGTAACGGATAAAGGGCTGGACTCTGTTGGAAAGGTTCGTCACTAGGACCTTGCTCCCCTTGGTGCCGGGCGGGACGTGCCGATTCTCGTCGTCGACCACCTCGAGCACGACCCAATCGGCATTGACGTGCATCCCTCCCGAGTTGGGGCAGCCATTGGAGAGGAACAGGCATTCCCCCATCCCATAGTCGTCGAGGATCGGGGCGCCGAACATCTCGATGTACCTGGCGCGCGACTTGGGGGTCAATCGCTCGCTGATGTTGACGACCTGCTCCAAATCGGGCTTGAGGTCAAGCGATCCTTCCTCCACCGCGCGGGCGATTTCATGCAGAATGCTGGCGTAGGTCGAGAGGTGGGTCGGGCGGAACTCGGCCAACTTGGCGATCAGGTTCTCGTCGGTGAGCGAGAGGCGGCTGACTTCGAGAAATCCTCGCATCCCCTCGGGGACGAACTCGAACGCGCTGGCCGAGGGATAGAACCCTGGCTTCAACGTGACCACCGCCAGCCGGACCGGGGACAACAGCCGCTTGACCCCTTCGATAATCCCCATCTCCTCGGTGTTGCCGCGCGAGGCCTGGAGGGCAAACAGCAGGTCCATGTCCTCCTGGGTCTGGACGATCAACAGCGGCTGCCCCTGGCTCCCCGAGGTGTGGCTGAGGACGTACTTGTCGCGAAACAGCTTCCCCAGGTTGGATGGATCCTCAAAGTATTGCTCCACCTCGTCACGCTTCACGTCGTCGACGGTCAACACCCGTTCGAAGTTCTCCATGATCTCCTGTTTGTTGGTCGTCGGGAGATCGGCCAGTTCGAACGACTCGGGGTCGATGCCGGAAAGCGTTTCGCCATAGAAGTCAGAGTGCTGCTTGGCATGCCGGACGAGTTCCACCAACCGCTTTCGTTGTGTCTCGGCGATTTCCTCGGGGGTATCGGTTGCCGATCGTTCCAGCCAGGTGGCTTGCAGGCCAAAGCTGAGAGTTTGTAGCAGACTCATGGAGTCTCCTTGAACGGGAGAGAGTAGGTGGTTGAAACACGGGGCCCGGCGGCGTTGCCACTAACCGCAGTGCATTTTGTGTGCCGAACTGTCCTGAGGGTATGCTTGGTTGGTGCGAAGAATAGGACGCGGATCTTCAGGATTTGCCAGGATCGGAAAGCGCCTGGCGAACCAAAACCAAAAAACAAGAAACCTGAGCCGGGGACGTGTAATGAAATAGGCCACGGATTAAAGCGGATCATTACTGATCACCACGGATCAGAAAGCGCTTTGGGGAAAACTGTCCCCACCAGCAGTCCCTTCTGATCCGTGGTGATCCGATCGACCAGTGTTCATCCGTGTCCCATCGATAGGGCACACCCTTGGCAGAGCGTGGCACTTACGAATGCCGAACCCGAATTTTGAACGGGCAAATGAGCCCGTTCTACGACGATTTCCCCCCCTCTTCCAACTTCCAACTTCCAAAACTCCTATTCCCGCAGCTTCGTCTGCCGGGCGGCGATCACCCGGCGGGCAATGGCGTCGATCGTTACCCCGGCGAGGATGACCCCGCCGATGATGGCGAACTCGATGCTTTGGTACTGGGGATGGACCAGGTTGATGGTGTTGTAGAGGACCTGCATCAGGGCGGCCCCGATGAGAACCCCGATGATATTTCCCTCACCGCCACGGAGCGAACATCCGCCGAGGACTGCGGCGGCGATGGCGTAGAGTTCGTAGAAGTTGCCGAACGAACTGGGCTGGGCTTGGTTCACGTCGAGCACGAACAGCATTCCGCCAATGCCCGCCAGGGTCGAACAGATGACGTAGGCCATGGTTGTGACGCGGTCGGTATTGATACCACTGTAGCGAGCGGCGTCGACATTGCTGCCGATGGCCATCAGATAACGGCCGAAGACGGTGCGATTGAGCAGGATCATCGCGGCGACTGCGATCACCGCCAGGATGAGAACAGTCGTCCGCAAGTTGAATTCGAAGCTCTCGGTCTCGATCAGGGGGAATGACCCTGTCGCCAGTTTTCGCAAGCCCTTGAACTCTTCCGCCGACCCGAAACCCTGCGTCACGTCCTTGGTGATACCGCGAGCGATCCCGCGGTAAATCAGCAGGCCACACAGCGTGACGACAAAGGGCTGCAACCTGATCTTGGTAATCATCAGGCCATGCACGAGCCCAATCAGTGCCGACATGGCCGTAACGAACAGCACGGCTCCCGTGAGCGACCAGTCCTTCTCCCGCACCAACATCGGCAGTAATACACCCGCAAGACAGACAACAGAACCAATCGAGAGGTCGATGCCCCCCGTGATGATGACAAACGCCACGCCAATGCTGAGGATGCCGAATAGCGCGGTACGGTGCATCACGTTTTCGATATTCACCGGCAACAAGAATCTGTCGCTGCTAGCCGCCGTGTAGGCGCAGGTAACCAGAAGCAGACAGAGAATTGCGAAGATTTTGGAACCTTCGACACTGGCAAAGGGGTTGAAACGCGCGGGCGACATGAATATTTCAAGTGGGCGGGATTGGGGGAATTGTGAAATCTTAAAGCTCGATGATCAGGAAGCCACTGTAGTTTCCGTCGCACCGATCTCGGTCTCCTGATGGACAGCCAACTGCATGATGGCCTCCTCCGTCAACTGATGTCGCGGGAGTTCGCCGGTGATCTGGCCTTCGTGCATTACCATCGCGCGATCGGCGAGTCCCAGCACTTCCTCGAGTTCGCTCGACACAAACAAGACCGCCATTCCTTGCCCGGCGAGTTCGTGGACAAGCTTATAGATTTCGCTCTTGGTGCCGACGTCGATCCCTCGGGTTGGCTCGTCCAGCAGCAATAATTGAGGGTGCATGGCGAGCCATTTACCTAATACCACTTTCTGCTGATTGCCCCCCGAAAGGGTCCGCACGGGGGTTTCGTAACTGGCGGTCTTGAGCTGCAATTGCCGTTTCGACTCCTCGCACAAATTGCGCTCGGCCCACTGGCGGATGAAGCCGAAAGCGTGGACCTTCTGCCGCAAGCTGGCGAGAGTCAGGTTGCTGCGGACGCTCATCTGCGTCATGAGCCCAGTCAGGCGGCGATCCTCGGGCGCAAGGACGACTCCAGCGGTGATGGCGTCTCCCGCGCTGCGGGGCGAGAACGCCTTGCCTTTGACGCGCATCTCACCCGCGACGGGGGGGGTCACGCCGAAGATCGTCGTCAATAGTTCGGTCCGCCCCGATCCGACTAACCCCGCCAGACCAACGATTTCGCCAGCGCGAATTTTGAAATCGAGGGGAGAGCTTGGGAAAGCGGACGTCCGTAGCGACTTGGCTTCAAACACCACCTCCCCGGCGCTATGAGGAGTCCGCTGGAAAAGCTGATCGATATCCCGGCCAACCATCATCCGGACGATCTTGTCGCGATCGATCTCCTCTTTGTTGAGCTCACCCACGTAGGCCCCATCCCGGAGGACCACCACGCGGTCTGCCAGCTTCGTCACCTCGTGCAGCCGGTGGGATATATAGACGATCGACACCCCTTCCGACTTCAGTTGGCAAACCACCTCGTACAACCGATCCGCTTCGGGCTGGGTGAGCGACGAGGTCGGTTCGTCCATGATGAGCACCCGGGCGTTTGTGCTCAGCGCTTTGGCGATCTCCACCATCTGCTGCTTGCCGATGGGGATCGAATCGAGGCGAGCTCGCGGCGAGACATCGAGGCCGAGTCGGTCCATATGGCGGGCGGCTTCGCGCTCGACCGACCGCCGATCGATCAGCCCCATCCAGCCCAGCTCGCGACCAAGCAGGATATTGGCCCCGACATCGAGGTTGGGGGAGAGGTTAAGCTCCTGGTGGATGAGCGAGACTCCCGCCTCCAGCGCCTGGCTGACTGATCCAAAAGAGACAGCACGACCATCCATTTTGAGCGATCCGGCCGAGGGCTGGATGACTCCGGCCAGAATCTTCATGAGCGTGCTTTTGCCCGCCCCATTCTCACCCACCACGGCGAGCACCTCCCCCGGCTCGACTTGCAACGACACACCGCGCAGCGCGTCGACGCCGGCAAAGCGCTTGCTGATGCTGATCGCTTCAAGGACGGGAGGGGCCATTGGCTTGAACTTTCCCGGAGAGTGGCGGCAACCAATCAGGAGCCCAGCGGGTCACCTATTTCTTGCCCAACCGCTCGTTGGTAAGTGCCCAAAACTCCTCGACGTTACTCGAGTCGATGGTCCGCGCTGGGATATCGATAAACTTGCTCTCCGGGATGGCGTCCTCGCTCCCCTTGTGGATCTCGTTGAGAATCTCGATCGACTTGTAGCCATAGTTGTAAGGGTCCTGAACGATGGTCCCCACCACATGACCATCCTTAATCCCTTGAAGCGTCTTGTCGGCTTCGTCGAACCCAATAACCTTCACCGTGCCGAGCTTACCAGCCTGATCAAGTGCCTCGAGGATCCCTGGGGGATTGTATTCCCACAAGCCCACCATCGCGGCAATATCAGGCTCGCGATTGAGGCAGTCCTCGGCCACCGGCTTCGCTCGGTTTTGGTCGCCGCCGTCGACCATGGTGGGCAGAATCGTGTACTTGCCGTCGGGGCTCGTGAGGGTGGCCCCCTGCGGATCGAAGCGAGTACGGTCCTTCTCGCGGCCAAGAACACAATCGATGCAGCCTTGCCGGCGGGCCTTGGAATTGTCTTGATCCATCAGGCCAATGAAGAGACCGATTTTCCCTCCATCGGGAATCGCTTTCAGTACGAGTTCGCCCGCCATCCAGCCGGCGTCGTAATTGTCCATCCCGATATAGACCAGACGGTTGCTTTCGGGGGCATCGGAGTCGTGAGTCACCAGCGCGGTGGCATCCGCAACCTTATTGAGAATCTCCGTTTGATTCGCCGGATCCATCGAGGTCACGGCGATCCCATCACTGCCGCGGGTCATCAGGTCTTCGAGCATCCGCGTCTGGTCCGTCGGGTCCTTGGGGCGCTGAAAGGTGACTTTGACGCCGAAGTCCTCTTCCGCCTTCCGGCATCCCGCCTCGGCATGCTTCCAAAAGTCGGAAGGGCCATTCGTGATGAAGGCAAACTCGGGCAGAGCACTGGAGGAAGAACCGCCGCTACCCCCTCTGTTTTGCGTCTTCGGTTTGCAGCCAGTGGCCGCCACGACCAGACAGAGAACCAAGAGCGTGAAATTTGAAAGTCGCCAATAGGAAAATCGCATATCCGCCGGGCCCCGCTATACACTGTGATAGGAAAAGTCCTGCAAAAGGGTCGCCAAACCCCTTTTCAATGAAACGTTAAGCACTCACCTTGCCGCCATTCACCAGCACATCCTGCCCCGAGATGAACGACGCCGCGTCACTCGCCAGGAAGGTGATAATGCCGGCCACATCCTCCGGCTTGCCGAACTTGCCGCCGGGAATTTTTGCCTCGTATTCGTCCTTCACCTCTTGCGGATCCTTTTCGTGACGTTCCACGGGGATCCAGCCGGGTGAGATCATATTGACCGTGATGCCAAACGGCATCAGTTCGGTCGACATCGACCGGGTCCAGCCATGCTGGGCCCCCTTGGCCGCCGCGTAGGCGCTGAAGTTGGGCCACGCCTGGTGGAACACCTCGCTGCCGATGTTGATGATCCGGCCCCAACCTTGCTTTTTCATGTGGGGAAGCAATGCCCGGGTGAGCAAGTAGGGACTCTTCAGGAAAAAATCGACCATCGATTGATAGAAGCCCCAGTCGTACTCCTCGATCGGCTTGTGGGGCTGATCGGGGGTGGCGCTGACGACGACGATATCGACCGGGCCCAGCTTCGCCCCGATATCGGCAACGAGCTTGTTGACTTCCCCTTCGTCAATGACGCTCGCCTTGAAGAGTTCGACGTCGTACCCGGCCGACTTGAATTCGTCCAACGTCGCTTCGGCACGGGCCGTGTTGTTGGCGTAGTTGAGGGCGACCTTCGCCCCGGCGGCGGCCAAGCCGCGGGCCATCACCCGGCCAAGCCCGGTGGTCGACCCGGTCACCAAGGCGACTCGCCCCTTGAGAGAAAAACGCTCGACTCCGTATTGCTGCTGATCGCTACTCGCCATGCTGACTGTATTCCTATCTTCCTGCGTCGTCTGAAGCCAACCCGATGGCGGCGGCACAATGTGCGTTCCGCCCCATGCCCCTCGAAACGCTTGATGATAACCCGGAGCGCGGCTTGATGGTAGGCGCACCAGCCGAAGTGGTGGAGTTTAACGGTTAGGCCGCGAGCCCTTGATTTGGCCGATTTCCCGGTGGCGGAAACAGCCGGTAAGGTGGTCGTTCACCATCCCTGCGGCTTGCATCAGGGCATAACAGGTCGTGGGGCCAACAAACCCGAACCCACGCTTTTTGAGGGCCTTGCTCATGGCGGCCGATTCGGGGGTCGACGCCGGGATGTCTTCCATCCGCTTCCAGCGATTGGTGCGGGGAGCGCCCCCGGCGAGGTCCCACAGCAGGGTGCCGAGGGTCGTCCCCTCGTCGCGTAGCCGGAGCACGACCTTGGCATTCTCGACCACCGAGGCAATCTTTCCCCGATGGCGGACGATCGCCGGGTCGAGCACCAGCCGCTCGATTCGCTTCGGCGTGAAGCGGGCCACTTTCTCGGCGTCGAACTGCTCAAATAGCCGGCGGTAGCCCTCCCGCTTGTGGAGGATCGTGCTCCAGCTCAGCCCCGCCTCGGCCCCTTCGAGGGTAAGGAGTTCGAATAGCCGCACTTCGTCGTACTCCGGCACTCCCCATTCCTGGTCGTGGTAGGCCCGGTCGAGCTCGCTCACTTCGGCCCAGCGGCAGATGGCCATGGCGGGTTGGTTCCTTTGGGGCGTGCAATTCGCCGCGGCAGGGCGTTGGGTTCCACCCCCAATCGCGGTAACCTGAAGAGTATGACACAAGTGGTTTACGATTTCGACGTGGTGGTGGTCGGTGCCGGGCATGCCGGGACCGAGGCCGCGCTGGCCGCCGCACGGCTGGGAGCCAGGACGGCCCTGCTGACCACCAACTGCGACACCGTGGGGCAGATGAGCTGCAACCCGGCGATCGGCGGAGTGGGGAAGGGGCAGATTGTCCGCGAGATCGACGCTCTGGGGGGAGCGATGGGCCAGGCGATCGACGCGACTGGCATCCAGTTCCGCATGCTCAATCGCCGCAAGGGCCCGGCGATGCACAGCCCGCGGGCGCAAGCCGACAAGAAAGCCTATCAGGCCGAGGTGAAGCGGATTGTCGAATCGCAGGAAAATCTTTCCTTGCGACAAGAGGTGGTGGAAGACCTTGTGGTGGAGCCACTGAGCGAGAGTGCAAGCGCCGCCAGCCAGCGAGTCGTGGGGGTGGCCGTGCGCGGAGGGGTGACTTACCGCGCCCGGGCCGTGGTCCTGACGACCGGCACCTTCTTGCAGGCCCTGATGCACACCGGCGAAGCGAAGACCGCCGGCGGCAGGGCAGGGGAGGGGACCACTGCCGGGCTGAGTGCCGCGCTGGGGCGGCTGGGAATCGCACTCGCCCGGTTCAAGACGGGAACCCCGCCGCGACTCAATGGCCGGACGATCGACTACGCGCGGACCGAGCTGCAGCCGGGTGACGACGATCCGCGGCCCTTTTCGTACCTCACCGACCGGCTTGAGGTGGAGCAACTCCCCTGCCACATCACTTACACCAACCCGGCGGTGCATGACCTCATCACGGCCAATCTTGCACGGGCACCGATGTACAGCGGACAGATCAACTCGAGCGGTCCCCGCTACTGCCCGTCGATTGAAGATAAGGTGGTCCGCTTCGCCGACAAATCGCAACACCAGCTTTTTCTGGAGCCCGAGGGGCGCCATACGCTGGAAGTCTACGTCAACGGCGTCTCGACCAGCCTGCCGCGCGACGTGCAGGATGCAATGTTCCGGCTGATCCCTGGTCTCGAGCGAGCGGAGATCATGCGCTACGGCTACGCGGTGGAATACGACTATGCCCCCCCCGACCAGCTTACCCCGTGGCTGGAGACGAAAAGCACCGCCGGGCTATTCCTTGCCGGGCAAATCAACGGCACCACCGGCTACGAGGAGGCGGGAGCCCAAGGGCTGATGGCGGGGGCCAACGCGGCCCTCAAGGTGGCCGGTCGTGAGCCGTGGGTCTTGTCGCGCGACGAGGCGTATATCGGCGTGCTGATTGACGACCTGGTGACCACCGGTGTCGACGAACCGTACCGCATGTTCACAAGTCGCGCGGAGTATCGGCTGCTGTTGCGGCAGGACAACGCCGATCGGCGACTAACGCCCAAGGCATATGAGCTTGGCCTCGTGGGACAACAGCGATCGAGCCAACTCGAGACGAAGCTCGCGGAGATCGCCCAAGCGGAGAAAATCCTCGCCACCACGATTCACGCCGGGGGACCGCTCGCAAAGTTCCTCCGCCGCCCGGAAGTAACCTGGGAAGAAGTCGCGGAGGTCGCGCCCGAATTGCAGGCGATCTCCCCATTGGCGGCCGAGCAGGCCCTCTGGGACACCAAGTACGAAGGGTACATCGCCCGGCAGCAGGTGGAGGTCGAACGGCACGAGCGTCTGGCGGCCAAGGCGATTCCGGCCCAGTTCGACTTTCACAAACTGACACAACTTCGCGCCGAAGCCAAGGAAAAACTCTCGCGCATCCGCCCAGTGAATGTCGCGCAGGCGAGCCGGATCAGTGGAATCACGCCGGCCGACGTCGCCCTGTTGGTGGCCCATCTTCAAGGGCGCGGATGAAACCCGCGGTAATCTTCCCTTTCGCTTGGAGCACTTTTGGGATTTGCTACTATGGGTATGCTTGATCGGTGGGAAGAATGGGACGCGGATTTTCAGGATTCGGCAGGATTGTCAGGATCAGAAAGCGCCTTGAAAAAAACAGTCTTCCAGCAGCACCTCCGATCCGTGCGAATCAGTTAACCCGGTGTTCATCCGTGTCCCATCGTCACGCTAAAACCTGGGCAAGACGTATCATCCAAACATCTTCCAAATTCCTGACAATCCTGCCAAATCCTGAAAATCCGCGTCCCATTCTTTGTGCTCGTAAGCTCCGGGAACTCACGTCCTCGCCTAGCATCTACCGGTGGAATGCCCAATTCTCAACGCCTAAATTGCAAAAAAAATCGGCATGCGCTGTTCCGCTGAGTGGGGCGCGGCAATGGCTGAACTGGGCCCGATTCTCATGGGAGCGCCGAGGCCCCGGTATCATCGGCACGCGTTGAAAGATAAATTATCCCACCCGGGAATGGACCAACGGAGAGCTTGGAGAGACTAGCGGCATGCATCATCTCGACGCGGAGCAGATCACCATCATGCTCCTGTCGCTCGGCCTGTTGATCGGGACCGCGCGGCTGTTTGGTGAGATCGCCCGTCACTTTCGCCAACCGGCCATTCTGGGAGAGTTGATTGCGGGTGTGGCGCTCGGGCCCACACTGTTTGGGTGGATATGGCCCGCTGGGCAAAGTTATCTGTTCCCCGCCGAAGGTCCGAACGCGGTGGTGCTCCACGGCATCAGTTCCCTGTCGATTGTCCTCTTTATGATGGTCGCCGGGCTCGAGGTCGACCTTTCGCTGATCTGGAAGCAAGGGCTCGCAAGTCTCAAGGTGGGGCTGCTGTCGACGGTGATCCCGTTTGTCATCGGGCTACTCGCCGTGTGGGCCTTCCCCATGGCCCTCGGCCGCGAGGAGGGGGCCAACCCGTGGATCTTCGCCCTGTTCATCGCGACGGCGATGGCCATTTCGGCCTTGCCGGTGATCGCCAAGACCTTGATGGACCTCGATCTCTACCGTAGCGATTTCGGCATGCTGGTCATTAGCGCGGCGATTTTCAATGATCTGGTCGGCTGGACCGTCTTTGCCCTGATCCTGGGGATGATGAGCACCCATGGGACCGCGACTGGTGTCGCCTGGACGATTGTCTTGACCCTACTGCTCGCGGTATCGATGTTGACCATTGGCCAATACATCGTTCGTCGTACCATCCCCTGGCTCCAAGCCAATTCCCATGGGCCGAGCGCCGTGATCGGGTTTGCCGTGACGTTGTCACTTGTCAGCGCTGCCTTCACCGAGTGGATCGGCATCCATGCGATCTTCGGGTCGTTCCTCGCCGGAGTGGCGCTCGGAACCTCGCATCATTTGCAGGAGCGGACTCGGACCATGCTCGACGAGTTCGTCTCCTTTGTCTTCGCTCCCATCTTCTTCGCCACGATCGGCCTGCGAGTGAACTTCATTACCGAGTTCAACCCCTCGCTCGTGTTGATCGTGCTCGTGCTGGCGACGATCGGGAAGCTCCTAGGTGCCATTCTCGGTGCCCGCTGGGGAGGCCTTCCGGTTCGCGAGCGATGGGCCGTGGGCTATGCGATGAACGCCCGCGGGGCGATGGAAATGGTGCTTGGCCTGCTGGCGCTCCAGGCGGGACTGATTTCGCAGGAGCTATTCGTGGCGCTGGTGGTCATGGCGCTGGTGACCAGTGCCGTCAGTGGTCCGCTGATCCGCTGGGCCCTCCGCCAACCCTATCCCGAGCGTCTGTTCGATGCCTTCTCGCGAAAATTGTTCGTCGGAAATCTGGCAGCCGACTCTCCTCACGAGGCCATCGAGCGACTCACGGAACTCGTTGGGCCCGAAATCGGGCGCAGCGGCACGGAGTTAGCCGAGCTTGTTTGGGATCGTGAGCAGATTTCGCCGACTGGCATCGGCCACAATGTGGCGATTCCCCACGCCCGGGTTCGCCAACTCAAGTCATCGGTCATCGCGGTGGGGCTTTCCCACGCAGGGGTCGACTTCGACGCCCCCGATGGACAGCCGGCCCATGTGATCCTGATGCTCCTCACTCCCGAGGAGGATCCCGAGGCGCAGCTCGACCTCTCGTCGGCTATCGCCCGCAAGTTCCGCGATCCCCAAGTTGCAAGACTCGTGGTGCAGGTCAATAACTACACCGAGTTCCTGGCGACCCTCAAAACGCTCGACAGGCGTTAGCTTAAGCTTACGGTCGCGCGATCGCCCGCTCCAGCCGCGCCCGTAGCGCGGCGTCGGTGGTCTTGGGCAACAGCCGCTTCATCACCTCGCGGGCCTGATCGGGAGCGTCGGCGATCAGGGCTTCGGCGAGCCGCGTTACCGCGGCGACTTCGGCGTCCCCCATGGCCGGATCGTCGAGGTAGGAGCTGGCCAGATCGAGCGAGCCCGTGGTGCGAATCGCTGGGAGCCGGCTGATAACGAGCCGGACCTCCTCCGGTCGTTTCACCAATGGCAAAGCCTCCTTGAGCATGGCCAGCGTCTCGTCATCCTTGCGAACACCCGACAGTGTGACGACTCGAATGTAGGCCCGCAGGGCCGCCGTACGATCCGATTCCGACGCTTCCTCGCGTGCCGCCAAAAGGAGCCGATCGGCCACGGTGGCATCGGGCCAGTTCGCAAGCCCTCTGACAGCGGCCGAGCGAAGAGTCCCGTCGGACTGCGCGGACTCGATGACATCGAGGGCCCGCTCCCCTCCCAGACGCCCCATGACAGGCAGGAGCTTTGCCTTGTCGACCGGAGTCGCTTTCTCATAGGCGGCCAGCAGGGGCGCGATGCTGTTCTCGTCGCTCCCCGCCCGCTGCGCGCAGAGCCAGACCGCCCGTTCGAGGGCCGCTTGATGAGCAGGAATCTCGCTCGCGAGGAGCTCAGGCAATAGCGTGTCGACGGCCGACGGCTCTCCGACGACCTGCAGGGCCTCGATCGCCGCCAAACGTACGGACTCGTCCGAGGCGCTCACGTAGGCCAGCAAGGTATCCGATGCCCGCTTGATCCGCCGATCGCTCGCAGCGCGGATGAGTTCGACTTGGGCGGCTCCAAGGGCCTCGGCAATTCCCTCGAGCATTGCCTGATCGACCCCCTCGGCGTTGAGATGGCGGAGCGAGTGTCGCGCCGCCAAGGCCGTGGCCCCTGCTTGGGTGGCCAGCTCGGCGAGCGTCCCGACATCTTCCGCCTTCCCCACTTGAGAGAGCAAGATCAACCCGTCGGCGCGTACCTCACTCTCGTCGCTCTCCAGAGTGGCGAGTGCCAGCTTGCGCCCCTGTTCGGGAAGGCGATTCCAGCGCTGGCCCAAAACGGCCCGCTGGACGGGAAGTCGCCAATTGGCAAATTCGGCAAGGACCTCGGCGACCACCGATTCCGGGGCCTGGTGAGCGAGAATGGCCGCCCCTTGCCCGAAGAGGACCGGGTCATCCGACATCAAGGCCTGCTGAATGCGCTCGGTGGCCGCGGCGACATCGGAGGCGACCCGCCCCGCGAGAATGGCAGCCTTCAAATGAGCTGGCGCCTCCTGTTCGAGATGGCGGTAGACGCGCTCCGCCCCGTCGAGGTTCTTCTGCTCGGCCAGCCGCGAAGCCAATGTGAGGAGCGCGCTCGCCGGGACTCCGTGTCGCGATGTGAGAGGTTCAATCGCCCGGGCATCGCCAATTTCGCCCAGTGCCGTAGCGATGGCCCCCTGCAGGTCGATCTCGTCTGCTTCGTTCAGCAAGGCGAGCAACGGCGGCACCCCTTGCGATTCACGACGTAGGGCAAGTCCCTCGATGATTTGCAGTGGAATAGCCCCCTCGGCTTGCGACAACGCCGCCACAAGGGCGTCGCCCGCCTCCTTCGCTTCGATTTCCGTCAGGGCCTGGCAGGCGGAGGGGGCCCGCTCGCGATCCGTCAGCAATCGGGCGAGCGCCGGAACACTCCGTGCGGTGCCGATCATCGCCAGCCGCCGCGCAATGTAGTCGGTGGCCGCGGGGTTGGCCCCTTGCTCGAGGACTTTGACAAGCCGCTGTTCGAGGTCGGCACGCTCTGAGGGATCGGACGATCGCAACGCGCGATCGATGGGAGCCAGAGGGGCACGGGCCAATGTCCAGTCGAGCTGGGGCAGGGCGGCAATGGCATCGTCGAGGGAACCGGAGACTTCCCCTTCGACCACCGCCGCCACGCCGTACTTCGATTGGAGATGATGCGAGAGGCTGCGGATTCGCTCGTCGGGAAGAGCCGTGTTGTAGAGCAGAACTTCGGCGATGTCGCCATCGAGAAAGCCAGTCTCGCGCTCCTGATGATAGTAGCGCGCCCCGACGCGGATTTGAGCGAACGAAGTGGGGGAATCGTTGGCCTTGCGCGAAAGCTGTGGTTCTCCTTCAGCGTAGAGGGTCGTTTCGAGGCCATCGCTCACGGCCGCCAGCACGCGAGGCTGGCCGAAGTCGCTCCCGGAGTAGAGCAGATTACCGGCGCCGGTTCCTTTATTACTCTCGACATTGAGGGCATTGAAGCGATTGGTCGCATAGCCCCCCATGTCGATCGTGAGACCGGTAAACCAGTCGAGCCCGCCGGGGGCATTGGCGGAGAAGAATCCATGAAACCCATTGGGGACTCCATCCCCCTGGTTCGACTTCGGGGCGACGACAAGCAGTAGGGTCCACTTGGTGGCCGACTCGCCGAACTCGGGATTGCGGAGGACGTCGTCCTTGCCATCGAACCGGAGGCTTGCCTGCCCACCGATCCCTTCGGCGACGTAGCGCGGCCGCGCCGATCCCTCGGAAGTCACGGCGTCCTGGCGACCGGCGGCCTTGTTCTTCCAAGCGGAGACTTGCCCCGTTTCGACGGTGAGGCTATCGCGCTGGGTGGCATCGAGCCACAAGACGAGGTTCTGATCGGTTGCTTTGGGGGCTTCCGACTCGCTCGGACGATAGACCCGCGCGCCACGCAGTACGAGCGGGTCGAATCGGAAAGGGCTTTCCCCCGCCGCCCACGCCATCCCCCGCAGGAGAATAATGCGAAAATAGGGGTCGTCGAAGCTCCACATGTAGTGACCGGGAATGCAGACGAAGACGCGCCCCTTGCCATGTTCAAAGGTCCAATAAAGAGGTTCGTCGCGGACCTGTGTCTCGCCGGGACGGGTCTCCTTGCCGGTCGCCAGGATGTTGACGCGATTGGGATCCCCCTGGAAGTTGAAGTACGACTCGTCGACCAGGTCGACCGTCTCGGGGAGGCCGCGCGTGATGTCGTGGTCGGCAAGTTCGAGCCGGACGGGACCGTGACGAAACCAGGTCGCCGCGTGCTTGCCGATGCCGATGAGGTCGGCCAGTTCCTTCGAGTCCTGCCACATCGACATGTGGATGCTCACGAAGCCGCCACCTCGCGCGAGGAAGGCCTCGAGCTGCGCGAGCCGCTCGGGAGTCCATGGGGGAGGGGCGCTGTACATCACCACCAGGTCGGCCTGCTGCCATTGTTCGTCGGAGGGCCAGACCCAAGCGGTCGAGAGTTCGACATTCTCGGCCCCCGCGACTTCTTCGTCGGTGACGGTCAGTGGCGCACCAAAAATGTTGAGCACCCGCTCGTCCCCCTGCTCGAGCCCACCGACGAGCACCTTCCAGCGCTTGTGCCACAGCGGGTAGTCGTGCTCGAACGGGCCATGATCCTTGGGACCGGCGAGCAGCACGACGTTGAGCTTGCGATCGGTGGAGAACTCGTCGGACTGGGCGAGGATTTCCTCGACATGGGCCTGCGGCCGTGGTGGAGGGATACGATGCTCGGCAGCCACCGTCTCGCCAGTAAGTGCAAAACAGAGACAAGTAGCAAGCGAGAAAAACCAGCGCAACATGGGGCGGCCCTCGACGGGAAATCGCGTGCGGGAAATTTAAATACGCCAGGGAGCCCGGCAGGGAGTCGACAACAAGCGGTTGGCTTCCGCGTCGTCGGGGAAGACCTCTTTCACGGGATCCCACTTGAGATCGCGACCAAGCTGCATGGCGATGGTGCCAATGTTGCAAAGCGTGGTCGAGCGGTGGCCCACTTCGACCGGCGCGGTGGGTTCCTTGCGCGAGCGGATGCAATCGACCCAGTTCTGGAAGTGGTCCATCGTCGAATTAGGGGCGCCACTCCGCGGCGCATCGTGCTCGACGAACTGGCGGATTCCGGCAGGCTCGGTGTCGAGCCGGGCGCCGCGCCAGGCGAATAGGCTCCCTTCGGTCCCTTCGAACTTCACGCCAAACTCATGCTTGCCGTAGGCGTCGCCGTGGATTTCCTTGATCTTGGCGGGTGCGATGTTGGCCCCTTGCGACCACATCTCGCCCACGACATCGGTGGCGATCATGGTGACCCCGCCCGGGTATTCGTAGTCGACTCGGTAATGGATTGGCGTGTCATAGATCCCCTCCACGGGGAAGATGGCCTTGGCGCGGACCATGCTTGGCCCGGTGTCGTCGGCCCCGAGGCCATGCTGCCCGCTGTCGAGGTGATGGACTCCCCACCCGGCGATGTAGCCCACGCAGTAGTCGGAGATGAAATACCAGCTATGCATGCCGAAGCAGCGCCGCGTGGTGAAAGGGGCCCAGGGGGCGGGACCGAGCCACATGTCGTAGTCGAATCCTTCGGGCACCTCCTGCACCGGCTGGGGCGGAAGCTGCGTCCCGCTCGGCAAGCCGAGACGAATCGTATGGAGTTTGCCGATGTAGCCCCCTGCGATCAATTCGCGGGCCGAGTTGAAAGCCCACTCGGACCGATGCTGCGTACCATGCTGCAGAATCACACCATGCCGCCGCACCGCCTCGACAACGGCCTGTCCCTCGGCAACCGTGTGGGTCAAGGGCTTCTGGCAGTAGATGTCCTTCCCCGCCCGAGCGGCGGCCAGGGTCATCAGGGCATGCCAATGGTCGGGGGAAGCGATATAGACCGCGTCGATGTCGTCGCGCGCGATCACCTCACGGAAATCGTTATAAGCCTTGCAGTCTTGATTGCCGTACTGCTTGTCGACGACGTTCTTGGCGTGATTGCGACGATCGCGCTGGACATCGCACACGGCGAGCATGCGGGTGTTGGGGTTTTGGAATCCCATCTCCCAGGCAAACCCCAACCCGAGAGCGGCCACCGTGATCTGCTCGCTGGGAGGGATTGCGCCGTTGCGTCCCAAGACCCTGGCCGGGATAAACATCGGCGCAGCAATCGCCGCCGCCGCTCCCCGAAGAAAGTCGCGCCGCTCGAGCTTCCTCGTCATCGAAGCCTCCATCTTGCCATGGCATGCTCAAGGAACATTCGCGCCAAGGGATGCATAGTCCCATGGTCACCCGCATCAAGTGCCGGGACGATTATAGACGAGCGGGCCCCTCCACGACGACCCCAGCGCTGTCCGATCCAAATTAGCGCCGAGATGAAGCTGGCTCCGAATGTTGTGGACTAGAGCAGCGCGGCGAGGACCTGTTCGAACTTCACAAGACTTTCGGGGGACCCGCAACTAACCCGCAACCGTTGTTTTCCGCCGAACGTCACATTCTTCACGGCCACCCCTCGTTCGAGCATCTCCAGGCGGACCTGCTCCGCATCGCGCGGGACTTCGAACGTCACGAAGTTGACATCCGAAGGGATGTAGGGACGCTCGAGGCGCTTCAAAATGTCGTAGACCATTTGCCGCGACTTGCCGAGCCGCTGGCGGCTCTCGTCGATGAAGGCCTGGTCGGCGTAGGCGGCAATCGCGCCGGCCACGCTCATTCGGCTCTGCATTTCGAGATAGGGGATCATCTTTTTGAATTCGGCCAGCAACTTCGGGTCTCCCAGCATGTAGCCGACTCGCAGGCCCGCCATGCCCCACTGCTTGGAAAACGTCCGCGAGACGAGCACGTTCGGGTTGGTCCTCACAAGGTGCTTGAGACTCCGCTCCTCGGCGTTTTCCAGGCACTCGAGAAACGCTTCGTCGACCATCACATGGGTCCGCTCCGCGACGGCGCGGACAAATCGCGCGAGCTCGTCCGCCGGCTCGGCCAGGCCGGTGGGATTGTTGGGATGGCAGATGTAAACCAGCGCGACATCGTCGGTTACCTCGTCGCGCATGCGATCGAAGTCGTGATGGAGGTCCTCTTTCAAAGGCACCTTCGTCCATGCCGCCCCGTTGGCCTCGGCGTATTCGACTGTCGTGTCCCAGGTGGGATCGGCGGAGACGACCCGCTTGCCCAATTTGCCATAGTAGAGTCCCGCGCAGAGCATCAGCTCGATCGACCCGGCCCCGACGATGACATGCTCGGGCGTGAGCCCCAGATCGCGGGCCACCAGTTCCTTGAATTCATTGACTTTGGCCCGCGGGTAAAGATTCCCTTCACTCATGCTCGCGACAATCGCCCGGCGCGCGGATTCGGGAGGACCATAGGGATTTTCGGCGGAGCGGAGCCAGGCGGTGTCACCAGGATTGGCCCCCGTCGCGGTCGACTGGCCTGCGTTGGGAGCCGACAGGGCCATGTCGGCCAGACAACAGGAAGAGGTCAGGGCGAGCCCGGCTTGCAACAAGTGACGACGCGTGGGGTTTTCTGGCATGGATTTGGCTCAGGGGAGGATTGGACTGCGTGGTGCAAGCGATCAATCTACCCGATCACCAACCCGGACGCCAACATTCGCGTCGAACTGGGCTCCTTTGTCCCCTAGGCCAGCGGGCCGCCGTGCGGTCACAGATCGATCACGGGATCGAGCGGCTCGCGGCTTTCGAGGCAATCCCACGCATTGCGAATAAGTTTGATCGTCGGCAGGTCGATGCCATCGTCCGCCTCGCCCAGTTCCACGAGCCCAACCAGCTTCTGGCACGCCAGGCCCCAGTTGCCCGATTCGTAATCGGCTAGCGCCGACTCATATGCATCCCGCCGACGCAACCATTCGGGGTGGGCATCCGGTCCATGGAGCTCGTGCAGCACGACCGGGCCTTGAATCCCCTCGACTCGTGCCTTGCAGAGCCGCCGGCTGGCGAATTCGGGGGGAAGCTGCTCGCGAGTCGAGCCGGTGATGAGCAGGGGTATGCGGAGCTTCTTCGTGGCGTCCTGCACTCGGCTGGCAAGATTGACCGTGTTGCCGTGGGGACCATACTTGAGTCGCCGGCTGCTACCGGTGTTGCCAATCATCGCTTGACCGGTGTTGATGCCAATGCCGGCCCGTAACCTTCCACCCGCGGCCGCGTTCCATTTTTCGTTCAGGTCGGGGAGTTCATCGACCATCGCGAGCGCTGCGCGACAGGCCCGAGCCGCGTGGTCGGCCTGCGGGACGGGGGCATTCCACATGGCAAGGATGCCATCCCCCGCGTAATCGACAATCGCCCCTCCCGCATCGAGAATGCACTCGGTAAAGCGATCCATTACGTCGCGCATCAGCTCGCACGTTTGCTGCGGGCCGAGCCGCTCGGAAAGTCGCGAGAAGCCGCGGAGGTCGCTCACCAGGATCGTCACCTCCTGAATTCCCCCTTCCAGCAGCCGCGGATTCTGCTGCAACTGTTCGGCAAGTTGGGGGGAGAAAAACTGCTCGAACTGGGTCCGAATGCGAATCGCCTCGGTCTTGGCCTGCTGGGTGCTCGCAGCCGAGGCGAAAAGCTGAACGAGTTGCGCCTCGAGCTTGCTGATGCGGGGATGTCGGTGGAGGGGAGAAACGACTTTCATGCCCAATAGCGCACCGGTCAGCTCGCGCGCGACGCTCCAAATGGGGGAGACGACGACAGCCACCTCGTCGGTGTCGCTCGAACGATCGGGGTTGACGTAGAATGTGCGTTTCTCGTGCGACAGGCGTTCTAGTTCCAACTCTCCGTGGCTCACCTCCCCAATGCCCAGTTGACGCCGCTCGGCGGCCAGCTTCCACGAGGGTCCACTGCGAAGATAGACCGCACCGAGGTCCATCCCCATCATTTCCACCAGGGACAAGGCCGTGCGATCGTACAGACTTGGCAGGTCGGCCGCATCCTGCTGCAACTCGAGCGCGGTCTGCAGCCACTGGGCGAGCATCTCGGCCGACGGGACGACCCCGATTTTGGTGAGGCTCTGATCGAGCTTCCTGTCGTCGAGC
Organism: uncultured Planctomycetaceae bacterium; assembly: GCA_964650265.1. GTDB lineage: Bacteria > Planctomycetota > Planctomycetia > Pirellulales > Lacipirellulaceae > CAZYQQ01. Next base: position 19,711 of record CAZYQQ010000031.1, read on the forward strand.
CGCATCGTCTGCTCAGCAATTTCGGGGGCCTGCTTGCCGAAATCGACCAGCACCGTTGTGCTCCCCACACACAGGGTGAGTGGTGGGGTCAACTGCCGCGAGCTTCCCATCTCGATCCGACTGCCGTCGTTGAGCACAAAGACGGGGTTCGTTTGGCTGATGTTGGCAACCTCCACCTGAGTCCCTTCGCGTTCCACGAGGCGAAGCTGGTTGCGAGAGACCATCGGATCGTCGACGATGCATCGCTCGGCATCGCGCCGCGGGCCACGCCCGATTTCGAATGGGCCCCCGCCATGCAAGTAGCAAGTGTCGAGCGTTTCATTCTTCACTTGGACGCGTAACACCGGGGCAAGCCCTCGTGGTGGGCAGGGAAGAGTTCGTGAGTTCACCCGACATTATATCATGCCGGTGGAACCACCGCCGAGGGAATGGATGGATTGACGCGATCGTGATGAATCGAGGGGAACCGCGAGTCGCGATGTCTAAGGCACGACAACTGCTCCCGAACCGGCGGCATCCGTGCGATTGAGGTAGCGGAAGAACAAGTCGATCCGGAAAACGTCGGCGAAATATCGAGTCACCGCCTCGTCGCTGCTCTCTTGCAGAATCAGCACGTCCTCGGCCTGAACTAGAATATTCTGTCTCGGATCGCGCAGCGCCTCGTTGATATCGACGCGGATGTTGATTTGCGAACCGTTGGGCGTCTTGCGAATCACCGAGACAAGGCTGGGCGAGGGGTTGCCCAAGCCGGTCCCCACGATCGCCCCATTGAGATTGCTGGGACTCAAACCACCACTCAGCAGTGGAGAACGGGCACGCAGCAGTGCCTCGATGACCGTTGTGTCGCGATCGTAGGGGAGGGCATGCTCGGCGGCGGGGATCAAGCCGCCGGTGTAGAAGAGCTCGGGCTGCCGGGCCCGGACCGTCACAATGTCTCCCGTATGGAGCAAGATATCGCTCGTACGGAGTTGAAGCGATTCGCCCGTTCGCACCTGGAGAGGAATCCGCACCTGATCGCTGCTTGCCAGTTCGTCGGCGACATCGTGATTCATGGTAGCGTCGCCACCGGACGGCGCCGACGCACGTTGACGCGACCCACGGTGGATGATGATCTCCTGGACGGCGTCCGGCCCGGGAAGTCCCCCGGTCCGTGCCAGCGCATTCAAGAGATCGTTTTCGTAGGCCGGCAATTCGACCACCTGCCCGGTTGCCGAACGACCTCCGCTCAGCGTGGTTTGGGTATCGAAGCCAATCAGGCCACTATTGGTGACCGATACCTTCGATTGGCCTCCATCGTCGCGAACCACCAGCACGCGCTCGTACCGCGGACGCAACAGGCTCACAATGATCCGATAATCCTCGTCGCGGACAATCTTCTTGGCGAGATAGGCCTCGACGACCCGCTGTTCGGCCTGCTCGATCGTGAGCCCCTCCACGCGAACTTCGCCGATGAAAGGGAGCGACACCGTGCCACTGGCGCGGATCGGAAAGGGATAGCCGATCGAGGGAGGGACTTCGGGCGAATCGGGAACGGTGACCGGCGGTGGGGTCTCCGGATTGCCGATGACCCCCTCGACATAGATCCCCAGTGTATCGCCAGTTTCGAGCAAGTAGGCCGCGGGAGGGGGCTGGCGAAGCTGGGTCAGATCGACCCGCTCGAATCCCTCCTTCGAAGGGGCGAGCAGTTCGTCCGGCACCATATAGACGGGCACCCCATTGGCCACTGGATTGGTGAGGGCGGCGCAACCAACCAGTTGGCAGAGCAGCCCCAACAGCACAGTGCCGATCACTCCCCGCGCGACAACCTTGCGTGCCGCACCGACGTATCCGTCGGGGCATGGGTCGGAGGCGCTGGTGGAAGAGAGTTGTGTCATTCGTCCTGCCGTGTCGAATCGACTTTCAAGGGTTTCGGCAGTGTCTCGATGTCCCCCCAACCGATGGCGTCGGTGGCCGTCGCCTCCCTCGAAATGGCCCCAGACGTCAACAGCGACGATCGGACCACGACCAGTTCGCGATACCCCCCCGCGCGAGCGGTTGCCACTCCATGGCGGTAGCCGGCAAACCAAAGGTCGGCGAGTCGCTGCCCCGCTTCATTACGCTCCTCGGCGTTCCAAAACTCACGGGGAGGCACCGCAGGGGGCTCGCCATTTCCACCACCAAACACGAAGTCGGCAAAGCCCGCCCGATAGCCAGCACGATAGGCGGGCACCTCGCATGCCGCTTCGGCCCGGCCCGAAGAGCGCCAGGCCTCGTCGGCCCAGCGGAGATAAAGCTGGCGGCTGCGGACCTGGTCCCGTTTCCAATGGAACTCTCCCGGTTCGCCCACAAGCGTCCGGCTGGCATTCTGGAAGACCGTACAGCCTGCCAGAGGGACCGCGAACAGCAATGTGATGAGAAGCTGACGAGTCATGAACTCGCGGAGGCCGTCGTTAGCGTCGTTAGTGCCTGCAAGGAAAAGGTACGGTCCCCCCCATGTGGCAGTATCGGCGAGTCGAGTTGCAAGGATTGAGCCAATTGGGGGGAAATCTCCCATTACGAGAGCAGACTTGGTGACCCCAACTGGATAAAATGGGGGGACATTTCCCGAGTGGCGAGAGTGCAAAAAATAGGGGGATTTTCCGCACCTCCAAGTACAATAGAGGTGAATGCAACGGCAACCTCCCCACCGCGGGGCGCCAACGGCGGCGCTTCCCTCTCAGGCACACGTCGAACGACATCTTGCACGAGGAATCGAGTTCCATGGCTTGTGACAACTGTTGGCGGCCCTCCCTTGGCGTGGCCGCCGTGATGCTGCTAGCGATCGTTGCCCCGCGAGCGGGAGCCGTGGTCCTCACAACGGTCGGATTCGAGGCGACGGGGGTGCCGGAGACAGAGTTCGTTGTCGGACCTTTTCCCCAGCAGGGTTGGGTCCACGACACGCAGCAGAATCCGCCACCGGTCGAAAGCTCCGCGTCGATCGTCACGGGCATGGTGCCACCAGCGGGTGGGTCGCAGTCGCTGCGCGTTGATCGCGCGGCCAACTCGGATCGTCGCTGGGCAATGCCGGTCGCTGGTCAGCCGACGGGACGCCACATTGTCATTTCCTGGGACATGGCGGTCGAGCTCACAAATGCCCCGGGAGTGCTCGGTCCCTTCCTGGGGGTGGAAGCCTACGACGGGGTCGGGACATTGGCCCTGTTCGGGTCGTTGGGTGTCGACGCGGCCACAGGCGAGGTGCTCTATCAAGCGGCCGATACCGGCTTCATCACGCCAACGGGGGATGTCGTCAACTCGCTCGAATGGAACCACTTCGATATGGTCCTCGACATGGAGGATGAGGAGTACCGGATATATTTCAACGAGACGCTGCTCGGATCGATCGGCTTCGTCGACCGGAACTTCGGTGACGGGCTCAACGAGTTCACCGATGCCGACATTGCCGCGTTCGTCGCGGGTCCCGGGCCAGCGTCGGCCGCCGCGGTGGGGACCGCATGGTTCGACAACTTTGTGATCCGCGGCAGTTTGCTCGACGGGGATTTCAATGGCGACAACGTCGTCGATGCGGCCGACTACGTGCTGTGGCGTAACACGGTGGGATCGCGAGGTCTGACAGCACCAGCCGATGGCAATGCCGATGGCGTGGTCGACGAGGCCGATTATTTGATCTGGAAATCAGAATTCGGCATGACTTCTGGCGGGGCCCTGCTGGCTAGCTCGCATGTCGTCCCCGAGCCAGCGACGATGGTGCTCGCGCTCGCCGGAATAGGAATTGCCGGACTCGCAGTCCGGCGGCGCCAGTAGACCTGTGACCTTGCGGTTGCGGGACATTCGCGAGAGCAGGCACCGTGTCCCAGGTCAAAGCCACGCCATCGGCTCCCTTTATTCGGCAGACGCTTCTGCGGGCCGCAAGCGTTTCAGGCCGACGACACCGGTCGCGATCAGGCTGATCAGGGCGACAACTCCACCGACGACGAGGCTGCTCGCTTCGGGGACGGCGGCAACGTCCTCGATGGTGAACTGGGAAACCCCATTGGTGAGATCGCCAATCGGCAAATCACTCTTATACCAATTGTTGGAGTCGGCGATGGCTGCAAGGAGTTCTTCACGTGTTCCAGCAATGACTTCGCCGTTGTAGCGTGCATTGTCGTACTCGTCGGTTGACGCGGAACTTCTGCCGACAGCCAATGCCGTCTGCCCGACAACGAGTCCGGCAGGAAGCTCCGACTCCACAGATTGAGTAGCTGTTGTCTGAAATACCGAGCTGTTCGTTTGCATGCCAAACAGAAACGTAGGCGCCGCGCTGCTTCCAACGTAGGCGAAGAGTTGGTCTCCTTCCGCAAGTAGACTGAAAGTACCACTCATTGTGTAATTGAGTGTCGTGGGCGCACTCCACGTTTGGACGACACCCGCCTGCAGACCGCCGTCTGGGGCGGTAAACGTGAGAGTCCCTTCCGAAGTCCCTAACGCGCCATCTTTCCAATTATTGTCCGTAAACTGAATCTGGGTTCCTGCGTCGATATTCACCAAGGGGACCCAGGCAAAGGATTTTGGGGTGTCGGATTGGATTCCAATAATCGCCACGTCACCCGCCACCAGATCCGCTTTGGCACCGGGGGCGAATAGGGCCACCATCCCACAAGCAACCGCGACTCCCAATCTCGACAAACGCATTGCTCGAAACCCTCACATCTCGCTGCAAAAACAGAGAATTAACGAAATCTATGTAAAATTGTGTTTAGGGGATCGCCCCGGTTCAAGCGAATCGGTCGATTTCCTCAAAAATCCACGTTTTTCGTGGAAACTGGCCCCGCTGGAGGTTGGCCCCCCAGGGCGGCGTAGACTGTCGCTAAAGCGGCCTCTAGCGAGGGGGAACGGGGCATCCCCGTTTGGGCATATTCCAGGTCGACCCGGGCCCGCTCCCACTCGCCCAAGCGGAGCCAAATCTGCCCGCGGGTTTCCCGAAAACGGTGGGCCTTTGGCTCGAGTTCCAGCGCCCGGTCGACCAGTTGGCGTGCTGTCGCGAGCTTGGCCGGATTCCCCTGTTGGAGCAGGACCCAGGCCCAATTGTTCCACGCCACCGCATGCAAGGGGTCGCACTTTGTGACCCGTTCGAAGCAGTCCCCCGCCCGATCCCATTCACCAGCCCTGGCGGCCTCGACACCTAGCGAACCGAGCACCGCAGGTGGGGTCGCCTCGTCGCTGAGGAGCCATGCAACGACCTGTTCGGGAAGCGGATTCGCTACGATCGATCGGTCGCGAATGGCATAGAGTCGCTGAAACTGGGCGTCCAGCCACTGGGGATGAGCTCCCAGGCTGGCCGCACGCTGGATGAGGCGGGCAAGCTCGGTTGGACTGCTGCCGCTCGCTTCGAGGAGCCGCTCGAACTTTGCCTCGACAAAATGCAAGAGCTCCCGCGGAGCGTCGGTATCCTGGGGATATTGCGCGCACCACTCGGTGAGCAATCCCTCTCGTTCCGTTTCCGCAGCTCCCACAATCCGCAGCGCGAAGGACATGAGGAAGTAATCGGCGGGACTGAATTGCAGGCCCTGGTCCTGCTGATTCCGAAAGTGCCTTACGACTGTCGCCGCATTGCGGTGGATTTGATCGTCGCGACGCAACTCGAGATCGAGTCGCAACAGGGTCGCCGCCGCCATCGGCACTTCGCCTGCCAGAGGTTCAAGCTTTTGGCGAGCCGCTTCGAGTTCTCCTCGTTCGGTCAAGCGAAGTCCCACGAGCAATTGCACTGCCGAGTCCTGTTGGCCTAGTTCCTCGAGTCGGGTCAGGTGCCGATCGACGAGCGATCCCCGCTCGTTGGAGGCGGCAAGCTCTCCGGCAAATGCCTGCCGAGCAATCCAAAAATGGGCGGGAGGGTAGCCACACTCGTCAGCAGGAGCGAGACGTTCCATCGATCGATAGGCTTCGGTAAGCTGGCCACTCGCTGCAAGGTCCAAGGCACGCTGGTAGGATTGGCGGTCGGTATTGACACCAAGCTGCGCGAGTTTCCGCTCGTGGAGTCTGGCACTCGGTAGGTCACCCTGTTGATTCGCGGCCACGAGCGCTGCGCGGTAGTCGGCGACTGTTGCCGGGTTGTTCCGTGGGGAATCGACGAAGGCCAACCCCGCCACCGGCAATAGCATCAGCAGAGCGGGCAATCCCCACAAGACTTGAGGCCTTGAACGACTGACGACCCACGCCCGGGCGAACCCGCATACCGCGGCGATCGGCCGCCAGAGGGGCCAGGTGGCGTAACGAATTGGCCGAAAAAAGGGCGCGAGTCTTAGCCGTTCGGCACTCCTGACCGAGGCGGTGACGAGGAAGACCAGGCTCCACCGACCACCTTCGCAGGCACTCGAAGCCATGCGGCCCAACCGGCGCGGGACGAGTTGCGACAACAGCCAGCCGGTGCCACTCCAAAGGGCGAGGGCCATGCGGCCCAAAGCTCGTAACAGCAAGTCGACGGAATCGAAACGTTCGCAGACGGCAAATATCCGGGCCAGCATGCCGGCGATCGTCGACTCCACGAACTCGCCAACCCGCCGTCCGGCCGTCGACACGCCGGCGGCACTGCGATGGAGTGCCATCGCGATTTGCGCGCCCAGTGGTCGTTTCTCGGGTTCGATCATCTTGTTGAAAGGTCGGGTCGAGAGAGTATGTGTTGCCTGAAATGCTCCTCGGCCGCGATCAGCATTTGGCCCGCGACGTCGAGCCGCGCTTCGCTGCAAGCGTGGTCAACGGGCGAAGTGATCAGCAGTTGAACCTGAAAGACTCGTTCCGTGCCGCTACGTGTTTGACGGCGCGAGAAGGCTCGGGCGAGTGTGTCACCTAGAGACTGCGACGGTGGCTCCATTGCGTCCCCGTGGCTATCGAAAGCGGAATAGAAGACTGCCGCCCTCCCCCCATCGGGCAAGCGAAAATGCGACTCCGCGTAGCTCCCTCCCGAGGGAGCATGCCGGACATCCCGGCTGAGGAGTTCCCATCCAATCCCCTCATAGCAAACCGAGAGTTCATGCCAACCGGTAGGGAATGGGAAGTCGCAAGAGATCACGATCGGAGTGCCATCGTCGGCTTGGTACTCGTAAATCGACGAGTACTCGCCAAATTGGTCATGGGAATCGCGACGCACGAGATGGTGGTGAACCAACTTCCCTGTCGCCAGTTCGCCAGGCAAACTCTTCGCATCCATGGCGAGGGCCCGCACGACGTTTTGATGCTCGGAAGTACCCACGGCAATGCTTGCCCGGTCGGGAGCCGGTAGACCCCATGCGAGCCCTGCGACAAGGGCAAAGGGGACGACGGCACACAACAGTCGACGCGAACTCCAGAGGGAGTGCGATTGATTGCAAAGCGGCTCAATGCTCTTGAGCGGGGCCGCCTCGCGAACCGCGGCCGAACGTGGCCCGAGCTGGACAAACCAATCCCAGCCTTTTGCCAGCAGCCCCCCATGCACGAGCGGTTGGGCTGTCGCCGCCTCGTACTCGTGCTGGATGGGGGCAAGGAAGGCGAGCAGGAGTTGGTCGGTCGCCACCGTCGCACCAATTGCCAAGAGGGCTGTTATGGCCCCGAGCCATTCGTGAGCCCAGCCTGTCGACCAATCGAGCTGGTGCCAATCGAGGGCGATGGCAATCGTGCCGATTCGCACTGCATTGAGAAGTGTCGCCCAGGCGACCCCCGAAGCCGCCAACAACAGGAGATGCGCTGCGGGACGATTTCTGGCAACCCCATAAATGGCGGCGAGGGAGACGACCAGCAGCACCGACACGATTCCGCTGCACGCCTCGTCGACAAATAGTTCTCCACCGGCCAGCGAGAGCTTGTTTCCCTCCATGAGATGCAAGACTCCCAACCAATCGAGCCCCGCGCTACAAAGCTGGCTGCTCCAAAGCTGGAGCCGGGAAATGAGGACCCGGTCCTGCCCCAAGGGAATCGGCACAATCAGCCATAACAGGCTCCAGATTCCCCACAGATTTGTCACTTCACGGCGCGCCCCGAGTTCGCTGCAAGCCGCTCCCGCGAGCATGATGGCCGAAAGGAAAGCGACCAGCGGGCTATGGAGGAGGACTGCCACTGTCAGCAGCAGCAGGCTCGCCACGAGCATGCTCAAGGTCAGCCTATCGGATTGAAGGCCTCGACTCCTTGTCGGTGCCATCGCCCCTCTCCAACCGAGCAGTGCGAAGCAGGCTAACAGCGGAAAAATGGAGGCGTGGTAGTGGGGGCGCTGCTGCTGCCAGGCGATGAATTCGACCAGCAGCGGACCATAAGCCATTGCAAGCACGACGGCGAGTGTCGCGACGACCACAACCCACGTGATCGAGTGGCGACGCGACTTCAGGGGCGCCGCGCTCGGTTGGTGAGCCACGCGCTTCACGGGCCGGTGGGAAGGCCACTGGTCGGCGCTGGTGTCCGCATCGCGCTCGATCGTATGGATGTTCATGGGAAGGGCCCACTATGACCATTGGTATGCCCATTGCGGCCTTTGTCAGGGCCACTGGCTTGCAACCGGGGAAATGACGAAGTCGTGTCGGCGGCCGCTGCCTCGCGCGCGGGCCACTTCTCGGCAACCCAGCCCGCGATGGCCGTTGTCACTTCGTCGCGAAAGCGCTGCCGCGAGAATCGCTCGGCGTTTTGGCGGATGATGGCGGAGCTTCCATCGCGTTCGGCCTCCAGCACTTCAAACCGATCGATTGCCTCCAGCAGGCTTTCGATGGTCTGCCGATCGAACATCACGCCGTGAAGCCCAGGGGTGACCGATTCGGTGACCCCTCCCTTGCCATAGGCGATCACGGGTGTACCGCAAGCCATCGCTTCGACCGGCACGATGCCAAAGTCCTCCTCGGCGGCAAACACCAGGGCCTTGGCCTGCTGGTAATGGGTGCGCAACGTGGCGTTGTCCTGATAGCCAATAAGCTCGACATTCGGCCCGGCAAGTCGCCGCAGGCGGTCGAACTCGGGACCAGTACCGATAACCTTGAGCTTCAAATCGGGGCGCTTGGCAAACGCACCGATAATGAGGTCGGTACGCTTGTAGGGGACCATTCGGCCAACCACGAGGTAGTAATCCTCGCGTGGCACGGCCGTAGGTTGATAGAAATCGACATCGACCGGTGCATGGATGACGGTCGCCTGGCAATCGTAATAGTTTTCGATCCGCCGAGCCACGAACTGGCTGTTCGCGATGAAATGGATTCGCTTGACCCGGCAAGCGTCCCAAAGGCGGATGTAATGGAGAATGACGCGCGCGACGAGACCGCGCACTCCGTAGCCCAACCCCGCGAGCTTGAGGTACTCGTGCTGAAGATCCCAGACATAGCGTGCCGGGCTATGGCAATAGCAGACATGCAATTGGTCGGGGCCCGTAATCACACCCTTGGCCGCCAGATAACTACTGGAAATGACCAAATCGTAGTCGGAGACATCGAGTTGTTCGATCGCCAGGGGCATCAGGGGGAGATAGGCACGATGGTGAGTGCGGACGAAGGGCAGGTTCTGCAACAGGCTTGTCGCGACCGGCTTGCCGCGAAGGAAGTGGCGCTCGTGCTCGGGAAGATGGTCGAACAGGGCGAACAGATCGCCGTGAGGGAATAGCGCAATCAATTCTCCCAACACGCGCTCGGCACCCGCATAGACGTAGAGAAAGTCGTGGACGATGGCGACGCGCAGATTGTCAAATGGGCCGCCGTCACACAGGGGGATGGGCATCACTGCTTGTGACCCGCGGTTCCGCTGATGGGCCCCCGATGACCTGCCGTTGGCACTCCGAAATCGATGCGGGAGCGAGGCCAGGCCATGTTCTTGCATCAATCGCAAGAAGAGCGCGAGCCGTTCTCCCGCCAGCTCGAGCGAATGAGGCAAGGCAACTTCGATGCGTGCCGTCAGTGCCTCATGGCCTGCACGGCGGTCGACGATGGGGACCGTCGCTTCGACTCGCGAGCACTCGCGAAAGCGGTCGGCGGCGGTGGTCCAGGCGAGCTGGCGCGTCGACCCATCCCGCGATCGGACGGGGATCGCGATCGAGGCAAAGTCGAGCCGCTCGGCAGCGCGGCAGACCCCTTGCCACCAGCCGGCAAAACTGTCGACATGAGCGAATTCGAGCTGGATCAGCTCGAAGTCGGACCGATAGCGGCGCGAGAGACGGTCGATCTGTCGTTTGTTGCGCAGGGCGTCCATCATTTCGCTTGTGCGAATGGAACCGGCAAAGCGAAACGTGCCCCACAGTAGCGGAACGATTAACGACAGGCCCCCCAGCGTACCCCATCCTTCAAACGCGAGGCCAATCAGGCCAATTGCTAGCGCCAGCAGGGAGACCAGCAAAATGACGAGCACGGCTTGGAGATGGGACACACCGCGACGGAGGAGTTGGTGATGGATGTGCCCTTGCTCCGCCGCGAAGAGCGACCGCCGCTGGAGATAGTGACGCCGAAAGAATGTCAGCGCCCCATCGGCTAGTGGAACACTCAAGGCGAGTGCCGGCAGGACGACGCCCCGCATGGTGCCGATGGCCGGGTTGGCGATGACGCTGGTGGCACCGATAAGGAAACCGATAGTCAGGCTGCCACCATCTCCCATGAACGTCCGCGCCGGATGCCAATTGAACACCAAGAAGCCAGCCAGCGCCCCAGCGAGTGCTAGCGGTAGTAGAGGCAAGAGAGTGGAATCGTAAAAACCAAGAAAATAGGCCAGGATGGAGGCCGCCAGCAACGAGACCCCTGCCGCCAGCCCATCGAGGCCATCGATGAAATTGATGGCTACCGTGACGGCCACGATCCAGAAGGTTGTCACCAGCCAGGAAAACCCCTGGAACTGAACGACATCCTCGCCACCGAACCGCAAGGTTCCCAGCGTTGCGCCCGAACCGCAGACCATCAACGAGGCGGCAACGATTGCCAGCAATTTGAATCGGGAGGAAACCGAGCGGATGTCGTCGACCAGTCCCACCAGAAAGAGGAATGTCGCGGCACCTGCCACGGCCAGCAATTGCCGAGTTACCACCGTGCCGTCGGTGTCAGGGCTGCCTTGAAGGTAAAAGCTGGCGCACAGGCAAGGAATCAAGGTCCCCACGGCGATCGCAATTCCCCCCAGCCGCGGCGTGGGACGTGTATGGACCTTGCGCGCGTCGGGCTGATCCATCAGTCCGAGCTTGTGGGCGAGGCGGATCGTCAGGGGTGTGACCACCACGACGACACCTAACGCCCCCAGAAATGTGAACACTTCGATTGATTCCATCGTGAGATGTTGTCACTCCAATCAAAGGCGTTTCACAAGGTTGGCACGGTTTTTCCCTACGACTCCCAGCAGGCCACCGAGCCTGCCGCACCCACAACTGCGGATATCCGCCTGGGCTTAGTTCAGCATAACCAGGGTAGTGAGTTCATCAAGACAAAAATGCCACGCCAGAGATGAGGATTAGAAAAATAGGCGATCTCGGTTGTGGCATAATCCATGCCAGCGGACCTCGGGGCCCTGTGGGCAGCTTGTAACGGAATTGTCGATTTTGCCCCCGGCCAAAAGTGGGGATCGGATCGACCAGCGGGTTTCACGTGGGTGTGAGTCCAATTAAGTTGAAATACTGAGCCACCTCCGATTGTCCCCCTCGTCTCTTCCCTTTCGCCAAATTCTCCCTTAACTGCCAGGCACCACCGCCGTGCGCGGAGGAACCTGCGAGAATTCCCATCCATCGTGCAAGCCCCTCCTGCTACTCCTGTCTCCGCGGTCACCGATTCCTCATTCCCAGAGGGAGAGGGGAACGACGGAGCCGCACCGGCCCAGCTCACGACGATCGTGTGGCGGAGTCGCTGGCTGGTGGTGCTCTCGACACTGGCGGGGGTCGGGGTCGCCTGGGGACTGCTAGCGCACGCCGTGCCGCGCTACACGAGCACCTCACGGATCTACGTCGAGCGAGCCCTGCCGCAAGTGCTCGATGCCGACATGTCGGTCGTCCACTCCAGTAACTACCTCAACACACAAGCCGAAATCATCGGTTCGTCGTCGGTACTGGGAAATGTCCTCGCACGGCCGGAAATCAAAGCCCTTTCGTCGATTCCCGCGGGTGAGAGCGGCTTCGAGCTGCTGCGGGAACAACTCCGCGTCGCCGTCGGGCAGCATGACGACATCATCAACATCTCGGTCGAGCTCGAGAACAAAGACGACGCGGCGCTGGTCGTCAATGCAATTGTCGACGCCTATATCGCCCAGTACATCGAGGACAAGAAAACCGACTTTGCCCAAGTCCTCAAAATCTTGAGCGAAGAGAAAATTCGCCGCGACGACGAACTGAAGCACATTTGCCAGCGGATCGAGGCGTTCCGTAAGGAACATAGCTCACTCGCCGTGCAGGTGAATGACAACAACGTCGTCGCCCAGCGGTTTGGGCGGCTTGCCGAGGAGTTGAATGCCACGCAGGTTCAATTGCTCGAGGCCAAGGCCCGGTACGACAAAGTGAGGCAGATGTACGACTCTCCCGTGCAGCGTCCCTTTTTGCTCGATCTGGCCACGGCAAATTCCCTTCACTTGCGGGATGCGAATCTCGAGGACCAGGTCCGCCAAACGGAGCAATCCCTCACGGAACAACTCTCGCGTTGGGGAGAAGGCTATCCCGCCGTGAAGTTGCTTCAAGCGCGGCTCGACGACCTCCGCAATCGCCTTCAACGGCAACGTGACAGCATCATCGAAGGATACGTCGAATCGCTCTCCCAAGAGCACCAACTGCTCGAGCACAAGCGAAACGAGCTGCAGCGCGCCTACGACGAGCAGTTTGCCCTGGCCAGCGACGTCAGCTCCCAGGGGGCGACACTCGCCGCGCTGCAAGTCGAACAGGCGCGCGCCGAGACTGCTTGCGACTTGATCGACGATCGCATTCGCCAAATCAACCTCACGGGTGAAGCTGTCGGGACCACCAACGTAAGCATCATGGAATACGCGACGGCGGGCATCCCGACCTATCCGGTTCATGCCAAGTTCTTGGGGATTGGCTGTGCGTTTGGAGCAATGCTCGGCATCGCGCTGGCATGGCTTCGCGACCTCTTCGACCAGCGGCTTAGATCGATCGACGAAATCACCGAAGTGACACAGTTGCCTGTGCTGGGCACGATTCCGATGCTTACCGGCGAGAAGTCGCGCCTGGCCGCAGGGAAGTTGCTGGCGGACGACCCCCATTCGCCAGCGGCCGAGGCCATTCGCACGCTGCGGACCGGTACCCACTTCTCGCTGGGGGGCGACGAGGCGCGATTGCTGCTGGTGACGAGCCCCTCTTCGGGCGACGGCAAAAGCACCGTGGCCAGCAATCTGGCGATTGCCATGAGCCAGGTCCATGGCCGGGTGCTGCTTGTCGATGCCGATCTGCGGCGACCGAGACAAGCCGAAATCTTCCACGTCGATGCCAACGTCGGACTGGCAAACACCCTGACCGATCGGACCCCCGTGGAAACCGCCATTCACCATCGCGTCCTGGGCACGCTCGACTTGCTGCCATGCGGCAAGGCTCCTGCAAATCCGGTGGAATTGCTGAACAGTAGCCACTTTGCCGAGGTGCTCCAGCAACTGCTGACGCAATATGACAAGATCATTATCGACTCGCCACCGGTGATACCGGTCGCCGACGCCCGAATCATCTCGGCCGTGGCCGATAGCACTTTGCTGGTGCTGCGAGCAGAACTCTCCACCCGGCGGCTGGCTGTCGCCGCCCGCGACGAATTAAGACGAGTCCGCGCCAAACGGATCGGGATCGTCGTCAATGCGGTTCCGGCCCGCCATCCTGCCTACGGGTATGGCGGGGGATATGGATACGGCAGCCACAACGGGTATGTCGATCAAGCCTACGGCGATAAGGAGGACTCCCTTGAATTGGGGGCCGCTGCGCAAGGCGTTCCCGATCGCATGCCGGAAACCCTTTCCCGTTAAGCGGAACCGATTCCGGTCGTTCTGCCGGTCTCAGGCCTATGCACGCGACGTGTCACGATTCCTCGAACGTTCCCCTTGCGAGCTGGGGCCCACGCCGTTGGCGGCTATCCCTCGATGGTGCGATGCGGATACTCGTCGCCTTGACTCTCGCTTACGCGGCTTTCGCCTTTGGGGGTGCCGAGGGATCGGGGCAGTTTGTGCTGTCGCTCATGGTCGGTTTGCTTCTGCTGCTCCTGGCATGGCGATTGTTGTTCTCTTCCGAGCAACAGCTCGTACCGAACTGGATGTGGCTCCCCTTTGGCCTCATCCTCCTGGTGACCCTCTTTCAACTCGTTCCCTTGCCGCGATCCGTTGTCGAGGTGATCGCTCCTGCCCGTCTGGCCCAATTCGAACCTGTGCTGGCCGGAGAGACGATCCCCGAACTCGTGACGCTCTCCTCCGCGCCATCCGCGACCCGCCATGCTCTCCGGCTGGCCATGCTCGCGTCGGCCGTGTTGATGGCGATCGCGTCGTGTGTGAGGACCAGACGCGACATCGAGATTATGCTCCTGGTGGTGTTTGGTCTCGGCTGCCTCGAATCGATACTCGCGGTAGCCCAGATGCTCACTGGAGCCGACCGGCTGTACTGGATGATCGACCCCGGGAAACAGGGGATGATGACGGCTGGAAGCTTCGTCAATCACAGCCACTTTTCGCAGCTCGTCAATCTTGCGATTGGTGCCGGAGTTGGCCTGCTCCTGATGCGGCAACATTCGGCAGAGCACGCGTGCCGCCACACCCAGTGGGCCGGTGGCCAAGGGTGGATGCTCGCCGGTCTGGCCGCTTGCACGTTCGCCGTCTGCCTTTCCCTTAGCCGTAGTGGCATCCTATCGCTCGCGATCGCCGCCAGCCTCGTAGGGAGCGCGCTTGCCATGCGGAAACCGCCCGAATTGAAGGGCTGGACGCTCTCGCTGATCCCTGCGGGAGTTTTTGCGCTGCTTTTGTTGTTCGGACTCGATGGGTTCTACCAGCGGCTCGCAACTCTGCGACAGGCAGAGGATTACCAAGATCGCTGGGCACTCGCCAAGGCCTCACTGGCGGCGGGTGCCGACTATCCTCTCCTGGGAACGGGACTCGGAACTTACGCCCATGTCTTCCCCGCCTACGACACTACCAGCTCGGCATCGGTGGCCGCTTATGCCGACAACGATTACGCCCAACTCTTCGTCGAAACGGGTCTTGTGGGAGTCGCCATCCTGCTGCTCTTCGCCGGACTCGTCCTGCTCACTCTGCTCAAGTGCCTCAACTGTCGCTGGTCGTCGACGAGCCAGGTCGCTTGGGGGCTCATGATCGGCCTGGTGGCCATCGGCATCCAAAGTGCGACCGACTTTGGCCAACGGCTACCAGGGGTCTTTCTGGTCACCGCCACTCTGTTGGGGATCCTGAGTCGCCTGCCACACGCCATCCGACATGAACTCGGCGAGGGTCTGGCCATTCCAGCCGCTGCCGCACGGCGAGGGCTGGCGGGTTGGAGCACATGTTTGGCAGGGGCCGCGACCATGGTGATGGCCATGGCCTGGGTCGTCGCAGGTGCCCATGCCCACTATCAAGCCGAAGCCTGGTGGGCCGCCGCGATCCAGCGCGAAGCGCGCCTGCGGGAACTTGACTGGAAGGGAACCGACGCCGACTATGCCGAGCTGCTGCTGGCCACCGAGAATCGCGTCGCTTGGGAACCCGACGATGCGCGAGCTCGGTTCCAACTAAACCTCGCTCGCTGGGTTGCGATCAATCGGTCGGAAGTGGTTCAAGGGGGGGAACTTTCGGAGGAAACACGCCGGATCGTTGAGCAGATTACGAGCGAACTGGCTCAAAGTCGGCGGATGGTGCCCTGTTTCGCTCCTCCCTATCTGCTCGAAGGGCAACTCCGCAGCTACGTGCTGGGGGACACCCAGGGGGGTGGTCGACTGATCGCCCGAGCGGCGCAACTCGATGTCGGCAATCCCCAGGTGCAGTTGCGCTACGGCGAATGGTCTGCCTACCATGGCTCGGCCGATTTGGCCAGGCAAGCGCTGCGCCGCGCGGTCACCATCGATGGCCACCTCTTTACGCCAGTGGCGCGGATATTGATCGACGTACTTCGCGACGTCCCCACGGCAATCACATGGGCTGGAGCAGACCTTGCGCGTTTAGAAATGGTGGCCGGCCTGCTCGAAGAGAGCCCGCGGCATGCCGACATGTTGGCCGAACTGCGGGCCCACATGGAACAGCTCGAATTACGGCTGGCTCGGCGGGGGGAGGCCACACCCGCACAGCTTGCGAGGCTGGGTAACCGGGCTGCCAAGGTGGGAGATCATGAGGCGGCCGCGACCTATTATCGCCAAGCCCTCTCGAAACAGTTTCACATGACGGAAGCGCGACTCGGCCTTGCCCACGCGCTGCGTGCCCAAGGAAAATACGACGAGGCGATGCGGGAAGTGAAGACCTGCCTGCGGCGCGATCCACACAATACCCAGGCCAGACGACTCGCCGAGAGACTCGCCTTGGAGGTGAGCTTACCCGAGAGCGAGCGAGTAAGCCCGTTGTGAGCGGCCAATAACCCCGCCGCCAAGAACCCCACCAGATGGGTCGCGAAACAATTCCCCGCTCAGAAGGGCCCACGCGGAGCAGGGCGGAAGGGGCTGCGGACGGGGGGCTCCTCGCCATGGATCGTTGAGGTGGGAGGGGTTGGCTCCTCCTCGTCGGCGGCCTGAATCGCGGAACCGAGTGGCGGGTCGGAGACCGGCGGCGACGCCAGAGACGACCGCTGCGGGCGTGCCGGTTGGACCAACGAGGGATTGACGGCAGTCCTTCCTCCGAACCAGGAAAATGAAAAGAAGCGCAGCGTGGGGCGTACGCTCGGACGCACGGAAAAGGGGTTGAACTCGCCTCGACGAACCTCGCTTGCCTGAGGACGATCGGCAGCAGCGACCGAGATGAATGGTCCACCCATCAACAACATGGCAATAGCGAACGGAACGGCTTTCTTGAGCATTCGGAACTCTTCTCAAGCTGATGATGATCTGGTTCCACGCTCCGCCAACGCGGGCCACGATGGCGTCATGGAAGTCCTCCTGCCAACAATAAGCAGCCCAAGAACGGCCGTCAACGAAATCAGACTAAATTCGTTGAATTTTCAGCTTCCAGAAACCATCCCTGAGCGGATGTGGCCACAAATTGCCACTGCGGAAATGTGTTAGCCGGCGAGGTCGACGCAGAGCAGGTAGTTTTCTCCCCGAAGGAACAGGCGATTTCCGACGATAGCGGGATGGGCGTAGGTCTCGGCGTAGCGGGTTTGCTCGTCCTCGACAGCGAACCCGCGCGACATGATTTGCATCTCATCGGCCGTCGCGTCGACGAGCAGGATCTCTCCACCGCGGCCAAAGATGAGCAACCGCTCGCCGTCGGTCAGCATGCCAGCGTAGTCGCCAAACGCGTCGTCGTCTCCAATCCACCGCGTAGCCAGTTTTTCATCCAGGTCGAGGCAAAACAGGCCGCCATCGACGCAGAACACGCACCGGCCGACAACGACTGGCGTACTCATGTCACAGGCGAGTTCGCTGTTGGTGGCCACAGGGGTCGCGATGATTTTTCCTTCAGCGTCGAAGGCATAGAGCCGGGTTCCATTCCCCTCAGTGGTGACGAGAAGTTTGCCATCGACGACCACCGGGGTGGGCACATTGAAGTCGCCACTTCGGTTGGGGACAAGCTTCCACAAACGTTCTCCCGTTGCGGGATCCCAGCCTCCGAGGGACGAGCGGTCGTGCCCTACAATCTGCTTCTTGCCCCCGAGCTCGGCAACGTTCAGCGATCCGTAACCAGCGGGCTCGCCTGGTGTTTGCCACAATGTCTCGCCTGTCGTCGGGTCGAGCGCCACCAGGGCGGCGTCGGGCGCACCGGGGTTGATGATCAACTTGCCATCGACGATGAGAGGGGAAGAGCAGGTGCCCCACACCAATTGCTCGTCGACACCATACCGCTCGCGAATATTGATCCGCCACCATTCGATCCCTGTCGCCAGATCAGCGCAGGTGAGGTCGCCAAACGCCCCGAAGAGATAGACGTTGTCCCCATAGATGAGGGGTGTCGCCCGGGGTGTGTTGTCGTAGTCGAGGTGGCCAGCGGCCGGATAGGCCACGATCCAGATTGGGTCGCCGGTGGCCGCGTCGTAGCAGCGGAACTCATCCCCTTGGTTGTCGAGATCGCGATCCCCAATGATCACATAGTCGGCGGTGGCGGCGATGCCACCCAGCCCAGCGTGAACCAGTGGAACGTGCCAGACGGGAGCCAGCGGTTCGGGGAGACGGGTTGGCAGGGCTCGGCACCGTGCATCACGGTTCGGGCCGCGCCAACCAGTCCACCCGGCGGCGGAAGCTCCTTTGCCAGGGGGGCCTTCGCCGGTGGTGGCCGCAGGAGCATGGGGTTTAGTGTCTTCGTCTTTTTTCTTCGGCTCCTCAATCGGCTCGAAGCCGGTCAGAGTTTCGAGGGCAATCATCAGTTCGGGATCGTCGATCACATTAAAAAGTGCGGCCTGAATCGCCTTGCGATCTGACTCCGGAAGTTTGCTGTTGGCGAACGCGCGGATGAACGGGACCTGCTTCGTCTCGGCCACCACCCGCAAGTCCCCCTTTTTGATGGTGCCGCATCCTTCGAGCAGAGGAGCGGCATAACTGGAGATCACTGCCGCAGCCCGCTCGGAGTCGCCCCACTCGATGATCTTGCAGGCCCCATCACTACAGGCAACGGTGATTTCCGCCTCCTTCGCCGAGACAACTTCGATCCCGGCATCGGCCAGCAGCTTGCGGGGGGCGGAGAACTTTTCGTCGCACTCCTGCGGCCCGTAGAGGATGCGATAACCCTCGAGGTCGTCGAGCTTGCGTGCCGAGTCACCCGAGCGGACGACAATCAAGCCCGTCATGGTCGTCTTGCCATCTTTGCCGGTGAGGGAGGCGAGCGGCTCGACGTTGAGCTTCAGGCTCTTGGCATGCCCACGGACGACCGAGTCTTTGCCGATGATGATGTCAGCCGACTTGACTTTGCCCTTTTCGAGGGCTCCCTTGAGCGATTCGCCGTAGCAGATCTTCACTTCGCGGGAAAGTTGCGAGGTAAGGTGGGCCGCCAATTGTTCGTATTTCCGCTGGGCATACCCCTCGACGCAAGGGCAGGAAAGTGGCTCGGCGAGCGGGTCCATCACCACCATGACCAAAGGCGGCTGCGCCGAAGGTGTGGCTGCATCGATATCGTCTGCCCATGTTTCCGAAGGGCTCACCAATAGGGCCAGCAGAAGGGCCCAGATGAAAGGCTGGCATTTCATAACACACCTCAACACGCTAAAGGATATGACGCATGAAGGCCCCTGGTACATTTCGAATGCCGGGGGCCATGAACGGATCGCGATTCTTGCTTCACCCGACTGTTAGGGCGACTCCACCTTCGGTTCGACCTTGAGCTGTTGGGCTGGTACTGCTCGCATGGCGGGTCTGGCGCGGTTGATCTGCAGTCGCACGGCCGGAGGGGCCGAGGCCTGGGGAGCAGACGCCTCGGTTGCTGGCGCGCCAGGTTCGCCGACCGTCGCCTGCTTGATCATTTCCTCCCGCTCTTGGGAAGGAATTTGCTCCATCACGATCACGTGGTTGCGAGTGATGTCGAGCATGTAGACCCGACTCTCGCTGGCGCCCACCCCGATGGAAACTTTCTTGCAACCGGGAACCAGATCGACCGACCCGATCACCTGTTGCAGTTTGCCATCGGTGCCGTAGCGCTTGATGCGTCCCGTGTTCGACTCGGCCGTGTAGACGGTCCCGTCGGTGCCGAAAGCGACATTCATAGGATTGCAGCAACTCGAGAAGGCATCGGGACCTTCACCTGAGCTTCCCCAACTAGCCGTCTCTTTACCATCCGCGTCGAAGCAAGCGACCCGATGACGCGAATTCTCGGCGACGAAGATCCCGGCGTCGCTAGCCTGGACATCCATTTGGCCGCAGCAGCCACGCAGGTCGGTAACAATTTCCTCGCCCTGCTTGAGGTCGTCGCTGATTTTCCAAACGCTGTAGCCGTAGCCAACCGTCGAGGAGCAAGCGACGTAGACGGTCTCGCCCACGGCGCTCACCGAGGCGACGGCCAACTTGCGGGCGACCTGGGCCTCGATTTGCTGCTGAATCTGCTCTTCGCTCGGTTCGGCTTTGGCGAGCGCCACGACGCGGTCTTTCCAAGCATCGCGGGCATTGGCGAATTGCCTGGCTCGCTGCTCGGCCGTCTTGAGCTTCGACTCGATCTGCTCGCGATCTTCCGCAGCGGCATCTTCCGCCAATTCCTCGAGCTTCGTTTTCATTTCGGTGATCAGTTTTTCCGTGCGATCAATCTGCTCCTGATAGACTTCGATCTGGCGTTCATAGGTTGTGATCATCTGCTGATTGCGATTGACCACCTCCTCGCGAATCTTTTCGGCTTGCTCCTTGCTCACGGCGGCGTGAGGCGATTGCTCCTGAGTCATCAGGCTTCCGCTCGGGTCGAGCTTCACCAGTTGGCCATTGCCGGCCAGAAAGACGACTCCGTCCGACTTGCGGACGCCGATCGCCTCGACCATCACCGGGCTCGACCAAGTCTCGACGTAGTTTCCATCGTTGTCGAAGACACGGACTTCGCCATTTTCCTTTGTGGTGCCGCAACCTGCGAGCAAGTAGCCCTCGGCCGTGGTGGCGAAGCAATTGATCTTGGTTTTCGGCAGGTCGCCTCCATCGATTTTCAGCAGGCCAGTCTGGCGGTGCGTGGGAGTGGCTTTCTCGGCCTCCTCATGGCTCATCGGCGAGCTTGCCGGCTGGGGACCGGGAGGATCGGCCACCGGAACCTCGACGGTCGGGGCGACTACCGGGCGGACCAATTGGAGTTTGAGCTTAGGCCGTACAACTCGTGGGGCGGGGGCGGCCTGAGCGGTGGGAGCCTCCGTGGCCGGCTCTTCTCCGCAAGCCATTGGGCTCATGGCAACAATCACGCCAGCGATCAGTGTCCGACGCATGGCACTAGAACGTGGTAAGCTGAACATTTTTCCTCCTCCTTTGAAAATGATCCACCAAACCGACTCCCCCATATGGTAGCCAGCGGGAGTCGCTGATGGTTTCCGTGACTCAACTCCGATTATGATTATTCCCGGTTTTCGTCGACGACGCCATCTGAAAGGTGAAACTTCTCGCAAAGTTTTCTTGGTACTGATGCCTAGTTAGCCCTTTCTGCTAGCGCCCAAGTCCTCGCCGCCCGCGTTAGTCCCTGATTCCGACCATCCCCGTCTTTGCCCTCAAGGCCCCACAGGTCGGCCCTCAACCAATCCAGCCAACACGGAATTAGGCTCCCCCCGCCGCTAGCGCAAGGCCCTGCCTTAGGCTAGGATAGATAAATGAGACTCGGGTTTTGAGGCTTGTGCCCCGGGCGGCCCAGGTTCCCTTGCGAGACACGCTTTTGTCCGACCTTACCGGATTGCTGCTGAACGACTACCGCGTCCTTCGAAGGCTGGGTCGAGGGGCGATGGCGGAGGTCTATTTGGCCGAACAGTGCTCCTTGGCCCGCCAGGTCGCACTGAAGGTGCTGAGTAACGACCTGGCGAGCAACCCGGCCTATGTCGAGCGATTCCAACACGAGGCCCGCTCGGCCGCGGCCCTGGTTCACGCCAACATCGTTCAAATCTACGAGGTCGGCCAGTCGAACGGTTCCCACTATATTGCCCAGGAGTACATCGCCGGGCAAAACCTGGGGGATGTCGTCCGCCGGAGCGGACCACTCGAACCTGGGAAGGTGCTCGATGTCCTGCGTCAGGTGACGGCCGCACTCTCCAGGGCCCACGAGCGATCGATTGTCCATCGCGACATCAAGCCCGAAAACCTGATCCTGGCCCGCAGTGGCGAGGTCAAGGTTGCCGATTTCGGCCTCGCCCGCGCCATCACCCCGGATGCAACCAACCGGACTCAAGCCGGACTGACGATGGGGACCCCCCTCTATATGAGTCCCGAGCAGATCGAAGGCCGGCCGCTCGACAGCCGGAGCGATATCTACTCGCTGGGGGTCACGGCCTACCATCTGCTAAGTGGTGAACCCCCATTTCAAGGGGACACCCCGCTCGCCGTGGCGATGCAACATCTCAACAAGCAACCGCAAAGGCTGTCGGTACGCAATGCGCGGATTCCCGAGGGGTTGAGCCAGCTCGTCGAGCGGATGATGGCCAAGGACCCCTCCGAACGGTTTGCCGACCCGCTCGACCTATTGCGATCGCTCCATCTGCTGGCCAAGCAGGCCGCGGCCGAAGGATGGGCGGAGGGTCCCGAGAATTGGCCGATGGGGGAGTTTGGTGCGGAAACACGGGGCTCGATCGAGGCCACGGAGCAGCTCGACGAAGTGCTCCGTAAGGTTCGTCGGCTGGGGCAAGGAGGGAAAAGCACGGCGCTGGTTTGGGGTGGCATCGCCAGCCTCATTCTGGGTGGCCTGCTCGCCGCTGCCGTCCGCCAACCCTTTGCCTTGGCCGAAAGCGAGGCAGAACTCCCCCTCTACGACAATCCGACGCAGCAACTCCTGCACGCCAAGTTGGCGAAAACTCCCGACGCGTGGAAGGCTGTGTGGGATAGCCGGTTTGGCGAGATCGACCCCTTTACCTACCATTTCGCGCAGCAGGGGCTGGTGCGGTACTATTTCAGTCAAGGACAACCAGACGACTATCGCGCGGCGATTCCCTATCTCGAGGACCTCGCCTCCCTGTCGGATAATCAAAGTCGTCTGCGACTATTTGGGATTATGGGCCTGGCAGTGGCCCATGCCGAGTTGGGAAATCTTACCGAGTCGGAACGGAGCCGTCAGAAGCTCACGGCACAGGACGTGACGACACTCCGCCAAACCGATCCCCAGTTGGTCGACCACTACCTGAGTGCCCAACCCTAAAAAGTGGGCCTGGGTTTGCCTACAAAATCCGCGCAATCCTTGTTCCGTGCTGCGCTTTTATGGATCTCCCGCCCGACATGCCGGTGCGGAGAGGCGAACGCCCGGCACGCTGCCCCTGGCGACCCGAAGCCGGGCCACTAGAATAGACGTCTTCATTTCCCCTCCGCGTCTCGGTCACCATCCGCTCTCACGCTGTCATGTCCACTCAGTCCGACTCGCTCTTAAAGACACCGCTTACTCAATGGCATGCCGCACATGGGGGAAGGATGGTCGATTTCGCGGGCTGGCTGATGCCGGTGCAGTATGGCTCGATCGTCGACGAGCATCAGGCCACCCGGACGAAGGTGGGACTGTTTGACATCTCTCACATGGGACGGCTCGACATCCATGGCGAAGGGGCCGCGGAGTTTCTCGATTGCATGGTGACCCGGCGGATTGTCGACATGAAGCCGGGCCAGATTCGTTATGGTCTGGTCTGCAATGCCGAAGGAGGCATCCTCGACGACGTGCTCGTCTACCGCTGGGATGGCGAGGGGGAACAGCCTGCCGGGACCGCGGGATTCAAAATGGTGGTGAATGCCAGCAATCGCGAGAAGATTGTCGCCTGGCTTAGCGACCGCCAGAACGAGTTCGCTGCGCGTCTGGAGGACATGACCCACAAGACGGCGATGATTGCCGTGCAAGGCCCCCTCGGCATCCAAATCGCCGACCCGCTGACCGACTGCGAACTCACCTCTGTCCGTTACTACCGCGGCCGGCAAAGCCGTGTCTTGGGGCACGACTGCTACGTCAGTCGGACCGGGTACACCGGCGAGGATGGCTGCGAAATCATCTGCCCGGCGGGCGCGGCGGAGGAGATTTGGACCCGCCTGATCGAGGCGGCCGAACAGTTGGGGGGACGCGCCGTGGGGCTCGGCGCCCGCGACACGCTACGTCTCGAAGCGGGCATGCCGCTCTACGGACATGAACTCTCGGAGAACATCACACCGCTCCAAGCGGGACTGGAGTTTGCCGTCAATTTCGAAGGACGCGACTTCATTGGCCGCGACGCCATGATGGCTGCACTCGAGGAATCGCGGCCAGTGCGGGTCGGCTTGCAGCTCGAAGGGCGTCGCGCCGCGCGAGACGGATGCCCTGTCATGTATGGCGAAACCCCCGTGGGGACCGTCACCAGCGGGACGTTTTCCCCCACCTTCGAGCGCCCCTTGGCCATGGCCTTCGTCAAACCGACGGCCGCGGCGATCGGCACCCCGCTGGTGGTCGACGTGCGCGGGACGCGTCTCCCCGCGACTGTGGTCCCACTGCCGTTTTACGAGCGGGGCAAGGTTTGAACCGGTGAAGAAATGAGGGGGGACTCGAGCATTCGAGCGAGGGGCGGGGGGCCAGGTCTCCTTTCGCAACCTTCACGAGCTTGCGATGATAGCCCCAGATGCGGCTGACCATTTTTCGGCGTGAACTCATTTTGGAGATTGAATGCGATGAACCCCGAAGCCCTGCTCTATGCCAAAACTCACGAATGGGTGTCGCTCTCGGACGAGGAGGGGGCGAAAATCGCCACGATGGGGATTTCCAAGTTCGCCGTCGAGGCGCTCACCGACCTGGTCTTCATGGAACTCCCCAAAATGGGCCAGCAGGTCAAGCCGCAGCAGCCTTGCTGCGAGATCGAGTCGGTCAAGGCGGTCAGCGATGTCTATAGCCCGGTGGAAGGGGAAATTGTCGCCGTCAATGCGACCCTGCCGGACAATCTGGAAATCCTCAACGACGACCCCTATGGGGCAGGGTGGATTTGCAAGATTCGCCTGGCGAGTGACCAGGGGCTGAGCAGTCTGATGGACCACGCCGCCTATCAGAAGTCGTGCGACGAGGAAGCACACTAACTCCCCTTGCCGTAACCTACCCCACCGGCAAGCAACCCTCCCATCCTTTTTGGTCCCCGTGCCGGCTTGAGTCGTCAAGTCGCAGTCGCGGGTTCGGTTTCTACCACGCGTTAGCTTTAACATGCCCTATCTCTACAACACCCGCGAAGATCAGGCGGCCATGCTGGCCGCGATTGGCATCGACTCGGTCGATCAGCTTTTCGAGATGATTCCGGAGCGATTGCGGCTCGATCGCGAACTCGACATCCCCGCCGCCAGGGGGGAGTTGGAGCTGGACCAGCACCTTCGCCAGCTTGCTGGCAAGAATCTGCACGCCAGCAATGCGGTCTGTTTCTTGGGAGGTGGATCGTACGATCACTTCGTGCCAGCGGCAGTCGACACAATCGGCTCACGAAGCGAGTTCTATACCAGCTACACCCCCTACCAGGCGGAAGTGGCCCAGGGAAACCTGCAAGCGATCTTCGAATACCAATCGATGATCACCCGGCTCACCGGCCTCGATGTCTCCAATTCGAGCCTTTACGACGGGGGCAGTGCCACAGCCGAAGCGGTATTGATGGCGATCGACACGACTGGCCGTCGCGGGCCAGTCGTGATGGCGGCGAGTCTGCACCCCGAGTACCGCCAGATCGTTGCGACCTACCTCGAGTGCCTGGGGGTGCCAGTCAAGGTCGTCGGAACTCTCTCGGGCACCCTCGGGATCGACGAACTCCGCGAGGCGGTCGACGAGACGACTGCTTGCGTGGTGCTCCAGCAACCGAACTTCTTCGGCATCGTCGAGCAAGCGCGCGAGTTGGCGCAGGTGGCCCACGAGGCAGGCGCGCTGATGATCGGCGTGTTCGACCCGATCAGCTTGGGGCTGCTCGAACGGCCCGGCGATTGGGGTGCCGATATCGCGGTGGCCGAGGGGCAATCGCTGGGGACGGCGATGAGCTATGGCGGCCCCGTGCTGGGGATCCTCGCCTGCCGCGACTCGTTGGTGCGGCGGATTCCCGGGCGGATCGTTGGCCAGACCACCGACCGCCGTGGCAATACCTGCTACACGCTGACGATGCAGACGCGCGAACAGCACATCCGTCGCGATAAGGCTTCGAGCAACGTCTGCACCAACCAGGCGCTGTTCGCCCTGCGGGCAACGGTCTATCTGGCACTCATGGGCCCCCACGGCTTGCGCGATGTTGCGAACCTTTGCCTGCAGAAGAGCCACTACGCCCGCCAGGCCTTCGCGGCCTCGGAGCGGTTTGAGATCGCGTTCGGCGGTCCGACGTTCAAGGAGTTCGTGGTCCGTGACACGGAAAACCGCGTGAGCGAACTCATCAGCGAAGCGGCCGCCGCCGGCGTGCTCGCCGGGGTCCCACTGGCCCCTTGGTATCCCGAACTGTCCGACTGCTTCCTGGTTTGCGTGACCGAGAAACGAACCCGCGATCAAATCGACTCGCTCGTGCGGCTGCTGGAAACCGGCGGAGCCCGGTCCGAAGCCGAGCAACTCATTCAAGCCGGCATTTGACTTCCCCGCGTTTCCGTTCTCGCATCAACTCCGCTTCCGCCACCCTCCGCTGCCTCGACCTCCCATGCGTAATACTCGCGACACTCAGTTGATCTTCGATCTCTCTCGCCCGGGTCGGTGCGGTGCCGTTCTGCCGGCATGCGACGTCCCAGAGCAGCCGCTCGCCTCGCTGCTCCCCCCCTCGGCTCTGGCATCGGCTCCACCCGCCTTGCCGGAGGTCAACGAGCCGCAGGTGATTCGCCACTTCGTCAATTTGTCGCAGCAAAACATGAGTGTCGACACCCACTTCTATCCGCTGGGAAGTTGCACCATGAAGTACAACCCCAAACGGAACGAGCGGGCGGCGGCGATGCCAGGGATGGCTGAAGTCCACCCCTACCAGCCGGAAGAAACGATCCAAGGGATGCTCGAGCTGCTCTATGGCATGCAAGAGATGTTGCAGGAAATCTCGGGGCTGCCCGCTTGCAGCCTGCAGCCAGCCGCCGGGGCCCACGGAGAACTGGCCGCTTTGCTTGTCGCCGCGGCTTACTTTCGCGACATCGGCGAGTCGCGGCACAAGGTGCTCGCCCCCGACAACGCCCACGGCACCAACCCAGCCAGCGCGGCAATGGCCGGTTTCGAAGCCATCACCGTGAAGACGAACCTCGACGGCAGCGTCAACCTCGACGACTTCCGCGCGAAGCTCGACGACGACATCGCCGTGTTCATGATTACCAACCCCAACACGGTGGGGATCTTCGAGCCCAACATGCAGCTTATCGCCGACGAAGTGCATGCCCGCGGGGGACTCATCTACCTCGACGGGGCCAACATGAACGCGATTCTCGGCATCTCGCGTCCGGGCGACTTCGGTGCCGACATGCAGCACTTCAATCCTCACAAGACGTTCAGCGGCCCCCACGGCGGGGGGGGCCCCGGCGCGGGCCCCATCTGCGTGACCGAGAAGCTCGCCCCCTATCTGCCGGCCCCCGTGGTCGTCAAACGCCCCACGAGCAATGGGGCCACCACCTACGCACTCGACTACGATCGGCCTAAGTCGATCGGCCGGGTGCGGGCGTTTTTTGGCAATACGGGGGTGCTGGTGCGAGCCTACGCTTACATTTGCACCCATGGACCCGATGGTTTGCGCCGCGTGAGTGAAAACGCAGTGCTCAACGCGAATTACCTGCTGTCGCGGGTCAAGCATTACCTGCCAGTCCCCCAAGGGGACCGCTGCATGCACGAGTTCGTCGCTTCGGCGGCCAAGGTGAAGGGAGAGCAGGGGATCGCCGCGATGGACATCGCCAAGCGACTGCTCGATTTTGGCTTCCATGCCCCCACGGTCTATTTTCCCCTCACGGTGAAGGAATCGATCATGATCGAGCCGACCGAGACGGAGAGCAAGGAGACGCTCGATGCCTTCGCCGAAGTCTTGTTCCAAATCCTCGGCGAAGAGGCCGGGTTTCTGCACGAGGCTCCCCATACCACCTCCATTAGCCGCCCCAATGAAGTCCAGGCCGCCCGAAATCCTTGTCTTGCCTGCATGTAACACCTCCCGCCGGGAAATAAGCTGGGGTGCCGTAAAATGGTCGGGCCACTTCGGCCTGAGATCGACATGATCCCCTGCCGCCTGATCGTCGATGGCCCGCACAGCGGCGCATGGAACATGGCGCTCGACGAGGTGCTGCTGACCGAGGCAGCCGACAAGGGAATCGCCTCACTGCGATTCTATCAGTGGACACCCGCCACATTGTCGCTCGGCTACTTTCAGGCCGCGGACGACCGTCGGCAACACCAGCCCAGCCGCGAGGCACCCTTGGTCCGGCGGGCGAGTGGAGGGGGTGCGCTGGTTCACGATCAGGAGATCACGTACAGTCTCGCCTTACCCTCCTCCCACCCGCTCGCCAGGGGAGGAGAGGCCCTCTACTTTGCCGTTCACACACTGTTGGTCGAATTGCTCCAGGAGAGATTTGCACCTGACGGGGGGCGGTTTACGCTCTGCGAGAAGCGAATGCCCGGCGAGCCGACAGAGCCCTGGCTTTGTTTCTTGAGGAGGGCTCGTGGGGATGTTCTGTATGTGCCTGCCGAAAGTTCGGAGACGGGCCCCCTGCCGGCGGACGGTCGGTTCAAGGTCTGCGGTAGTGCCCAACGGCGGCGGGGGGGAGCTGTCCTGCAACATGGCGGTTTGGTCCTTGAGCGGTCAACCGTGGCGCCGGAAATCCCAGGCCTCGCCGAGCTGTCGAAGAAACCGGCCAAATTTGGCGCGATTGTGCCGGAATGGATTCAGCGGATGACCAGCGAATTGGGGCTAGACGGCAGGGATGTTGCCACGGCCGACACGGCGCTTGCCCCCCTGGCGGACGAGCTGGCGCGGGAAAAATTTGAACGTCCGGAATGGAACTTGCGTAGATAATACAGGGCCGCCGCAAAATCGAGCTTGATCGCCGCTTGTCGCGGGACAAGAATATCAGAGGGAGCTTTGCTCGAAGAAGAGATTGAGGAGCTGCGGCGGCAATCCGCTGGCCGACGATGTCGGCTGAAATTTTGGATTTTTTTGCGTGCGACAGCTTTACGCCATTGGCGTAGATTATACATTGATGCCATCACCTGCGGTTTTTCAAACAACTTTTCTCCATGGATTGTCGCGTCAATTGGCCGATGTTCACAATTGGAACGCCGGTGAGCAAGGCGTCTCGGCGACGACATGCATGGATTTCATTGCTTCTGACTGCAATTCCGTAGACGTAATCCCGGACTAAGTATGGTCATTCGTTATCCGATGTTACGGAGTTGACAGGGGATTGAAATGAAACTGATTGTGCTGGCAGGAGCCAAAGAAGGAACGGAGATTCCGCTCAAAAAGGAAAAATTCGTCATCGGTCGTTCGCGTGAATGCACCCTGCGCGCAGGGAGTGACGCCATCAGCCGTCACCATTGTCTCATCTTGCGGACAGACGACGGATATACCGTCCGCGACCTGGGTAGCCGCAATGGCACCTATGTCAATGGAGAGCGTATTGCCGCGGAGACAGAGCTAAAGCACGACGACACCCTCAGAGTCGGACCGCTCGAGTTTCGTTGCGAGATGTCCTCCGACATCGATCGTTCGAAGAAGCCGAAAGCCAAGGATGTTGCCGATGTTGTCGCCCGCAGTGCCGAGAAAGCACCGGGTGAGAATGTCGACGAGGACGACATCAGCCGTTGGCTCTTGGGCCCCGATCCCGGATCGTCGGTGGCGATGAACGAGACGCGGAATTTCCGCATCGATGAGACGCGGGCCATCCCCTCCAAGCAGACGGTTGAAATGACGGGGCCATCACCCGTCGAGTCGGATGCCGAGTCCCCTGCCGATTCCGGCATAGCGAAAAAGGGCGAGAAGAAGGTGGTGGGCAAACTTCCCCCTCTTCCTCCCAAGAAGACCGCCAAGGACAGCCGTGAGGCGGCCGCCGACATCCTGCGCGAGTTGGGCCGTCGCCGCTAAGGGTCGGTCTCTGACGTCGTCATCGCAGAGGCCCTTGATTGACGCCGCAAAATCTCGCCCGGTAGAATTGCCCGTAGAGATCATTGTCGCTCCCCGACCTCCCGCGACAGAGGGGTCGAATGTCCCCGCTATGGGTTGGGGTGCGATGGCAATTGTCCATCCTGCAAGGGTGTTTTCATGCGGATTCTCCCCGTCGCCGTTGGTGCGGTGATCGCCGGCGCTGCAATCGGTGCCACGTCCGCCTATTGGTCGGTCGGCCCAAGTCATGATGTCGAGTCGCTGTTTGACGGCCCTGGCGTCGCAACAGTCGCCCTACCCGAGTTTCGTATTAACGCCACGACTCACGACTTCGGCGTCATGGAACGTGGGTCAAGCAAATCGCACTCGTTCAAGGTGACTAACAACGGCCAGGCTCCCCTGCAAATCGCGGTGGGGGCCACTTCCTGCAAATGCACCATTGGCGACGTCGAGAACAAGCCGATTCCCCCAGGCAAGACGGTCGACGTCACCCTCCGCTGGGAAGCAAAAACCCTGGCAGGCCCGTTTCGACAAACCGCAACCTTGCTAACCAACGACCCTCGCTCACCGCACGTCGAATTGCAGGTCCAAGGCGAGGTGATCGACGTCGCCGCACTCCAACCGCAAGATTGGCTATTCGACAAGGTTCCGGCGGGGGAAAAACGTACGAAGTCGATCTACCTCATGTCGTTCGAACGCGACGAATTCGAAATCGGCAGCACCGAGATCGAACCGTCGGAGGGTCAAAAGTACTTCGACGTTAGTGTCCACCAAGTTCCACGTGAGGAACTCCCCGACCCGAAGGCGAAGTCGGGAGTCCGCCTCGACGTGACGCTCCAAGGGCAGGTTCCCCTTGGCCCATTGCACCACTGGGTGGTCGTTAAGACCAACCTTCCTGAATTCGAGGAGCGAGCGATACCCATTCTCGGCCGTGTGGTCGGCGACATTTCGATCCATGGCCCCAGTTGGAATGAGGAATCGGGGCGGCTCTACATCGGCGTGGTCGATCAACAGGAGGGCCAGGAGACCCGCATGCTGATCTCGGTCAAGGGGCCGCACGCCGACGGGATCGAAATCACCGTAGGCGAGACCGACCCCGAGGCCCTGAAGGTCGAATTGGGCGAGCCCAAGCAGGTACGCGATCAGGTCCATATCCAGCTCACTCTCCGCATTCCCCCAGGCACCGTTCCCTCGAACCACCTGGGGACCGCCCAGGGGGAACCGGGGAGGGTGACCCTTCGCACCAACCACCCGGTGAGCCCCGAAATCAGTTTCGAAGTGCTCTACGCCGTGCAAAAATCGCAATCCAGCGCGGCCCCGCACCGGCCCTCGGAGCGGTAGCCCCCGCGTCAAACTGTTGCAGCTAGCAAGTCCCGCACTGGAGTCGTTGGCGGTCTTCGCCGAAACTAAAGTCGAATACGCTCGCCTGTGCCTCCCCCCTTACTGGCATCCTGCAAGCAAGGAATGTAATGCCTCTCGCGAATTCCGTCTCCCGTCGGCACATTTGGGGTGGTGCGACCGTTGCGCTGCTCGCGACCGTCATGTCGATCACGGTCGTCCTGTGGGGAAATCCGCCGGAGCCCGAGAGTCGCGGGGGAACGGTTCGATTCCGCGGATTGGTTCAGGGGGATTCTCACCAGGGTCCGGCGTTCGAAGCACGCTTCCTGGTGAATCAGGAGCAGGGGGGACCGGTCTATCGACTTGCCGCCTCGACCAAGCCAAAGGTCGATCCGATCGCCACGAATGGCCCGATCTTCGTCGACTGGCCAAAGCCCGATGTTGCGCTGGTCTTCACCGGTGAGCAGATGGGATTTCTCGAGCCGTGCGGATGTGCCGGTCTCGAGAACCAGAAGGGGGGCTACATGCGGCGTTTCACGCTGTTTGAGCAGCTCCGCGGCAAAGGGTGGCCCCTGGTCCCGCTCGACGCGGGTGGCATGGTGCGGCGCTACGGTCCGCAGCCGCAGATCAAATTGCAGCGGTCCTACGAAGCGCTGATCAAGATGAAATACGACGTGATTGGGTTGGGAGCAAAGGAATTACGGCTCGATGTCCTGCAAGAAGCCGCCAATCTCAGTCCTAACCCACTCACTAGCGCCAACATCGGGCTCGTGGATTTCGATAGCGGCTACACCCAGCGTTACAAGATCGTGGAGCAGGGGGGGTATCGCATTGGAATCACCGCGGTGCTCGGCGAGCAGCTTACGAAAGAGGCCTCGACGATGTCGGATCTGGTGACCATGCCGCCAGCCGAAGCACTCGCCGAGGTCCTGCCGAAACTCGAAGCCAAGCAGTGCGACGAGCTTGTCCTATTGGTTTACGCCAAGGTTGCCGAGGCGAAAGAACTTGCCGCCAGGTTTCCTCAGTTCAAGTGGGTCGTCGCCGCCCAAGGGGGAGACGAGCCACCCTACCAGCCGATCGAGTTGGTGCCAGGCAAGCAGTACCTGATCGAGGTGGGGCATAAGGGGATGTACGCCGTGGTCGTCGGCCTCTACCGCCAAGGGGAACCGGAGTTTCGTTATCAAAAAGTGCCGCTCGACCACCGCTTTGCGGACGCCCCGGAGATGAACCAATTGTTGGCCAACTACCAGAAGCAGCTCGAGACCCTCGGACTCGAGGCCCTGACACGGCGGGCCATCGAGCACCCTCAAGGGGGGGAATTCGCGGGGAGCGAAGCCTGCATGGACTGCCATTCGACCGCTCACGAAGTGTGGATCAACAGTCCCCACGCCCACGCCACCAAGACGCTCGAGGAACTGAATCCTCCACGGCACCACGATCCCGAATGCCTGAGCTGCCACGTCACCGGCTGGGATCCTCAAGGCTATAGTCCCTACATAAGTGGCTATGAAAGCCTGACCAAGACCCCCCACCTCACGACCAATGGCTGTGAGAACTGCCACGGCCCAGCGAAGAGGCATGTCGATGCCGAAAATGGCGACATCGACGTGACTGACGAAGAGCGCGAGGCCCTCTATGCGGCCCTGCGGATGGAAATCGTGGAGAACGAGGGGAACAAGGATGGCCAGGTCGAAGGAAAAGTGGTAGCCAACTGCATGCTCTGCCACGACATTGACAACAGCCCCGAGTTCGACTTCCAGAAGTACTGGGAGATGGGAATCAAGCACGAGGGGAAGGACTGAGCCGTGACGGGTTTGATGATCCGGCAATAGCTGAGGATATGGCCGTGAGAAATCCAACGACGCATGAAGTGGCTTCTTGCAAGCGGCAATTTTCGTTCGTGACCTTGGTTTGGCTATCAGCCACTATTGGCTTGACCTTATCGCGCTCTTGCTACGGCGCTTCCATGCAAGCGCCGCACTACAGCACTTATGTGAACCTGTGTCGGTTCGCGTCGGAGCAAGTGACTACTTGCGCCAAACGTGTTACGGCGAACGCGCAGAGCATGATGAAAGCGATTGAGCCTCGCATTCCCGAAGAATCGAGGCCCGCTTTTCGACTCCTCCAAATGCTGTGGACGACGGAGTCTCTCATCCAGCAACGCAGGTTACAAGAAGCGACTGGCTTCCTGCGAATTATTGAAAGCGAGTGGGTGAATGAAGCCAATTGTCTTCTCCCAGTGCGAGCTCGTTTATTCCTTCGCTTGGGGCTATACGGAGATGCTAAAGAGGATTTATCGCTGGCGCGCAAGCAAGGCTACAATGGACTCGAGGATGACCGGCTTCTAGCGTGGCTTCAATATCAAGGTGGCGAGCTGGATGTCTGCCATGAAATATTACAGGAGGCAATTAAAGATTACCCGGAATCCGCTGAGATTTGGAATATGTATGGCTATGTGAGCCTTCGGAGGGGTTCGACCGAGGTCGCACTAGCTGCTTTTGATCAGGCTATCGACAAGAAGCGAGATTTCGCCGATGCGTGGCACAATCGGGGGTATGCTTACGCCACCATTGGCAAACTTGAAAAAGCACTTCCCGATTTGAATTTCGCGATATCTCTTTATCCCAATAGTATCTCCGCGCTGGTGGATCGGGCAGGGGTGCATTTGCTTCTCGGTGAACTAGATCACGCCAGAGGTGATCTTGACGCTGCTGAGCAAATTGATGCGAGGGCAGCCGCAATCTGTGGCGTCCCAATCTATCGGTCGAAATTGGCGATGCTGGAAGGTGACGTGGAGGCGGCAAAAGCATTTGCAGAGGAGGTCCGAAATCTTCCGTCTGCCTTGGGTGGCGTGCTTATTGATATCGGGTTCCTTGAACCTTTGGAGTGAGTAGGCTCCGAAGGTCGGTGGGGGCGGGGGGCTGCCAACGCGAATGGCGAATTCCAAACCCGAATTTTGAACGGGCAAATGAGCCCGTTCTACTCTCCGGTCGCTGATCCTGAGCCTCAAACCTCGCACGGGCAAGGCGTGCCCATGCTTACGGGGGGGAGGGAGAGAATTCACGCGGGATGGGGATCACTCCGCCTCGAGCTGCGCCATCATCTCATCCGAGATATCGAAATTCGCCGACACGC
>CAZYQQ010000032.1:0-53318 GCA_964650265.1 uncultured Planctomycetaceae bacterium
TGGTGTGGGTCCACCCGGCGTTCGCGAACGGGGGGATGGTGGCGCGGAATGATAAGGAGGTGGTGTTTGTGGGGCTGGGGGAGTGAGGCATAATACGCATACGCTGAATGCACGATCCGCCATTAGGGACGAACGATGAGCCACACCATTCGACCGCACCACCTCAATGCCATTGGCCCATTCTATGTAGTCGACGGCTGCTGCACGGCCTGCAACGTCCCGTTTTCCGAGGCCCCGAGCCTGTTTGCCTATGACGACTGCAATCACTGCTACGTCAAACGGCAGCCACAGACCACGGACGAACTGGATGGCATGTTGCGGGCGATGTGGGCTGCGGAGTTGCAGTGCATTCGGTATCGCGGAGAGGAGCCAGAGGTCCTCCGCCGGCTTGGGGAACTCGGAGAGGAGCAGCTTTGCGACACTCCCCAACTGCCCAGCACTCAACCGATACTTCGACGTCATGTAACGTTCGATGCGAGATCCCCCGACGACTACGCCCTCACTCCCGTCGAACTCCTTGAAGCATTTCAAGCATTCCTCATTTCGCGAAATCGACATTGGCATTCCTACGCGGATAGCCCTATCGTGGTGGATGGGGTTGCAGCCCAGTTGTCCTATTCATGGTCACCGGGAATTCTTCATCCGGTCTGGATACAGCGTGTCATCTCATCCGAGTGTCGCTGGCTACTTTGGCATTCGCCGATCGAGCAACTGGGAAGTCGAGGCGTGTCGCATCACGTGGACGACTGGTTGAGAGGCGACAGCCGATTCTGCAACATTCGATGGTTCACCGAGGAAGAGTGGAACTTGTCGAAAAAATGGCAGGAGAGGCCATGGTGATGGCGGAACGGTCATGTTCGAAACACTCAACAAAGCCCTCGCTACCGCAAAGACTCTCGGGCTCTCTGAAACAGAGTTCCGGCAAGTCGGGCCTACTCGTTGGAAGGATGTACTAGACGACATTCTCATCGCGATTACTGAGAGGGGGCTTAGCAATCGGTATTGGCTTTGGTGAGAACCATCATGGCTGCTGGATCGGGGTGGGACCTCATGCCGTTGAGGTCTTGCAAAACATTGAAGCAATGCACTGAACGTGGGACCGTCATTTGTCAGAAGATTCTTCCATGCTCGGCCACGCGGCCGAGTCCGACACTCACAAGCAAAATCGCTCGCACCCGGGCTTCCGCCTCACTCGTCTCCCCCTCCTCATCACGATCGCCGTCGCCATCGTCGCCATCCCGTGCGTCCTCTGGTATCTCGTCTACCACCACGAGTGGGACCGCCGCCACGTGATGGTCGACGGCGTGCGGCGGGAGTATTTGTGGACTGCTCCCTCGACTCGCTCCGACGAACTCCGGCCGCTGGTGCTGGCCTATCACGGGTTCAACGGCCCGGCCCGGCGGCTGGCGGAGAGTTCGCTCTTGCACGAGATGGCGGAGGCCGAGGGGTTTTATCTCGCCACGATCGAGGGGGATCCGAGCTGGCATTGCTTCACGCCCAAGCATTCGGGCGTCAATCCCGACATCGTGATGTTCGACGTGTTGCGGCGGGACCTGCTCGCCCGGTATCCGATCGATCCCAACCGCATCTACGCCGTGGGGATGTCGAAAGGGGGGGACTTTGTGGTCCACCTCGGGCTGCGGCGGAGCGAGGAACTGGCGGCGATCGTCGCCCAGGGGGCCTGCATCCTGGAGGAGCACCTGGCCGAGCGGCCGCTGCCGATGCTGTTCATCGTCGGGACCGAGGATGGCGAGGTGACGGCCGAGACCATCGAAACCGTGCCGCAAATCTACCGCGACCGTGGCCACCCGGTGGAGGTCATCCGCCCCGAGGGGGTCCCCCACCGCTGGGAACGTTCGCTCAATGACGAGTTGTGGGAGTTTCTGTCGCGGCAATCGCTTTAGAGAGCAAGAACAACATAGAGGCACAGAGACACGGAGGCCAACGAGCGGGTTTTGGATCGAATCGTAAGCTTCATTATTCCAAAAACTCAGGCGTCAGGACTTGCTCCACCCCGCCAATAACATCTCCGTGTCTCTGTGTCTCTCTGTTTTTTTATGCACTTCAGCCAACTTCAGATGGCTGAAGTGTGACGGCATTTTTTATATGACTTGCTCACCACTTGGATCGATCTCGCCCCGCTAAGACATCTCCGCGCCTCTGCGTCTCTGTGTTTATTCCTTTCAGTGCAACATCGAGTGATTCACAAACTGCCCAACTGACAAACGCGCGACATCCTTTCATTCCAGTAATGGATTGCTCCGTGCCGCTCTGTGACCTTGTGGTGATTCCTGCTTCTCAATCCACCGCCATCCCACTCCCCTCCAACACCACCCGGTGGACCGCCAGATCGTGCTCGTAAGAGTAAAGCGGCGGTGCCTCGCCGCGGATCGCCCTTGCAAACTCCTGCGCCTCCCGTACATACCGCGCGTGCGGCGGGAGCTTCACTTCCTGCACCCCGGCACGGTACTCGCCTCGCCGCTGCGACAGCGCGAGCCACACTCCTGGGCTATCGAGCGGCTGGATTTGCAAGGTCCCCTCGGTGCCACAGACCACCAGGTGGCGGCGGCGGAAGCCTTCGACCTCGACCGCGCTCGACTTGAGCGTGGCGATCGCCTTGGGGTAGGTCAGCACCGCCAGCATGTTGTCGGCCAGGCCGTCGTCCACGGGTGCGACATGCTGCACAACTGGAGTCACACTCCGCGGCACACCTAATAGGCCAACCACCACGTCGACGAGGTGACACCCCAGTTCGAACATCATTCCTCCGGCGAACGGCGCCAGCAGCTTGCGTTCGTCTGGTGCGACCACTTTGCTGATGACGCCATGGACCTCGAACACCTCCCCGAGCCAGCCGCGCTCGAGAAATTCGCGGAGCATCACGATCCCCGGGTTGTGCCGGTAGATGTACCCCATTTGGACGACCAGTTTCTGCCGCTCGGCGTCCGCCAGAATCCGTTGGTACTGCGGGAACGACTCCCCCGCCGGCTTGTCGAGGTGGACATGCATGCCCGCGGCGACCGACGCCTCGGCCGCGCCCAACAGGTCCCCCACCCGGGTTTCGACGAGGACGGCCGCAAGTCCTGGCGTGTTAAGGAGTTGCTCCTCGGTCATCCAGCGGACGTCGCGATAGGCCGGGTGCCCTTCCGCCCGGCGGCGCAGCTCTTCGTCCGACTCGACAATGCCGACGAGCTCGAAGTCGGGGGACTGGCGATGCGTGCGCAAGGTATCGGCCGCGTGGCCATGCCCGGTGCCGATCTGGCCGAACTTGATGGGAGGGGGCGCGGCGGAGTCCTGGGCTCGCACGGGGCTGAGAGCGGCAGAGCCGAGGAGGGCTCCGGTGAGTTGGAGGGCCTGGCGGCGGTGGAGGTGGGGCATGGGGGCGGACCTGTTTTTGGGGCGAACGGTGGTTGGGGTTAGTGTATCATGTGGGGCGAGTGGATATGCGTTGGTTTTTGAGCGGAGGGTGGAAGAGCATGCCAAAACGACCTGATAAACAGGCCCGGAAAGTGGCCCTCGACAAGTGGAAGGCCGACGGGCGTGCTGCGGCCCGAGCAGCGCTGCCGCTTGGTCGCGACCAGATGCAGGCCCTGTTCGACTGGCTCGACAGGGAGGTTCCGCGTCAAGGCTGCGATCACACGTTGCGACTTACGGAGCAATGGCTGCGGGAGGGCGGTCACGACGAGGAGTCGGTCGTCGCCTGGCTACGCGACAACAGCGGATACTGCGACTGCGAGGCACTCGTGAATGCAGAGCAGAACTGGTTGGATGCGATTTATGACGTCGATTATTAGCTAACGAATTCAACACGGAGGCACAGAGACACGGAGGGATTGGCGACGGCTTTACGCGTCTCACGTTTCGATTGAGCTTGTGATATTTTAGTCGACTTAACTACGGGCAGTTATCCTATGGATACTGAAGACGATTTCGAATGGACCGAGGAAATGCGCCAAGAAATCCTCGCCTTCGTCGGAACGGAGATGCTGACGGTGTGGGTCCCACTAGGACGGAAGATTCATGATGACGACGTCGAATGGGCCAAGCGTTTCGGAGAACGGCTGAATCGCGACTTGAAGCATTGCCGAGGGGGCTTTTCGAGCATCGATACGGAACTCAGAAGTGTTGGCATCGGCATTTCGGGACAGGACGCACATGTGATGCTCGAACTCATAACTCCAACCCTCAAGCGCCATTGCCCCCTCGGCACCTATATCTTCATGGAAGATCTTGCGAGCAAGTGGCCCTCGAAGAATGTCAACCTTTTTGAAGACGGAGAGCTTGCACCAATGGAGCCCCTGGAAGAGCAATGACGTCATTTGCAATCGCGAACACAAACGCAGGTGAGCCATGCAACGCGACATCGATCAGATCATCACACTCGTTCACGACCGACTCCCGTCAGTCGATGTTGTGCAGATACACAAAACGCACCCGGCGGACGACGATGGGCTCTGGTGGTTTCGTTTGCCCGGCGTCTCCAAGGACATTCATCTGGAATCGTCTAATGGCATGTGCCCTTTTATCGTCGAGCACGACGATATGCGTTCGAGCACAGACGCGTGGCGGGCTACGAGCGTCGAGGAAGCGGCGGAGGCGGTGGTCGAGTACCTGACATCGCTGTTCACACCTGAGGACCGTTAACGTCGATATTCACAAAGTGTACATCGGATAGCAGCGAGACAATCGCTTACTGATCGTGGAGGGTGAACGTGACGGCGCGGATCTGGAACAACCTCTCTGCGTCTCTGTTTCTCTGCGTTTTTTCAGACCTCTATCTATCGAGTTCACATACATGCTCGCCACTGATGTCCTAGCGCAGTTCCCTCCCAGCGTCGCGATGCCGGCGCCAATCCGCGCGCTCTGCGACTACGTCGACAAGTACGATTATCCCCTAAGC
Source organism: uncultured Planctomycetaceae bacterium (assembly GCA_964650265.1). Taxonomy (GTDB): domain Bacteria; phylum Planctomycetota; class Planctomycetia; order Pirellulales; family Lacipirellulaceae; genus CAZYQQ01. The sequence goes on from CAZYQQ010000032.1 coordinate 4,901, forward strand.
GGAGCGTTTGAAATCAGCACTTGGGGCCGTGACGATATCGCGTCGTGGTTCCCAGGGGACCTCGCGATGCAACAACATTTTGCGGTGTTTGGCCGTGGTTCGACAGGCTCCACCTATGCACTTTGGCTCCGCGACAACATCGATTCGAACCAGGCGCCGATGGTCGTGCTTGGCTCGGAAGGTGACCATAAAGTGCTGGCGGTTAACTCGCTTGAATTCTGTCGCCTACTTGGCTGCGGCTATAATGAGCTTGAGTGGGATGATCTCACCCAAGCTTCGCCGACGGCCAATGAAACCGAGCGACTACGCAAATGGTTGAAGCAGCGACTAGATGTCACCTGTCCGGTGGTTGGGAGTGATATCATCGAGAAAGGAGCGGCAACGTATCCTGATTTCGCCGAGGTTGTGCTGACGTGGCAGGACGATCACCTGTAAAGCCTATAGAGCAGTTGTTTTCCAACGCGATGCCGCTCCTCCCTCTCCATAAGCTTCACACGTCCGATGTCGTCGCCAACTCGGCGATGAACCGCGAGCGGGGTCTGGACGGGGTTAATAGTTACCGTCGTGAGCTTGACATCAACATATTCCAATTTCTCGCGGGTACGTCTCCCGGAAGTCCGATCACTTGGGTCGACTTGTGCTGCGGTGCGGGTCGCGCACTGATCGAAGCCGCCGCGCAGTTCCACCGAACGTCTCGCGTTGACAATTTCCGATTTCTCGGGATCGACCTTGTCGGTCACTTCGACCACAATCCCTACCCCGACGTCCTGACGCTCGCCCGGCAGTCTATCGAGGAGTGGCGGCCGGGCGAACCGTATCGGCTGATCACTTGTTGTCATGGTCTGCACTACATCGGCGACAAATTGGGTGTGCTCGCCAAGGCGGTACGGCACCTTTCGCCGACCGGTATGTTGGTCGCCAATCTCGACCTGGCAAACTTTCGTTTCGCCGATGGGCGACCCGCCGGCCGCACGGTCGTCAGCCGGCTCCGTCGTGCCGGGCTGGCCTATGACGCGCGGCGACGGCTAGTGCGGTGCGAGGGGACGCGGACACCTGATTTCGGGCTACAATACCTGGGGGCCGACGACGCGGCGGGTCCGAACTATACTGGGCAGGGGGCGGTCGATTCGTATTATTTGCGATGACGAAAGAACTCAATTGCAACTGACCCGCGGCTGCATCCTTTATCATGCGAGCAGACCTCACGAGGTGTCCTTGCCAAAGTCACATGTACGTTTACACCTACCGCTGCGATACCTGCCAACTCACCTTGATGGCGAGCTCGGGACGGCCCGTTTACTATGTCTTCAGCGATGAGGAAGGCAATCGTATGTCGGCCAGTTAAACAACGTACCAAGAGTGAGTAACGAGTCGCCCAATGCTAACTCACGTCGAGTTCCGATCGTCCATCTTCCCTCCCTACGATTCCGAGGCCCACGAAGTCAATCCAGGTCGGCACGGGAAGCGATTGGCCGAGTACCTGGCCGAAGGTCTGCGAAAGGAAGGTGAAACGGTCGGCGATTTGGTGGCGGAGGATTGGGGCTGGGTTGTTCCCGTTGCTCACGACGAGTTCAGGCTCTGGGTCGGTGTGGGCAACTATGACGAGTTCGACGACGGCTTTCTCTGTTTCATTGAACCTCACACCGAGTACGTTCGCAGGTGGTTCAAGAAGGTTCACACTGAGCCAAGGATTGCGCTACTCCAATCGAGGATCGATGCGGTGCTCAAGGACCACCCGGAAATCAGCGCGCTGAGATGGTGGACTTACGAGGAGTTCAACCGCCCAAGGTAGCCGCGAGATTGTAAACACCTGCTTCCCAAAACATGATTAAGTATACTTTACACGCTGGCAAATTCCTCTGTGCCTCCGCGTCTCCGTGTTTTACAATCGACCTTGGTATTGGATCGAAGTCACATGTACGTTTACAATGACTTGTGTGGTCCGCCGCGTGGTGTGGCGGGCAAGAGAGCCTCAAGAATCAGGTGATTAATTATGCACACACCAACGGTTACGCGACGAGTTGCCATACCGCTGATCGCAACCGGGGCCACGGCGGCTTTTTGGGGGAGTGCCGGTGCGGAGGAGACGGATGTCGATTCCGAAAACACGTTTCCAGTCTACAGCCCGGACCTGGCTAGTCTCAAAAAGGCGATGAAAACATTTGTGGTCAAGTGGTGGGCTGTTGAATTCGGCAATTACACCTATTATTTCTGCCGCGAAGAGTTGCCCTATTCTTCCGTCAGCCGGTATAACTTTCACGGCTGGTACAAAGCCTACGGAGAGGACGACGAGAGACTGTTCCACATTTGGAGCTTCAGGTCCTACGGAGGGGGCGACATCGAACTGAAAATCGATGAGAAGGGTGGCATAGTCACGGTGCTTGGCCTTGAACGTAAACTCAAGGGGAAACAACTCGGGATGTTCTCTCTAGCAGCCGCGAGACCGTAGGTATCTGATCCCCAACACAGCATGCGCCCCGCCCTACTTTTCCTCACACTGCTCGCCGCAGGCAGCTCAGCACTCGCCGCCGAGCCGCTCCTCCTCCTCGATGGGAACACTCCCACCACCGAGGCCCCCCACGGCAAAGGCAACGTCTATGCCCCCGATATCGTGCGGCAGGGCGATCGATGGCTGATGTTCTACGGCGGCCAAGGTCGCGATGGGCACGATCGCATCCATCTGGCGACCTCGGCCGACGGTGACAAATGGACCGCCGAGGGGGTGGTGTTCGCCCCCGAAGGGGTCAACCACGTGAACGACCCCTCGGTCGTGATCGTCGGGGAAAAGTTCCACATGTATTACACCCGGGCAAAGGTGGGCGTGACCGACACGATCGCCCTGGCGACCTCCGACGACGGCCAGCGATGGAAGGACCATGGCACCATCCTCGCGCCGCGCGACCCACCCGCGTGGGACTCGCTCCTCGTCGGGCGGCCGAGCGTGCTCTACGATGGGGAGCGGTTTCGCATGTGGTTCGACGGCCGGGCCGACCTCCCTCTCGGGGCCCCCGACGCGGCGGCCCCCCAATCGGCCGACTCGCGGCGGTACGTGGGGTACGCGGAGTCGGTCGACGGCGTGTACTGGCAGCGCCGCGACGAGTATGTCCTGCCCGACGCGGGTGGGGTTCACGTCTCGCTGGTGGAGGGGCGGTACGTGATGGTCATCGAATCGCGCGAGGGGACAAAGTGGGCCACCAGCCGCGACGGACTCGCCTGGCACCCTCGCGGGCTGCTGGCCAGGCGAGACGACCGCACCGCCCCCCATGGCCACGTGACGCCATTCTTACACGCGACACCCAAGGGGCATCAACTTTACTTTGGGGCGGCGCGGTCGCGGCGTTGGGATGAGAATGTGATGATGCGGGTGGAGGTGGAAGTATTGAGAGAGCGAGACAAGTAATGCAGATGTGTCTAGCGCACCCCACGAATAGGATTCATTTCTCATGAAGCATTCCATTAGATCCTGGTTCGGCCTTGGCTTCGTCGTGACGTTCGGCGTCCTGGCCGTGCTGCTCAAGATGCCTGTGATGATGCCAGGGGGCGGCGCCGTCGCCCGAATGTCCCTGTGGCGTTATTACGTTCACGAAGTCCCGCGTCTGTTTGGGCCGCAGGTCATGGGGCCGGGCTCGCCGGATGCTGTCGGGCTGGTGGTCATCGCGCTCCAACACGTGGGCCTTGCATTTGGTGGTGGAGTGGTGGCGGCGGCGGTTGCGTGGTGGCTGCAAGTGCGCATCGACAAAGCGTCGTAGACAAAGGGGGCGTGGGCACGCAATACGTGCGGCCAGGTGAGCGAAGTTGTTACATTGATGTTACAATTAGCCGCTGTCTTTCGTGGTATGCTCGGTTTGTCACGTTGCCACCCGGTAGAGGGAGCGCGGTACGGTTGGCAGAGTGGCATTTTCGGCAACACCGAGCGGGCGGTGTAGCTGGCACGAACTTCCGAAAAGAGCACATACCCCAAGGAGTCCACGGCGTGATACGATTCCCTAGCAACGCTTGCGCTCATCGGTTCAGCAGCCCCCTGCTGCTCGCATCAGTGTTTTTGATGGCTGCATTCACACCACTAGGGGCCGACGAAACCGCCCCAGGCAGTCGCGAAACGCCCGCCGCCCGCGAGTTCGATCACGGCAGCTACATCTATCACACGGCCCTTTCGCCTGATGGCAAGTGGCTCGCGACCGACGATCAGATTTGGGAGGTTGCGACGGGCGAGAAGGCCGCGAACCTTCCCCTGATTCCACGCGAAGAGCGGCCGTATCACAGCTTTTGGCTCGCGTTTTCTCCCGATAGTCAGTATATCGCCGTCCATCGCTACTACGACATCGCGATGGTCGAGCGCGCAACGGGCAAGGAACTCTGGACCTCGCCACGACAGGAGCGCAAGGACGTCCGCGAGTCGACTCCTCGACTGGCCTTCACTCCCGACGGCAAGCACCTGCTGTCGGCACGCAACGACGACGGTCTGATCAGGGTCTGGGACGCGCACACTGGGGAGCCGGTGCGGCAGTTCCCCTTTTCTACGGAGCTTAGGGGCCAGTTGGGCGCCCCGCTGGTGTGTCTCGGCCTCTCAGCGGATAGCCAGCGCGTGATCGTCCATAGTAGTAAATGGAATGTCGCTGTGCTCGACTTCGCGACGGGCAAGCCACTGCACAAATACCGGCTCGACACGAATGACGGATGGGTCAACTTTTCCGCGGTCTCTCCCGACGGAACCTTGCTGGCCTACCCGCAGCAGAACCAACTGCACCTGATGGACCTCGCAACGGGAGAGGAAGTGCGCACGTTCACGGGGTCTGGCGATTATGTGACCTATGTCAGCTTCTCAAGTGATGGTCGGCAGGTCGCCGCTGGGATGCAATCGTCGGCGGCCAAGGAAGCCTGGGTCGAATGCTGGCAGGTTGCCACGGGAGAATCCTTACACCGGCTCCAGTTGCCGGCCGATTGCCGGGACATCGCGTTTTCGTCCGACGGGAAGCAGTTGTTGGCTGCCTGTGCCGACAATCACGCGCGGCTTTGGCAACTCGCGAAGTGAACTCTGGCATGCCGCGCACAGAGTCGCGTCGGTGAGCGGTATCTTCTGAGACATGCCCCCACCAGCAGTAGCGAGCAGATCGCTGCCCCCGTCGCTGGCTCCGGCACCACCGCGTAGGTCACAATCGCCACCGAGTTCCAGTTCGCCCGCAGACGGATGTTGGGAATCACTCCGCCGACCGGCACCAGCGTGATCTGGTCTTCCGGCAACGGTTCGAACGACCCGACACCGACCGTCAGGCTCGCCGGCAGACCCGGCTGGGTGATTGCCACGTTCTGCAGTTCGTAGGTGTTGAGCCCCCCTTCCATGCCGAACCAATTCCCTGGCGTTTGAGTGATCGTCACGTTCTCGCTATCGCGCTGGCGAAAGGCTTTGCCCGTGCTGTTCGTGCCATCTTCGTAATCCCAGGCGATCACCAGCGGCCCTTGGGCAATCACGTCGCTCGGCGGGCGGCGAATGATCGGCCGCACGTCGTAGACGTCGTCGAGCGTGAAGGGGGCGACCACAAAGTTGGCGACGACGTCCGGGTTGGGGCCGGTGTCGGTGTAGCTCCAGGTGCCGAAGAATCGCGCGTCGAGTTCGGCGAACGTCGCCGCCTCGACGCGCTGCCCCGCGGTTTGCAACCTGAACTGGGTGCCATCCGGCGCGACGAGGGTCTTGTTGGGCGTGGTGGGGAACACGCTCACCGAGTAGATGGGCTCGCCCGGGCCCCGGTATTCCTCGACGAAGGTGATTGTCGCGTCGGCCTGGGCCAATCGCGGAGGCAGAGCAAATGCCATCGCGGCCGTAAAGACGGCACACACCAGACGGGTCGAGTTCATGAGCGGTACTCCCAAGGCGGCAAATCAGGTGCAGTAACCAGTTGCAGTAAACCAAGTGCAGTAGCTTGCGATCCCCTCAAAGCTAGCCAGCCAGCCTGGGCAGGGTCAAGCAGATTTTTTGGGCAGCGGCGAAGCCAGCCGAATTGCGCTACGCGGCGCGGGTGATTTCCCCTTTTTGGCGGGGAGTCGCTATACTGCGATGGCCGGGGCCGCCGTACCTTTTCGAACTCTGCACGTCATGAAGAAAACCAACATCTGCCCGAAATGCGAAAGTCATAACATCATCGCCGATGCCAAGGTCATCGACCGCGCCGACGACAACTGGCAACGGGAGCTGTCGGTCGCCACGTTCAGCAATCCAGAGGCTCTGCTGATGAAGGGGAAACGGGAGACGACCGTGTCGGCTTGGGTATGTGGCGACTGCGGATATATCGAGTTCTATGCGGACCATCCGAAGACGCTACAAGAGCGACGCTGACGACAACGCCACGATCGACTGACGTTCGAAAGCTGATGACCACCATCCCCACCGGCACCGAACTCGCCCGCCCCTTTTTGCCCACCAGGGACTTCGACCTCTCGCGCGACTTTTACGAGGCGCTCGGCTTCAAGAAGCTGCACGATGGCGAGGTCGCCATTTTCGCTGCCGGGTCGGGTGGGTTCATTCTGCAGCGCTATTACCAAAAGGAGTGGGCCGAGAACACGATGATGCAGCTCATGGTCGACGACCTCGACACTTGGTGGGCCCACATCGAAGGGCTCGACCTGCCCGGACGGTTTGGCGTCCAACCGCCAAAGGCACCCGCGATGCAGGAGTGGGGATTGCGCGTGGCCTATGTCTACGACCCGGCGGGGGTGTTGTGGCACGTGTCCCAGCGGCGGGTGGGGGTGGTGCAGGATTAAGATTTGCCCAATAGCAAACCCACCACCGTCCCCGACTACATCGCCGCCGCCCCACCCGCGGGTCAGAAGCACCTGCGGCGGATGCGGTCTATTTTACGGAAGGCGGCTCCCAAGGCGCAGGAAGGCATCAAGTGGAACCAGCCGTTTTACGTCGAGCCGCGGTTCCTGTTTGCCTTCACGGCCTACAAGGCCCACTTGAGCTTTGCCCCGGTGCTGTCGGCGATGGAGAAGTTCAAACAGGAGCTGGCCGAGCTTTCAACCACCAAGAACACGATCAAGATCCCCTACGACGAGCCCTTCCCCGACGACCTGGTCCGCGCGATCGCCGAGTACTGCGTCCGGGAGGTGAGCGAACGGGAGGATGATAGTTTCTGGGGTCCGGAGAACGCTCCACGTTGAGTTCGATTAAAAAACCACAGAGGAGAAGGATGAAGGATGAAGGATGAAGGATGAAAAGAACGCGGAGACGCAGAGGCGCGGAGATATTGGTAGTGGGGCGAAGTCTCTTTGAGTGGTCGAGTTATTCTTATATAAACCATCTGCCATTTCCATCGCATAACCCCGCTATTGACATCTCCGCGCCTCCGCTTTTTTCTATTCAACAGCTATTTCATCCTTCATCCTTCATCCTTCATCCTTCCGCCTTCTTCCTCAGTGATCTCCGTGGGCTCTGTGGTGATTCTTGATCGTTAGGACGTGTGAGCTTCATTCGCGGGGTCGGCCTCGTGGATGAGCTGACGCACCCGGGCGAGGGTTTCGCCCCGCCAGTCGGGGAGTTCGGCGATGCGGTGGTCGATGAGTTGAGAGGGGTTGAGTTCCGGCATCGTGAAAAGCTTTTATGGCTGGAAGCATGGTGCGGCTGGCGATTCGGCGATCCCAGAGTTATACTAGCTAACACGGCTCGTCGAGAAGTCCGACGAACATCCAGTTCCAGCGAAATTTGGCCCAGCGTCAGCCATCAAGACGCCGCAACTTGGGAATTAAAGTCGATCGCGAGGACGAGGAGCACCTATTCTCGCTCGTCAGACGTCATCGGCAGTTGGTAGAGAAAGCCTACCGGCGGAATTGGACAAAGCGCCGCACTTCAGTCTACGAAAAACCGAGCATCATACGTCGTCGTACCAAAGCTATTCGAGAGATTACACAGCGCCGCGCGAAGTACGGTCTGGGACCATTTCTGCGATACGCGGACTTCAAGAGCCAGTACCGTGATTCGAAGACTTGATCTCAGGTAATCGATAGCCAAAATGACACTTTGATGCACACCATCAAACTTCACTACACCGAACCCCTCATCCGCCGCGCCGTCCATGCATTCTGGTGGCGCACGACGGGCTGGATGTTTTTCCTCGCCATCGCGCTGCTGGCGGGTGCGGTTGGTGTGGGACTCTACGCCGGCGAGCGCTCGTGGTGGATTGGGGTGATGGGGACGGTACTTGGCATCGGCAGTCTCCTCGCGGCCACAATCTATCTGGTCCACCTGCGAGGCTCGCTCGCGCGCTTCCGCCGCATGGAAAACCCGATCGGAACCCTTGAACTCGATGAGGAGCGGTTTCGTGTCTCCTCCGACGTTGGCATGTCGGAAATGAACTGGAATGCGATTACCGAAATCTGGTGCTACCCCGAGTTCTGGCTCGTCTTCTTCTCCAGGGCGCAGTTTGTGACTTTGCCGACGGCTGAGTTCGATGCGAGCAGCCGGGAGTTTTTTCTGGCGAAGTCGGTGGCGGCGAAGGTTATTGCCGGGTGACGTGCAGCGCCCGTTTGGCTTTGCTCGTGGGCCGCGGCTATACTGACCTGCGCCCACGCCGTGCAATGCGGTGGGTGGTTGCGCTTAGGGCTCAGTCGTCTAGTCAGAGGCTATTAACCTTTCTTCTTCGCATGCTTAACTTTCGATCCATCACCGTTCCCCTGCTCTTGGTGACGCTTGTGATCGCAAGCGCGGTTGCGAGCTGGCTTTATGACAGCACCCCCTTTTGGTTGTCAGACCTTGCCTACGGTGCCATTGACGAGAATTGGAAGCTACTACTCGGCGTTTGGATCGGATTAAGCGGACGCCCCTATGCTTGGCGTGTCCTATTCTTCGTCGCAGGAGTAGGTCTCGTGTGGGCGCTCGTAAATCTGTGGCCAATCGTGACCTTGCGCCTCCTCGACTATGTCGACAGCCCGATAGAGATCGTTCGAAGCATGTGGCTGACTGCGTGGCCAGCATTGGCGGTTGCGGTCTCCCTCGCTACAGTGCAATACCGCTATCGCCTTTTCCTGTACGCCAGAAACGTCCCGTTGCCACATCAAGGATCGGCTCAATTCTCCCTGCGGCAGCTCCTATGGTCATTCGTCGTCGCCGCGATTGTGCTGAGTAGCTTAAAGTTGATCGAGTCGCGCCTCGACATGACGAGCCACATTGCATTCCTGCTGTCTGACTTTTTCAAAGGGGCACGATTGGCGGTGATCGGATGTGTCGCGGCGTGGGCGATGCTCTCAGCGCGGCTTAGTCCGGTCGGTGTAGTGGCAGTCCTTGTCATCTCACTTTGTACTGCGCTGCTTATGGCGCATTCATTCCAGCGTTGGGACGCACTGCAACAGTGGTTACTGTACGCGATGATGCAGTTCGGATTGTGCGTTGTCAGTATGCTGGCCTTACGAGTAGCCGGATACCGGTTGTGGCACGTTCCTCCGAACACGAACATATAGAGCAACGATCTTCCACCGCCATATCCTAACAAATCGCGCTCCACTCGAACCGACTTCACCCCGCCAACCAAGTCTCCGTGTCTCTGCGTTTTGTCTTTCCGATTCGCGGGTTTGCGATCAACCGGAACACGGTGTACTCTACGTAGAGTGGACAATCGCGTTGGAACTTTTTGGAGCCTTTGCAATGGCAGATCGGGTTGACAGCAGCGATGAGCTCACACCGTCTCATCATTTCGAGTTCCTCGACCGAGTCCACATCGCCGAGGCCTACATCGAAATGTCCTTAGGGGGCCACCCGATGCTCGATCACTATCCCACGCTCCGTGCCCGTTACGACGATATCGTCGACCAGCTTGCGTCGATGTACCAGGAGATCGGCCAACTTGACGAGACTTGGAAATAGCAAGCGACCTTAACAAGACAGAAATGAAACACAGTGAACCAAGTCGTCGACTCAGAGGAGTCAACTGCTGACGGTGAGCGTGAAACACGACTACTTCTACGGCTCCATCTTCGCCATTCTCGCGGCGGTCGCGCTTTTGTACGCGACACAAGGGGGGTGGACACTCCTCATGGCGTGGCCTTCGATATCATTCTTCATCTTGGCGCTCGCTTACTTCATAAGCGACGCACGTTGGTTTGGCAAGCGCGCTGACGGCTCCCGCCATTGGCTGGCAACCTTCCTGCTGCTGCCTTACCTTCTGCTGGTGCATGTCGTCTGGCGACTGCAAATCTGTTTCTCACGTGAACCGGCATTTCATGCGTTGGATGACTACGTGCTGCTCTCCCGCCGGCTGCTTTCTCAAGAGCTACCCCCTCACATCGATCGCGTCTGCGACTTGACGTGCGAGTTTCGCGACCCTCGCACAATTCGATCCCGCCACGGTTATGTTTGCTATCCAATCCTCGACGCGGGCACGTGCGAGACTGAAAAACTGATCCGGCTGGCGCGACAGTTCCCGCCAGAAAATCAGAGCCCGCTGGTCATCCACTGCGCCAACGGCCACGGCAGAACCGGGATGTTCGCCGCGATTTGGCTACTGACGCATGGCTTGGCGCCGACGGCTGAAGCTGCCATGGCAATGACTCAACAGTCACGCCCCGCCATCACCCTTCGTTCACGACAGCGCCAGGTGGTTGTAGAGGCCGCCGCATTGCTGCAACAACAATCGGTGCTTTACTGACTATCAGAAGCAAAGGCGCGGAGATACTATCGGAGGAGCAATGCAATAAAAATAGCGAGGCTTGGTGAAATCGCTCTCCACTCAAACCGATTCCACCCCGCCAACCAAATCTCCGTGTCTCTGTTTCTCTGTGTTGAATGATCCTTTGCGTTGACTAATCCTCCGTCCCCTCCGCGCTCTCCGTGGTTCGCTCCTAACGAAACAGGCCACCTACAAGACCGAGCAGCCCGCGCGCCCCGTGGAAGCGGCTTTTCCAAATCTTGAGCTGCCGATTGTCGGGGTCGACTTGCTCCCAGGCGCTGAGAACTCTTTGCGCCGCGTCGCGGTTTCCCAACGCCAGCGCCAGGTTGACCTGAGTGCTGCACCACGCGGCATGCTCGCTCCTGTGCAACCGTCGTTTTTCGGCAAGGGGGAGCAACAGCGTTTTGGCTTGCTCCAAGTCGCCAGCGGCGATCGCCACGTCCGCCAGGTGGGCCCGGGCGAACACGTAGTCGGGGTGGTCGCGATGGAGGCGGCGGATGATCTCCAAGGCTTCTCCCTTGCGGCCTTGCGTTTGGATCGCCACGGCCCGGTTGAACTGGATCGACAGATCGTCCGGCCGCAATCGCTGGACCTCTTCAAACAGCCGCTGTGCCTCGGCGCCACGCCCGTCGAGCAGCGCGTCGCTGGCCGACAGCAACAGGTCGTTGATTTCCGGCGGCAGGTCGACGGTCGGCTCATCGTAAATCTCTTGCATGATCAACCCCACGGGGTTCAAAATCCCCGCCTGCCACACTTCGATCTGGCCCTCGATGTATCCCGCTTGCGACAGCATCATCAGCGCTTGCATCCGCAGGTCGTCGCTTCCCCGCTGGCCGAGGGCGAACTTCTTGAGCGCGGCAAAGAGCGCCGGACTTTCGGCAAGCGGAGCCAGGCGAATCAGCATTTCGCAGGCGACGGGGTCGCTCCGATCGAGGAGCGGGTCGGCCAGTAGTTCCAGTTGCGGATGCCGCGCGAAATGCCGTTTCACGATTTGCGTCGCCTCACCCGGTCGGCCCTGTGCCGCGGCAACTTCGAGAAGGTCCGCGATAATGCCGCGCGGAACCCACTGGTTAAGCGGAAACGCCCATGGTCCGTGCCGCTGGCCGACGGGCCGCTTCGAGTCCTGGAGGTTTTCGCTCGCCAAATTGATGGCGCCAGGCCCGGTGGCCGCGCGGCGCCAGCACTGCTGAGCCCCTTTGAGGTCCCCCCGATTGGCCAGGGCGACACCCGCCAGGTGCTCGGCGAGCTTCGGCGTTCCCCCCACCTTGGCCCACCGGCTTTTCCCTTCCTCGACAGACTCCAAAACGGCTTGCCAGTCGCCCAGGAAGGCAAAGACCTCGGCCTTTTTGACGAAGAGATCCGCGTCGTCCGACGCACGCTCCTTGAGTGCGGCCGCGGTCGTTTGGGCTTCGTCGAATTGCCCCGACAGATATTGGTAGCGGGTCAGGTTGGCCAGCGCGTGGTAGTTCGTGGGGTCGAACTTCAGCACCTGGCGGCAGTCGGCAATCGCCTCGTCGAAGCGGGCCAGGCGGAAACGCGCCTCGCTCCGATTGTTCAGCGCGGGAGCGAACGTTGGGCACATGATCAGCAGTCGCGTCGCCACGTCGCACACTTTGTCGAACCTGCCACGGTGCAAGTGGAGATTGACCTCGTCGTGCAACTGCAGGATGCGAAATCCGATTTTTTCATCCAGCCCGCGGTGCCGGCATTCCTCCACGAGCCATGCCCTGAGCGATGCTTCCAACTCCAGCGCCTCGGCCGTCTCGGGATGGTCGGGCCAGGTGGCGACCACGTGGGCAAACGCCCGCTGGGCAGCCGCCGGCTGGGCGTTGCTCAGGGCCGCGCTGCCGAGGGCCAACCACGACATCGGCTCGTCCGGGTCGGCGAGAGTGAGCTGCTCGCAGGCCGCCTGGTACGACCACTGATCGCCCGTTTGCAGGTAGGCCTGGGCAAGGCAAGCAACGATTTCGGCATCGCGCGGAAAACGACGCACCAACTCCTCGAGCAACTCGATGGCCTCGTCATACTTGCTGCTGGCCAGCAACTCCTCGGCCTCTTCAAAACCATCGAGGGCGTCTAGCCACCGGGTGGGGCCGGCGTCTCGGTGCGTCCGCCGCTGCCGCTTCGCCACTCTCTTGGCCTCTTGCTTGAGTTTCCGTTGCCGATTCTGCTTGCGCGCCATGAGGAGTCTCCGTTCAGTGCTTCGGTCCAACGTGCTGGACATCCCTAACTCATGTTCTACGTCCGTTCCCTAAGCTCGGCAAGGCTAGGCATCGGCGGGTGGTGGCCAAAAGGAAAAGGAGATGGGGGGATGGTGGGGAGATGGGGGGGATGAGCCAGGTCGCGGGTCGATAAGGGGGACCTTGGGGGGCGGCAAATTCGTTTGGCGTTGCTTGCGCGGCGTTGGTATACTCACTGGCGCGGACCGCCGCGTGGGCCGATGGGCGAATGAACCTGAATCGTAGTGCTGCAGATGCCTCGGACTCTCTACTGCTGGCGTTGTCGGATCGAACTGCCAATGCTCGATGAGCAGGAATGGCGGCAGGTGGAGCCCCACTTGTCGAATGCGCTACGCGAGGTCCAGGAATATCGGGCCACGCATGGCGTTTCGCTGAAAGCAGCTAAAGACGCCGCACTGGGCAAGGGTGCCTTGCGAGCCTACCACGACCTGACCGGATTTCGAGAGACCAATTTTCAAGCGATCTGGCATCACCGCATCAGCCTCTACGGCGCGCCGTGCAAGGTGTGTGGCAAACCTCTGAGAACACCCGCCGCCACATTCTGTGCCGCGTGTGGCGCTCGGGATTGAGAAATCACCAACACAATCCGCGTCCCATTCTTCGTGCCAACCAGCCTCCGTCTTCTTCAGCAGCCGAAATCGATGCGTCGGCGCGGGCGGATTGCGATGAGAGTGGGGCAATGCCCCTTGGCGCCCGCTTGACGCATCCTACATCTACATCGCTCCTGCATGAAAACTTCGTGCATATCGAGGTGGGCGAGGAGCGTCCCCTTCGCGCGCTCACCGCGGCCCCAACCTCCCACCCGCTGCCGTCTCCATCCCCTCCGCCATCAACTCCATCCGCTCCACTAACTGCCGATCCTGTCCCCCAAGCTCCTCGAGCTTGTCCCCCTCGACCACGAACGTCAGTGCGAGCCGATCTCCTTCCGGACGGTCGGCGGGGGGGGCGACCTGGTAGGCGTGCCACTCGACTGGCACCCCGCCCACCATTCCCTGGGCGACGACGTGCAGCACTCGGCAGCCGGTTTGACTGGTGAACTGCTCTTCGCTGGCGACCGCTCCCAGCGACGCACCCAAGGTCTGGGCCAGGTCGGCACGGAACTCGGCCAGCGACGACCCGGAGTCGAGCGACTTGGCGGGGAGCCGGGTGAGCGTGGCATGGGCCACGAGGCCGGCCGGGCCGACCTTTCGCAGCGCCATCGTCTTGCCGCGCGTCCCGGTGACGTGCCACGTGGCGTCGTGGGTCGTCGAAAAACCTAGTTCCTGGCTATAGGTTTCCACCGCGGTGGCTGGCACCGGGTAGGAGGTCGCGACCCGCGCGATGAGGTCGGGGGTCAGCTCGGCGTCGGTCGGTCGGTCGATCTTGACGCGGAGCTTGAGAATCCCCTCGAGCCCGGGGGTGATCGGCCCGACTTCGCGCTGCTCGCGGATCGCCAGGTTGAACTGGCTGATCTCGCCGCGCTCGCGGTCGACCAGGTAGACTCCGTCGAGTTCCATCTCGGTCCGGGTTCCGTCGACCATGCCATGGACCGTGCCGGCAAGCTGGCACTTGGCGAAGCGGCTGTTCGCCTCGACCAGCACGCTCTGGCACTCGCACACTTCGGTCGCTTGCAGGTTCACGAGCGCCGCGATGACCTCGGGAGCGTGGTCCCAGGTTCCCCCCACCTCGAGCGGCTCGCCGGGGAGCAGGTCGCTTAGCATCAGACTGTCGGCCGGCATCTGCAAGGTATCGACTTCCTCGCGCCGTAGCGGCCCATCGACCGCCAGCACCTTGGCACCCGCGGGGGTCGCCGAGACAACGACGAGCCGCCGCTCGTCGCGCAACGTTTGTTCGCGGACATTCGTGTCGACCCCCACCGTCGCTTCCACCTGGCGGTAGAGCCGGGCGAATTGGGTCAGGTCGAGCGGGGCCTCGTCATAGGCTAGCTTCGCCGTCGCGCCGACTTTGGGGCTCGTCTTCGCCGCGGGGGTGTCGGGTGAGGTCGGGAGGCGGAGTTCGCCCGCCAATTGCCACTCGACCGTCACTCGGCGAACCCCTTCGGGGAGTTGGGGACGGAGATCAACCTGCTGCGCCAAAGCGCCACCCGGGCGGCCTGCTAGCAAGCTGGCCGTCGACAATCCGAGCGCAACGACCAGGAACCTTACCCCGCGACGGAGGGGATTGGGGGAATAGTGGACAAATGGCATCGTGAATCCTTCCTTGGCGGAGAGCCTGTACACACCTGTCGGGTAGATCGACCCCAAAAGCCTGGAAAGTTGACCAAGAGGTCGCGAGCGGCGGGAGGTGGAAAGCTGGGCAAGGGGAAATCCGCCCCCAACGTCGCAAGTTCGCGGGTGCTGGCATTTTGACGTTTAGCCGTAAACCGTTTGATGGTATGATTTTAGTGTGAGACGTGTTGGTTGCTGGTTTTGCCAGCAGTGGAGAAAAAGACACTAATTGCGCGAACTTTATCGCGATCCAATCCCGTCCTAGTACGTATAAGAGGTACCTGCCCACCCGCTAGCAGCACTTGACGGGACGACCCGCACGGCGTAGCTGGCCCTGCTAGAGATGACAATGGGCAGGACGAAAGAGGCCAAGATCGGCCGCGGCGGAGCGAAGGACAAGATTCACTCCGCCCGGACGAACTAAAAAGCTGAAGGCAACCGGCAGGTCCCGAGGATGCGGGGCACGCCAGTTGCAGGAACAGAAAGTGTCGGAATTACCGTACCAAGCCATGCCGAGAGTCGCCGTGACTCTCTAGTGGCAGCGCCCCACGACGGGACGCAGGGAACGTACGCAACCCGAGGAGGTGCAACAGCAGAGAAGAGGTGGGACAAATGCAACGCCATTACGAAACCGAAGCGGTCCGACGCCTGCGCGATCAGCAGGTGCGGTACGCGCCGCGCGATAAGCGAATCGAACAACTCGAGAACGCCGAGCAACTCATCGGCGAGCTCGATCCCAATAAAACGTATACCTACGAGTACGTCTGCTTCCGTGTCACCGGCTATCGCCCCGAAGGGGGAGCCAGCGAGAAGGCGAGCGGCCAGGAGTTGCTGCGCGATCTCCGACTGTTCGTCGAAGATCTCTCCGACTCGATCGACGTCGACGCCCAGGGCGTAGGGGAGCAGGTCCTCACCGTCGAGGAACTCGCCCGGCAGTTCAACGTCTCCACCAAGACGATCTCGCGGTGGCGCGAGCTTGGGCTGGTAAGTCGCCGGTTCGTGTTCGATGGCCGCAAGCGCGTCGGCTTCCTCCGTTCGAGCGTCGAGCGGTTCGTCAAGCAGAATGGCGACCGCGTCGCCCGCGGCACGCGGTTCAGCCAGCTCTCCGACGAGCAGCGCAACGAGATCATCGACAGCGCCCGCCGCATGGCCGCCACCGGCGCCTGCCAGAGCGAAATCTCCCGCCGCCTCGCCGAGCGCTCGGGTCGTAGTGTCGAAACGATTCGCACGACGATCCGCCAGTTCGACAAGGATCACCCCAAGCTGGCGATCTTCCCCGACGCCAAGACCCCCCTCACCCCGGCGCAAAAGCAGCGGCTCTACCAGCAGCATCGCCGGGGCCTGTCGGTCGAAAAACTGATGCGACAGTACGGACGGACCAAGACCACCATCTACCGGGTGATCAACGAAGTCCGCTACGAGAACATCATGGAGCTGCCGCTCGACTTCATCCCCAACCCGCGCTTCGCGCGGAAGGGGGCCGACGCGGCGATCCTCGGACCGATGCCCGAGGCCGAAACTCCGTCGCGCAAGGTGAAGGTCCCCAGCGGCCTGCCTCCTTACCTGGCCAGCCTCTACGAGATGCCGCTCTTGACCCGCGAGCAGGAGGCCCACCTGTTCCGCAAGTACAACTTCCTCAAGTTCAAGGCCACCCGGCTCCGGGAAACGCTCGATGCGTTGAATCCCAAGGCCCCCACCATGGACGAAATCGAGGCGCTGTACGACCAGATCATCGCCACCAAGAACGACATCGCCCGGGCAAACCTGCGGCTGGTGGTCTCGATCGCCAAGCGGCACGTCACGGCCGATCAGAACTTCTTCGAACTGGTGAGCGATGGCAACATGTCGCTCCTCCGGGCGGTCGAGAAGTTCGACTTCAGCCGCGGCAACAAGTTCAGCACCTACGCCACGTGGGCCATCATGAAGAACTTCGCTCGGACCATCCCCAGCGAGTTCAAGCATCGCGACCGGTTCCGCACCAGTAGCGACGAACTGTTCGCCGCCACTGAAGAGCAACGCTCGAACCCCATCATCGAAGAGACGCAGCAGGACATCCGCGAAGAGCAAATCAACCGGATCCTGCGTCGCCTCGACGAGCGCGAGCAAAAGATCATCATCGGCCGCTTCGGCCTCGACCACCGCCAGGAACCGCAGACCTTGAAAGAGGTCGGCGCCGAACTCGGCGTGACCAAGGAACGAATCCGCCAGATCGAACTCCGCGCCCTGTCGAAACTCCGCCAGGCCGCGAAGGAAGAAAAGATCGCGCTCGATATCTAACGGGTAACGGCGCGGACAACAACGTTGGCAACTCATGCCCTCCCCACTTCGGTTAGAAGTGGGGAGGGTTTTTTATCGGCTTATAGTAGCACGACCGTCTCGGTCGTGGAGGGGCACAGGGGTGCCACGCCCTGAGAAGGGTGTGCGTGCGCGAGAAACACTAACATCCTGCCGACGAATTGGAAATCGCGGCGTTCGGTGTTAAGCTGTGAATCTCTTTCCGGCTCGACCGATCCCTGCGGCGAGCCGATTCCTGGGAGGAGGGGCCTCTCGTGGCAGGTCCATCTCCTCGCATTTGACAGGTGCTACAATGACATGACCATGACCCGATCCGTCAAAACTCGACAACGCGTTATCGACCACGGTGAGGTCTTCACCCCACCCGGTTTGGTCAACGACATGCTCGATCTCGTCGCGCACGAGTGCGAGCGGATCGACTCGCGATTTCTCGAACCCGCCTGCGGCGACGGGAACTTCCTTGCCGAAGTGCTCCGCCGCAAGCTGCTCACCGTCGACAAAAAGAACGTTCGCAATCGCGAAAAGTGGGAACGGGACGCGATTTTGGCCGTGTGCAGTCTCTACGGAATCGACCTGCTGGCGGACAACATCGCGGCGTGCCGCGATCGCTTACTCGCCATCGTTGCCGACGCTTACGACGCTTGTCACAAAACGACCTTGCCCGAGGCCGTCCGCCGCGCCCTTGTGTTTATCCTCGCCAAGAACGTTGTGCAGGGGGACGCTCTGACGTTTCGCACGGCTGAGGATCAACCGATCGTGCTGAGCGAGTGGTCGCCTCTCAATGGGATGCTCCTGAAACGTCGCGACTTTGCTTACGAGCATTTACTTGAGGATAGCCGCGTTGCCAGCTTGCCGCTCTTTAGCGACATGGGGGAAAATGTCTTCGTTCCCACCGCCGTCGGCGAGTTTCCGCCCTGCCACTACCTGAAAGTCCCCGACGCCGAGGCTATGCCTGCGCGCACATCGGTGATGGTTGCATCGCCCCATTACATGAAAGTTTCCGAAGAGGAGGCTGCGCATGAACGGCCATAACCCCGACATCCTCACCTGCCTCGCCAACCTCAGTGCGGATGAGGTCTTCACCCCACCGAAGCTGGCGTCGGCGATGCTCGACATTCTGCCGCCAGAGTTGTTCCAACGGCCGGACACGACGTTTCTCGATCCCGTCTGCAAGTCCGGGGTCTTCCTGCGCGAAATCGCCCGCCGACTCAACGACGGGCTCAAAGACCAGATGCCCGATGAACAGGCCCGCATCAACCACATTCTCACCAAGCAGGTCTTTGGATTGGCGATCACCGAGTTGACGGCATTGCTCAGCCGGCGGAGCGTTTATTGCTCGAAGAAGGCCGATGGCCGGTTCAGCATCGCGACCGAGTTCAAGAAACCAGAGGGCAACATCCGCCTGCCTAACACCAGCCACACGTGGACCAGCGCTGGCCGCTGCGAGTTCTGCGGCGCGAGCAAAGGCGAGTACGACCGCGACGAATCGCTCGAAGAATACGCCTACCCCTTCATCCACGGCGTCGATCCGAGAAAGGTGTTTAACGTGAAATTTGACGTGATCGTTGGAAACCCGCCATATCAGTTGAGCGATGGAGGGCATGGCCGCGCCGCATCGCCGATCTACCACCACTTCGTCCGACAAGCCAAGAAACTGGAACCTCGCTATCTCACGATGATCATCCCGTCGCGTTGGTTCTCCGGTGGTAAGGGGCTGGATGAGTTCCGAGCAGAGATGCTTGGCGATAACCGACTGCGCAACATCGTCGACTTCGAGAATTTCCGCGATGCATTTCCAGGCGTCGACGTTGCCGGCGGCGTCTGCTACTTTTTGTGGAACCGCGACAATCGAGGACTCTGCTCCGTCACAAACGTGCGGGGCGATGAGCACATTACGACAGAGCGAAAGCTCGATGAGTTTCCGACGTTTATCCGAAGCAGCAAGGCAGTCGTGATCGTGAAGAAAGTCATCGCGAAACACAGACAGACAGACAGACAGACAGACAGACAGATTATAGCCGTGACATCGGTTTTCTGAACAGAGTTGTATCTCCAAGCAAGCCGTTTGGCCTCCGCGGCTTCTACGAGCCAAAGTCAAAGGGCATTCCATGTTGGTTCATGCAGCGGATCGGGCGCCAATTTGCCGCGCCGGAAGACGTGAACGACGACAACAACCTCTTGGATAAGTGGAAATTGCTGATCCCCAAGGCACCAATCGCGGGGCAGACGGACTTTTCAAGGCCCGTGCGGTTCTATTACGACGAGAACACGCGGATCGCCAAGCCCGGTGAGTGCTGCACCGAATCATATTTAG
The DNA here is from genome assembly GCA_964650265.1 of uncultured Planctomycetaceae bacterium. Classification (GTDB taxonomy): domain Bacteria; phylum Planctomycetota; class Planctomycetia; order Pirellulales; family Lacipirellulaceae; genus CAZYQQ01. The sequence goes on from CAZYQQ010000032.1 coordinate 24,609, forward strand.
TCGCGTGTGCGTTCGATTCAGCGGACGAAGTACTTTCGTTTAAGTCGTATCTGTATACAAAGACTGCTCGTTTCCTTCTGCTACAGACCGTGATCTCCCAAGACGTGACGCGCAAGAACTTCGCGTTCGTCCCAGATCTTGGCAAATATGAGGGCGTTTACACGGACGCGATGCTCGTCAAGCGTTGGGGGATCACCCCCGATGAGTGGGAATACATCAATTCCAAGATCGGGTGAACCATGAGCGATTTCTTCCCCCCACGTCCCACTGCGACCCCCACGATCTACGCCTTCGTCAGCACGCACCCCGATCATGCGGGGTTGCTGAAGGTCGGCTACACCGAGCGGGTTGCCGCCGATTGGATCGCAGGCAAGGTGTCGAGCGACGAGGATCGTGCTAACATGAACATAGACAAGGAGTTTGCTCATGTTTGACCGAATCGTTTCCAACCCGGCGATCCTCGGCGGCAAGCCGATCATCAAGGGAACGCGCATCAGCGTCGAGTTCATTCTCGAACTCATCGCGTCCGGCGGCTCGATCGCCGACATCGTGCGGAACTATCCATTCCTCACCGAAGAGGATGTGCGCCAAGCCGTTGGTTTCGCGGCCCAGTCGCTCAAGAATGACATCTACCTGACGGCGGGAGTGGTTGGGGGGGTGGCGTGAAACTCCGCGAGTTTCCTCTCCTGGCCGATCAGAACATTCATGCCGATGTGGTGGGGTTGCTGAAGGTGGGGTACACCGAGTGGATCGCCGCCGACCGGATCGCCGAGCAGTTTCCGGCAACCGGTAACGGGAAGTGGACGGCGCGAACGAAATGATATACAATTGGTCGATGTATATCCGTGAAAGGAGTAAGCCATGAAAGTCGCCAAATGGGGAAACAGCCTGGCGGTGCGGTTGCCGGCGGCGCTGGTGACGGAGTTGGGTTTGAAGGAAAACGATGAAATCGACATCCTCGCGGTGGACCGGAAGAGCCTGACCATTGGGCTTGCGCCCACTCTGGAGGAACGGCTGGCGAAATTGCGGCAGTATCGCGGGTCCATCCCCGCGGACTTCAAATTTGATCGGGAGGAGGCCAATGCCCGCTGACGTGTTCTTTGACAGCAATACGTTGTTGTATCTGCTGGGGGATGATGTCACCAAGGCGGAGCGAACCGAACAACTGCTGGCCGCCGGGGGGGTCGTAAGCGTGCAGGTACTCAATGAAATTCTGAATGTGTGTGTTCGCAAATACAAACTGGACTGGGAAAAAACCGACGCATTGCTGGCGGCGGTGCGCGCTGCTTGCGAGGTTGTTCCGCTTACCCGGGCAACGCACGATCAGGGCCGCTACCTGACCGAGCGTTATCAATTGTCAGTCTATGATGCGATGATCGTTGCCGCGGCACAAGAGGCAAGCGCGAAATGGCTCTACAGCGAGGATATGCAGGATGGATTGGTCGTCGAAGGAGGCTTGACGGTGAGGAATCCATTTGTCGAATAGCATTTAGGGATTGATGACATGCCCAATGACGACTTCTTCCCCCCACGCCCGCCAGCGACGCCGACGATCTACGCCTTCGCCAGCACGCACCCGGATCATGCGGGGTTGCTGAAGGTCGGCTACACCGAGCGGATTGCGGCCGACCGGATCGCCGAGCAGTTTCCATCGGGGTTGAACGCCTATCGCATCGAATTGATCGAGCCGGCGATGCGGGCCGACGGGTCGAGCTTTACCGACCATGACATTCACAGGCATTTGCGGGCCAGGGGGATCACGAACCCGTCGCACGAGTGGTTCAAATGCACGGTGAGCCAGGTGCGGGCGGCGGTCGTCGCCGTGCGTGAGCGGACGGCGAACGTCGAAGACCGCACGCTGAGTTTCGGTCTGCGCCCCGAGCAGCGCGAAGCGGTGGAAATGACGGCGGACTATTTCCGCAAGGCCCGGACCGAACAGCCGGGGCACACGCCGCACTTTCTGTGGAACGCAAAGATGCGTTTCGGCAAGACCTTCGCCGCGTATCAACTGGCGAAGGAGATGGAGTGGACGAAGGTGCTGGTGCTGACGTTCAAGCCGGCAGTGGTTCACGCGTGGTCGGAGGATTTAACCCGGCACATCGACTTTGAAGGGTGGCAGTTCATCACCAAGGGCGGGGAACTGACCTACGAGCAGGCGGACAAGGAGAAGCCGATCGTTTGCTTCGGCAGTTTTCAGGACTTTCTCCAGCGCACGGCGGGCGGGGCGATCAAGCCGCGCAACGAGTGGGTCCACGACACCGAGTGGGATTGCGTGATGCTGGACGAGTACCACTACGGCGCGTGGCGCGAGAACGCGAAGGGGCTGTTCGGCGCGGATGAGGAAGACGAAGGCGAGGTGAGTGAGGAAGTGACGAAGGTTGAGGCGGAGTTTGACGAGTCGATTCTTCCGATCAACACGGGGCATTATTTGTATCTGTCCGGCACGCCGTTCCGGGCGCTGGCGTCCGGCGAGTTCATTGAGGAGCAGATTTACAACTGGACCTACAGCGACGAGCAGCGGGCCAAGCGCGACTGGGCTGGGCCGGGCGCCAATCCATATGCCTCGCTTCCCCGGCTGGTGTTGATGACGTACACGCTACCGGACGACATTCGGCAGGTGGCGGAGCAGGGCGAGTTCAACGAGTTCGACCTGAACGAGTTTTTCCGCGCTGAAGGTGAAGGCGAGGAGGCGAAGTTCGAGCATGAGGATGAGGTTCAGAAGTGGCTGGACCTGATCCGGGGGGCGTATCGCGGGACGACGGTGGACGATTTGAAGCTGGGAAAGGACCGCCCGCCGCTGCCGTTCTCGGATGCGAGGCTGCTGGGCGTGCTCTCGCATTCGTTCTGGTTCCTGCCGAGCGTGGCGTCGTGTCATGCGATGGCGAACCTGCTGAAGGCGAAGCAGAACACGTTCTACCACGACTACAACGTGGTGGTCGCGGCGGGATCGAGGGCGGGCATCGGGGCGGCGGCACTTCCGCCGGTGCTGGATGCGATGGATGATCCGCTGGCCAACAAGTCGATCACGCTTTCGTGCGGGAAACTAACGACGGGCGTCACAGTGCGGCCGTGGGCGGGGATGCTGATGCTGCGCAAGTGTAGCAGCCCAGAGACTTATTTTCAGAGCGCATTTCGGGTGCAGTCACCGTGGACGGTGTCGGATGAGGCGGGCAACGAAGTGATCGTCAAGCCGGAGTGTTACGTGTTCGATTTCGCGCCCAACCGCGCACTGCGGCAGATCGCCGACTACGGCTCGCGATTGGCGACCGATGAAACGACGCCAGAGCAACGGGTAGCTGAGCTGGTCGGTTTTTTGCCGGTGTTGGCGTACGACGGCAGTTCGATGCGCCAACTCGATGCGGCCGCCATTCTTGACATCGCCACCAGTGGAACGAGCGCCACGCTGCTGGCCAAACGGTGCACGCTGCTGGCCAAACGGTGGGAGAGCGTGCTGCTGGTGAACGTCGACGACAGCACGCTTACACGACTCATGAACGATCCGGCCGCGATGGCGGCGTTGGAAGCGATCGAGGGTTTTCGCAATCTCAATGCCGATCTGGAAACGATCATCAACCGCTCAGAGCAGATCAAAGACTCAAAACGCAAGGCAGGCGAGGGCGAAGAGCTTAGCACAAAAGAGAAAAAGGAACTGACCGAAGCCGAGAAGGAACGAAAGAGCCTGCGCAAGCAGGTGCAGGAGAAGCTCATCAAGTTCGCCGCCCGCATTCCGGTGTTCATGTATCTCACCGATTACCGCGAACAGCGTTTGAAAGATGTGATCACGAAGCTTGAACCAAAGCTGTTCAAGCGGGTCACCGGATTGACGACCGAGGACTTTGAGCGGCTGGTGAGCCTCGGGGTATTCAATAGCGCACTCATGAACGATGCGGTATGGAAATTTCGACGCTACGAAGATTCAAGCCTGCGCTACATGGGCCTAAGCCGCCACAAGGGGATGGAAGTAGGCTTATTCGACACGGCACTGACCGAAGAAGACTTCAAGGCGACGTTTCGAGGGTTGGCAGAGGAATGACATTCAATGAATTGCAGCCGGCGCATGGAGCCGTACGAGATCGGCACAACAATTTTCTGAAAGAGCTGGGATTGCCGAAGTTGCCGTGATTGCGGTACTTTTGGCTGAATCTACCACCGTGTCCTCTGGGCTGATGGCGGTCTTGTCACTTGAGAGTGACACAAATACTACTCAATCGCCTCGCTCACGCTTCGGGTTGAGATTCTCGGCACAACTTTGTGCCACTTGTCACCCCCCCGAAGCGAAAGTGGTGCCAGAAAGCAGCAGGAGCCGTGAGTGTTCAGGAGCCCCGAGAGTTCGAAATGACGAAGCCCAACAAAAAAACCCTCCCCGCGAAGTCACATGCGGGAAGGGTTTTAGGATGAAGCGAAACTGGTTGATCGCAGACTAAGCCATGCGGCTCCGGCGGCAGACCAATAGGCCGGCGATTCCGGCGAGTCCCAGGACGGCGATGGTCGCGGGCTCGGGGATAACGACCATGGGGGCAGTGAGAACCCCGGTGCCAGCGCCGACGAAGCTGGTGAGGAACCCGCCACTCTCGGTCGAAGCCCCTTGGAGGTTGAACGAGACGGTGACGGGGTCGGCCACTTCGAGACCGAAGGGAAGGTCTTGCGCGGCGATGCTTCCCACCGACCCGGCGAACAGGACGCGGATGTCGAACTGCCCGACGCTGATGCGCGAGTAGACGACTTCGACGGTGTCGAGATCGAGGTCGAGGGTGGTGGCGGAATTCAACGACAAGAGGAGCGAGCCACCAGCAGGTGCGGTGACCGAGGTCGACGCGTTGGGTGCGGGGACGGCGATGTTGGGAATGCCGAGGACCGACAGGTCGAGAGTGATGGTGTTGGGGGGCGAGGTGAGGGCGCCGATCGGGCCGTTGTCGTCGGAGACGAGCATGGCGGTGAGCGGATCAGCCGGAGCGCCCGCATCGAGCAGCGAGCCAGTGCCGGGGCCGCCGCCATCGGGATCGGAGTAGGTGAGGTTGACGCCAGTGATTTCGATTTGCATCGTCGCGGCCACGGCGTGAGTGGACACGAGGGCGCAGCCCAACAGGGCGGCGAGCATCAGGTTGTGTGACTTCATTGGATCTAAGCTCGTTCGTTAGGTGTCGATGATCAGTAACAGCCGCTACAAAAACTCACCAGCACTCAAATGTTTTCTCAACGTATGAGAGTGCTCTCAACCATGAGAGCCTATGGAATCGGACCATCATGACTAGAGATGTTGATGACAAGGCAAACTCAGATGGCTCTGAACAGCAAGTCACTCCAGTCCCGATTCGTCCCCTATCTTAACATTGTTGCCCTAGGAGTTGTCTACCATTTCATTTGGTATTTCTCATTTTTCCCAGAAAGTTATTCTGCGCTATGCCGCACCACGTATGGAACTTTGGCCGCAACGTTTCCACCACGCCAGGGCACTACTACCAGCCCCGTAGCGAGGCCGAATTGCTGGAAATCCTCGACCGCCATCGGGGGGAATCGATCCGAGCGGTCGGCAGCCGGCACGCTTGGAGCCCTGGAATCGCGGGGTCGGACGTGCTGGTCGACCTGTGGCACATCCACCGGGTGGAGGTCCGGCGGGAGGGAGAGGTGCCGCTGGCGACCATCGGCGGGGGCTGCACCATCCGGCGGTTGGTGGAAGAGCTGCGCCGCCAGGGGCTGACCATGCCGGCGATGGGGCTCATCACCCGGCAGACCATTGCCGGGGCGACCGCCACCGGGACGCACGGCTCGGGACGATGCGTGATGGGGCAATACCTCCGGGCGGTGCGGGTCGTTCATTACGACCCCTCGGGTCGGGCGACGGCGACGACCATCGACAGCGGCGATGCCTTGAGAATCGCGCGGTGCAGTCTGGGGACCTTGGGGATCGTGGTGGAGGTGGTGCTCGAGTGCCGCGAGGAGTACCAGATCGAGGAGGTGCTCACTCGGTATGAGACGCTGGAGGAGGTGATCGCCGCGGAGGAGGAGTATCCGCTCCAACAGTTTTACTTGCTGCCATGGTCGTGGAGTTATCTGGCGCAGCATCGCCGTGAGACGGGCGAGGCGCGTGGCAGGTGGGCACCGTTGTACCGCTGGTACTGGTGGCTGGGGATGGACATCGGATTGCACCTGGTGATTACGTTCCTCGCCAGGTGGGCGCGGCGGTCGAGCTGGACGCGATGGGTCTACCGACATGTGCTACCGAAGATGGTGGTTTACAACTGGCGGGTCGTCGATCACGCACCCGACCAACTGGTGATGGAACATCAACTTTTCCGGCATATCGAGATCGAGATGTTCGTCGCAGCGGCGCGACTGGCCGAGTCGCTCGCGTTCGTGAAGGGCCTGCTGCAGGTGTTGGGGGGGGAGGAGCAAGCGGCGGGAGACCTGGTGTGGGAGCGACTCGAGTCGATTGGATTCGCCGAGCGACTGAGGGGACTCGCCGGGAGTTATTGCCATCACTACGTGATTTGCGTTCGCAAGGTGCTGGCCGACGACACGCTGCTCTCGGCGGCATCACCCCGCGGGGATGAACTTGAAGAAGACACATATGCCCTGAGCTTCATCAGCTACCAGCGGCCCGACGATCGGGCGGGGTTCTTCGCCTTCGCCGAACTACTGGCGGAGAGCATGTCGCGGCTGTACGACGCCCGTCCCCATTGGGGCAAGGTCTGCCCGATCGAACCGGGCGAGGTGGAGCGGCTTTATCCGGGGCTGGCCCGTTGGGACGAGGTGGCGCGAAAGTACGACTCGGAGCGTCTGTTCTTGAACGAGTGGCTGCGAGGGGTGCTCGTAGGAGAGGGTCCTGACCAACCCACGGAGTGATCTCCGACTAAGGTTTTTCCTCGCCGGGCCAGGAACGTTCGGGCCAGATGTCGTCGCTGGTGAGTTCCCCATCGACGCGCGAGGTGCCGAAGCGAGTCGCAAGTTCGCTACCGGCCAGGGTCGCATAGATCGGGTCGGCATCGGGGAGGGTCATGGCCACGCGCCAGTAGCGTTCGGCCTCGTCCGTCAGGCCGAGCCGGTCGAGTTCGCACGCGGCGAAGTAGCAATAGCCGCTGCGGCGGGAGTCGTCGAGTACCTTGGCCAGCTTGTCGTCGAGTTGGGCGAGTTGTTCGGCGGAGGGCTCCTCTGTTTCGATCAGGTCGACAACGGCCAGGGCCCCCTCCCATGCGTAACTCCCCTTGGGGAGCGTTTGCATTCGCTCCCGCAGCGTCGACTTGGCTCTTTCGAGCACTTCGGGAGGCGCTTCCTCGTTGAGCAGGCGTCCCAGTCGAATCAACATGAACGAACAGTAGCTGCTGGGTTCGGCTTCGGCTTTGTCGGCCAGGCGAAAATGGTCGCGCGCTTGCTCGTGGTCTTCGTTGAGATAGGCATGGACACCTCGCAGCACGTGAATGTCGCGCGTGGGTTGAGGTGGGCGAAAGCGCTGGAAAAACTGTTCGGCCAACTGGCCGGCGCCATCGACATCGCCACGCCCCGTGCGGCGGCACCAGAAGTACCACCGGTATCCGGAGGAACTGGGATAGCTTTCGCAGCAGGCCCGGACCCATTGTTCCGACTCATCCCACTCGCCCAGCGCCTCGCAGACGCTGCTAGCGCCGAGCAGTCCCCACCCGGAGTAGGTTCTGGCCGCCTTGGCCGCCAGGGGATAGGCTTTGCGGTACTCGCCAAAATGGGCATAGCCCTTAGCCAACTGGGCTTGGACCTGAGCATGGTCGAGGCTGATGTCGGGGGCTTCCTCGAGGAACCGTTCGAGCACGGCCTGCCACTGGCCGACTTCGTTTCGTTCCCAATGGAGCCCCGCGAGCTTTTGGGCGTTTTCGAGGGTGGGAAAAATCTCGAGCGATCGCTTGTAGCAACGAATGGCATCGGCAATTCGGTCTTGGGCGACATGGTGGGCGGCGAGCATCGCAAAGGCATCGGGGTCGATTTTGATCATCCCCTCCCATTTGGCGAGGTCTTCGACCTTGGGTTGCTCGGCCCCCTCGATGAGGAGTCGCGTGCTGACTTCCAGGTGGGGAGCAATCCGCGAGAGCTCACCCCCCAGCATGCGCAAATCGGCGGGAGTGTAGTTGTTGTACGTCCGGTGATCGGTGAGGTAGATCTTCTCGAGGCTTCCCTGCATGGTGAAGTTGCGGGCCGATTGATTCCACGCGGCGAGGACCTGGCTATCGTTTCCGGGATTGACCTCTCGGAGAGCCTTGACGAGATAGAGGAGGTTGCCCCTGGCATCGCGGACCTTGACGTCTTTCAGGGCCTGCTTTCGCTCCTCGAATTGCGTGCGCGGGTTGTACCGATAACCCTCGATGTAGCCTGCGTAGCGGTGGCCTTTGACGAAGGGGAGGATCGCGTCGACCAGTTCACTGTGATCGGACTCGGTGGCATTCTGACTCACCTTACAGGCCGCGGCCGCCATGACGAACTGCTCTTCCTCGATCAGGTAGGCCAGCACACCCAAACTGAGCCCCTGGGACTCCTCGGAGGTGGAGGCCTTGCGGATCACTCCGGCGATGTGGCTCGGAAACGGCGAGAAATTGTCGTTGGGGTTAGGGTCCTTCAGCACGACCGCGAGCATTCCGCGACGTACGGCATCGAGCGGCAACTGTCCCTCAACGGCCTGGGGCAGTTGCGGCAGGGCACCGAGGCTCGCCGGCAAGTGACGCCCGAAGTAGGCCGGGCCGTAGTGGGCGCCAGTGCGGGAGGCTCGCAGGTCGACGGTCCTGTTCGCCAGTTCGACCGCCGCATGATAGGCGGTGGGGGTCGTTTGGAGGAGCTTCCCTGCCGCATCGAACATCCACTTCGGATAGCGGAACGCCATGGCGAGTTGAAAGTCGAGTTCGCGAGCCCAGGGGGCCAGTTTCTCGTCGCGATCCGCCAATTGCTGGAGTGCCTGGCGATCGCACAAGACGTAAGGGACCAATCGCTCGCGCCACGCCGGGCCCTCGGACATTGCCGCGTCGTCCCCAGTGTCGGCTTCGGCACCGGAGGTCGATTTCACCAGCGTCACACCGAGCTGCTTGAGGTCTTTCTCGGCGTGTTGGAGCGAACCGGTGAGGGCGTAGGTGTAGGCGCGGGTCCACAGGGCATCGGGGCTCGAGTCGGTGGCCGTCACGCCGCGCTGGGCGTAGAGCATCGCCCGAGCGGCGAAGGCTTCCGTCGAGGCATTCCAAGTGTGCCCGGTAAGCATTGAGAGTTGGGCGTAGGCTCGCGCGAGTTGTTGGACCTGCGCGGGGGTCTCGCCGCCGGTTGATAGCGCTCCGTGCAAGTTGAAAACAGCCCCGAACTGGGCAACAAAGTCGACGCGCTCCATCAGCTCGTCGAGCGAGGCCTTATCCTTCGCGGGTTTGGCTGTTTCGGCTGGGGCTGGCTTCCCCTCTCGGGTGCGTTTCTCCAGCCCGGCCAATTTGAGCGCATCGACAAAGGCTCCGCGTGACTCCTCTTCGAGCATGGGGGCGAAGCTGGCGTAGTGCTGCGACCCTGCGCGGCTCGTCTTGTAGTCCTTCTCCCAGAGGGACCCCGCCGCGCGCCAGTTGCCATCGGCCGGGTAGCGATAGAGCTTGATATTCCAGCTCCCCCGATAGCTTCCCCGTTCGGAAACGATGAGGTGGACGACGTGGTCCCCCTCGGGGGCCCGTTCGTCGAGCGTCTCGTCGTAGCACTCGATACCGAGTTCATGCCGGGCTGCGATAAGCAGTGCCTGGCGGACCAATTCCCTGTCCAATCGTTGGGCAATCGGCGTCGCATGGGGATCGTCGTAAGGGAAGAACTCCGTATGCAGGTAGAGCACCGGCTCGGTGGCGGATGCCATTGAACCGAAACTCAGCGCCATGGCGGCAACAAAAAGCGAGAGAAGTCGCAAGCTAGCCATTATTTCCTCGAGGGCATAAGTCACAGGAAACGGTGACGGATGAGCGGGGGGGGAAGCCATCCCAATGATGGTGTGCGGATTCGTGCAATTTAAACGGGCGCAGAAGAGGCCGCAACCAAGAAAAAGCAGGACAAATATGGCGCATCGAGATGGAAGAAAACCAGAGACAGGATGAGCCTCGGAGTTTCGACAAGCCACTTAGCGAAAAAGGGGGATTGACCCGTCGGGCGGAATCAGTAAACTCACTGCTATTGAGATTCAGTATCAACTTCGTCCATGGAGCCGGACGATCCTCCTGCTAGGATGTCCCCACCCCGCCTGTATTGTGTTATCGAGGAGTGCTTCATGAGTCGCCTCTATGGTTTGGTCCTCTGTCTTGTTGCCTGTTTTGCCCTGATCGCGGAGAGTTCATTGGCGGAGCCTGTCGCGGCTCCGGTGGTGGAGGGATTCGATACGGGAGTCAACAACTGGCGCGACGCCGCCTCAGCCGAGTTGACTTACGTCCCAACGGGGGGACCCGACGATAGCAGCTATGCTTCGACCAGCTTCAATCTGTTGAACGTGGCAGGTGGCGCACCAGGTAGCCGCGAGGCCTCGGTCATCCTCGTTCGCGGGCGGACATTGGCCGTGCCCGGGATAGGTGAGTTCGTCGCCAGCGATGGGGCCTTCTTTGGCGATTGGCTGAGTGGAGTTGGGGAGCTTCGTCTCTCGGTCCGGCACAACACTCCGGAGGACTTGTTCTTCTTTGCGCGGATCGCCGTCCCCCTCAATTCGCCCGCGGTTGGTGTCGACTTTCCCGTCGCGGTCGCGCCGAACGAGTGGACGGAACTCGTGGTGCCGATCGACTTCGAGAGCCCGCTGCTCGTGCCGCAGGGGGCGGGAACGCCCGAGGCGATTCTTACGAATGTCTTTTCCAACGTGGGGAACATTCAGTTTGGCTTCTATGCACCGACTTCCTTGGCAGGGATCGACCAGGACTACACACTCGATATCGACGAGATCACCCTCACTCGAGTCCCCGAGCCGTCGACTGTCGCCCTATTGGGCATTGCGGGCTTAAGCTGGTGGGCGCTTCGCCGCACCAGCGGTCGAAAGCAGGCTTAACGGAGTTGCAAGCAAATGCATGGCAAACCCCGATACGATGGCAAGTTGGCCCGCGGCGCCGCATTCCTGGTGGCGGTCTGTTGCGGGCTGATTGGGAACCCAAGGCCATCGTTTGGCCTTGAGCTTTCCTGGTCGGCGCCCAACATCGACCGCTGGATTCATCAGCAGGAAGCATCGCCGGGGCAAAAAGCCGACCCCTCGACGTTTTCCAGTTTTCTGCCCGCAACCAACGGGTCGATTGATCTGTTGGGGCGATCGGCGTTCATTCTGCTGGCGTTCGATACGTCGGACAAGGTCGATCAGGTGGCCCCCGAGCGGTATCAAATCAACTCCGTCAAGGTCCGGATGACGCTCGATGCCTATGAGAAAGAGCTTCCTTATGACACGACTCGCGACCTGGTGGCCGATATCGCCGCCGGGACCGACGACCCGGGACGGCCGCTCGAACTTTATGGCGTGGGCTTCGCGAACGGCTACAACCGCTTCGGATTCGGTGTAAACAACAACTTGCCCCCGGCATTCGAGGAATCGAGCACTGCCTTCCCCGCGCAAGGCGAATCGCTCTACAACGTCTATCCCTTGGGAGACGACGGGACAGGTCGACTGGGCAACATCATCAACAGCCCTGCCGGAGAAGCGATCTACGATGCCAACGACAACATCGTCTCGATGGTGTACGAGGCGTGGGACTCCGAACCTTGGGCGATTGGCAAGGTGATTTCGGTGTTCGGCGGAGGGGCGATTCCGGCGCCCGGCGAACTGCTGCCGAATGGAGCGATCATCGAGTTCGACCTCAACCTCGACTTGCCGGGCGTGGCCGACTATTTCCGAGCACAACTGGCTATCGGCCAATTGGGAGTCTCGCTCTCGTCGCTTCACTCGGTCAGCGGCGCCCATGGCCCCGGTGGGCCGGTGGGAGATTTCCCCGCCTATTACTCCAAAGAGCACCTTGCGGTCATCAGTTTCGGTGTGCCCGCGGCGCAGCTCACGCTCGACGTGACGATTCTGCCGGAATTGATTGCGGGAGACTACGATCGCAGCGGCGCGGTCGACGTCGACGACTATCTGTTGTGGAAGTCGCAATATGGCTTTGCCGTTGGCAGTGGTCTGGAAAGCGCCGGTGCGGGAGCCGACGGGAATGGCGACGGCGTGGTCGACGCGGCCGACTTCATCTTTTGGCGCAACCGCTTGGGAGCAGGTGACCTGGGAGGAGGATTGCTGCCAGCCGAGGTGGCCGCGGTCCCCGAACCGGGGACCTGGCTGATGGTGGTGGGGTTGTCGTTGGTCCTGAGCTGGTTCGTGCCGCAGACGGCGCGGCGGCGCCGATTTGGGTCGCAGCGACGCGGGGGCTTTACGCTGGTGGAACTGTTGGTCGTGATCGCCATCATCGGCGCTCTCGTCGCGATCCTCCTGCCGGCGGTGCAGTCGGCCCGCGAAGCGGCGCGGAAGATGAGCTGCGCCAACAACCTCAAGCAAATTGGCCTGGCGGTGCATAACTATCAGTCGGCGCAAAAGCACCTTCCCCCTCCCAACACGGCGGAAACGTTCGGCGAGTTCGGCAGCGCATTGGTCGTGCTGCTCCCCTATCTCGAGCAGCAGAATCTCGCCGCCAACTACGATCCCGAGCAGTCGATCACATCGGCGGTCAACCTGCCGACCACTTCGACCATGTTGCCGGTCTACCTCTGCCCCTCGATGCACCTGCCCCGCGAGGTTCCGGCGACTCCGTGCGACGAGAAGCTCGCCCCAGGGAGCTACATCGTGTCGACGCGCACAAGTTACAGCGCGTCGAAGGTCGCCAGGGGGGAACTCGACGGCGCCTTCGCGGCTCCCGTCCGGGGCAAGAAGTACTCTCTCGACTTCCGGCACATCACCGATGGCTGCTCGCAGACGCTGCTCGCCGGGGAGGTGAACTACGGCTTCGAAAACTTCGTCTGGACCGACTGCTCGAGCCACCTGCAGGAGATCAAGTGGGGCGACCAGACGTGGGCCCAGGGGTATTGGGCCTTGTCGTGGGGGCATATCGATTGGGACCTCTACGCGAATCCCTTGGGGGGACAGACGCGATCGTACAACGCCCAGAAGCTGATTAACGGCAACGCGACCCTGCGGACCTACCGCAGCGACCATCCCGGGGGGAGCCAATTTGTCCACGTCGACGGTTCGGTCCATTTCGTGGAAGATGGCATCGATTACCAGACCCTGCGTGCCCTGGTAACCCGTGCCGAAGGGGACATCGTCCCTTAAAACCTTTTGAATACAATCCAAGTCGCGGCTCACTCGCGACTCACCCGAAATTCAACCTGCTCCGCAAGGAAAACTGCTATGAAACTACTTCGGTCCGCCCTGCTGATGCTCATGGTGCTCGCGCTTGTCGCCGCGCGCCAGGCGAGTGCCCATTTCACCTGGCTCTCCTCCGACGAGGAGGGACGGGTCGCGCTCTTCTTTGGCGAGACTCCCGCCGAACGGAACTACAAGCTTCCCGAGCCGATTGCCGAAGCCAAGATCACATCGATCGACCTCGAGGGCGCGCAAGAAGAAGTCGCTGTTGCCAAGGTCGACGAGAAAGAATTCATCGGGCTCCGTAGCGAAGCCAAGGCGGCTCAGTCGGGCATCGTCGCCACCGAGGTGCAGTATGGCAACTACCATGGGACGCTACTCACCTACTTCGCCAAACATTACGTCGACGAAGATCCCGCTGCCTGGGAGGCTAAGGAGCTCAAGTCGCCACTCGCGCTCGACGCGGTGGCCACGAAAACTGACGAGGGGATCAATCTGCGGGTCACCTGGGAAGGGGAGCCCCTGGAAGGGGTGGAAGTCACCTTGTTCGCTCCCTCGGGGCAGCAGACCGCCCGCAAGACAAATGGGGAAGGGGTTGCCGTGTTCAAGAACCCCGCCGAGGGAGAAGTCGGATTTCTCCTCAGTCACACGGTCGAAGCCGAAGGAGAAGCCGGGGGGAAGCCTTACACCACCGCGTCGAATTTCCTGAGCGTCACGCTTCGGGTTCCCGCGCCGGCGGAAGTCCCTTCGCCGGTCGCCGATTCTCCCTACGAGCCCCTCCCGGCGCCAGTCGCCAGCTTCGGGGCAGCCGTGGCGGGTGACTATCTCTACGTCTACAGCGGCCACACCGGCGAGCAGCATGTCCATTCGAAGGAGAATCTTTCGCAACACTTCGGCCGCGTGAAACTTGCGGGGGGGGCATGGGAAGCGCTTCCCATGGAAACCCGTTTGCAAGGCATGCCGCTGGTGGCCCATGGCGACCGAGTCTATCGCGTCGGCGGAATGGAGGCCCGCAATGCGACCGGCGACGACGATGAGGACATGCACTCGGTCGACGAGTTCGCGATGTTCGATCCCGCCACCAAAAAATGGACAGCGCTCAAGCCCCTGCCCGAGCGCCGCAGCTCGCACGATGCGGTGGTGATTGGCGACACGCTTTATGTCGTCGGCGGTTGGACCCTGTCGGGTGGGAGTCCCGGCGAGTGGGTCGACACGGCCTGGAAGATCGATCTCACCAACGTCGACGAGGGGTGGAAGGAAATCCCCACACCCCCCTTCAAGCGCCGCGCCCTGGCCGTGGCCGAATGGAATGGCCATGTGGTGGCCCTCGGCGGAATGGACGATGCGGGGAAAGTCTCGCAGCGCGTCGACGCCCTCGACCTCCAGGCGGGCGAGTGGAAAGAGCTGCCGACTCTGCCCGGCAAGGGGATCAGCGGGTTCGGCCTCTCGGCTTTCCACATCGAGGGGAAGCTCCGCGTGAGCGGCATGAGCGGTATCCTCTACGCCCTGTCGGACGATGGGAGGGAGTGGATCGAGGGGGCCAAAATGGCCGACCCCCGGTTCTTCCACCGGTTGGTCCCAGGTCCCAAAGGGAAGGCGCTGGCCGTCGCCGGAGCGTCGACCGAGCGGGGGCATGTCGGGGATATCGAAGTCGTGCCGCTGGAGATTCCCATTCCAACTGCCCAGAAATAGGGGCTTGATTTCCTAGCACCCACTCTGTCTCCTCTTCAAATCCAACCCAACGCGCGGACCCGTGCTGGTCGCCAAGGGAGGGTGCAATCCCTTTTCCGGCGGCAACGGAAGCCTCATAATGGGTGCGGTTGGTATCGCGGTCAAAATGGATGAGCAGGTAAAGTCTTCGAGCAAGTTGGCTTGAGGCCCTCAGGCGATTGGGAGCGTAGCCGTGGGAAAAGGAAACAAGGCGCAACGTCGCAAGGAACGGCACACACGGAAGCGGCAGGAGAAGCGCAAGAAACAATCGCAGCGGCAGTCCGGGGGTTTGCCGGGAGCCGAGTTCGCTGTCGGCAGTAATGCGCGCCATCGCCAGCGGCTGGCGGAGCAAGTTCCCCAGGCCTGGGAGGGTGAACTTCCGGTCGATGTGGCGGTGTTCGACGAGGAGGTGCGCGCCAGCTTGCCGCCAGAGCTGGCCAGCGAAGTCGCCCTTGTTCGGGACGCGCTTCAGGTCGCCACCGAGTCGCGGGGCGATGAGGCCCTCAAAAGTCTGTCGGTGATTTCTCGCGGCAGTCCCCTCAGCGAGTGGCGGCTGTTTATTCGCGGGCTCGTCGATTGGCTGGCGGGCGATACCGATTCCGCCAGCGAGACCTGGCAGCGACTCGACTTCGAACGGCGCCCCGGGCGGATCGCGATCGCGATGATGATGTCCCTACGCACGGACCTCGACCAGTCTGATCGTCCGCAAAACAATGGGCAGCCAGAGGAGGTGAAACCGGCGAAGGTATCTCCGTGGGAGAGTTGGGACAACTCGTTGCTGTACCACGCGAAGCTGCTTCGCCGCATCCGATTCGATCGGCCCGCCTTGCGCGTTGCCGAGGCGGGGGCGAAGGCGGCCGAGGAAGAGCGAAGTCTGCTGCTGGGGCCCAGGAAAATCAAATGGTTGCGCCTGTTCGTCGCGGAGTATGCCGACACCGAGCCCGACCTGGTGGCTACCCTCGCGCGGACGGCGCTCGCGCGGGCGTTCGTTCAGGACTACGCCAACCTGTTCGACGATGTGGTCAAGTCGCTTCCGGGGCCGCGGCACGATCCCCACAACCGGCTGCTCACGTTTTTCTATTACCGGCGTTTTACGGACAATCCTTCGGCGGAGAAGGTGGTCGAGCGCGCATTAAGCCAGTACTTGGAAGACGACCTGCCTCGAAACGAGTCGCTCTCGCCCGCGTTGCGTGATGCAATCGCCAGTCAGATCCATTACTACGAAGCGATGGAATTGATCGAGCCCGATTATGGTGACGGGATGATGGCGAGAATCTTCGCTCCTCCCGAGGACGCCAAGGGTATTCGCCATCATTTGGGGGCCGCGCTGAACGCCGAACCGCGGAATCTTGCCGCACACAAGGCGCACGTCGAATGGCTGGAATCCAAGCTGGATAACGATCGCTTAACGCAACCCAAACGGAAGCCGCTCGAACGGGAATTGGCCCAAGTCATGCAGCGCTGGACGCTAGGCCGGCCGGAAGACGCCGAACCGCGACTGTGGCTGGTCGACCATTATCTCGAAAGCGAGCAACTCCAAGCAGCGCGGCCGCACGTCGAGTTTCTGGCCGCTTCGCGGCAGGAAGACCCCCGTGTCCGGGCCACTCCCTGGAAATGGCAGGTCCTGGAGGCGATGCGGCTTTGCCGCCGCAAGGCATGGCTGGACAAGGTTCCAGCCCAACTGGACAAAGCGGAAGAACTCTGGCCGAGTTGGCTGCCGAAACAGTGGCTTCCTTACCTGCGAGCCGCTTGGATATTCCGCAACGGAGAGACGGAAGCGTTTGAGCAACAGCGCGATCAGATCAGCCAGGCCGCGGGCCTGAAGCGAGATTCGCTGGCCGATGCCTGTCTGATGCTGGGAGCGGCTCAGCACATGCGCGTGCCGGCCGCCGATCTCAAACAGTTCCGCGCTCCGGTGGATCAAGCCTTGAAGCAACCAGACAAACTGCCGATCGAGGAACTTCTCGAAGCGGGCAGCTTCTTTTGGGACCTGCATCGTGCCAGGCTGCTCTATCCGGCCTATCGCATGCATGGTGGGAAGCTTGGCAAGGAGTTGGTAAGTCGCTGGAAGGCGACTCCCAGGAAAGTCGCGAATGGAGTGCTTGACGAGCGGACCCAGAAAGCGATGCTCTGGTGTTCGGAGTATCGGTTCTGGGCGAACAACTACGATGTCATCCCGCCGTTCCTCACCGATACCGTTGTTCAGCATCCGATGTTTGCCGCGGCCACGCTGAATGCGGTTCTCAAGAGCCGATACATGTGGAGGGCGTCCGAAAAGTATCGGTGGCTTGGGCCGCTGTTGCGCGAAGCGGCGCAAACCGAGCGCGACGCTTACTGTCGACATTGGTTTGCCCAGTTGGCCGATGGCATCGAGGACGCGTTGTCGAAGAAATCGAAGTCCTCCTTCGGGTTACCCTTCGACAATCTGTTTGGCAATTTGTTCAGCGACGATGACGACGACGATGATGACGACGAAGATGATGAGTTCGAGGACGACGAGTTGGATTTCGATCCCAATTGCGATTGTCCTTCGTGCCGGGCGGCCCAGTTGGCCGCCGAGTTGGCACGATCCTCCGGCAAGACGACGCCGTTTTGAAAACCGGGAGCCTCAACAATGAATCCTTCAACATCCGCGGACCCCTTTGCCATTCTGGGTGTCTCTCCAGACGCCGGGGAAGAGGAAGTGCGCGCCCGGTATCTGGAACTGCTGAAGCAATTCCCACCAGAACGCGATCCGGAGAAGTTCCACGAGATCCGCGCCGCGTTCGAGGGGGCCAAGGATCCCCTCTCCATCGCCAAGCGACTGCTGATTCCCCCCGACGACGAGCCCCCCCCCGGCTGGTCGGATGCGCTGGAAGCCGCGCGGCGGAATCCGCCCCGGCTATCGACCGCACTGCTGTTAAGTCTGGGGAATCGGGGTGCCGACGACCCCGCGGTTCCAGCGTCGACCGATTGAGCGACAAGACACACGCCCCATGAGTGACCCCATGTTCTCATCAGAACCGCTCGAGCAGCCTCGTTGCGAAGACGACTTGCCGAGCGATGCCGCGCCGCGGTTCGGTGCCCTGGATATCGTCGAGGCCTTCACCGCCATGCGGCATGAATGGCGCGGGCAGACCAAGGAGAGCCGTGCCTTGGCCGAGCAAATCGAAGCCGCCGCGGCGAACATCCAATTGCTGGAGCCAAAGCTGCTCGCCGGTCTGGCCGAGATCCGCGCGAGTAATGGCAGTGCCGACAGCGCATCGGATGCCGCGCCGCTCGCGATGCTGATTGTCGAGACCGACTATCAGCTTTCTCGGGCGGTTGCGGCTATCGAGCAGTGGGAAACGAGCCGGCGGCTCCGCGCCGAATCGGACCGGCAAGCAATCGAGCTTTATTTCGCGGGCATGAATCGGTTCTCCCGCTGGCTGGCCCGCCCGTTGCTGACGTTCGCCATCCAGCAGCGTTCGATTCCCGATGCGGCCGAGGGAAACCCGGCGATCGATGGATTGAATCTGGTGTTGGCGCGACTCCGCCAGGCGATGCAGGAACATCGGATCGAACGCCTCGATGTGTTGGGGCAGGCATTCGACGCGGAGACGATGCACGCGATTGGGACCGTTGCGACGACCGACTATCCCGCTGGGCACGTCGCGGAGCAGTTTACCGCGGCGTATCGCTGGCAAGGCCGCCTGCTCCGTTTTGCCGACGTGAGAATCGCGGAATAAGACCACCGAACCTCTGGACGTTCTTCAGGAGACATTGAGAGACATGGCCAATCAAGATCCGATCGTGGGAATCGATCTGGGAACAACCAACAGCGTGGTGGCGATCGTTGTCGATGGCCAACCACGAGTGCTGGAGGAGGAAGGCGAAAAACTGCTGCCGTCGGTCGTGGGGATCAATCCCCAGGGACAACTGGTGACGGGCGTGGCGGCGCGCAACCAACTGGCGGCCTTTCCCGACCGTACGGTCGCCTCGATCAAGCGCCGGATGGGGCAGATGGACCCCGTGGCGCTGGGCGATCAAACCTTCACGCCACCAGAGATCAGCGCCATGGTGCTCCGCCGGCTCCGTGACCGGGCGAGCCGCGCGCTGGGACAGCCGGTGACGAGGGCGGTGGTCACCGTGCCGGCCTTCTTCGACGAAAATCAGCGCCAGGCGACCCGCGAGGCCGCGGGGCTGGCCGGCTTGACGGTCGAGCGGATCATCAACGAGCCGACCGCCGCCACGCTGGTCTATCACGCCGGTTCGCACGATCGCAAGCAAATTGCGGTCTACGATTTTGGTGGTGGGACCTTCGACGTTTCGATAGTCCGGATGGAAGCGGGGGTTGTCGAAGTGCTCAGCAGTCGCGGCGATGTCCATCTGGGAGGGGACGATCTCGATCAGGTGCTGGTGAAGCATGTCTCCGAGCAGTTCCAGGCCGAGCATGGCATCGACCTGCTCGAAAGCGCCCAGGCGCGATATCGCCTATGGCAGGCATGCGAAGCGGCGAAACGGCAACTCTCCACCGCCGAGACCGTGCGGATTACGGAGGAGTTCATTGCCGAAAAAGAAGGCCGGCCGCTGCACTTGATGTCGACGGTCTCCCGGCGGGAGTTTGAAGAGCTGATCGAACCGTTCGTGGACCGCACGATCGAGTGTCTTGACGAAGCGCTCCGCGAGGCGGGGCTGACGGTTCATCAAATGGATGATCTGGTGCTGGTGGGAGGCTCGACCCGGGTCCCGCTGGTCGAAGAGCGGCTCCGCGAGGAGTTTCAGCGGGAACCGAGCCGCGCGGTCGATCCCGACCTGGCGGTCGCCTTGGGGGCCGCGGTGCAGGCCGCCATGATCGACGGCCGGTCGGTGGGACCGGTGCTGGTCGACGTGACGGGGCACACGCTGGGAATCGAAGCGTGCGAAGGAATGAGCTTCACGGGCCCACAGCTCATCTTCTCGCCGATCATCCATCGCAACACGCCCCTCCCCGCACGCTACGAACAAGCCTACTCGACGATGCATGATGA
Organism: uncultured Planctomycetaceae bacterium; assembly: GCA_964650265.1. Classification (GTDB taxonomy): domain Bacteria; phylum Planctomycetota; class Planctomycetia; order Pirellulales; family Lacipirellulaceae; genus CAZYQQ01. Next base: position 44,580 of record CAZYQQ010000032.1, read on the forward strand.
ACAGGATGCGGCGGAGATCCATGTGCTGCAAGGGGAGCGGCCCGAAGTGCATCGCAATCGATCGATCGGCAAGTTTCGGCTGGATCTCAAGACGGGTGGGGGGGAGCGCAGCAAGATCGTCGTTCGCTTCGATCTGACGTTGGATGGCACACTCAAGGTCACCGCGAGCCAGCCGGCGACCGGCCTCAGCAAGGAACTGACGATCGATAACGCGCTCAGTCAATTCCAGGCCGATCAGCGAGAGCATGCCGAGGCACGGCTGAACGCGATGTTCGATTCGTCCGACGAAATGCTCGACGAGGAGGACCAGTCGTACCCTCGCCAGTGGCAAGAGGGGGAAGCCGAGGAAGAGTCGGAAGCACTCGATCCAGAGACTTCCGCAGCACGGTTCCCAGAGGCTGTCGCTCTGATCGAGAAAGCCGAAACGCTCAAGTCGTCGATCGACGGCCAGGATGCCGACGAAATCGACTCGCTCTGCCTGAGCCTCAAACAAGCCATGCGGGCTGGCGACTCCGTGGCCGTGGCTGGCATCAGTGCCGACCTGGATGATCTGATCTTCTATGTCCGTTGATCCCGGCTTCCGCTGCCCCGTCTGCCGTGCCGCGCAGGCTCTCCGCGAAACCTGCCGTCGTTGCCAGGCCGATCTGAGCCTGGTGGCGCGCGGCTATCGTCGATTGGCCTATTTAAAGGAACAGCAAGCCCAAGCGCTGGCCACTGGCGACTCGCACCGTGCCAAGCAGCTTGCCAGTGAGCTCCGCTGGCTTGCACCGAATTTCCTGGGAAATTAGTCGATCGGTTATCCTCTGCCATGGACGGGGCCATGGCGGCTGTGCCACTCCGGCTGGCTCCTCCGGTTCGCGCGGTTTACAATGGCGGCGTGACCACGGACGCAACCCCAGTGGTTGCCGACCCACGTGACGCCGAGGCCCTCCCCGGCCAACTCGAGTCGCTGACCACTCAACTCGAAGGGCTCGACGGCTTCGACCAGGTGCTTGCCAGCCTCACGGCTGGCCATAGTGGCACTTTGGGCGGAGTCTGGGGGTCGAGCTGCGCGCTCGTCGCGGCGAGCCTCGCCCGGCATTGCCCCGGAGTGCTGGTGGTGGTCGCTCCTCGTCCGGCCATGATCGACACCCTGGTCGACGACACACGGCTCTTCACCCACCGCGAGATCGTCTCCTTCGCCCCCGCCGAAACATCGCCCACTGCGCGGATTCTCGATTCCGTGGCCAGCGAGCGACTGCGGCTCGTCAAGCGATTGGCCAGTCGGAATGGCGCGGAGCCGCTACCCCTGGTCGTCACGTCGATTCAGGCGCTGATGCAGCCGGTCCTCAGTCGCGACGACCTGACGGCATCGACCCGCACGCTTAAGGTGAGGGAGACGATCGACCTGGAGGAGCTTTCGGAGTGGCTCATCGCGCGGGGGAGCCACGCCACGTCGGCGGTCGAACTCCCTGGCGAGTTTGCCCAGCGCGGCGGCATCCTCGATATCTACGCCCCCGACGCGACAAGCCCGGTGCGGATCGAGCTCTTCGGCGACGAGATCGACTCGATCCGCTCCTTCGACGTCGCCACGCAGCGAAGTCATGAGTCGCTCGCCGAAGTGGCACTCACAGTGCCTGACCCGGAAGCCCGGGTGCGTGCCCACTTTACCACCCATCTGCCCGAGGGAAGCTGGGTCGTCGTGCTCGAGCCCTCCGACATGGAAGAGGAGGCACGCTACTATCACGAGCGACAAGAGTCGGCCGACCGGCTCCATAGTACGAAGACGACCCTCGGCGAGCTTTACAAGTTCCCCTCCGTCGTCGCCGCGGGGATTCCTTCAAGCACCTATGAAACCACCTGTCATCTCGGCTTCGAATCGGTCGAGCGGTTCAGTGGCGACCTGGCGAAAGTCCGCGACGAACTCCAGTCGGTTGCCGGCGGAGAGCGGGTGCTGTTGGTGTGCGAGACGGCGGCCGAGCGCGACCGGCTGGCCGAGTTGTTTGCCGATTCGCCATTGACGCGCGAGGGGCGACTCGAGTTGGTGGTGGGACGGCTGCATCATGGGTTTCGGATCGTCCCGCAAAAGATGCTCCTCTTGAGTTCGGCCGAGCTATTCCATCGCCACACCACCGTCGCTCGCAGCAACCGCGGCTACCAAGGGAGGGCGATCGATAGCTTTCTGGAGCTCAAAAAGGGGGACCTGGTTGTTCATATCGCCCATGGCATCGGACGGTATCGGGGGCTCAAGCTGCTGGAGAAGGAGGGGCGCGAGGAAGAGCATCTGGAGATCGAGTACGCCGACAACACGCGAATCTATGTCCCCAGCTTTCGCATCGAATTGGTGCAGAAGTATGTTGGCGGCAAATCGGCCCGTCCGCAACTCGCCAAGATTGGCGGGCGGATGTGGGCCCGCCAGAAGAAAGCGGCCGAGGAGGCGGTGCAGGACCTGGCCGCCGAGATGATCGAGCTGGCCGCCAAGCGCGAAGCGCGGCCCGGCATCTCGTTTCCCGACGACACGATCTGGCAGAAGGAGTTCGACGCCTCGTTCCCTTATCAGGAGACCCCCGACCAACTCACGTCGATCGCCGATATCAAGCGCGACATGCGGCAAGCGAAACCGATGGACCGCCTCCTCTGCGGCGACGTCGGATTCGGCAAGACCGAGGTCGCGCTGCGGGCAGCCTTTAAGGCGGTCGATGCGGGGTATCAAGTGGCCGTCCTCGTGCCGACGACCGTCCTCGCCGAGCAGCATCGCCGGACCTTTATCGAGCGGATGGCCGAGTTCCCCTTTGTGATCGGCTGCGTTTCACGCTTCTCGACCGCCAAAGAGCAGCGGAAGATGCTTGAGGAGACTCGCGAGGGGAAAGTCGACATCCTCATCGGCACCCATCGTCTCGCTTCGGCCGACGTCGCGTTCAACAATCTCGGTCTCCTGATTATCGACGAGGAGCAACGTTTCGGAGTCGAGATCAAGGAGCGGCTCAAGGCGATGCGCACCGTCGTCGATGTCCTCACGATGACGGCGACTCCCATCCCGCGAACCCTTCACCTCTCGCTGCTGGGTGTCCGTGCGATCTCGAATCTCGAAACCCCGCCGCCCGATCGGGTGGCGGTCGAGACGCGCGTCACCAGGTTCAACGATCAATTGATTCGCAGCGCGCTATTGCGTGAACTCAATCGCGGCGGGCAGGCCTATTTTGTTCACAACCGGGTCCACGACATTCAAAACGTCGCGCGGCGATTGGAAGAGATCGTCCCCGAGGCACGGATCGGTGTGGGGCATGGTCAGATGCCCGAGACGCAGCTCGAGGAAGTCATGTTCAAATTCGTCCGCCACGAATACGACATCCTGCTCGCCACCACGATCATCGAAAGCGGCCTCGACATTCCCAACGCCAACACGATGTTCATCGACGATGCCGACCGCTACGGCCTGGCCGATCTCCACCAGCTCCGCGGGCGAGTCGGTCGTTACAAGCACCGCGCCTACTGCTATCTGCTGGTCGACGAGAATCGCCACCTCACCCCCGATGCGGCCCGACGGTTGCGGGCGATCGAGGAGTTCAGTCAGATGGGGGCCGGGTTTGCCCTCTCGATGCGTGACCTCGAGATTCGCGGGGCGGGCAACTTGCTGGGAACCAGGCAGAGTGGCCACATCGCCACCGTGGGGTACGAGATGTACTGTGCCTTGCTCGAGAAGGCCGTGCGGCAATTCAAGAACCTCCCGCCGGTCGAATCGATCGACGTCAACATCGACCTGCCGGGTGCGGCCTACCTGCCGCCGCAGTACGTGAGCGACCCGCGGAACAAGATCGACCTCTACCGCCGCCTCGCTCGGCTTTCGAGCACCGCGCAGATCGAGGAGTTTGCCGCGGAACTGGTCGACCGCTTCGGGCCGCTGCCGGAGGTGGTCGAGAGCATGCTCGAGCGGTCACGGCTGCGAATTTGGGCCCATCAGTGGGGCATCCACTCGATCCATCGCGACGACCGATTTGTCGTGCTAGCGTACGGCAGCCGTTCAAAACTCAAGCAATTGGTCGATCGTGCCGGGGGGCAACTTCGGGTGGCCGATGGCCAAAGTGCCTATTTTCTGCTGGCCAATCCCCGCGGGACCGACGAAGAGCTGCTCGCCGAGGTGAAATCGCTCTTGCAGCCCATCGCCGCGGCTGCCTAAACTCCCGCGCCTTTCCCCAGGACTGCATCTTAGGGAGGGACCGCCGTCATGGCGGGCTTGTTGACCAATTCGCCTCCCTCGGTTTGCTTCAAAGCACGTGAAGAGTGCCTCGCCCCTCATCGGATGTCTGCTCACCATGGCCTTCGCCAGCCAGGGAGCGGCGCAGTTGCCTCCACCCCCCCCGGTGGAAACCGCCGCGGTCGCTCCCGACGCCGGCCTCAAGCCAATCGACGGCACCGAGGTGATTGCCCGGATCAACGATCAGGCGATTCTTGCCTGCGAAATCCTGTGGGAGGTGAATCTGATTATCGAGGAGAACCAAGGCAACTTCGATCCCAGCCAGATCGAGGAGGTTCGCGAGCAAGTCATCCAGATGCAGCTCCGCAACTACATCGATCTGCGGCTTGCCTACCTCGACTTTTTGTCGAAGGCCAAGAATGCCGACCTCAATGCGATTCGCAAGCAAGTGGAGGCCCCCTTCTTCGAAGGAGGGCCGTCGGGGGATATGCCCGGCACTGTCCCGGGACTCATGAAAGCGCTTCAAGTCTCGACACAGCAGGAACTCGAGCGGCGGCTGCTGGAACTTGGCACCTCGCTGAACGATCGCCGCGACGCCTTCGCCGATCGGACCATCGCCATGCAGTGGATGCGCGAAAAGGTAAGGATCGAGAAGCCCGACCATACGGATCTGGTGAAGTATTATCAGTCTAACCGCACCGAGTTCGCCTTCCCCTCGCAAGCGAGGTGGGAAGAACTGATGGTGCAGTTCGACAACCACCCCGACAAAATGGCCGCCCGGGCCAAGCTGGTGCGGGTCGGCAACCAGGCGTGGAATCGGTTGCAGGCCACCCCCGACACGTCGCAGCCAATTCTCGGCGACATTGCCCGGGCCGAGTCCGAAGGCTTCAACGCGGCTGAAGGGGGACTCTACGACTGGACGATCGAAGGAACGCTGCGCGACGACACGCTGGAAGTCGCGCTGTTCACCCTGCCTGCCGGCAAGCTGAGCCCGATTCTCGAATCGACCGTGGGATTCCACATCTTGCGGGTGGTTGAGCGGCGCGACGCGGGGGAACGTCCCTTCCTCGAAGTTCAGGACGAGATCCGCAAGAAGATCGAAGACCAGCGGTTCAATGAGGGGATGGCCAAGGCGATTGTCGAACTTCGCAAGGGGGTCCGCATTTGGACCCGGCAAACCGGCGAGGTCGCGGCCGAAACCTACCTCAAGCCTGGCGGAACTCGCCGCTAGGTTGCGACGCGGCGGTGGGAACTCTCCCCCTTTCTTGCAAGGTGCGGAAGCTTTTCCTCCGCCTGGGAGATCAATTAATGAACACGTCACGCGCCCTTTTGCTCGCCTTGTTGATCGCCTCGCTTGGCGATATTTCCCGAGCCGCTCCAAATGCCAACGGAGTTACTCCGACCCTCGATCAAATCCTGGCCGACGACGCGACCTTGCGCGATGTGGCCCTTGCCGACGAATCGAACCTTTGGGTCGTGGGAGACCGAGGTGTCCTGCTCCACTCCTCCGATGGTGGGCAACATTGGCAGCAACGTCCATTGGGGACCTCGGTCCCCCTCCATTCGATTTCGTTCACCGATCGCCAACGGGGTTGGATCGTCGGTGGCGACGCGACCCTCTATGGCCATCGCACGCGGGGTGTTGTCCTGCGAACGATCGATGGCGGAGCGACCTGGCAACCCCAAATGGCCGACACCATGCCACGACTCACCCGGGTCAGGTTCTTCGACGCGGCCAGCGGCATGGCGAGCGGCTATTCGAGCGCCTTCTACCCGGCGGGAATCTTCGCGTCGCAGGATGGGGGCAAATCGTGGCAACCACTGGCGGGAGGGGATCGGGGGCCATGGCTCGCGGGCGATTTCTTCAATCGTAGTTCTGGCGTCGTGTTTGGGGCCGGAGGAGTCCAAGGGCTCGTCAATCATGGAGAGCTGGCCCCCGCCACGCCGGCAATCGACCCGCGCACGCCGCGCGACGTTTGTCTTACGTCGACGACCGAAGGATGGCTGGTGGGGGATGAAGGACGGATCGCGACGACCAGCGATGGGGGGGCGACCTGGAAAGGGGTCGGCAACCTTCCCTTCACGCCCGAGGCGGTGCGGTCGTTCGACTGGCAGTCGGTGGCGATCGTCGGCAGCGATGTCTGGATCGCGGGGGACCCCGGGACGGTGGTTCTCCATTCGCCAGACCGAGGTCAATCGTGGGAACTCCTGGCAACCGGCTCCGCGCGGCCCATCACATGCATCACCTTCGCCAATAGCCGGCAAGGGGTCGCGGTCGGCGCGCTGGGCATGATTCTCACCACGACCGATGGCGGCCGGAGTTGGCAGAATGGTCGCGGCAACGGCCGTCGCGCGGCGCTCATGGTGCTCGGGGCCGGCCCCGACGCGATGCCTCTCGAACTCGTCGCCCGTTATGGTGCGGGGGAAGGATATCGCACGGTCGCCTTGCCACTCCTTGAAACGACTGATCCCACGCTAGAGCAGTTCGATCCCCACCGGTTCGCCCAGGCAATCGAGACGGTGGGGGGCGATCTTGCCTCCCCGCTCTGGAGCTCACCCCAGCGACCCAACTTGCGGCAATTCGACTCTGCCGAAAAGTTGTGGGAAGAACTGAACCGCGTCACCGATGGCCAGGCCCGGCAGCGGCTGCTCGCTCGGCTGGTGGGCGAATTGCGCACGTGGCGTCCCGATATTGTCATCGTTCCCAAGGGGACAACTCCCCATCCCGATCCGGCGGGCGAACTGTTGTCGCAACTGCTGATCGAGGCCATCACGGCCGCGGCCGATGCCACCTACCAGATCGAGCTCACCACGGTCGCGGGTCTCCCCCCGTGGCAGGTGAAGCGGGTGCTCGGTCACCTTCCTGCTGGCGAGCGCGGAGGGATTGTCATCGAGACCGAAGAGTTCGTCTCGGCTCTGGGTGGAACTCCAGCCCAGTTTTCGAGAATGGCCCGGGGACTCGTGGCACGCGAGCATGTCGTCCCGCCGTCGCTCGACGCGCTGGAACTCCTGTGGCAGGTCGAGGGACTCCAGGTGTCGACGCGCGATCCCTTTGCCGGACTGCAACTCCCCTCGGGGAGCGAAGCCCGTCGTCCCCTGGTCGTGGCCGACCCGCGCGATCTCGACCGGTTGCGCCAGCTTTCGCAGCGGCGGAAGCAACTTGTGCGGCTGCTGGAACACACCGAGGGAAACCCGACGTGGTCGGCCCAGGTGGTGAATCTCACCGGGGGGCTCGATGCCATGACGGGGGGAGAGTTATTGTATCAGCTTGCCGAGGGGTATCGTGAGACGGGCAGTCCCGCGATGACCGCCAACACGCTCTATCTGCTCGCCAGGCGCTATCCCGATCATCCCCTCACCGAGCAGTCGCTGGCGTGGTTGGTCCAATATTATGCCAGCGGCGAACTTGCCTATTTGGCCGATCGCCAGCGGGCCCGTGAGATCCGTGGCCAGCCGCTGGCGAATGTCCCGGCGACCATTCCCGGCGCGACACCCGTCGCTTTGCCCAACGGCTCTCCGGACGATTCGGCCACCCTCTCGGCCGACGAGCGCTACGAGCGGGCGCAACAGCTTGGCAAATACCTTGAGCAGGCACGGCCCGCCGTTCATGCCGAACCAGGGTTACGATTTCCGCTCGCGGTCGCCGCCCGCAATCTGGGTTATTCGAACACGGCCGACAAGTATTTTATCTTGGCGAGCAAGTCGAACCTCCAGCCGGCCTGGCGACGTGCAGCCCTTGTCGAGCGATGGTTGATCGAGCCGACCGAGTTACCCCCAGGTAAGGCGATGGTCGACTGCAAGCTCATCCAGCACGAAGCCCCCCACCTCGACGGACGACTCGACGACCCGATGTGGCAGTCGGCCCAGCCGATAGCCATCGGCGCGACCGACAATCGGGGCCGGCCCACCAGCGATGTGGCTCATGTGCGCCTGGCCCGCGACCTCGAGTATCTCTACATCGCCATCGAGTGCCCGCGACATGACGGTGTCGAGTACAGCAACAACTCGGCGCCGCGCACCCGGGATGCCGATCTCAGCCGCTTCGATCGTGTCACCTTGGCAATCGACAAGGACCGCGACTACCGCACGGCCTTCGAGCTCTCCATCGATTGCCGCGGCTGGACTCACGACGCCTGCTGGGGCGACCGCTCGTGGAACCCCAAGTGGTACGTCGCCCACGATCTCGACGAGACCCATTGGCGCGCTGAAATCGCGATCCCCTGGAAGGAACTCGCCGAACCGGCCCCGGCAGTTCGCGACACCTGGGCCCTCTCGGTGTCGCGCCACTCTCCCGGTGGACAGGAGACGACCTGGAGCGGCAGCTCGCGCGAGACGCCGGAAGGGTACGGGCTGCTGATTTTCCGCTAGGAGCCCGCCTGGGAACCTCCGCTTGTCGAGCGTGTGAGGGGAGGGGTCGGGGGTCAGGTGCCAAGGACCGGGGAACGTAGCATGGGCACATCCCGCCCGTGCGCGCACAACCGTAGCCCAGGCTCGTTTGCCCGGGCAGCGCGAGGGGATGAATTGCCAAGGATCAAGTAGGTCCAGGTTCGCCGAACCGGACCTCG
>CAZYQQ010000033.1:0-53091 GCA_964650265.1 uncultured Planctomycetaceae bacterium
AAACGCTTAGCTCCATTGAACATAAGCAAGAGACAAATCTAAAACAGTCGAACTAGTGGCTCCCTTTACAAATCCGTCGATTGTTGGCCACTTGGCCACCAGCCAAGCCGCCTGTTGCCAAAACGTCATTTTGCTCCAAAACGGGGCAAAGTAGATCGCCGTGCATCCAATCTTCCGCAGCTCTTTCGCTTCGTGCTGCCTGCTTAGTTGTTTTAGGTCAGCTGAAACGTAGACTATGCTGCGTCCCGCCAAACGCTGCAGAAACTCGACATCACTTACGCTCTGGGAGAAGGTATCGCGCAAGTGCTCTGCGTCTACCTCAAGAGCCCTGAGGCAGTCGACGTACCGATGCGATATGCAGTTGTCGAAAAAGTATGGCACTATTCGAGCGAGCGCTCGAATTCAGCAGCGGCCCGGACAGCGGAAACGGGTACATCAAACCACTTAGCGACTTCTTCCACCGACTGCCCCTTACCCGCCTTCAACGCCTTGTAGAGCGCACTCGTGGGGATGCCGGAATCGGGGTCGATTGGCTCTCCAAAACGGCGATTGGGATCAAGTACAACCCGCCGCTTCTTCGTCAGTGGCCAATAGCGTGAAATGTCTGCTGAACTGTAATCGAGCTTTCTGAAGAACGGACGGATAATGGTATTGAAAACGCACTGACCTTTCTCCAGGTCCACCACCAACTCTTCGTCATCGCACTCTTTTGCGAGCGTGGCGAAGATGGTTTTTCCGTCCGTGTCAAATCGCTTAACCGCAAACGGGTAGTCCGTGTTGAATTGAACTGCTGCCTTCTGCGATGCCTTCTTAATGGCTTGCAACGATACCCCTTCATCACGAAACATCTTGATGAAATGCAATTCCATCAATTCGGCAAAGCTAATCGCACGATCGTCAGGATCAAACGCACGCGTGACCAGATCGTCCTCTTTACGCAGCCAACGGCGCACCTTTTGTGGTCGCTCACCAATTAGGTGCGCAGCTTGGGGGATGCTATAAACTCCCACACCAATGCTTGATGGATTTGTTGCGACCATAATGCGAACCAGTTACGCTCTGCTGCGTCTAGTTTTTAACTAGCCACGGGAGTCTCAATCTTCAAGATCAATCTCACCAATCCATTTTACACGGCGGGTCTCTGACTACGAAGAGAGACCCGTGGCTTGGCGGCGCAGTAGCATTATACCCTACCGGAGGGGGGCTCGCGAGCGGACGGGCCCGCAACCCGCTTCCTCCATCTTAGCTGCGCCAATTTGTGCGATTCAGGTAGGTACCGAGCTGGCCCCAATTGAACGAATTTCGTGCGGGGGACCTTGAGTGAGGCCAGCCACCGGTCCTCGCGGGGGGACTGGAGATTATCGCCTTGCCGCTCTCAGGCCGCGCGTCTCGTGGCAGGGAGTGGGTCGAGCGTGGCGGCGAGTGCCGCACGGACTTCCTCGCGGCGGCGGTCGTCCGACAGAATGGCCCGCACTTGGGCGATGGCGAGTCGGCGGCACTTGGCACGGAGCGTGGGCAGGGCTCCCGCCGCGACAACCAGGGTGACCAGGAGCGCGCGAATTCCTGGTTCGTGGGCACCGCAGGCGACCATCAACAGCGACGTGCCGACAAAGAGCGTGGCGGTTTCCATCGTGATCCAGAACCAGCTCCAAGAGTCGAGCGCCTGGTGAACGAGTTGGGGGTCGATCGCCACGGGGTGGCCGCTGACGTAGCGATAGAACGTCTGCCGCATGAGCGCGCGGCGGCGCTCCGCGAGTCGCTCGTCGCCAATGAGCGACAAGTCGACTCTGACACGGCTTGCGAGTTCGTGGAGGACGACATCGATATCGAACCGCTCGCGAATGCCGAGCCAGTCGGACAATCGGGCATGGGGCCGAACCATACGGCAGACGAGGCCTAGCACCAGGGCAGGGAGGAGCGACCCGGCCGGCACGGGGAGTGGTTGCTCGCCACCGATGGCGACGCTGAGATCGATCGCCCGGAGCCCCTGGTCGATGGCGGGGACCTGGGCACGCAAGAGGGAGATGGCAACGAGGGCCGCCCCGGCGACGAACCAAAAAATGCGGTTGAGCATTGTCTGGTAGTCGGTGACTGAACTGAGCGGGTTGAACATCGCGGGCCAGGCCCCTCGAGACGCAAGCGAAAAATGAGAACGGCCCAAGAGAGTAGCGGGAAGAAGGGGGTGTGAGAATGGGGAATTCCCCACAGCGATGCCAGCAGAGATGGCAAAATGCACAAGCGGGGGGTGGCGGCCCTCGAATGGGGGGTGCGGCTGGCCGACCTTGGGAGCGGGTCTTTCATTCCCTCGCTGGGAGGCACGTTCACCATTTTGCAAACGCCCTTCCATATGTCGGACACCGTGGTCGGCACGTTCGCCAACTACGACCTGCCAATGGTGGCGGGGGGTCGCGGGCTGGGTTGGGATGTCGCGTACAACAGCCACGACGTGGTGCTCGAAGTGACGAGCGATTACAACGGCGACGGGAGCGGCACGATCGACGCGGGCGATTACAGCGTTTGGAAAGCGCAGTACGGGCAGATGGCGTCGCCGGGAGCGCTGGTGGTGGGGCGTGTGGTGCCAGAGCCGGCCTCGGTATTGTTGCTAACGAGGCTGTTGTGTGGGGTGATACTCGTTCGCGTCAGACGCGATCATTTGCGTTCACCTCGCGGTCAACGAAATTGATCTCAATTTGGTTCTATCTGTCAGCTTGCTTCGCCTCGTCGATCACGTTCTTGACGACGTAGTATAACCCATAAACAAACTCTGACTGGCCATCCTCGATCCGCTTCATGACCGAGGAAAATGGAAAGGCCATGGCGTCGGATGTCTTGCTGCGGACGGCGTAGTCGGTACCGTACTGGTCGTCGACGACGACCCATTCCATGTCGAAGTCGGCGACCATGCGATTGCCGAGATAACCCCCCAGGGACTCGATGACCTTTTGAGCCGTGTAGGTCGGCTCGGGGTCCTGTTGCCACAACGCAAAGGCAGTGTCGTAGTCTTGCAGTTCGGGTGTTATGGCATCTGGAACATAACTGGCCACGAAGTCTGGCCCATCTCGTCCCAGCGTTTGCAGCCACGCGAGGTCGTCACCGGCAACAACGGTGATGGTCTGAGGTGTGGCGTCTTCCTTGGTTTCCGTGGCAAACACTTCTCCCTCGGGTGTATTGACAATGACTTCGCGGGGTTGGTCGTCCATGTTGGTGCATCCTAGACAAAGGAGCAGGGATAGATTGATGAAAAGTCGCATGTTCGCTTTCACTCTTGGGGACTATGCGGGCTCACCTATTCCAAGCTGGCGACAAATCCCGCGCGCTGTATAGTCGTTGATTTCACGATGACGTGGAATCGCCGATTTCTGGTTATTGGCGGGATTAATCCAAATCGAATGGCTACTCCCTTCGCGCAGGAGTTCACACCCTTGTTTTCGGAGGTGAGCGAGGAGGTCCTTTCGCTTCACGAGGCGATCTTCCCCGCGGGAGACTGAACCACCTGAGTACTTGTGCTTAGGTGGAGATAAATTGGCTCCTCGACATCCATCTCCGGGTCACTCGCCAGCGGATCGGGCTTCGGCAGCGCCTCGCCAAGTTCGAGGTACGTCTCCGCAACGTCGAGCAAAGCGAGGCCTAGCAGCCGCCGCGCTTCATCGAGGTCATTCGCGCACGAGATGACTGCCGGAAAATCGACGACCTGGGCGTGGACTCCGCCGTCGACGTATTTGTAACCAGCCTTGTATTGCAACATGCGATGCAGCTCTTTCCCTTCCCTCGTTAACGACGATTAGTCGCATACCATCACACGAGATTGTTTGCCAAGTCACGCCCCGCCGTTGGTGGCGGCAGTGGCCTTCCGTCGGCGTGAAATAGCTCGATTACCTCGTCAACAATTTGACACAATTCGCCGAATACCTGTTGCTCGTCGTCGCCATGACAGCCGCCATAAATCAACCCTGGCGCGCTACCGACATAGCTGTTGTCCTCGTTCGACCATTCGACCAGTTTAACATAGCGGTCGCTGTCTTTCATGATTGCGATTCCTCGATGGCCCGCTTCACCGCGCGCTCGATATAGGGCTTTGCGTCGTCGTTAAGTTGCCCTGCCACGGTGACGGGGCGGTCGATACGCGGATGAACAAAGTTTCGATGACTACCTTTCCCGCCGCGATTCTCAAATCCCGCGGCCTCCAAATCGCGGATGAGGTCACGGATTTTCCTTGGCATGAAAACAATTGAGGGGTAGAAGATTTGGGGGATGGTGCATGTTGCGTCACACTCTTAAGTATAGCTGTTGCCCCGCCCCCTGCCACTAGCTTGCGAGATCCCCGCAGGGGACACAAAGCCGGTGTCGGGAATCGGCGGGGGTGGTTATATTTGACGGCATCCTTCCTTCACTTTGGCCCGGACGATCATGACCCACCCCAAAATCCTCCTCTCCCTCGACAGCGATCCCCAGCCCAGCGTGTTCGACTCCGTGGTGGCGGTCGATTCGGGGGTTGAGCATTTGTTTCGCCATGGGGGAGTGACTCCCGACGGGGTCCGCGACCTGGTCTATGGGGCGATGTTCACCAGGGGGCCGGAGGAACTCAAGAACACGGCTATCTTCGTCGGCGGAAGCAACGTCGCCTCGGGAGAGAAGCTGCTGGCCAAGGTGACCGAGTGTTTCTTCGGGCCGCTGCGGGTGTCGGTGATGCTCGACTCGAATGGTTCGAACACCACGGCCGCCGCCGCCGTGATCGCCGCGGGGCGGCACGTCGACTTGAAAGGGGCCGAGGTCGCGGTGCTGGCGGGGACTGGCTCGGTGGGGAAGCGCGTGATGCGACTCCTGGCGAGCGAGGGGGCAACGGTGCGGCTAGGGTCGCGATCAATGGAAAATGCCCGGCAGGCGATCGACGAAGTGGTGGCCGAGGCCCCGGGCGCCCAGATATCTCCCTTCGCGCCGATGGACGATGCGGGTCTATCGAAGCTGCTCGAGGGGGCAAGCGTGGTGGTCGCCTCGGGTCCCCCTGGAGTCCAGTTGTTGACGGCTGAGATGCGGAAAGGGTTTCCCGACCTCAAGGTGGCGATCGACCTCAACGCCGTGCCGCCGCTCGGGATCGAGGGGATCGAGGTGACCGACAAGCGCAAGGAACAGCAGGGGTGCATCTGCTACGGAGCGATCGGCGTCGGCGGAACGAAGATGAAGATTCACCGCGCGGCGGTTGCCCGGCTCTTCACGCGGAATGACCTGGTGCTCGATGCCTTGGAAATCTACGAGTTGGGGAAGGAGATGGAGGGGGCGGGGTGACGGAATGGGGCTCACCCCAAAGACCAACCCGAGTGGGGGGGTGACCCGATGATCTTGTTGATTCTGTCCTCCCAAGGTGAGTAGACTACGAGTTGGACACGGGTATCCGAAGGGTCCGCTTTGTCTCTTCTTGTCGGTTAATGCAGGGGTGGTCTCATGAGCACGCAGCTTCGATCTCTTTCTCTTCTCTCGGTGGCACTGCTCGGTTGCTGGTTGTCGGCTCCCGGTTGGGGGCAGACCAGAGTGGTTTCGGCCAGTTTCTACGATTCGAGCAATCTCGAGACAGGTCCGATGGTCAACCTGGGTCCAGGGTTCAATTTGATTGCCGGCATTACCAATGGCTCGCCGAATGTGCGCGTTCCCTTTTGGAATGACCTCGACGGGGTGACGGGCGCGGTGACCGACCTGATCGACAGCGATGGTCTGCCGACCAGCGTCGATGTGTCCTATCTTGGCACCGACCTGTTTGCCAACCATTATCCTGGGGGAGGGCTCGACGGGGACGCGACGATGATGAATGGCCACCTGGCCGCCCAGGTTCTCGGCCAGTCGGGACTCGTCTCCGTCACGGTGAGCGACATCGGCGGCGCCTTCGATTTGTCGGCGGGATACGATGTTTACGTTTACGTCGACACTGAGGATGTGGGGAGCGATCAGATCCTACAGATCGACGACGGCCTGACCGGTATCCGCACCCTGTCGGTGACCGACAATGTCGACGATATCGACGACATGACGGGAATCCCGTTGATATTCGATCCCAACATCGACTACGACGATGCCACTCTCGATGGCCGGGGAACCTACGTGGTGTTCACCGGATTGCAAGGAGACCTCTTCCGGCTGCTCGCCATGAGCCCGGTCGATGGTCCGGCCTATATCAACGGCTTTCAGATCGTCGGGCGGAATGCGACCATTCCCGAACCATCGGGCTTGTTGTTGCTGGGCATGTTGGTCGGGGCAGGGCTGGTGGCGCGCCGCTCAGTCTGACCGACCTCGGTGCGGGGGGCAGTTCAGCTTTCGCGGAGGAGTTGGTGGCAAGGTTTTCGCGTGACGATGGGACACGGATCACCACGGTTCTGGGCAGATCACCACGGATCAGAAAGGGTGCCAAATCGTGAACCGATTTGCGCGAAGCGCTTTCTGATCCGTGGTGATCCTGTACGATCCGCTGCGATCCGTGGCCTATTCCGTTGCGTTCGCTGATCCCCAGGGCTGAGGTTTTCGCTTGGCGACAGCGGACTCCGCTGTTTTTCAGGGGACAACTGCTCCCACTCTCCCTCGTTTGCGCAGCTTCCCTTGACGCTATCGGCCAGGCGCGGAATGATCGCCCCCCCAGTGGGTGAGCCTCCCTCGCCGCGGCTGGGGTAGCGGACATTCCCCCCAAGATCGAGGAGCGGGTACGATGGGCAGACGAACGAGCCAAATCGGATTTGTGGCGCTCATGCTGGTGTTGGCCGCGCCAGCCATCGGCACCGAGCCCCCGAGCAACCAGGCGTATCGCGAGCTGGGAGTGGAGCCGCCATCTGCCGAGGCCACCTTTCATCGCCGGACGACGCGCGTCGGAGATCGCATCGACCAGCGGGTCGAAGTGAAGCTCGATCTCCAATCGACCGTCCGCAACGGTGAAGAAGTTGTCTCGCAACATGAAACCCATTTGGCGCGGTTGCAGCACCAAACGATGGTCGCCGACGAGGTGGCCGACGGCAAGACGTTGGCCGCCCGGGTGAAGTTCCACCAGGCGGAACACAAGCTCAACGACACGCCGAGCGAGGCCTCGCCGGTGGTGGGGCAGATCTACCGCTGCCGCCGCGAAGGGGAAGAACTGCAAGTGACGCGCGACGACGGCACCCTCCCCACGCCGCAAGAACACGAGCAGGTGAGCGCCAGCATGACTTCGCTGGGCAGAACGAGCCCGCTGGCCGAGTACTTCGCGGGCAAAACGATCGCTCAGGGGACGAAGCTGACCCTGCCAAAAGAGCTGGGAACCACCCTGTTGGGGGCAGATGGGGCGCTGGGAGAGGTTTCGCGGTTCGAGATGACACTCAAGGAGGTGGTTGTGCGCGAGGGGAGGCGAATCGCCTGCTTCGACACCGAGCTCGAGGCGGAAGCGGGGGATGGAGTTCAAATGCGGCTGCTACTGGCCGGGACGATCGAGCTTTCAATCGACACCTGCCGCACCGAACGGCTGGCACTCGAGGGACCACTCGCACGACTAAGCAGCTTCGGCAGCTACAGCCGCCGCGAAACAACGTCGGTCCGTGGCAAGATGGAGATCGTGATGCAGGCGACCTACACGGATAAGTAGGGGGGGAGGGGCCAGGTGTGAGGGATTTTAACTCTGACCTCTGACCTCTGACCTCTGACCTCTGACACCTGTCCCCTCCCCCCTACTCCGGAAATTCGTTATCGACCGCGTCGGTGCGATAGATCGGCATGTGGCGGTAGTAGACTTCGAGATTCATGCAGGCCATGGCGGTGCAGTAGAGTCGTCCCCCACTGTCGTTGGAATGTCCGCCGCGGACATGCCAGCTTCCCTTCTCGTGGTCCTTCTTCGACTGTGTGGCGACCAGATGGTCGCGCAGCTTTTCGTTCCACTTCTTCCATTCGGGGCCGGTTCCGCCGGTCATTTGGAACAGGACCTGCGAGGCGTAGTAGTTGTAGTAGTAGTCGTTCTGCGACGGGCCGATTTTCGCGAGCCGCGCGGTGCCATCCTGCAGGCGCTGGTCGTCGCGCTTCCAGCCAAGGTACATCCGGCAGAGCAGGCCGACGGCGCTCGTGCTGGCGCGGTAGTTGTTTTTGTTGTCGGTCATATAGGCGTAGGCCGAGCCGTAGTCCATCTGGGCGAGGTCGAGAAACTTGCTCGCCCCTTGGACGGTGCCGTTGGGGACGCGCAGATAGGCGAGGTGGGCGCTCTTGAGGGCCATCACCTGCCATCCCACCACCGAGGTATCGCCGGGGGTCCGCGGTCGATAACGCCAGCCCCCGTCGTCGGGATTCTGGGCGTAAACAATGTAATCGATGGAAGCTTGGGCCGGCTCGTAGAGGCGGCTATCCTTGGTCATGCCGTAGGCTTCGCAGAGGGCGATGGACGTGATGCCGTGGGCATACATCGTGCCGCCATCTTCCCAGCTCACGCCGTTGGGGGTTTGCTTGCCGAGCTTCACCAGGGCGTCGAGCCCCTTACCGACCACCTCTTTGTACTTCCCTTCCTTGTGGGTTTGGCCGGCACCGAGGAAGGGGAGCAGGGCGAGGGCCGTCGCCGAAATCGTCGAGTCCTTGATACTGCCGGGGTTGCCACAGCGTCCCTGGCATCTCCCCTTGGTGTGGTCGAGGTGCCAAGTGCCATCGGGGTTCTGATGCTCGGCGAGCCAGGCGAGGGCCAAGGCGACCGCTTCCTCGCTTTGAGGGCTACCTCCCCCCTTGCGGATCAGGGCCTGCCGCGAGGCTTGCCCCCGCCCCTGAAAATCGGAGCCATCGAAGCCCTGCGCGGGCTCGGTGGCGTTGGGGCTCATCAGGTCGCCGAAGTCCTCGACAATCACCTGGTCGGGGGCCGATTCGAGATCGTCGGCCAGCGACTCGCTGATGATGTCGTCGATGTTCGGGGTGTCGGGTTGAACTTGTTCGGGGGTCACCTCGACGTCGATCGCTTCGAGATCCACCAGCGGCATATCCTCGAGCTCGTCGGAGATCTCTTCCGAGTTGAGGGCGGAAAGAGAGGTTGTGATGATCTCGGGAATGGGAAGAAACCAAAGGGCCAGTGCGATGATCAGGACCATGTGGATCACCAGACTGGTCATCCAACTGGCGCTATTGGCGAAGAACCGCGAGATGAAGTTCAACCCATCTCCTTCTTCCTCCTCTTCTTCGTCATCAGACTCTTCGCTGGCGCGGCGGTTGGCGTCGCGCGCGGTGGTGCTGGCACGCGCCGATTCGCGGTCTTTCCCGCCCGACCCGACTGCGGAAGTGGCGGAGGGATTCACCTTCGTATTCACGCTGAGCGTACGATCTGCCATTACCCACCACCTAGTCAAACGGCGTACGAGAAAAAATAGAAACACAACGAACGAGTCCAGCGGCCCGCCACGGCGGATGTGGCGGTCGGGAGTCCAGGGCTAGTTTAGCAAATCGGTCGCCTTTGGACCACCATTTGCTAGAATTTTCCCTTTGTCCAGATTTCGGGCAATTCTCCCTGGTGGGTGGCGAACGAGCCATTGAGCCCCGTATGGCTACCCTCGCGGGGCGAGTCCCTTATAATTTGGCCGCAGGCCTTGCTCAATCGGGAGGGATTTCCAAATCATGCCTCGTTGTGGTAGTCAGTTGTCGAATGGCTCGAAATCCGGGATGAGTCCCCCTTGGGGGCCGATTCGCGACCGACGTTCCCTTGTACTCGCCGGACTGTGGTGTCTATTGGCCCTGCCCGCCTGGGGGCAACAGGAAGGACGGCCCGCGAACGGTGCCGGGGGGGGCGTGGCGGCCGAGGCTCCTGCCGCGGGGCCCCCACGACCGGCCCGCATGCTCCGGCTGCGGATCCCCCTGACGGGGAATGCCGACTCGTCGTTTCGCAGCATCCTCGACCGCACCCGAAGCGAACTGCTGGCCGGGACCGAGGGGGGAGGGGAAAACCGCCCCGTGATTGTCATCGAGTTGGCGAGCTTGGGTGACGAAGCGGATGGCGGCAAGGGGAGCGACTTTGCCAGGGCTTTGTCGCTGGCCCGGTATCTGACCAGCGAGGAGATGGCGGGTGTGAAGACCATTGCCTACATTCCCCGCACCGTGAAGGGGCACGCCGTGCTGGTGGCGCTCGCGTGCGAGGAGATCGCGATGGCCCCCACCGCGGAATTGGGAGAGGCGGGGATCGACGAAGCACGCGACCGCCCGATCGAACGCGCCGTCATCGAAGGCTATCGGCAAATTGCCCGGGCAAGGCGAACGGCCCCCGAGGCGATCGCCGTGGGGCTGGTCGATCCGGCGCTTGAGGTGCTGGAGGTCGAGACGGAGCAGAGCATCGAGTTTGTCGATCGGAAGGATTTGGCCGAGGTCGAAGCGAATCAGACCGTGGTCCGCACGGCACCCCTCTTCCCGGCTGGGACGATGGGGCTCTTGACCGCGCGCGAGGCGCGGCAACACGGGGTGGCCAAGTATGTCGCCCCGAGTCGCGAGGATCTGGCGGGGTTATTGCAGATCGACTCGCGCGCCTTGGCGGTCGATGCCTCGCTAGGAGCGGCCTGGGTGCCGATTCTGTTTACCATCGACGCACCGATCACGCGGCACGTGTCGAGCCGCAGCCAGCGTTATCTCGACACGGCGATCGACGAGACTCAGGCCAACTGGATCGGACTGCGGATCGATAGCCCCGGGGGGAGTTTGATCTATGGCCTCGAGCTGGCGAACTACACCGCGGCCCTGGGTAACGACCAGCGGCGCACGGTGGCCTACGTGCCATCGGAGGCACGGGGGTCGGCGGCGGTGCTGGCGCTCTCGTGCGATCAGCTCGTCATGCACACGACGGCCACCTTGGGGGGCGTCTACAGCGATCGGGAGCCAATGGCACCGGACGAGCTGAACGCGTTGCGACAGACGGTGCGGGCTTCGCTCGCGCCAAATACTCCCCGCACCTGGTCGCTCTTGATGGCGATGCTCGACCCGGAGATCGAAGTCTATCGCTATCGGAATCGACAGACGGGAGGAGAGCGCCTCTTTTCGCCCGCCGAGGCGGACGAGCAGCCCGACGCTGCCCAGTGGCAGCAAGGGGAACTCATTACCAAACCGGGGGAAGTGCTCCAGCTCGATAGCGACCAGGCGCTGGCGCTTGGCATCGCCAGCCATGTCGTGTCGAACTACAAGGAGTTGCAGCAGGTCTACGGATTCACGGACGAGCCCCAAGAGGTGCGGCCGACCTGGTCGGGAGAGATCGCCGAGGCCTTGGCAACGCCAGGCATGTCGGTGCTGCTCCTGGTGATCGCCTTCGCGGGGGTCTATTTCGAACTCCACACGCCGGGGTTCGGCATCGGTGGCTTCATTGCCGCCCTGGCGATGTTGCTCTTCTTCTGGAGCAAGGGCTTCGGCGGCGATGTCGACTGGCTCGAGATCATGCTCTTTGTCGGGGGAGTGATCGCCATTTTGATCGAAATCTTCGTCATCCCGGGTATCGGTATTTTCGGCCTGGGAGGGGCGCTGATGGTGATTGCCTCGCTGGTGCTCGCCGGACAGCGGCGACTCATTCCGAGCAACGCCGAAGAAATGGCCGAACTGCAGCAGTCGCTCACCGTGGTCGCGACGGCAGGAGTACTGATGGTCGCCGTGTCGCTGTTGGTGCGGCGCTACCTCCCCCACATCCCGGTGCTCAACAAAATGATGCTCGCTCCACCGGAAGGCGAGGAGCTGGCCGAACTTAGCTACCGCGAAAGCCTGGCCGAGTACTCCCATCTGGTGGGGCAACGGGGGGAGGCGACCACCCCCCTGATGCCCTCGGGTCGGGCCGAGTTCGATGGCGAACTCGTCGACGTGATCGCCCAGTCGGGGGTCATCGAGCGCGGGGCGATGGTCGAGGTGGTGAGTACGCGGGGGAGCCGGGTCGTGGTCCGCGAAGTGAGCTAAAACCGCCTTGGGCAGTTGAGTAGGAGAGCGAGCCCCCCACGTCAGTGGGGGGTGGGAGCCAAAAGCGGAGGTAATAGGCATGCTGGCCACGCCCCCCGCCTGCAGGCGTTATACTGGCGGAGTCGCTTTCCGCCATTTCACGAGGGGTGCTCCCATGCCGCGTCGCCTTGCGATCTTAATCGCCGTTGTCGTTGCCGTCAGTGGTTCAATACTTGGAGCCGAGGAACTCCCCACGCTCGAACATCCCGTCGCTCCCACCCATGCCAACGTGAAGTACGGCGACCACGCGCGGCAGGTGATGGACGTCTGGCTGCCCGCATCCGACGCGCCGACGCCGGTCCTCGTGTCGATTCACGGGGGAGGCTTCCGCAATGGCGACCGCCATGTCGACGAGGGGGTCCTCCGCGGTTGCCTGGAGGCGAAAATCGCCGTGGTCGCCATCACCTATCGCTTCACCCCCGAGGTCATCGCCCCGGCGCAGTTCGACGACGCCGCCCGGGCCGTGCAGTTCGTCCGTCATCATGCGAAAGAGTGGAATCTCGATCCCCAGCGCATGGCCGCCACCGGCAGCAGTGCCGGCGCGGGGCTTTCGCTCTGGCTCGCCTTCCACGACGACATGGCCGATCCGAAGAGCGACGATCCGATCTCGCGGCAGTCGACGCGACTCACCTGCGCGACGGTGTTCAACGGCCAATCGTCGTACGACCCGCGGTTCATTCGCGATTTGCTCCCCGGTACCAACATCTACAAACACCCGGCGGTGGCGGCCCTGTACGGCATCGATCCCAACAAGCTCGACGAGTTGCCAGCGGAAAAGTACGCCCTGTTCGAGCAGACTTCGCCGATCCACCATTTGACGAAGGACGATGTCCCGGTGCAGCTCATCTACAACATCCAGCGCGATGCGGAAGTGACGAACGATTCGATCGGCATCCACCACCCGAAGTTCGGCGAGGTGTTGAAGGAGCGGATGGACAAACTCGGCATCGCGTGCGACCTGCACCCTGGGGGCCACGGCGGGCCGAGGGGGCGGACGAAGCTGGTGATGGAGTTTCTGAAGCAGCACCTGCTCGATGACTACTAAAGGCACGTTTACAGAGGGATCTCGCCTAAAACTAGCGCAGGAATCTTGTTGCCTCCGATAAGCAAGCAGCCGTTAACACCAGCCAGCTCGATTGCACCGTTAGTCAAGTAGCTATTCGTTATGACCGCGCAGCAGTTGCAGTGATACATGGCCATTCCAGCCACCGCTTCCTGGACTGCCGAGTTGCCTACAGAATCGCGATAACCTTTCGCCTGAACAGCGTATCGACGACTCTCAATCTCAACGATTAGGTCAACGCCATGGTCGCCAGTGCGGCCGGTGTGTCGCACTGTGGCTCCAAGTGCACTAAAAACGTCGAAGAGGAACTCTTCCCAGGCATCGCCCCGCATATCTCTCCAGTTTTTTTCTAGCAAGCGCATTCGTTCATAGCCGACTAATGTAACGATCTTTCGTTGTCGTTCTCGGACGTCTGCAAGCATTCGGCGCGTTTCAATATATTCGGTGTAGACTCTTGAGTATGCGTCGCGTGTTTCCTCATGGCGGACGCGATCTTCATGCAATTGTACAGCTAGAAGTCGGTCATCCGTAAAACAAAGTACCTTCGCAAGCGTTCCCGCCGCAGTGAGAGCGAATAGGGTTGCGCAAACGACCGCGGCTACGTAGGAGCTAGATAGGGTATGTACGATAATGAAGCCCAGAAGGCCAGCAACCAATGGACTCACGAGAGTGATACCGAGTGGCCATAAATGATAAATGTCTTTCGGGGCACGAAGCTTGGCCTGCAGCTTGTGTAATAGATGAACAATCTTAGCAAACCTTACTTTCCGTCTAGCAGACCTGACTTCCCGTCTAGAATTGGATTCGCGCAGCTCTAGGGACTCAATCTGTCGATTGAGTGACGGAAGCATTCTTACCGCGTTTTCCAATGACTGTTCAAGCATCGATCGCTACTTCGTTCGTGAGACCCCTTATTCTAACACAATCGTCACTGGGCAGCGTGCCCTGAACGCTGCTCGTACACCACCTTCCCCCCCACCATCGTCAGCATCACCCGCGTTTGGCCGATCTCGCGCTCGTCGGGATCGAGAATATCGCGGTCGAGGATCACCAGGTCGGCCAGTTTACCCGGCTCGAGCGTTCCCCGGCTCTCTTCCTCGAAGCCGGCGTACGCAGCGCCGATGGTGTAGCCGCGGAGGGCTTCCTCGGCGGTGATTTTCTGCGCGGGAACCCAGCCTCCCGGGTGTTTGCCGTCGAGCGTGCGGCGTGTGACCGCCGCGTCGATCCCTTCGAGCGGGGTCGCCGGGGCGACGAACCAATCGCTCCCCAGGGCGAGTCGCGCCTTCGTGTCGATCAGCGAGCGGAAGGCATAGGTGGTCGCCGCCCGCTCGGGGCCGATCAGGGGGTCGGCCCAGCGTCCGTCGTCGATCGCGTGGTAAGGCTGCATGCTGGGGATGACACCTAATTCGCCGAACCGCTCGATGTCCTCCCGAGCGATGTGCTGAGCGTGTTCGATGCGGAACCGGCGATCGCGCGGGCCATTCGCCGTGGCTGTCCGCTCGAAGATGTCGAGTTGAAGCCGGATCGCCCGGTCGCCGATGGCGTGAACCGCCACCTGCAATCCGGCACGATCTGCGCCGGCGGTCCACTGCTCGAGATCCTCGGCCGTATTGACCAACAGGCCGCGACTGGCCGGGTCGTCGGTATAGCCTTCGAGGAAGGCGGCGGTGTGGGAACCGAGCGAGCCATCGACGAAGCCCTTGAGGCCGCCGATCTTGAGCCATTCGTCCCCTCGCCCGCGGCGCTCGACTTCCTCGGCAAGCTGCTGCCACTGTTGGAGGGGAGTGAAGGCGTACACCCGGCAGGTGAGCAGGCCCCGCTGCTGGGCGGCGCGGAACACGGCCACATCGTGCCACGAACCCATGTGGTGGACGCTGGTGACACCCCGCTCGGCCAGATAGGCCATCGCGGCACGGACCGCTTCGAGACGCTCCTCGACCGACGAGGGTGGGATCGCCCGGCCGACAAGGCCCATCGCGTTGTCCTTGAGAATGCCGGTGAGTCGCCCCGACTCGTCACGGACGATCTCGCCACCGGCGACCTCCTCGACACGCTCGTCGACACCGGCGGCACGGAGCGCGGCGCTGTTGACGAGTGCCATGTGCCCATCGAGCCGCGCGAGAAAGACGGGTGTATCGGGGGTCACCTCATCGATCCACTTGCGGTCGGGAAGCTCGCCCCCCCAGTGGGTGTGGTCCCAGTCGCCCCCGACAATCCAACCTGTCTTGCCGTTTTCCTGCTGGGCCTTGGCAAACTCGCCGATCCGCCGGGCAAACTCCTCGGGAGTCTTGGCGTCGCGAAGCTGCACCGACGCAAGGGCTTCACCACCGCCGATGAGGTGAATATGGGAATCGTACATCCCAGGGACGACAATCCCGCTCCCCGCGTCGATCAGCTTGACGTTGTTTCCCACCCGGGCAGCGACATCGTCGCGCGAGCCGATGGCGACGATGCGGTCGTCATCGATCGCGATGGCCTCGACCCAGGGTTGGGTGTCGGAGGCGGTGTAGATGCGGCCTGTGATGAGGAGGGTTTCGGCGCCCGCGGAGAGAGTGAGGATGAGGGGTAATATTGTGAGGAGGAGGCGAGACATGAGATTGCGTTCGCATGGGCCAAGGAAAAGGTGAGTACTCACGAGGTGGGGTGCGATCTTCTTGCGCCCGATCTCTTTGTACAACATATGGCGGCGGAATGGAAATTCAATTAATATTGCACGGCATGACCGTCCATCCTAAGAACGCTCGTTTGCATGCCGGGCTGAGACGTCTTTTGATGTTCGCCAGACCGTGGAACGGGGCGATCTTTCGCAACACTTCCGTGGCCTACGCCAATCGCGCCGACCTGTTGTCGGGCGTGGGAAGTCGTCAACACGGTGGTCGCTGGAACCCTCCTGGGAGGTTCAATTGCGTTTACGGCAGTCTCGATCCGCACACTGCGTTGGAAGAGGCGTTTGCCGCAAGCGATAGGTATGGAATCCCTCGGTCAAAAGCTCGTCCGCGCGTGCAGGTGGCCATTGTATTGGAATTGCAGTTGGTACTCGATCTCACGCCCAATGCGTCCTTGAGAGCATTGGGAACATCGAAGTCAGAGTTGAAACTAGTGGATTGGGAGATGGAACAGGAGGGGGGCAACGAGGCCCTGACGCAAGCGATTGGGCGGCTTGCCTGGGAGGAGAAGCTCGAAGGACTGATCGTCCCCTCCTCAAGGGTCCATCATGGCAAGAACCTCGTACTGTTTCCCGGACGGAGACGCCGAGGCAGCTCGTGGAAAATCCAAGGGGGGCGCGACCTGCCAGGCAAGGCCTAGCCTGGGACACCCGACTCCAGAACGTACACCATGCGCCAGATGCGGTCGATCTGGCCACGTTCGACGACTTCGAGTGGCTTGAGACCATTGAAAGCGTCGTTTGGCGTTTGCAGCCATTCACCTATATATTGGGGGTCAACGACGGTTGCGAGGGCTTGCTGCAACCTCTCCAGTTCCACCATCCGCTGCCTGCTCTGGCCGCTCAACTTCTCGCCCGCCTCCCAATCGGCAATGGCCCGTTCCGAGAACTGGCTCAATCGCGAAAAGACTTTGCGTGTGAGCCCCATACTTTGGCGGATGGCGCGAACATCGATACCCCGCTCCGCAGTCGATTTTTTCGTCTCCTTGCGGGGAGCGATCCCTGCCGTTTTTGCTGCGGAAACTACGATTTTGGCTGTCTTGGCGGGGTTGCGTTGTGTTGCCATGCGGACTCCTCCCTTACCGTAACTATCGCCCACCACCGGCTGAAAGTCAAGAGAATGTTCATGCAGAAATGCATACGCATTGCCGCGGACGTGCGGGAGCGACCTCGTTTTCAGCCGTTCCGACTTTTGGCGCGCACTTTGCGGCTTGACTCCGAATGTTGGTCTTTTTCTCTCCCACTCCGGGGGGGCCAGCATGCTGACTTTTTGCGAGGCCCCCCTTCCATGCGAGCCCTTTATCAAAACCCCGGCCCCACACGGGAAGAAATCGATGCAATGCCAGGAAGCGTCCTGCTCGAATTCGGCACCTCTTGGTGTGGTCACTGCCAGGGGGCGGCGCCGCTGGTGGCGAGCGCACTCGAGCAGCATCCCAACGTGATGCACATCAAGGTCGAGGATGGACCCGGGCGAAAATTGGGCCGGTCGTTCGGCGTGAAGCTCTGGCCGACTTTGATTTTTCTCAAGGGGGGCAAGGAGATGGCCCGGGTGGTGCGGCCGGAGAGCGAGCGGGAGGTGGCGGAGGGGCTGAACGGGTTGACCTGATTCACTTGGCGGTTCACTCGCCCGACCTGCTCAGTCGACCCACACGTAGGCTTGGACGACTTTTCCGTCGGGTCCAACCACGAAGCCGAGCCATTCGTTGTCGATTGGCATGAACGAGCGATCAGGGCGCAGCGTTGATTGCTTCGCGGACCTGATTGGGCCGATGCCGATCGCGCGTCAGGTGCTCCCAATGCAGCACCTGCCCCTCCTGCC
This sequence comes from uncultured Planctomycetaceae bacterium, assembly GCA_964650265.1. Classification (GTDB taxonomy): domain Bacteria; phylum Planctomycetota; class Planctomycetia; order Pirellulales; family Lacipirellulaceae; genus CAZYQQ01. The sequence goes on from CAZYQQ010000033.1 coordinate 17,470, forward strand.
GCCAGCCGAGCAGGGAGAGCCCGGCGGGAGAGCCATCGATCCAGCCGTCGCGGGTTGTGGCGAGCCACTCGTTGCCGTCGTCGAAGCGGTAGAACCGGGCGATTTCGTCCCCCTCCGGCACGCTTGATAGTCGCACCGAACCGTCGAGGTGGCAGGTCGCCAGTTGCCCCATGCCCGTTATTGCAGCGCCCGGTTTTGCCGCGCCGGGACGGAATGCGGCCACCACGACCGGTGAGTCGAAGAGCAAGGCATGCCGCTCCGACTTGCCCTGCTCCCGATCGGGCCAGCGGCGAAGCTCGGTGAAGCCATAGTTGCCCACGACGATCCACTGGCCATCGTCGGAGAAGGTGAGATAACTTGTCCCGCGCGACCAATTTCCTGGTAGCTCGAAGGTGGCGACTTTCTTACGGGAGCGAAGGTCCCAAAGATCGCAACTGTTGCCGACCCGGACAACAAGCCGCGTGAGTTGGGAATCGGTCGCCACCGACTGGCGGTGGGGATCGCCATCGGCTTGGAGGCTGAGAAGCCGCTCGCCGGTTTCCACGTTCCACAGGTTCGTGCGATCGAACGAGATGCTTAGCAGAAGGTCCGCGGTGGCGTTGAACTGGAGGTCGGTGACCGGATAGCGATGGCCACTGAAGGTGCGGAGTTGCTCTCCGGAGTTTGCGTCCCACAGCCGGACGGAGTCCCATTCGACCGCCATCGACTGCCACTCGGGGTTATCGGGATCGTCGGCAAGCTGCTGCGCCAGGTCGAGCTGGCTGCTCACGATGACCAATCGGCCCTCGGGATGAAAGGCGGCCCCCGTGATCCCCCATGGAGCCATGTCGAGCTTCCGAATCAGCTCGCACGTTGCGGCGTCGTAGAGAGTGAGGGTTGTTTCCGGCCGCCAACTCCAGTGCTGGCCGTGGGCGAAGAGTGTTTTGCCATCATGAGAATATTTGACGAGATCACGTGCGTCAGCGAACTCACCCAGTTGTTCGCCGGTCCTCGCGTCGACCAGCGCGACGTGGCTCGTTTTGGCTTGGTGGTCGGTGGTTCGATAGATAAACCGCTCTGCGGTCGGATCGATCGCCAAGAGTCGCCCGGGGGGCATCTGATGTTCGACAAGTTTGAGATAATTCCATCCGGTGTCCGAGTTCTTCCAAAGCGTGACGTGATGACCTCTGCTACAGGTGACGATATGCTCGGCATCTGCCGAAAGCCAAGCATTTTCGAGATTGTGTTGCGGATGGAACCGCGTGAGGAGCTCGCCGCTAAACGGATCAAAAAGGTCGACCCGATTCTGGTCGTCGCACAGCATGACTCCCCCCTCGCGGTCGAACTCGCCCGGATTGACGATTTCTCGCTGCTCAATGTGGCCGAGCATTTCGCCGCTTTGCAGATTCACGCGGCGCGGCTTACCTATGTAACCATAGATCACGGCTTCATTGCTGTCGGGACGGATGGCGGTGGGGCCGCCGACCGAAAAGCTCTGGACAACCTCATTCTTGTCATAGTCCCACAGGAGCGTGCGACTACGCAGATTTCCCGAGAACCCAACCACGGCGCGCTTGCCATCGGGGGTGAACCGAAGGTGCCTCGCGGAATTGCTGCCATGGAATGTCTTTTCCTGGAGGGTTTCTCCGGACCCGATATCGATCAGCATGACTCGCGACACACGAGACACGTTGTCTCCCACCACGCCCGTGGCGGCACGTGCGCCATCTCGACTTAGCGCCACGCTCAAAACCCCTTCAGTCGCTTCGGGCCGTAGCGTCGTGGCGACGTTGCCACTTTGGGTGTCGTAGATCACCGCGGTGCCGTGGGATATGCGGTCGGGGGATGATTCGAGGTGGAATTGCCGCGACAGGCGACGCGACCCCACGAGCAACCGGTTGCCGCTCGCGTCGAACGCCATGGGGAGATGACCCCGGCCCGAAGGTATCCATCCTGCTGCTTGACTAAGCGGGTGAGTTTCGCGGAGTTTGCCATCAGTTGCCTTCATCAGGCGGAGGCCGCCATCACCGTTGTGGAGAGCCAGTTGCGATCCCTCGGGGCTAAGGACCCCTTCGGCGACAACGGCGGGACGATCGGGGTGGGCGATTGCCTGGCGAGGGGCGAAGGAGAAGAGGGTGGCAAACTTGCGACCACTCTCGCCGGCCGCGTGGACCACGCCCGTCTGTCGCCACCATGGACTGGCGAGATGCCCCGATTCGCCATAATTGACAAGCATCGTCGACCCGTCGTCGGAAAACGCCATGCCCCGGGGGGCGGCCACGCGGGGAGCGATGCGGTCGACCAATTGGCCGGAAGCGACATCCCAAAAATCGATTTCCCCGGCCTGATTGCCCGCCACCATCCAGCGGCCATCGTGGCTCATCGCGGCCGCGCCGTAGGGGGAATGGGGGCGCCGGTCGGCGAACGGTTGGGGCCTCGCGTCTCCCGCTATCGACCAAAGCGTAGTCCCTCCCCACGCCCGTTGGCCATCGGGCGTAAAGCCCACTTCAGAGCAATTATGTTGCAACGACCGGGTCGTGAGTCGCTTCCCGGACGCAATTTCCCAGATGGCGGTTAGGTAGTCGCCGTTGTCGACTTCCACCCAACTTCCGAGCAGGATCTGGCGATTATCAGGACTGAAGGCAAAGGCGACCGCAGGGTAATCTCCATGGATGTCCTCAGCCTTCAGTTCGAAGCGCCCTAACTCGGCAAGTTCGGGCCAACTGTAAACTGTGACAACCTCGCCACGCAGAAGACCGAGCATCCGGCCATCGGGAGAAAAGTGGCCCGGTTGCCGAGCGCGGAGTCGTGAGGCCAAAGTGGTGTTTCGGGCGCCGCCGGTGTCGCTGGCGATGGCTCCCCCGCGTTGATAACGGTGTATCCTTTCGCACTTGCGACAGCCAGCAACACACTTCCTCCGTCGGGGTGATACTCGATGTCGACAACCTCTTCGGGAGAGTCCCACTCGTGCGCAAGCGACCCATCGGCGAGACGCCAGAACTTCACCTGGCGGCCACTAGCTGCGGCCAGTGTCTGGCCATCGGGAGCGAAGGCGACTTCCATTCCGCCACGCGGCAGCCGGAGGAGCACCCCTCGTGTGACGAGATCCCACACAATGACATCTCCCGCGACGCTGGCGGTGGCGACCCGGGTGTTGTCGGGGCTGATGGCGATGTCACTGATCGCGTGGAGATGGCCTGTTTGCAGGATCGGCTCCTGCCCAAACGACGAGCCGGGCACCAGCAGGGGATGGACGAGCAACGCCAACCATGGCATCCAATGACCCGACCGCATCCGCTCGACAGCATGGCGCCGCATTCTCATCTTCAGCCCCTTTTGTTTGGTGAGTCCTGGCCCCCGAGCGTTCCGACGACGACATTTTATATTTTAGTTCGCGTAATCGCAAATTCTCTCGCCGCTGAGTAAATCTCCGTAGGCTTGCGCGACTGGATAGGATCGCCCGAGTTGATGGTCCCGCCCCTCGGCGTCGCCATTCTTGTAATATCGGTAACACTTCAGCCATCTGAAGTGGAAATAAACACAGAGGCACGGAGACACGGAGATGTTATTGGCGGGGCGGCGCGTGCCTTGAAGTTGAGTCATTTCAATAACTAAGGGGGACGATTCGATTCAAACCCCGCTCGTTGGTCTCCGTGCCTCCGTGCCTCTGTGTTGAGTTCCTTACGACGGGTCTTTTCGCCGTCAGTTGGCTCAAGTGTTACTAATATCGGTAGTGAGTCGTGCGGGTAATCAAGTAATGTCGGTGGGTGGTTCTGTCGGCGCGAGTGGGCTCTGAGTGGATCACAATTCTCTCGCCGACAGGTGTACCCATCATTTGGGTCCACACCCAATCGGTGGGTGAACCTGCCGGAATCGAGTCGCTAAAGTGGCCGACTCAACTTCCGGCAGAACCACCCACCCGAAACTACGGGGAGGGCCTCCTCGAGCGGATCCCAATCACCCATCAACAGGCACCGGTCTGAAGTCCCTGTTCCTCGCCAGCGTGTCAGAAGCAGACATGCCAGAAGAAGACACAGACCTATCCCACCACCAATCCCATCCCGACACGTCAGTGAGGAGGATTGTGGGACGATTTTCCAAATCGTCCGCAGCGCGGACGCGGCCCGCCATTTCGAGTGTGCTTGCAGGGGGAGCTGGTTAGCACCGCTCACGATCCGGTGGATCGAGATACATTGAAAACGCCTTGTCTGGCGTGATTTGTGGCTTTTGGGGAAGTTCTTGGTGGGAATTGGGCACCACCCAGCATAGATTCGCATTACGCCTTGAAGTAGGTCCGTGTTCGCTGAACCGGACCTTGCGCGCATGGAGAGTTTGGACTCTCCTCAAGGTTCCATCCGGCAGATGGAACCTACTTGGTCTTTGGCAATTCATTCCCCCTCAAGTTGCCCGGGCAAACGAGCCCGGGCTACGGTTGGGCGCGCGCTCGGGCAAATGTGCCCAAGCTACGGCCTCCGACCACTGTCACTCTTAACGGCACGCTCGCGACCAAAAAGTGCCACGGGCGATGCGAAAAGTCCCTTGATTTGTAGGCTCGCCGCGCAAAGCATGTCACACTCTTGGCGTCACACCTACCAGGTTCAAAACGGGTGCCGCCAGTTGAAAGCATAGGCAATTTATGGAGCGACGGGTGCCTCCGGCGATTCGGGTGCGCGCTCGGGGGGGCGCACGCGGTGGAGCGGTTCCTCGAGCGACTGCAGGAACGCCTCCAGGTCGTCGAGGTCGCGGCGGTTGAGGCCGAGCGGTCTTAGCAGGGGGGATTTGCGTGGGAACAGCGGGTCGTCGAGTTGCTCTTGGTTTTTGGGGACCAGGGTTGGCATGCCCGCGTTGTACATGTTGAGCACGCCGCGTAGCGACGGGAAGAGGCCGTTGTGCATGTAGGGGCCCGTGCGGCTGACGTTGCGGAGCGAGGGGGTCTTGAATCGCCCCACATCCTCGGCGCGCTCGGTGTGGGCGAACCGTCCGAGGTCCTCGTATTGTCTTCCGTAGTAGCTGAGGCCAACGTCGTGCAGGTTGTTGTCGGTGAACGTGGGGCCGTGATGGCAGTTGATGCAGCGGCCATCGCGGCGGAACAAATCGAGGCCGGCGATCGCTTCGTCGCTCAAGGCGTCCGTTTCGCCCCCCAGAAAGCGGTCGAAGGGGCTACGACCGCCGACAATCGTCCGCTCGAATTCGGCAATGGCGACGCTGGCGCGGTCGATGTCGATCGGTTCGTCGGGAAAGGCGCGCTGGAACATCGCGACATAGTCGGGAATGCCCTGCAGCCGCTCTTCGATCATCTCCTTCGAACTCCCCATTTCGTCGGAGTTGAGCATCACGCCGTGAGCCTGCTCCTCGAGCGATTGGGCACGCCCATCCCAAAAGAAGGCCTCGGCATAGCCGACATTGAGGATTGTCGGCGCGTTGCGGCGCAGCACTGTCCGCTCGTTGCCGAACGACACGGTGCGTCCATCGGCCCAGGCGAGGTCGGGATCGTGGCACGAGGCACATGCCAACTGGCGGCTGGCCGAGAGCCGCGGATCGAAAAACAGATGCTTGCCGAGCTCGATGCGGGCGGCCTTCGGCGTGTCGGGTTCCACTTTCTCCGGCTTGGGCAACAGGCCGATCTCCCGCCATTCGACCGACTCGTCGACGTGCGGCGCGGGCCACTGGTCGGGGGGCAATGAGTACACCCGACGCAGTTCGGCGATCAAGCTGGCTCGCTCAACAGGTGAGCGTTCCGGTCGTGGAGGGAGTCGCTCGAAAAAACCGGCGCGGCCGCGGAAGATTTCCTTGCCAGTTTCGGGGTCGAGTTCCTTGTTCGACCGAGCATGGCCGGTATTCGCTTGTTGGGTCGAGTCGACGGCTGGCTCGGCGGATGCCGCCGGGGGCGGCTCCGCCACGGCGGGCTGAGCATGCCCCGCTTGCGGAACGGCAGCCGCGACCGCCGCCGCGATGAGCAGCACCAAGTTTCGAAGGGGAGGAATTCGCACCATGATCCACCAGATCGCGATAAGAGTCAGTCGATGCTATTGCGGCGACGCCCGTACCACAAGGCTCCCGCCACGGCACAGCCCAACAGTACCAAGGATGTCGGCTCGGGGACAGTCTGTAGTGCCGCTGTATTGGCCGGGATCGTGTTGCCGTACATCGTTTTCCAGAGCAGGTAGTCCTGCTCGTCGACCACACCGTCGGCGTATCCGTCGGCGGTGAGATTGCTGCCCGTCGCCTCCAACGAATTTCGCCAGACGGTGTAGTCGGCCGCGTCGACGGCGCCATCGCCGTTGTAATCACCCAGCAATGTGGCGGCTTCGAAACCAAAGGCCACCAACGCATCGGTCAGGAACTGGCCGGCGTAGCGGCTGGTGAGGTCGAGTTCCTCGATACCTTGCTGGAGTACGTTAAGCCACGTATCGGCGAGGAGCGAGAGGTCGGCAAAATTGACCGTGTTGGCATCGAACGCCGTGACCGGATAGTTGGCGACAAAGCTGGTGATATCCCCGTCGATCCAGGTTGCCAGTCCCGAGGCGCCGGTGGTGTGGTAGTTGGCGTCGAGAGTATCGAGGTCGGTAAAGTCGAGCAGGCCATCGAAGTTGACGTCGCCGTTGGCCAAGCCGGCGAACTGCTGCAAGATTTTGACGTCCTTCCAGTCGACGACCGAGTTGCCGTTCAGGTCGAACTTGTACTGGCTCACATCGGTAATCGCCTGGCCACGAACCGTGAGTGCCGCGCCGAACAGTGCCAGATCGTTGGCAAGCAGCTCGCCGTCGCGATCGAAATCCCCCGGCTCGAAGGCGTAGAGCCCGGCGACGAGGTTGAGGGAAGAGGGCTCGGCGTACATGATCTGAGTGATATTGCCCGCCGTCGAGTGGTCGACGGTCCGCGTTTGCATGCGGAGGGTGTTGGAATTGGGGTTAGTTCCCCCCAGGCCGTCATTGGTAAACGCGATATCGCGTTCGGCATGGCTGACGACTTTCGACAGCCGCCCTTCGGTGTCGAGTCGATAGATGCCGCGCCGCTCGGGGGTGCCGTCGTTTTGGTTGAAGTAGATATTGCCCGCCGGGTCGGTGGTCATCGAGCGGACGTCGGCCACGGCGGTGCCGCTGAGTTCGAGAAAGTCCTGCAACGCGGCTTCCGAAACGGCGATCGTCCGCTCGCCGACCGTTGTGCCATCGTAGGTAAACGAGTCGATGCCCCCCGCGTTTACGCCAGAGGCTCCCGAAATGTAGATCGTATCCACTCCACCGCTCGTCCGCACGGCGGGTTCGATATTCGTATCGCCATTGCCATCAAGGAGTTGTTCGATATCGCCCGTGATCGGATCGAGTTTCCAGATGCCGCCAAAAATCGTGCTCGAATCGGCAAAGTAGAGAATCTGGCCGTCACCCGACCAGGCCCCCTGCCGACCCTGGTTGCTGGTCGTGCCGGTGACTCCAAGGGCCGCCTGCATGTCGGAGAGCGTGGTCAAGGTCGTGAAGACGTCGCGACCATCCTCGCCCGCCTCGAAATCGACCGGCTGAAGGTTGTACTGATAGAATCGCTTGGTCGCCGTGGGATCGATGGTGGTAGTGCCGGGCAAGCGTGTGGTTCCGTTGTCGTTGATCACGGCAAAGCTGTAGGCAGGCAGGGTCGTCTCGCCGATCGTGATGGGCTGCGGGTTGAGTTGAATCGCACTTTGAAAGGGGGTCAGCACACCACGGTTGGGGTCGCCATCGCGGTAGTAGAGCTGCAGCTCGGTTTCGGTGACATAGGTCTCGTAAGTGGGGGTTCCATCGATGTCGGAGATTTTGCGCAATTCGGCACCCGCACCGAACGCACTGACGAACATGGAGTTGTCGACCGGGTTGTAGCCGAAGGCGGCGAGAGGCTTCGAGCCGGTTGCCGTGGCCGAATCGACAAGCACAACGAGACTGTCGATTTGAGCAGTGGCCGTGGTGGCCACCATGACCAGCGCGGAGGTGAGTAAGGATTTGATAAAACCGTGATGCGGGAACATGATGCCGATTCCAAAGGGGTGTTGACTCGATTGCCGAAGAATTCTCGTTGTCCTGGCCAAATCAAAGCGACTTGTATTCGACGTGACCATCCTGATAGAGCACGTTGTAGCCCTCGCTTCGCAACGAACCGTGGGGAAAGACACGATCCGCTACTGGGATGGTGTATTTCGAAAACGGACCGCGGAAGCCGCTCAACGCGGGCTGGAAGCTGTAATTGTCCCAAACCCATACAGCGATCCCCGGATTAGGAGGATTTCGCTTTTTCAAGCTCGACGCGATGCTGAACGCGTAGGTGTTTTCGTGGAGTTTCATCTCCTCGGTTTGCGACGGGCAAATCCAAATGCCCGACCGCCGCTCGATAAATCGATCGTCCTCGAATACCGCTTGCAGACCGAACGTCTCGGGAATGGCCGAGCGGTCCCCGATGGTCTTCAGCCCAGGGGCCATGCGGTAAGAGAAATTGCCCGTCAGGTCGCCGTTGGGGAAGTAGCGTTTGTTGACATCGCGGTACATCTCGGTGAGTAGCCCAAACTGTCGAAGGTTGTTGGTGCAACTGGTGTAGCGTGCCGCTTCGCGTGCCGCTTGAAGGGCAGGGAGGAGGAGCCCGATGAGAACTCCAATGATGGCGATCACAACCAACAGCTCCACTAAAGTAAATCCGGCGCGGTGCTTCCTTCGCAGCGCGCAAACCCGGGTGCTCTGCAACGAGAGCCTGGGGCGAGGGCGTGGCGGCGACATGAGTCTGAGCACGTGAGGGGAGAGGAAATGGTGGGGATTCACAAGGAAAATGCGAGTGGCCGCATTTCTGGTGAGGCAGGATTTTCGTGTTGAGAATAAGTCTCAAGAAGATGATTCTACAAATTCCGGCTGGTTTGACAAGGCCGGCAAGAGCCTTTTGCTACTAGCCGCGGTGCCGCCGCAGCCACGCCACCCCCGACTCCAAATGGCGCCCTGCAAAGCCCTGCCGATTCCACCCGCGATCGCGCCCCCAATGAGAAGCAGCGCGCCGGTGATGCCTCGGTGCTCGACTGCTATTGGCAGAGAATACCTGCACCGTGGAGCGCGAGGATGCGAGCGACTTCGGTGATGGCGGTTGGGGCGCTGGTCAACTCGGTGTGGCGTGCAGGGACCAGGTGCTCGCTGCGAACACCTATCAGGCGTGCGCTGCCGAGGGGAACGACTCCGTCGGTCGGTTCGAGGCTGAACGGGTCGTCGACAACTCCGCAGATCGAGTGCAAGTGGACACCCGGCCCGAAGGGGAGCCGCTGCGTCGCTATCAGGAACGGGTGGTTGGGCTCCAAGAGGTCGATGCTGCGGGGGATCTGCCGCTCGAACTTGGGATGGAAGACGCCCGGGTTGTCGCGGATCAACTGGGCATGTTGCCGCTCGATTTCAGGGGGTGTCTCGACGAGCGCGGCCCCCAGGCGGCCGATGCAGCGGCTGGCATCGTCGGAGCCCTGGTGGGGGGTACCGATGAAGATGACCCGAGTGATATCGGGATTGGGGGTGAAGATCATCTGCTCGGTGAGTCGGTGGCGAACGTCGGGGCTGGCGACGATTTGGCTTGGGGGTCGGTTGGCCAAGGTGTGCCATAGCAGTTCGCCGCTGGAGGTGACTTGGAGTTTTGCCAGCAATCCCCCCATGCTGTGCCCGACCAATACCATCTGCGAGAGCGCGGGATCGGAGCGGTGGGGGTCGTAAATGGCTCTGATTTCCCGCAACTGCCGCCGGAGGAGGGCGGCACTTTGGAAGAATTGCGTACCCGTGGAATAGCGAAAGCCCCAGATCTGATAACGTTCAGCCAGTTCGCGATTGGTCCGCAGTTCGTTGACCATGTTGGTCCAGGTCAGGGGATCGGAGAGGAGGCCGTGGACCAATACCAACGGGATTTTTCCGGGTTGGTAGGGTTCGATCATGAACAGTCCCTCGTCATTCGTCGAGCCGCCGGGGACTAAGAAGTTGCGAAGCCAATCGCGATCATTGTCGCGCGGGGGATAGGCGAAAGGGGCCGAGAGATCGCGCGCCAAGGGTGTCGTGCCGGCCCAGGTTGTGAGCGTGTCGGTCGTCACCGGATTGACCAGCTCGAGGACAAATCGTGCCGGCTGATGGGTGCCGCGCGCGAGGGGTTGGTCGCAGGTCGCCTCGGGACGCACTACCGCGGTGGCGGCAAACGATTGTGTTGGTTGCATGAACGGCAGGGCGGGGGGCGAGCGGCGGACGACGACCAGCGGAACACCCAGGCCCGCCGCGCGAAACTGGTGATTCAAACCGGGGACGTCGTCGCTACCGACCGGCACCAACTGTTGGAAGTCGTGCGGTTGCCAGGCGAAGCCCTGGAAGCTGGTGGCGAGCGGAACCAGGCCGTCGGACCCCGCGAGCAGCAGTCCCACACCCGGCCGCCATCGGCCATGCTGCTGGGCTGTCGAGAGCAGCCGCGTGATGGCGGAATGATAGAGTTGCCATGCTGGCGATGGTTTGGCCGCTGGGCGCATCCCTTCGACTTCGGGCCAGGCGAGCGTGGCGGCGTGGTAGTAGTGGTCGACACATTCGGCACGACCCGCCTGCTCGAGTGCGGCAGCCTGGTTGTAGTGCTGCTGGGCGAGAGTGATGTTACTGGCAGGGACGTGGATCGAGGTGAGTTCCACGCGGGCGGCCGCCATTTCGGCCGAATGCCATGCTGGCTCCGAAAGGTGGCATCCACTGGCCAGCATCAGACTGGTGGCCACGAGAGCTAGTCGCCGTCCCAGGTTTTTGACAGGAGAACGCACGCTCGCACTAGCTCCCTTCCGTGGGGCACACATCGAAAAACGGTCAGGCAAAGGGGCGTCAAATACCCGAGACATCCTCCCTGCCGAAGCATACACCGCATTTGGTGCGCTGCCTGATCGGAGGGGAAGAAATCGGTCGCCCGATTTCTGGTTTTCAGGGCTCTCCACCGGAGAGTGGTTACATGCACGACTGTTTGCCTTGGCGGCAAACTTTACCTACACCGGGCGTTCGCTCCAATGCGAAGAGTCGAGTCAGGCCTCGACCTGGAACACCTGGATTCACGTCACCCGCGGCGCTTGAACGGCCACGCAATCGCCGCCCCCAGCAGCGCCCCGCAGAACCCGCCGATCCCACCCGCGATCGCGCCCCCGATCATCCCGCCCGGAAAGGCATCCCACGTGCGGCTGAGGTTTACAAGGAGCATGGCGCAGGCAATGGCCCCGATCATGGAGCAGAGCTGCGTCATCGACCCCTGTTTGGCCTTGGCGATGTCGGTGACAGGTTTGCCGAACTGGTCGAAGGTTTGGGCGAGGACCTGCTCGCCGTTTTCGTAGGCCTCGAGGTCGACCAGGGTGGTCCCCATCATTTTGCTCAAGGGGCGAAGGGCGATGCGGTACTCGCGGTCGGGTGTGGCGAACACGGCCGGCGCCTCGGGAGTGATCTTCCCCTCGAAGACGCGGTGGCCGTTGAGTTCGATCTGGTCCTTACCGGTGAGGAAGGCCTTGCCGATCCAGAGATGGTCGTCGAAAACGCGGATTTTGGTAGCCATGAGTCTTGTTTCCAATAGCGGGATTGGACTCTCTTTAGAGACAGTCGTCTCAAATTGAGCCAACTAAGAAGCTGTCCGCAAGTAACCTACCAAAGTTCGTGGTTCATCGCGGTATCCGATCGCACCATTCGGACAGGGATCAAGGAACTCGCATCGGGCGCATCGCTTTCACGCACCCTACGTCACTAGTACAGCGCGCCCAGAGGTACACCAGTTCACGCTTCCCACAATAGAGAGTCTCGAGCGTGGATCTTAAGGTCGCCAACGTCCTGCACGTGGCCTCCGAGAGAAAGCAGAAAACACGTATCGGAGATTCGGCCATTTTGACATCGAAAGGCGACGAACCCTTCCTCATACAGTGGCGAAATGCCCACCCATTCCTCAGACCCATTTATGAAGTCAATATCTTTAGTGCCCAAGACGTCGATGCAGGGTGCATGCGGCGCCTGAGCATACAAGAGGTCTGAGTAAGGGTTTCCATTCGGCAGCAGCACACGCAGGACGGCAAGTTCATCCCGCGTTAGCGCGTTGGACTTACTCCAATGGTTGAAAAAGGTAGTTGCATTCAGTCACCCCCGTCGAACAACTCGAACACTCTATACCCTGCCGTCGGGCGGTTGCCGTGGCAGTTGGCTCGTGTTGGGCCGCACGGGCCCTCCATGAAATCACTAGAAAGCATTCGAACGAAAGTCAGCAATCAGTACTTTTAGGCTATTGGATTCACTGATTCGGTCCTCGCTGAACCCGATCCAATGAGGAAAGCGCTTTTGTGCTTCTTTCCAATAGATTTCCCACTGGGGCTCTGGCGTTCCAAGTATGAGGCTTGTTCGATACCTCAATACGAGCCTCATGCAGTTTTCACCAAAGTCACTTAGTTCGCCCGCGGGAAATTCATCCGACCAGTATATGGCATCTGCTAGCAAATGATAGCTGATCTTGGCGCAACGTTTGGGGGCGAGTGACTCAAGGGTGTGAGCAATTCTATCAAACTCCAGAAAGATGTCTTCGTCTGTTATCACAGTTGTATCCACAGTCACTAAAGGTCAAGTGCGATTTCGAATAAGCCGAGTCCGGTAGGGTGCGTCACTCTTCAATTGCCCAGTAACCATTTGCATTATGGTTAACCTAAGTGTCAGCGGTAGTTCAGCAATCCGACAAAGCTCCCCTTGAGGTGGATGCGACCTGATCTTCAGAGCCACCTCGCGCATGCCCGAACGCGGTGCGGAAGATTTGAAGTGTCACGGCAAAGTAAAGATACGTTGGAAAGCACACGATAAAGGAAAACGGTGCGCATGCCTCTAAGACGACTCCAATGCCGACTTGGGGAGGTATTTGGACGAATGCATATAACAGGCCTAGCGTGAATGGCATCATAACCAAAAACAGAGTAACAGCAATCAACACGTTCATGGCAATCCAGCGTCTTGGGGACCTTCCGAGTAAGGGCACATTCGATCCCATTACCAGCTTTGCAAATCCCGCTTCCAATGCTACAGAGATCACGAACATTGCGACGAAGAGCGGGATGGCAGAGTAAACGCCCATATCGCACCTACACATGAAAGTCGCGCCAAACCGGGGGGGCAGCCGCCTTTGACTCCACAAGCGAAATGGACGGCCAATTTCAGAATTGTAATCCGCTAACGAGTGCTGTGCTACCCAACACCAGTTAAATGTCCGTATGCAGAGGAGTGACTATCACCGGGTCGCGTTGTTTGACCGCTCTTCGACTCCTTACTCCCCAATGCAATACAAAAACTTCCCCGATCGCACCAGCAGCCGGTCGCCATCGATGGCGGGGCTGGCATCGAACAGACTGCCGTCCTCGAGTTCGTTGTTGGCCAGCCGTTCGAAGTTCGGTTTGGCGGCCAGCACCAGGCACCTGCCGCTACGGGAGAAATAGTAGATGCGGCCATTGGCCATGACGGGTGAGGCGTAAATCTGTCCGAAGCGGGGGACACGCTCTTCGTAGGCCAGTTCGCCTGTCGCGGCGTTGGCGCAGTAGGCGATGGAGCCATTCTGCTCGATCCAGTAGAGGTGGCCATCGTGCAGGATGGGGGAGGGGACGTTGGAGCCCGATCGGCTGGTCCAGAGTCGATGGGTTTTAGTGACGTCACCACTGCCCCCCGCGCGCACGGCGAGTGCCGCCGTCCCCGAGCGTCCCCCCAAAATGTAGACGACCCCGCGGGCGGCGACGCCCGTGGGGACCATGTACCACGTGATGTCGGTCCGGCAACTCCACAACTGTTTGCCACTGTCGGGATCGAACGCGAGTACGTCTCCCATCCTCGCAACGACGAGTTCGAGGCGACCCGAGTCGGCCGTGACCAGGATCGGGGTATTCCACGACTCGCGGATCTCGTCGGCGCGCCACACTTCGGCACCGGTCTGTCGGTTGGATGCGATGAGCGACTCGCTCTCGACACTCGCGTTGACGATCACCAGATCCTTGTAGAGTATCGGCGAGGCGGCGGTCCCCCAGCCATGGGTGCCGCTGCCGACGTCGGCCCGCCAGCGGAACTTGCCCTGGTGGTCGTAGGCGTGCACCCCCGACTTGCCGAAGAAGACGTAGACCCCGTCGACATCGGCCGTGGGCGTGTTGGCCGCGTACCCGTGCTCGCGAATGCCTTCCTCCTCGGGGAGAGCCACGTCGATGGGGACATCCCACAGAGGCTTGCCGGTTTTTCGATCGAAGGCGAGGAGGTGGCGATTGAGCTCGTCGAGGCTCCCCTGCGGCTCGTCCGGCACATTATAACCGGTGTAACAGGTGAGATAGATGTGGTCGCCGTAAGTGATGGGGCTCGACGCCCCCGATCCGGGGAGTTTGGTCTTCCAGGCGATGTTGGTGGTGGCGTCCCACTCGAGGGGGAGGGACTTGGCTGGCGAGGTCCCCATCCCCGTGCGCCCGCGAAACTGGGGCCAGGCGTCCGCGGGTTGGGCCACGGCACGTGGTGCGAGAGCGAGGATTGCCACGAAGAGGAGTAGGAAGCGAAGAGTGCGGCGGAACGGGGCGCGTGTGCGTCGGGACATGGGCGAGTTCCTGATGGGTGAATTCGATTTGATTTTACGGCCGCCAGAGCGTCTTTGCGTGGTTACAGGATACCAGCGCCCAAACCCAGCCACTCAACTCCCGTATCCTACCGATTGCACTCCACCCCGGTCAAGAAAATAGACATCCCACCGCGACGAAAAGCGTGCTCGCCATCAAGAACGGGCGTGGAGAACGCCGCAGGCGCGCTAGAGTAACGCAAGAAATTGGCTGGCGTCGCTAGAACTCGCGGTTAGCGTTTCGCCACTCCAGCCGGGTCGACTCAAGTCCTCGTCGCGTTTGATCGTGACTGCTCCTTTGTCACCGCCGAGGGTGAGCTTGTTGGGCTGTCAGCCACAGAGCGGCACGATGACTGCCGCCCTTACTCCATACTCTCGATCACCTTGTCGATCAGGTGATACTCGAGCGCCTCTTCGGCGGTCATGAACTTGTCGCGGTCGGTGTCATTGTCGACGCGCTCCAGCGGTTGGCCGGTGTGGTGGGAGAGGATGCGATTGAGGCGCTCCTTGGTTTTCACGTACTCGGCGGCGTGGATCATGATATCCTCGGCCGTCCCTTCCATGCCGGCCAGAGGCTGATGGATCATGATGCGACTGTTAGGGAGGGCATGGCGCTTGCCGTCGGTGCCGGCGGCCAGCAGGACCGCCCCCATCGAGGCGCATTGGCCGAGGCAATAGGTGGCGACGTCGCAGCTAATGAACTGCATCGTGTCGTAGATCGCCAGGCCCGCGGTCACGCTGCCGCCAGGGGAGTTGATGTAGAGGTGGACGTCTTCCTTGGGATTATCCGACTGGAGGAAGAGGAGTTGGGCGACGATGTTGTTGGCGACTTCGTCGTTGATGGCCGAGCCGAGGATGATGATGCGATCCTTCAGCAGGCGGCTGTAGATGTCCATCGCCCGCTCTTCGCGGCCGCTTTTTTCGATGACGTAGGGGATGAGTGGCATGGCTTGGCAGTCCGTTATGTTGAAGGGTGGGGGATGGCGTGTGGAGGCCAGCAAGAGGAACCCAGCGAGAGGAACCCAGCGCGACGGCTTATTCGTCGTCGTCCTCTCCCTCGGGGGTGGGAGGCCGGACCATCACTTCGTCGACCACGCCAAACGCGACCGCGTCCTCGGCCGACATGTGGTAGTCGCGGTCGCGTGCCTTCGCGACCTCCTCGCGGGTGCGGCCACAGTGGTCGGCCAGGATCTGGTCGAGCTGGTCGCGCATCTTGAGGATTTCCTTGGCCTGGATTTCGATGTCGGAAATCTGGCCGCCGACACCGCCATGAGGCTGATGGATCATCACCTTGGCGTGCTTCAGGGCGTAGCGTTTCCCCTTTTCGCCGCCCGCCAACAGGACTGCCCCGCCGCTGGCCGCCATGCCGACGCAGTAGGTGGCGACCGGGCAGGTGATCATCTGCATGGTGTCGTAGATGGCCAGGGTCGAGGTGACACTGCCGCCGGGGGAGTTGATGTAGAAGTGGATATCCTTGCGGCGATTTTCGCTCTGCAGGTAGAGGAGCTTCATCACCAACTCGTTGGCGTTGCCGTCCCAGATTTCCCCTTGGAGGAAGATCACGCGGTTTTCGAGCAGCAGGTCTCCCAGCGTCATTTGCCGCTGCCGCTGGTAGTCGCGGTAGGCGGCCTGGGCCATGGTGGGGAGCATGCCGACCATTTCGGGGCCGAGCTTGTCGTAGGGATTATTCATCGTCAGTCCTTTGCGGCTAATTGTCTGGTGGGTCTCCCCCCTCCCCGCCCCTTGGGGCAGCGCGATTACGATTCGGCAGGGGCCTCTTCGGTGGCGGGTTTCTCTTCCGTCACCTCGGGAATGGCGTCGGCGCCACGCCCACCGATCGCCAGCGAGATGGCCTCGGTGTTGGTCTGGCCGGGCTCATAGCGTTCGTCGACGAACCTCGCCTCCGACTGCACGGTGGCCAGGACCTTGCGCTCGACGATTTGGTTTCGCAGCACGTCCATCAGGCCGCGCTTCTCGATGTGGGCCCGCACGCGACGCGGGGACTCGCCACTTTGCATCGACATCAGCAGAATTTCGGCTTCGTAATCTCCCTCCTCGGCGTCGATCGATTCCTCCTCGGCGATGCGCTCGAGGATGAAGTGTTCCTTGAGGGCTCGGGCGGTCGAGTTGGCGCTGGAGCGGCGGAGTTCGTTCTCGCGGGCACGGATTTCCATCTCGCTAAAGCCGCTGCGGCGGAGTTCCATCACAGCCCGTTCGAGCTCGCGGGAGCTCTGGCGCTTGAGGAGCCCGGGGGGCAGGTCCCACTTGGCCGACTCGATGAGGAGCGCGGTGATTTGCTGGCGGACGAGTTGCTGCTGCTTGTACTCGAGCTGCCGCTCGAGGTCCTTACGGACCGCGTCGCGAAGGGCCGATTCTGAATCGAAGTTGCCGATTTCGAGCAGGAAGTCTTCGTCGAGGTCGGGGAGCTTAAGCGTTTTAACTTCGAGGACTTCGAATTCGACCTCGACCGTCTTGCCGGCAAGTTCCTGGTTTTCGGCGTCGTCCGACAGGGTGACGGTGGCCGTGCGATGATCGCCTGTACTCACCCCCACCATCAGCTTGTCGAACTCGGCGATTTCGCCATCCTCGAAACTGAGGGTTGGGCGGATGCGGATCTGACGCTCTTCGTCCTGCTCGACCTCTTGGCCATCGTATTTCGACGTGAGATTGACCGTGATGTAGTCTCCCTCCTTGGCCGGATTCTTGCTGGGGACAAGCTGGGCAAACCGGGTGAGACGCTGCGTGAGCTGGCGGTCGACCTCCTCGTCGGTGAATTCGTGTACCGGGCGGCGGATCTTGAGGCCGCGCCACTCCGGCATGTCGAACTCGGGGCGGACCTCGATGTCGAACTCGAACGTCATCGGGCCGGTGTCGGGGACTTCGATCGCCTCGAGGTCGAATTCCGGCTCGCTGATGGCCGTGAACATTTTGTCTTCGCCAAGCTGCTCGAGACTGTCCATCAGCAGCGAACCCTTGACCTGGTCGGTCACGTCGTCGCGGAAGCGGTTTTCCACCAGCTTGCGTGGAGCACGACCGAGGCGGAACCCGGGCACGTTCGCCTTGGGGACGAGGTTCGAGAAGGCGTCGTCGAAGTAGCGGTCGATGTCGGCCCGCGAGACGGTGACGGTGACATGGCGCTGGCAGGCGCTGGGGCTTTGGACGTCGACAATCAGGTCGAGCCGCGCGGCGGGGGCGTCTTCCTGGTCGTTGTCGTCCTGATATTCAGTCCCTTCTTCAAGGTCGGTCGATTCGTCGGTCGGCCTGGCAGACATGGCTTTGCACCTTTCGCTCTATAAACGGCGGGGATTACTCGACTTGAGGCACCGATCCAACTAAATCGGCCCGTTCTCCCGGGTACCAGGAAGTACGGGCCGGCATTGGCAAGTTGGATTTCGTCCTGGGGGGATGAGTCCAGGAGGCAAGTGCCCCAGAGCCACGAGGCAAATGCCCCAGAGGCTGAAAAGCGGCTGATGGGATTCGAACCCACGACAACAACGTTGGCAACGTTGTGCTCTACCAACTGAGCTACAGCCGCACGTGCGGGGGCGAGCCGCAATGCAACGCTCCCACTCGTCAGATTATAGGCCGCGAAGGGTGGCTTTCAAGGCCAGTCGCCCTCCCCTGACCGCTGGACTCTCGCCCTCCGACCTCTCCCACCAAGACCACCGATTGAGTGTCGCACCACGCCCCGTAGAATTAACCAAAATGCCGGGTGTGTCCGGCCACGCTGTTGTCCTCCCCCCTTTTGCCCCAAATGAGCGGACCATGGCCTTTCGCCTCGATAAGCTGACACACAAAGCTCAGGAAGCCTTGCAACGTGCCCAGGAATTGGCCGCCGATGCGGGGAATCCCCAAATCGAGCCGATCCACCTCCTCGCGGGTCTGCTGGCAGAGACCGAAGGGGTCGTTCGCCCGGTGCTCGAAAAGATGGGGGCTCCCCTTGGGCAGCTTGAGACCATGGTCGAGGCCGAACTCAGGCACCTTCCACGATCCAGTGGGGGGGCCGCGCCCGGAGTGGGGGGCGAACTCGCCCGGGTGCTCGACGCCGCCCAGGCCGAATCGGAGGGGATGCGCGACGAGTTTGTCTCGACCGAGCACCTGCTGCTGGCGCTGGCGAAGACCAAGTCGAAAGCGCAGGAGACACTTCGTCTGAACGCCATCACCGAGCCCGACCTGCTCGCCGCCCTCAAACAGGTGCGGGGCTCTGCCCGGGTGACCGATCCCGAGCCGGAAGGGAAGTTTCAGGCGCTGGAGAAATATGGCATCGATCTGGTGCAACGAGCGCGGAGTGGCAAGCTCGATCCGGTGATCGGCCGCGATACCGAGATTCGCCGGGTGATCCAGGTGCTGTCGCGACGTCGCAAGAACAACCCGGTGTTGATCGGCGACCCTGGGGTGGGAAAGACGGCGATCGCCGAAGGGCTCGCCCTGCGGATTGTCGAGGGGGACGTGCCGGAGAGTCTCAAGAACCGCCGGGTGGTGGCGCTCGACATGGGGGCGCTGGTGGCGGGGGCCAAGTACCGGGGGGAATTCGAGGAGCGGCTGAAGGCGGTGCTGCGCGAGGTGGAAGAGGCGGCGGGGAGCGTGATTCTGTTTATTGATGAGCTTCACACAGTGGTCGGCGCTGGCGCTGCCGAGGGATCGGGGGACGCGGCCAACCTCCTCAAGCCGGCGCTCGCGCGAGGGGAGCTGCGGTGCATTGGGGCGACGACTTTGGACGAGTATCGCAAGTACATCGAGAAGGATGCGGCGCTCGAGCGACGATTCCAGCCGGTGTTCATTGGCGAGCCAAGCGTCGAGGACACGATCGCCATCCTCCGCGGGCTCAAACCGCGCTACGAGGGGCATCACAAGGGGGTGAAGGTCAAGGATTCGGCGCTCGTGGCGGCGGCGGAACTCTCCGACCGGTACATCGCCGATCGGCACCTACCCGATAAGGCGATCGATCTGGTCGACGAGGCGATGAGCCGCCTGGCGATGGAATTGCAAAGTGTGCCGCAGGAGATCGACGAGGTGCAACGGCGGATTACGCAGCTCGAACTGGCTGCCCGACAATTGGCCGACGAAACCGAGGAGCACGCCCAGGACCGACTGCGCGAGATCAACACCGAGATGGAGCAACTCCGCCGCCAGTTGGCCAACCTCCGCGAGCAGTGGGAGGCCGAAAAGCTCGGCGTGGGGGATGTGGCCGACGTGCGACGGCAACTCGAAGAGGCCAAACTCGCCACCACCCAGCAAGCGGCCGCCATCAAGGAAAAGCAGGCGACTGGGCATATGGTTGATGAGGCCGACTATCAGAAGCTCTACGAACTCGACGTCGCCCGTAGTCAACTCGAAAAGCGGCTCGCCGAGATGGAAGCCCGTGGCGAGGAAGTCGAAGCGGGGCAGACCGAGCCGAAGCGGCGACTGCTGCGGCAGGAGGTTGGTCCCGAGGAGATTGCCGACATCGTCAGCGCGTGGACCGGAATCCCCGTTTCGCGCATGATGGAAACCGAGCGGGCGAAACTGCTCGTGCTCGAGGAGCGGCTGCACCAACGGGTGATCGGCCAGAACGCGGCGGTCGAGGCGGTGGCCAACGCCGTGCGGCGGAGCCGGAGCGGCTTGCAAGATCCCAACCGGCCGATCGGCTCGTTCTTGTTTTGCGGTCCGACCGGGGTGGGGAAAACCGAGCTGTGCAAGGCGCTCGCCCAGGTGATGTTCGACGACGAGCATGCCATGGTGCGGCTCGACATGAGCGAGTTCATGGAGAAGCACACCGTGAGCCGCTTGATTGGCGCCCCTCCTGGCTACATTGGCTACGAGGAGGGAGGAAAGCTCACCGAGGCGATTCGGCGGCGGCCCTACGCCGTGATCCTGCTCGACGAGATCGAAAAGGCCCATCGCGACGTGTTCAATATTTTGCTCCAGGTGCTCGACGACGGCCGCCTGACCGACAACCACGGCCACACGGTCGATTTCACCAACACGATCATCGTGATGACATCGAATGTCGGGAGCCAGATGATCCAGGAACTAGCGGCCGAAGGAGGAACGGTGGAGGAAATGCAGCGCGCGGTAACCGATGCCCTCGCCGCGCGGTTTCTTCCCGAATTCCTCAATCGCATCGACGAGATCATCGTCTTCGAGCCCTTGGCGCGGGATCAGATACGGCGAATCGTCGACCTGCAGATCACAGCGCTCGAACGACTGCTCGCCAAGCAGAATCTCCGCCTCGACGTCACCGAGGCCGCCCGGCAGGAAATTGCCAGCCGCGGCTACGACCCAGTCTATGGGGCACGCCCCCTCAAGCGAGTCATCCAGCAGCAACTTCAGAATCCGCTGGCAACGGCGCTGCTCAAGGGAGGTTTTCCGGAGGACTCGGTGGTGCGGGTTGATTTTGAGAGGGGGGAGTTCGTATTTGCGCAGGGGGCATAATGAATTCCGATCATAAGACGCGGTAATTGATCCCGAAGGGATGGTCGAAATCGGCCGCGCATTTCATCCCGGAGGGATGGCAGAGATTAGCCGGTGGTTGAGCGAAGCGATACCACCGGTTGGCGGTACGAATAAAGTCATGCACCCCGGAGGGGTGCCAGATGGGAGGGCTAGCGAAAATCGGGCGAACATCGAAGAGAGCCGCCCTGTCCCTCCTCTAAGTCTCCTCGTCCGCCCCGACATCCGCCATGTACCATGTACGGCAACCAATTCCAACCCAACACCGGCGATGCGGCTCTTGACGACGCGCTTCGAGAACTTGCGCGAGTCTTTGGCAACACCCGGGGCGATCCCGGCTGGGTTGACGGCCTTTCGATCGGAGATTCGAGCGCGACCCTAAGCAAGCCTTGTTGGAATCTCACCCAGGCCGAATATCTGGATTTCGGCACGCATTCGGTGTGTACAGACGATGCAAAGGACCTTCGCCACGCGGTTCGTTATTTTCTGCCGCGAGTCGCACTCGACCTTACGAGAGGAAACTGGTGGATTGCTGATACCCCCTGGGAGGGTTCGCATTTAGTTTCGCTGCTGTTGAGGACCAGTTGGAAGTCGTGGCCCGTCGCTGAATCGAATGCCGTGCGCCAATGGCTGGAGAATTGGCTGCGCTACGCGATGGAGAACTCATCCCAATCGACGCGTCATGTCGGTGAGGTGACAATGCTCGCAAATCAAGCGGGAATTTGTGTTCCGACGGTCTTCGAGGAGGTGATCAAGTCAAACCCAGACGCCGCACTCGCGTGGCTAGCCGATCAAGTGGTGGATAACCAAGTCTCACTGCTGAAGACCGGTTGGCCGACGGACTGGGGCGAATGTTGGGGTACGCCGATCAGAGATCACCAGTCGGCCGTGGAGTTCATTCTTCTGCTGATTAGCGACTCTACCGTCGCGAGACTCGAAAGTGCGTTCTTCGCAGCCACCGACCCTGAGAAGCAGCAACTCTTTTCTTATGCATGCGAAAACATTTCACACGTTCGTCGCTTTGGCGTAACGCAAGCGGGCCTGCTCGCCGAGGCGCTGGCGAGTCCGTTATTGAAAGCGTAAACCCTGCTGGCACCCCTCTCGGGGTGCATGAGGTTATTCGCGCCGCCAACCGGCGGTGTCGCTTCGCTAGGGCCGCCGGCTAATATCCGCCATTCCTATCGGGATGATCCGACCGAGATCATCTGCCGCCGGTGCGGGATAAAGGTGATCTGCCAATCGTTGACTTGGCAAAGACCAACGTCATCTACCACACCGAACTCGGCGGGCACTTGAAGCCGTATCAAGCCGCCGCCTGAAGAGCTTTGCGATTCTCAACTTCCGCAAACGAAAGGTTGGAAAGAAATCGCGCGACAGAGCTTTCTTACCGCGCGGTGCGGGCGAAACCCGCAGAAAAACCAAAAGCTCCCCGAAAGGAACACTGTTCGTAACAATACTCTCTTTTTCGATTGGCGTAAGTGGTTGAAGGGGTTGGGGAGTTCGAGTGCCTTTCGGTCTTTGCGAGTAAGAACGCATTACGGAAAATTGGGAGCGTCTCCATTGCTGTTGGCACTGCCGCCTGGGACAGTATGCCAGGGGAGAACGGTGATGCGCCGGTCGTCGATCTGGCGAACACCAACCGCATCTGCCGCACCGAGCTCGGCGGGCATCTGAAATCGTATCGAGCCGCGGCCTGACGCGGCACGTTCTGCGACTTTCAGCTTCCGCATCGGTTCGGTGCTGCGCACTTGTGGCCGGATTCCAAATTTCCGCGGCCACGGTCCGTACCAAATACCGGTTGCATCGAAGAATTGATCCGTAGCTGCGGCTGGAAGTCGGTATCAGCGGAACGAAAGGCTAGGCCGAAATCGTGTGACGGAGTTTTTTTACCGCGCGACAATACGGTCCTTGTATTTTCCTGGCTCTCTGCCAATTTCGTAGGCGAGCAATGCTATGTACTCTTCTCCTTCGTCGTGATACCTTTCTATCTCTTCGGAGGTCAGTTGTACCTTTACTTCGTACATGCCGAGGCCGCCGGTCATGGTGCTCAGCACGTAGTTGCCGTCATCTTCAAGCAAGATAAACATCTTGTCCTGATTGCGTAAGACTTCTCTCATGGTCTGACCCCCGTTGGTATCACTCGAAACCCGCCCATAGGAACTTGCTCGATAATCACTTCTGGAAGACCGCCGCTTGTGTACCCACCCCATCGGAAAAGCTCGTTGGCACCCGATTCCCACCCCGCAGGTAACCTGGAATTGTGGAGCAGAGGATAATCGATGTCAACACGGTAAAGCGGTTCGTTCCAGTATTCATCGGGGATGCCAAGTCGCCGTTTCACAGCTCCTAAATTTCCAGCGGTTTCGTTTAAAAGTCGATCCATTGCAGCACGCGTCGTGATGAATTGTCCATCCGGTCTACCGATTCGCGATTGGCCTTGTATCCAGTTCTGGTAGATCGACTTTGGAACTAGGTATGATCCACCGTCACGGAATGATTCGATATGGCTTCGAACACCTATGCGGGTATCAACAAGCCAGGGACTCGTTGTTGCATCACCGAATCTCACCGTAGTCCGCTGGCTCGATACACCGTAGGCCGTACCCCTTAAGGCAACACCCTGCGCTCCCTCTCCGACAAGCTCTCTCCCGGCCCGAGACAAGCCCAGTTCCAGCATCTCTCTGGCAACTGCTTTAGTACCGAAAGTCATTGCGCCCTCGATAATGGCAATGTCGACATAGTCCGGCCCAAAACCATGTACGCTTCTATAGGGACGAGGGCTGTGCAGTTCAGTTGCAACCTCAGATAAACTGCCAAGATTAGTGAATGTAAGAAATCCGTTGGACCAATACACAGAAACCCCCATTGATTGGAATTCGGAGTCAAGCGGCGCCATTACCGCCTTTAATTCCTTCAAGTGGCGTAGATGAGAGTCAATTGCATCGTCGAGCGGAGCTAACCCGTTTCTCCAATGGTCAACGGATCGTTGCGCTAACCTATCGTTAAAGCCGGTAAGAAAATGATACACTCGTCCCTGCATTGTGATGGCGTTGTCCCAGCCCTGCCGTTTCTTCGCTAGACTTACGATCTCTTGTTCAAGAAGGTTCGCTTGCGAGCGGAGTGGGAAATAAGCGCTTGCAAGCTCTTCAATCCGAAGGTTTTGTGTATTTGTGCCATCGGAATGCAACCCATATGAGGTACCCTCCCCTTGAATATTGCTTCGTGGAGAGAAGAAGTCATGAAACGATTGTGACACTGAATCCCAGGTGCTGCTGAGATAAGCCATGCCATCGTGAAACATCGGGCCCCAGTCAGGAAACCAATAATCAGGATCGAACAGAGATCCCCAGTCGAATACGCTCGGTAGATTCCAGTCATCCAGTCCGTCCAGGTCAAACGACAACCCGTCCGACATCAGTCCGCTCGGATCCCGGTAGTTCACCCCATCGTTCCCCGCGTAGCGATACAAGTTCGTATCGCTGACCGCGGGGTCCTCGCTCAGAAACCTCCCCACGGCGGGATCGTAGTACCGGCCACGGTTGTAATAGAGCTGCGCCTCCTCGTCCCACTCGCGTCCCGCGAACGCAAATACCGAATCGAGCGCGGCAGTCGACGTGCTCGAAGCTCCGGTTTCGTCGTAGCTGGCGATCAGATTGCCGAACGAGTCGAACTCTCGGTGCTCCTTGACCGTGTGAGGAGCGTCGGAGGCGATGAGCTGCCGCACCGAACCCAGATGATCATTGGCCGCCCAGAGGGTCTCAGCCACGTTGCCACTTGAGAAGACTTTGTCGACGAGAAGGCTATCACAAGCGAAACGAGACACATAACCGCTCGCACAGGCTCTATCGTCTCGCCGACGACTCAGAGTCGCTTTCAAGACGCTCTAACGCCAAACGCCCAGCCACCGAAACCTCGGTGCTGGGCGTTTGCTGTAGGGACTCGCAGACTGCGAAAAAGCTCCCCCGGCAGGACTCGAACCTGCGACAAGGCGGTTAACAGCCGCCTGCTCTACCAACTGAGCTACAGGGGAATGGCCCTGGTCGGCTCGCACCGGGTGACGCGGCCGCCAGACTGAACTCCTCAGTATAGATCGCCCTCCGCACGCCGGCAATACCGCTAAAATATAGTAAAATCCCCACCCCAAAGGTCAAACTTAGCCGCGCCCCATTGGGACCGCCAGCTACACTCACAGGACCGCCGCCCCCATCGCGGGGTTCGCTCCCCCAAGCGATTCAGGCGAACGCCCGTGTTGCGCCACGTGTCCTGTAGATTGGTGGGCCTGTTCCCACCCCTTGGTGATTCGCTATACTTGGAATCTCGTCGCGACTTTGATTGCGGAAGTAGCGACCAAAGAGGGCGCGTAGCTCAGTTGGTTAGAGCGCTTGCTTGACATGCAAGAGGTCACAGATTCGAGTTCTGTCGTGCCCACTAGTTGTAAGTTCTTAGGCGTACGTTAGTTACGTAACCTGCCGATGGTCGGCAGAGCGGCCTGCGAGCAACGTTTTTTGGGGTAACCGTACCCCAGGAAGGTTTGCACCCATGGCCCGCGCGCCCAAGCCCCCCGCGTACAGTCTCCACAAACCGTCCGGTAAGGCCGTCGTCAAGCTGACGGTCGACGGTACCCGCAAGAGCATCTATCTCGGCGACTACGGTTCCGACGACAGCCGGGTCGCCTACGCCCGCATTGCGGCGGACTTCCTAGCCGGACGGCCGATCACCCTGCCCTCGCCCGCTGGCCGCTCTGGCGAGCCCGTGGCGCCCCCTACGATCACCGTGGGGGAGTTGGCCGCCAAGTTCGAGGCCCATGCTAAGGAGTATTACCGGAAGGGTGGCAAGGTCACATCCGAGGTCCACATCATTCACCGTGCGATGGAGTTCCTCACGGCTCACCATTCCGATCTGCCGGCCGACAAGTTCGGGATTGGCGACTTGGAGGTCGTGCGCAACGCGATGGTCGACAGCGACATCGCGCGCGGCACCTGCAACAAATATTGCGACCGGATCAAACGTTGCTTTGTGTGGGGCTCAATCAAGGAGTTCTATCCTCCCGCCGTGGCGCTCGGCCTGAAGGTATTGGCCGGCCTGAAAGCTGGCCGCACCCGCGCGAAGGAATCGACCCCGGTGGAGGCCGTTGACCGGAAGGTCGTCGAAAAGACTCTCCCCCACCTGCCGACGACGGTTGCGGATATGGTCCGCCTGCAATTGCTGGCCGGAATGCGCCCCAGCGAAGTTTGCACGATCCGTCCGGCCGACATCAATCGAAGTGAGGCGGTATGGGTCTACACCGTTGTCGGCAACAAGTGCGAGCATCATGGCAAGAGCAGATCGGTCTACATCGGCCCTGAGGCGCAAAAGGTGCTCACCCCCTATTTGCTGCGCATGCCGGAGGAGTTCTGCTTTCGCCCCGCTCGGGTCTCCACAACGCCCCGCCTGAAGCGACGATATAGGACCGACTCGTACCGCCGCGCGATCGTCCGCGCCTGCGAGAAGGCAGGTGTGGACGCGTGGGCGCCGAACCGACTTCGACATCTGGCCGGAACGGAGATTCGAGCCAAGTTCGGGATCGAGACCGTGGCCGTGCTGCTAGGTCATTCCAACTTGCGGACTAGTGAGATTTACGCGGCGGCGAACGACAAGGCCGGAATCGCAGCGGCTCGGCAGATCGGCTAACATTTCAACGTCGGGTGTGGGGTAGCTCCCCACGCGATCGACGACAGTTGTGGTTGCACCTATTCCACGGCTGTCGTCGGTCAACCCGGCCCCACAATAGGTGCATATCATGGGCAATCTACCCCAGAATGAGGCGGCCGCCGAAGCGATCGTCGCTCTTGAGAAGGTTCCGGCCACCAACTTAATCCGCACTTGGAATGAAGTTCCAGTTGTGCCGCCAGAGGTGCTGCGAGATTGGATGAATGAGGTCGTCGCCACGTTGCTGCAGATAGAGCAGGGGATCGTCGAGGGCGCGCCGGAGATCCGCGACGACAAGGTCGCACAGCGGCTACAGGCGCACGCCATTTTAACCCATTGCCAAGAGTTCCTGAAGTTGGCGCACCGCAACGGCAATCTGCTTGACGACGAAGCTCCACCAATAATCAGCCAAGCCTTTGCCCAGGGCCTACGCCTCGGAATGGTGTTCCAAAACCTTCAGGTTGTCGCTAAGGAAGCCTACTTGGACAGGTGGAAGCGAGACGACAACATCGAGGGCTCCGTCGATAAGCGGCGCAAAGAGGCCGACAGGCTGCGCACTGAGGCGGAGGAAGCCTTGTCCCGCGCCGCTGAACAATTCCCAAACAGCGGGGTCGACTTCCAGAAAAAACAGGCCGCCAAGGCGCTCGGCATCGGTAAACGTGCCTTGAATAATCGCCTGAAAGACAAATCTTGAGAATCTTGGGAAGTGACGGCCGTGGCTTCCCAAACAGGTCGCCCACAAGGCGATTCTAGGTGCGTAAGTTTGAAGTAGTGCGGCGTAGGTCGCAAAACATTACTTCAAACTGAGGCCCCAAGAATGTCTGCAACCTCTACTGCCCCTCTGGCAATCGAACCCGGCGCCCGGCTGGAGCCCGTCGCCACCATCTTCGAGCGGATCACTGGATCGAGGCCGCACCCGACCACCATCGTCCGCTGGTGCGGCAAAGGTATTCAGGGGATCAAGCTCCCCAGCCTTATCGTGCAAGGCCGGCGTATGTCGGCGGAGTCTACCTGCCACCAGTGGATCGAGGTGACCACTGACGCCCGCGCCGCTCGCTAATCCCCACCCCCCTGCCTCGTGTGGGCCAACAAAAAGGCCCCGCGCCGCTGCGAACGGAAACACGGGGCGAATCTCAAAGGACTGTTTACATGATAACGAATACCGCCAAAAAGGCGAAGGCAGAATCTTATAGGGCTAGCCCCATAAAGCGTGGCCGCAGGACAAAGGCCGACATTGAACGGCTGAAAGACGAGATGGTCAAGCTGGTCGATGAACTACGGCCCATGACGGTCCGGCAAGTGTTCTATCAGCTCGTCACCAGGGGGATCATCGCGAAGACTGAGGCCGAATACAAAAACACCGTCTGCCGTCTTCTTGCCGATCTCCGTCGTGACGGTCGGATTCCCTACCGCTGGATTGCCGACAACACCCGGTGGCAGCGCAAGCCCGACACCTATTCGGGCCTCCCTCAGATGCTAAGTGAGGCGCAGCGGTTCTACCGTCACGCCATCTGGGATGACCAGGAGGTCTATGTCGAAATCTGGCTGGAGAAGGAAAGTCTGGCCGGTGTGCTCGTGGATGTCACCAGCGAGTGGGATGTCGCCCTAATGGTAACACGCGGTTACCCTTCGCTTTCCTATGTCCACTCCGCGGCTATGGAGATCGAGTCGCAGCGTAAGCCAGCCTATCTGTATTACTTTGGCGACCACGATCCGTCTGGGGTCGACATCGACCGCTGGGTCGAACATGAGATTCGCAAACTCGCCCCATCGGCTGACCTCACCTTTGAGCGGGTGGCCATCCTGCCTGATCAAATTGACGAGTACAGTCTCCCCACCCGTCCGACCAAAAAGTCAGATTCGAGGTCTAAGGGATTTGAGGGGGAGAGCGTGGAGGTCGACGCCATCCATCCCGATACGCTTCGACAGCTATGTCGGGACTCGATCACTCAGCACATCGACCCTTGGGCACTAGAGCGGACGCAGGCGGTGGAGGCCGCCGAGCGCGAGACTCTGGCCGCGATGATTGAGAACATGGGGGGCCAGCAATGACAACTCCCCCCATTAGACCCATTCACGACAAGGTGGCCGAGACTCACCTCGTGGTGTCCTGCTTGAAGCAACTCGATCTCGTGCCTCGTGTCGTGGGCCTCGTGACGGCCGACATGCTGGTCGACCAGGATTGCCGCACTGTGTTCGGCATCATGGCCAGACGGTTCAAGGCTGGCGAGCGATTCGACGCCTACGCCATCGCGACCGAATTAGAGCGGAGCGGCTACTGTAGCGGGCCAAAGCATAGTTGCCTGCTGCTGATCGAGATGGCTGAAGACGTGGTGACCAGTGCTCACTGGAAATACTACTGCGCTGTCATCCGAGACTTGGCAGATCGTCGCAAGCTGCAATCGGCCTGCCTCGATTCAATTCGAGACCTCGCCCAAGGGTGGAAGCCCCCTCGCGACGTAGCGGTCGAGCTGGGCGAAGTGCTGTTTAACTTCGAGCGGGTCTACTGTCAGACTCCCGAGCCCACCGTCAAGCTGCCATCGCGGCGCAGGAGGGTGGGATGAACGAAGGATTACAGATTGTCGTCGGCCCGCTGGACGAGTTCACCGGCAATAGATCAGTGACTGCCACCCTAAATGGGCATCGCCACGTTGATTGCTTCAACACTAACACCGCAAGCAAGCGGCGCCATTTTCGCGAGACCGTTGTTAGAAAATTCGGCCTGCCTGAAGGCGATGCCCATGAGTTCATCGAAGATCAAATCTTCTTACGAGCAGAACGGGCAGACGAGGCCCCCGCTACACTCGACACCCCCAACGTGGTCCGGGCGTCGGATGTCGAAGCCAAGCCTATCGAGTGGCTCGATCCTAACCTCCTTCCTGCCGGCGCCCTTGTAATGGCAGATGGCGACCCCGGCACGGGTAAGTCGCAAGTGACCTGCTCATTCGCCGCCGCTGTCAGTTCTGGCAAGGCATTTCCCAACGAGCCCCCCTTCATCCAGCGCGACCCTCGTGGCGCGCTTATGCTCGGATGCGAAGACGATGCGGAGCGGACCACCCGGCCGCGCCTCGATGCGGCTGGGGCGGATGTCTCCCGCGTTCACCTCCTCACCACCCTGAAGACGCCAGACGGCTCGGAACGGCTCCCCTCCCTGCCTGGGGATGTCCCGATGCTAGAGAAGCTCGTGGTCGACCTCGATGTCGCCCTGCTGACGATCGACCCGGTGGTCGCCTACCTCGATCCCAAGCTCTCGATGAACTGTGACGCGGATGTCAGGCGGGCGCTAGGTCCGCTGGCCGCTATGGCCCAACGTACGGGCGTGTGCGTGCTGCTGGTGCGACATCTCAACAAAAAGGGCAATGGGCCTGCCCTCTATCGCGGCGGTGGCTCTATCGGCCTCGTGGGGGCCTGCCGGGCGGCGTTCATCGTGGCGGCCTCGCCCGACGATCCCGACTTGCGTGTCTTCGCCCCGACGAAATTCAACCTGGGGCCTCGCCCCGACTCCCTGCTGTTCCGCATTGAACCCTTCGAGACGACTTCGAGGGTGGTGTGGTGTGGAACAACTCAACAAACGGCGGATGAACTCATGAGCGATGGTAAGGACTCAGGCGGTAGCAAAGTCGACAAGGCGGTCGCCATCATCGAAGACGCCCTAGCAGACGGAGCCCGTGGGGAGAACGAAGTGCGCGGCCTCTGTGAAGAGGCAGGCATTAGCCGTGGCACCTACTGGACTGCGAGAAAGAAGCTGAAGGTGGTCAGCCAAAAGGACGGCTATAGCGGCGGCTGGATCATCTCCCTGCCTGCCCCCGTCGAAGAGTTCAATCACCACGAATACGGCGAAGAGTTCAACGAAGAGTTCAATCATTGAACCCTTCGAAGAGTACGAAGAGTTCCCCGGGACTCCGCAGAATGAACCCTTGGGAAAAAATAGGTATTTATTGTTTTTTCACATTGAACCCTTCGAAGGATTGAATCCTTCGACAGACACGAAGAGTTCAATCGTGACGGAGCCGTAGTGAATCCTTCAATCATTCCACGAAAGGAAACCCGCAGATGAAAGACGACGACAAGCTCCCCCCGATGATTCGCGGATTGATGCCGACCTTCCAACTCCTAATTCGGAAAGGCGATGGATACTCACTCCCACCCGAGGCAGCGGCGACGTTGTGCCTGGCTCAAGCTATCGACTGGCTGAGTCAAGACGAAGACGGCAACCCTCCTACCGTCTGGGTAGAGCGATGCATCCGCGACGGCGTGGCAAGTGCCATACACGACGCGGTGGCGGATGGTGACCTTCCCGAGCCTGGGGGCCAGTCGTGAGCACCGCTATCGAATCGGCGGCTTACTGGTGAAACCCCCTATCTTTCCACCCCCTAGCGAACTGCCAAAAGAATCACGCAACCCCCATTCGCATAACAAACTTTCACCCGTTCAAGCACTCCCTCCCCCATACCCATCATGGCACTCGCCCCCCTTCGACGATGTTCGTTTCCGTCTTGTCGGGAATTGGTTCGAGAATCCCGATGCCCGAAACACAAGAGCACTCGACCCGCTGGTGCCAAGCGTGACCAGTGGTGCAGCAATCGCCGCTGGCGAAAGCTGCGAGATGCGTTCATCGCTCAGAACCCGCTATGCGTCCGATGCCAAGCACGCGGCAAGATATCCGCTGCCGAGCATATCCACCACGTACAAGCCCGCAGGGACCGTCCAGACCTCGCGTACTCGTGGGACAACCTCGAATCCCTATGTCACTCGTGTCACTCACAGGCGACCGCACAGGAGCGTAGGGACCGGGGGGGTGGTTCGGCTTGAGCGGTCTACCGAATGTTATGCGAATGGGGGATTCATAAAAACTTGGGAAGCAAAAACCTTTTTCATCTAAATCATTAAAAGTTAGGAAACCCTACAATGCCAGCCGAATTCGACCCACCACCGCATTTAAGCCCCCGTGCTGCTGATCTCTGGCGTGCCGTCGTCCCTTCCCGTGCAAAGTCTGCCGAGCGATTAGCGATCATCACCGAGGCCCTGACGGCTCTGGACAGAGCTGACGCCGCTGCGGCTCAAGTCAACTCCGATGGCATGGCGACCGTGACGGCGAGCACGAAGGCCATTCACGCCCACCCGCTGCTGAAGGTCGAGCGTGAATCTCGGCAGATGTTCCTCAAGGCGTGGCGTGATCTCGGCTTCGCGACATCCCCCTCCATCGATCCGAAGTGGAACGAGTACGCGAGGGAATACAAATGACGACCACCATCAAAACGTGCCCCAAGTGCAACGGCCGACTGCGCATCAGTCACACGCGGCAATTGTCCGTGCTGATTGAGCGGTACCGCCATTGTCGTGATTGCCAGTATCGCGACCGCGTGTTGTGCGAGCCCGAAGTGGTCTTCAAAGTTTTTCCCCTATCGTTCCGCTCACACACAGAGCAGAGCGGACTATCAGACAGTAGCAAGGTATAAATCAAGTAAGGAGCCAAACACTATGCGTGGATTCATCGACCTCAGAGAAATGGCAGACATCATCGACCATCGGGCAAGCACGTTGCGTCGCTTGCTGGCCGAAGGGACGACGTTGTTGCCACAGCCGGTCTACTTGCTCGATTCGAATGTTCCGTACTGGCCACTGGCAGCGGTTCGCGAGTGGGCACGTCAGGGGCACCCCGTCAACTTCGAATATGACCGCGACGGCTACACCCAAATCGCACTAACAGAGTGCGGATTCGAAACTCTACAAGCCCCGGAAATCGTCACAGCGGGATCTCACGAATGAAGTACGAATCGAGCAAACATGCCCGCGAAGTGTACGAGGATTGCCGTCCTCAAATGCAGGCAATCATCAGCAACGCCGAGCGAGCCGGACGCGACCTAACCGTTACCGAGGCGAGCCAGTTTGACAGCCTCGCACAGATAGCCACAGAGGCAAAACAGCAGCTCCAAACCCTCCAAACAACCGAACAGCAAATTCGAAACGCTGCCCACCAAGCAAGGAATCAAGAGATGGCGAACACCGCTAATAGCATCCTTCCCACCAACGGACGCCTCCCCGGCGAATCTGCGGTGCAAACCTGGAATCCATCGGTCAATTATCGATGCAGCAAGCTACGTGCGTTCAAGGGTCCGGATGCCGAGCGTACCGCGTACGCCGCTGGCATGTTCCTGAGAAACTTCGTCGCGACCCATTTCGACAAGCCCGACCCCGTTGCTCACGAATACTGCAATCGGCTCGGATGGTCTGCCCGCAACAGTGCGAATGAGGGGAGCGGTCCATCGGGCGGATACCTAGTGCCAGCACCGTTGTCGAATTCGATTGTCGAAGTGATGGAAAATCACAGCGTAATCAAGCAGGTGATGAGCGTGACACCGATGACCTCCGACACGTTGTCGGTGCCAAAGCGTGAAGGCGGTTTGCAGGTTTATTACCCCGGCGAAGGTAACCTGATTGTCGACTCCGACAAGCAGTGGGGGCAGGTCGGACTGATTGCTAAGAAGCGAGCGGTCGCCTCGCTAATCTCTAGCGAACTAGTTGACGATGCGTTAATAAACATCGTCGATAACGTCGTGATGGAAATGGGCGTTGCTCTCGGATTGAAGATGGACGCCGAGTGCATCAAGGGCGACGGCACCTCCACCTATGGCGGTGTTCGCGGCTTGCTCGACAAGCTGGGTGCCGGTGGCGTTTATACCGCCACTGCTGGTGACGATACGTGGGACGAGCTGTCCCTCGCAGACTTCACCGGGCTAATGGGCCGGCTGCCCGACCGTTACCACTCGCTAGGTCCGGCGTTCCTCTGTTCGTCCGCGTTTTATTTCCAGTGCATGTTGCGTTGCCTTGCCGAAGCGGGTGGAAACACCATCGCCTCGATGCAAGGTGGCGATGGCGGCAAGCGTCAATTCCTGGGCTACCCCGTCCACTTGTCGGAGAACCTGCCCACCTCGACCGCCGCGAGCACCGTGGCTTGCTTGTTCGGTTCCTTCAATGCTGGTGCCGTGCTTGCCGAGCGTTTGGGTGTTCGGTTTGCCCGCTCGGATGATTACAAGTTCCTCGAAGACCTCACCGCGTTGCGTGCTACTGCTCGCTACGATTTCGAAGTTCACGACGGCGGCACTGACAGTGCGGCTGGTGCATACGTCGGACTGTCCACGGCTTCCGGCGGTGGTGGCTGATAGTTCATTTCGGTTCCCTCGACTTCGTTGTCATGTGGTGTGAAAGCAAGTCGTGCGGTTCCCTCCCGTCGTCAGTCTGACGTTGTTCCTCACTTCGTCAGGCTGACGGCGGTTTTTCTTACCACCTCGCGGATAGCAGATAATGGCCATCGGGACAATCAAAACGATCAAGGCAGACAAAGGGTTTGGATTCCTTCGCCCTCGTGGTGACACTGCCGATTTGTTCTTCCATATGTCGGCGCTACAGGGTCTCGACTTCGACGAGCAGCTAGTCGCCCTCGATGTGGAATTCGACATCACGACGCACCAAGGCCGGGAGCGCGCCGTCGCCGTCCGGCCGATTGAGGTCGACCTGCCCCAAGTGCAGCGGCACGGCTGATCACGGTTAGCTTGTGGCCCCGAGGCCACAACCTTCTTGTTCGGGACTACAGTCCGGAACAGATTCCCCTGAGGTGCCTATGGGTGTGATCACCAGCCGCCGCGCCCCTGCGCGACGATCTCCTCTACCATCGGCCTGCCCTCGTGACGTTGACGCGCGGGTGTGGTTCGCTGCCCACCATTCCCTTCAGCACGTTGACCGGATCACCCTCGACGACCTCCTCGACGACGACCATGTGATCGAGTCCGACCCGACCCCAGACGAGATCACGGCGGCCTGCGCGGTGATCCAGTTGTCTTGGGGACCAGCCGAGACGAGGCGGCGACAGATTCAGCAGCTCGACCGACTCACGGCCATGGTGATCGGTTCCGACGACCTGCTAGGCGCTCTGGCCGACGTTTAGCCTCATTGCGGTGGCATCGGGCAAAAGTTGGCCTCACCAGACGCCGCCTAACGAGCTCAAATCACTTCCGGCGACTCAGAACACGTCCGGAAAAGGTGGCCGTTAAATCGGCGCCTAGGGGCTCGCCTCGCGCGGGCGCGCGTAGGGGCAGGCTGACCCCCACAATTTGTGAGAGTCGCATCTTCGACTTGTGGCTGGCGGGGTGGACGCAGCAAGAGATTGCGGATGCCGTTGGCGTTCCAGTTGGCTCGTTAAAGGAGACTTTGGTTGGATTCGGCAACATTGCCAATTCCAACAAAAGTGACCGCTTGCCAAACACGCAAAGCGCCTACGTCTCAGATTGAGTTGGGGTACCGTACCCCACTGCGCGTGCAAACCGATGCTAATCGTCGGGAATTCTTGCTTACCGGCCCCCCCTCCGGTATGATTAGCTAGCACTAGCAAGCTATTGCACTCGCAGGCTTTAGCTAGCATCCGCCAAGCGCTTGACATGCAAGAGGTCACAGATTCGAGTTCTGTCGTGCCCACTTCACTTAAGTCCTTTGGCGTACGTGGTTTAGCGTAACCTGCCGACGTTCGGCAGAGCTGCCTAAGAGCGACTTTTTCAGGGTAATCAATACCCTAGAAAGTAGCCCCATGGCACGTAAGCCCCGGATTCCCGCCTATTCTCTCCACAAGGCCAGCGGCCGCGCCGTCGTTAAAGTGTCTGTCGGCGGCGGCAAGCAGCGGTCGATCTATCTCGGCGTGTTCGGTTCCACGGAATCCGAAGTGGCCTATGCCCGCGTCAAGGCGGACATACGCGCCGGCCGTCCGATCACGGTTCCCACCCCGCCGCGTGATCAGGATACGGCTCCCCTACAGACGACGATCACCGTGGCCGAGTTGGCCGCCAAGTACAAGGCCCATGCCGAGACTTACTACGTCAAGGGCGGCAAGGTCACCAGTGAGAGCCTGTGAATTTTTCCCACCAAGCCCCCGTTCTCGCCTCGACGAGCGGT
>CAZYQQ010000034.1:0-52181 GCA_964650265.1 uncultured Planctomycetaceae bacterium
GAAGGATGAAGGATGAAGGATGAAGGATGAAGGATGAAGGATGAAGGATGAAGGACTAGGCGCTTGGGTCGGGTTCGGTCGCGTCGATGAAGACGTCGAGTTGCTGGCCGACGAAGAGTTGCCGGCCTTCGGTCTCCACCGCGTAGATCACCTGGAGGACCCGTGTGTCGACCCGCTCGGTATTGTCCCCCGTGAGCGAACGCTTGGGGACGACGTACGGCTCGAGGCGTACGAATCGGAGGGGAAACCACACGTCCGGCTGGCCTTTGAGTGTCGCCCTGGCGGGTGCGTCGGGCACGAATCGTGGGATGTCGTATTCGTCGATATCGACCCGCACGTGCAATTGCTTGACGTTCCCGAGGACGACGAGCGCCTGATTGGAAGGGGTTGCGACGTACTCTCCCGGCCGGACGTTGACTTGCAAGACCTCGCCATCGACGAGCCCTCGCACAACGAGCCGTTCCAGCTCGACTTCGGTCTGCATCACTTGGGCCTCGGCCTGCTCCACGGCCGCGCGGGCTCTTCGCTTGTCGGGTTCCCAGGCGCCCGCCTTCAACAGTTCGTAATCGGCCACGGCTTTGTTGTAGCGTTCTCGCGCTTGAATCGCCAGGTGCTTGCGGTCGGCAAACTCCTCCTCGGTCATGGCATCTTGGACGACCAGCTTCTCGCCGCGGTCCCACTGCTGCTTGAGATTCTCCCAATCGGCTTGCGCCTCGCGAACGCGCGCTTCGGCCGGCGGCAACTCTTCGGGTCGTGGCATCGCCTCGGAGCGGGCCAGGTCGGCCTGAGCGTCGGCGAGCATCGCCTTGCGAATCGCCAGCTCCGCCTGTAGCTGCCGATCGTCGATGCGAAACAGCGGGTCACCCGCCTCGATCTGCTGTCCTACCTTGACCAGCACTTCGACCACCACCCCCGGGATCGACGTGCCGACCAGAATGTTCTCGGTCTGCGGTTCGACCATCCCCGCGCCGGCAACCGTGCTCGAGAAAGGATTTCGCGCCGGTTCGATCGGCGGCGGCAGCGCGGGGACCCGTTCTCCCGCGGTCGACAGGTACTGCACGGCGAACAAAATCAACACCACCGCAACGGCTGGCAGGCCAAAGCGGGTCAAAAATGCCATGATCGTATTCATCGTTGGATGCCCTTTCGTCGCTCGTCAGGCAATGACCGCCTCGAAGCGACCCGTGTGTCGACGCTCGAGCGACATGATGCGCCCGTCGTCCATTTTCGCCATGGTGTCCGCGAACTCGAAGATGCGGCTGTCGTGGGTCACGATAATCACGGCCCGATCTCCCTCGACCGCGATATTTCGGAGCAGCTCGAGGATCGAATGCCCCGTTTCCGCGTCGAGCGCCGAAGTCGGTTCATCGCAGACCAATAAATGAGGGTGATGTACCAGTGCCCGGGCAATGGCCACGCGCTGCTGCTGCCCGCCGGAAAGTTTTGCGGGGAGGCTGTGGATGCGGTTTGCCATGCCCATCTTCTCGAGCAGCTCGGTCGCCGCCCGGACCGCCTTGCGTTTCGACCAACCCTGAATCACGAGGGGGACGGCGGCATTTTCGGCGGCCGTCAAAGCGGGGAGCAAATTGAACTGCTGAAACACGAAGCCGACGTTGTCGCGGCGGAACAGGGTCCGCCGCCACGATGGCAGAGCCGTCAGGTTGGTGCCGAGCGCGACGACCGTGCCGCTGGTCGGACGCAGAATTCCGGCCAGGACGGAGAGGAGGGTTGTCTTTCCGCAGCCGCTCGGTCCCACGAGCATGGTGAGCTCTCCCCCATGGACATCG
Organism: uncultured Planctomycetaceae bacterium; assembly: GCA_964650265.1. GTDB lineage: Bacteria > Planctomycetota > Planctomycetia > Pirellulales > Lacipirellulaceae > CAZYQQ01. The sequence continues at coordinate 1,788 of CAZYQQ010000034.1, forward strand.
AGATCGATGCCGCGCAGCGCGTGGACGACGGCATTGCCGCTGCCGTACGTCTTGGCGATCTGGCGGCAGGAGATCAGCGGATTGTCGTTATTGGTCGCCACGTAAGTTATCCCTGGAATACGACCGCGGGTTCAAGCGCCATGACGCGCTGCAGACTCAACAAACTGGACAACACGCTGATGCAGGCCACGGCGACTCCGGTGCCGATGAAGACCTCCCATGGCATGTAGAACGCCAGCCGCGAACCGGGCGCCGATGCGAGGGTGCCGAACCACGTGGCAGCACCGATGCCGAGTGAAAAGCCGATGGAACTCACGAGCATCGCCTGGAGCAAGATCATGCTGGCCAAGGTCAGATTGCCGGCCCCCATCGCCTTGAGCGCGCCATATTGTTTGATGTTTTCAATCGTGAACAGGTAGAACGTCTGCGCGGCGATGGCTGTACCGACGATGAATCCGAGCGCCACGGTGATGCCGAAGTTAAACGGAATGCCGGTCTTTTCCATGAAGTATTTCATCGTAATCCACTCGAACTGCCTGCCGGTGACCGCTTTCAGGCCAGTCTGCTGTGTGATCCGGTGGCAAACCTCGTCGACCGCCAGCCCTTCCTCGGCTTCGGCCAATACGAAGGAGAGCACCTTCCGCTCCGGCGGCACGAACGCGAGTGCCTGGGTGTAGCGGGTGTAGACGACCGGGAATGTTTGGAAGGTACGGCTGACTTTGCAAATGCCGACGATTTCGGCCTCGTGGTCGTTCATTTCGAATCGCTTGCCGAGTCGAGGCTCTTCCCCCGGCCACAACAACTGGTACCCCTCGAGATCCATAATCACCGCATCGGGTCGGCGCAGATCGAAGATGTCGCCCAGAATCATTTCCGGCGGCGCGCCGACGAGGGTCGCGTCGTCGAGCCCCAGCAGAATCGTCTGCTGAAAGTTGCCGTCGGCGAGGCGCGAGCGCGCGAGTCCTTTGTAGAGCCGCACGGCCCAGGCGACGCCAGGCACGCCTCGTACACGGTACAGATCGCTATCGGAAAGAGGCTTCACATCGTCGGAAAACTGCACATTCGGATCCATGACCCAAATATCGGCCCCTTGAATATCGCGAATCTGACCGCTCGTCTGCAGCATCAGCCCGCAGAAAATCGAGGCCTGCTGCGCGATCAACAGCGAGGCGAAGGCGATGCCCAGGATGATCCCCAGGTATTTCCCCTTGTTGCCCGTGAGCATTTTGAGCGCAATCCAGTTCATCGTTGGGCTTCCGGCAGCGGCGACGGGTGGCCTAGGGCGCCAAGGGAAAACTCCGCTACGTGTTCCGCCAGTTTCTGGATCTCAAGCGACTCGTACTCGTCTGCGTCAAGCAGGTTTCGCACCACCGGATCGGCGAAGTGGTAGAACAAACATTGCCCCACCACGCTGAAGGCGAGCAGGTGCAGCTTCTCCTCGCTCGTACTGGGCGGGATCAACTCCCGGATGATCTCGATCAGCACTTCAAACTGAGGGCGGATCGACGATTGCACCAGCTCGGCACAGGCCTGGGTAGGTTGGGTGATCTCTCGCATGATGAGCCGCGTGTGCCAGGTATCTCCTGGGCCCGTGAGCACGCGACGCAGGAAGGTCGTGATAAAGTCCCGCAGCTTTTGCCGAGCCGGGGTCTCGGCCGACCACTTCGGGAACTCGAACTGGTCCATTCGCCAGCGATGTGCGCGGACCACCGTTTCCACGTAGAGGCGCTGCTTGTCGCCGAAATAGTAATTCACTGCCGCAATGTTCGCCCCACCCGAAGTGCAAATGTCGCGCACCGTGGCGGCTTCGAAGCCTTTTTCGGCGAAGATCTCGCCCGCCGCCTCCAGGATGCGCTCCCTGGTGGTATCCGTGTCGCCAACAGACATCGCCTGCACCTCAATCATGCGTTTAAAACAACTGTTTTAAATGATTGTATGCATGGCTTTTCACTCCGTCAACTGTTGTGACGTCCTGTGAGAAAGGGAGGCCAGAAAGGCCCCGGGTAGAGGAAAATAAGCAGGGGGAGCACGGTGTATAATCGGGCCCGAGGGCGCGACCGTGCGACGGTGTGTGCTCTGGTGTTTCGGAGCCGGTGGAGGGGATGCGATGACGTTGGATGAGTTGATGTTGCTGGTGGTCCTCAACGGGGCGACGGCAGTTGCCAGCTTCTTGACCGTGCTGTTGCGACCCGCGAGGCATGGGATCTTGGTTTCCATGGCGCTCGGCCACTTCGGCGTGACGGCACTGGTTATTCTCTACCTGGCAGTGGTCGCCAGTCCGGCGGCGCTGTTTTTCGCCATTGGCATCATTTTCTGCGGGGTCGTCGGTACTCTGCTGGGAGGTGGGATGGGGGAACTGGTGCGTCAGTGGCGGCGGCGGTCGCGCGTCGGGGAGACGATCACCTTCCGCGGGTCGCTCGAGCAGTTTGCGGCGTTCGAGCGCTTTTATGCCCAGCTTGCGACGAGGAAGGCCGAGATCGATGGCCTCAAGGATCCCACTGGTGTGAGGGAAGCCGAAGCGGCCAATTCCCGCTGGGCCGACCTGATCGACGCGGCGACGCTCAACCGGCTTCGCCAGTCGGATCCACATTCGCTGGAAAGCCTGCTCGGAGGGATCTTTGCGGGGACGTACACGCTGGGTGAGCTTTCGTTCCACCGGGGCGTTGGCCGGTTGGCCTACGTGCCGGCGAAGCGTTCCTTGGGTGTGGAGACGTTGCCGCTGAAGATGGTGATGGAGATGTTTGGGTTGGAGATTGTGAGTGATGAGTGACCATTTGTTGCGGAGTAGGGGAGAGAAGAATGATCGGCGACATCTCCCCTGGTAAGGCAGCGTTGCCGACCAAGCTATCAACGCTTGAAGGCCGGTTGACAGTTGTGCCGAACAACAAGTGAAATGGACCAGGGCGTATCGCCATCTGTGCCTGGCCTGAGTTAACGGAGCCTCATCGTTGGATTTGACTGAACTAAAACGGATCGTAGACGCCGGAGAATCGGAATCGGTCGAGTTCAAACGCTCGACCGCCCAGCTTCCCCGCGCTGGAGAGACGCTTTGCGCTTTCCTCAACGGCAACGGCGGTTTGGTCATAATTGGAGTCGAGCCGAACGGTGACATTGTGGGGCAGAATGTCGCCGATACGACGCAGCAGGATATGGCCCGGATGCTCGACCGTTTTGAACCTCCGGCTCCGGTGGAGACCTCGATCCTTTCCCTGCCCGATTCCACCAGGTCGGCGATCGTGCTGAATGCGCCCCGAAGCGCCGATGCGCGACCGTTTACCTACGACGGCCGGCCCTACCAGCGTGTGGGCACGACGACATCCCGGATGCCGCAGGAGCGTTACGAAGCGCTGTTGCTCAAACGCGGTCACGCCCGTCGTCGGTGGGAGAACCAGCCGGCAATCGGCGTCGAGCTTGGCGACCTTGACCAGGAAGAGATTTTGCAGACGCGAGAAGCGGCAATTCGCCACCGCCGTATCTCCGCCGGCACAAGCACGGACATTGGCGATATCCTTGACCGATTGGGACTGCGCCGTGACGGTGTGATTACCCAAGCGGCGCAGATGCTCTATGGCACGAAGTTCTTGCCGGACTACCCGCAGGCCCGCTTAAAGCTGGGCCGGTTTCGCGGCACGAAAATCACGGGCGACATTCTGGACAACAAACAAGAGTACATGCACGCCTTCGCGATGATCCGTGAAGCGATGGCCTTCCTGGACCGCACGCTCCCCTTGTCGGGGCATTTTGTGGAAGGACGGATTGAGCGCGAAGACCGGCTTCCCGTGCCGCCCGATGCGCTGCGTGAAGTGCTGCTCAACGCGGTGATGCACCGCGACTATTCCTATCCTGGGAGTTTCGTCGCCGTTGCGGTGTTCGATGACCGCATTGAGATTTCGAGCCTGGGAAACCTGCCTTCCGGCGTCACCGCCGAAATGCTCTCGGGGCCGCATCAATCGGTGCTGCGCAACCCGTTCATTGCCGAGACGTTTCATCGCACCGGGGCGGTGGAAGCCTGGGGCCGAGGGACGAATCGGGTGATCGAGGAGTGTGAGCGGTGGGGTGTGGAGCCGCCCACCTTTCAGGAGCAGGGGAACGCCGTAGTCGTTACGTTTCGGGCAGTTATTGCGCCTGCCCCGCAAGTCACCCCGCAAGTCACCCCGCAAGTCACCCCGCAAGTGTTGGCGATTCTCGCGGCCGCCGAAACGCCCGGAACTCGTGCTGACCTTCAACGCGCCGCGGGCCTCAAGGACCGGGAACACTTCCGCTTGGCCTACCTGGAACCTTTACTAGCCGCCGACCTGCTCGAAATGACCATTCCCGACAAACCGCGCAGCTCGAAACAGCGGTATCGGATTACGGAGTCGGGGCGTCAGGTGCTTGAAAAGAACAACCTGAACGAACAGGGGTGAATGAATCGGAATCCCCCTTCTTGCAATTCGTGATATTTCGATCTAGCGCGACGAAACTGACATGAACCGTTCCGCCGTAAGCCAAGAATCGCGCTTTGCAGACGAATAGTTGGTAGCCCCCTGGTTGCCCCTCCAATCGACTTGCTGGAGAATTTGGCGATGGAGTTCGCGATCTTCGTCATCCCGGTGTTCCTATTGCTGGCGATCTTGATTCGCTTGGGGGCCGGTAGCCTCGACCACGACCGGGTCCGCCGCTACATCACCGAGCGCGGGGGCAAAGTGCTCCACGCCGGCTGGACCCCGTTCGGCCCGGGTTGGTTTGGCGAGAAGAGCGACCGGATTTATAAGGTCCGCTACCTCGACAAGGACGGCAACGAGCATCATGCCCACTGCAAGACGAGCGCACTGAGTGGCGTCTATTTCACCAAGGACGAGATCGTCAGGTACGCCGAACGGCCGGAAGAGCCTCGGGGTGAGAGCTTAGAGGAGGAGAATCGGCGATTGCGGGAGGAGATTGAGCGGCTCAAGCGGGGAGGAGTATAGGATGGCTCGTTACTCATCCGCTGAAGTGGGCCACTCGTAGCATGGGAAACTCCACCTGGATCTGTTTCGATTGCCGCATGACGACGCGGCGTCCCACTGCTTTTCAAGGGGAGGTGGTGTGTGCGAAGTGTCGGCAGCGGATGCGGTCGATCGGTTACAAGATTCCGGTCCCTCGCAAGCAGGACGAGAAGGCTTGGAATCTGCTGAGGGTACGGCTCCGGCGGATGCGCCACGAACGGGAACAAGCAGTGGTTGAGTCGATTGTTCGGCGACGACACGAGCTCGAACAGCTCATTAAGCGACTGGAATCGCTTCCCGCGAATCAGGGAAGGGAGAAGACAATCAGGCAGTTGCGGAAGAAGCTTTTTTTCATGCAAGATTCACCCCCTCCCGGCGAATAGCTACCAAACAAACGCCGTTGTATAAAATAAGCCCTGGCCAAACGGGTGGCCGGGCAAGAAAATCCTTCTTGATGTTAGGGGGAAAGCCAAATGCCTCTTCTTGAACGCATCGAAAAGTTTCCGCTCGACGATCCCGCCGCGGGACTCACCTTCACCCGGCGGCTCGCCCGCGAGAATGGCTGGAGCGCCGGATATGCCTACCGGGTGGTGGGGGAATACCGGCGATTCGTCTACCTGGCGATGACCGCCGGGCACGAGGTGACCCCCTCCGACCAGGTCGACCAAGCGTGGCACCTTCATCTAACTTACACCCGTAGCTACTGGGACGAGCTTTGCGGCGAGGTCCTCGGCGGCCCGCTACACCATGGGCCGACGCGGGGGACGGCGGCCGACGCGACGCGCTATCCCCAGCAGTACGAGGCGACCCTCGCCAGCTACCGCGCCGCGTTCGGCGAGGAGCCGCCAGCCGACATCTGGCCACCAGCAACCGAGCGGTTCGACAACCCGGCGCGGTTCGTCCGGGTCGACAAACATCGCAGTTGGGTAGTTCCCAAGCCGTGGCACGTGCTGGCGCCGCCACGTTTTACGCCCGGGCGAGCGATTGTCATGTTGGCCCTTCCGATGATCGGCGTCGCTGCCATGAATCCTCTCGACCTGCCGGGGAAGGAATTCCTGAGCTACTACATCCCGCTGGCGATCGGGAGTGTGATGTTGGCCGCTCTGCTCCGCTACCTGCTGCGGCAAGGGCCGGAGCCGACGATCGAGGTGGAAGACCCCTACGAGATGGCCTGCCTGGCGGGGGGGCCCGAGCGGGCAGTGCAGGCTGGCGTGGTGGCGCTGCTGAAGGCAAAGCTACTCAAAGTGTCGCGGGTCGGAACGAAGGGACGCGACCGGAACGACTACCGATTCAAGCGGACGGCGAAGTCTCCCACCGAGACGACGGAGCTCGAACAACGGATACTCGATGTCTGCGCCGGGAGCCAGGGGGCGCGATTTTCGCAAGTGGTCGACCACGCCCGGCCCGAAGCGGAGCGAATGCGCCATCGGCTGGTGAGTGGGGGACTGATGCTGCCGGGCGACATCGTACCGGCGAGCCACTGGGTTCCGCTGGCATTGGTGGGTGCCACCACTCTACTGGGATTTGCGAAGTTCGCCGTAGGATTGGGCCGCGACAAACCGGTCGTATATCTGTTCTTCCTGCTCCTCGTGCTAATGATCTGCCTCGTCTGTTTCATGTGGCGGCCCTTGAGAACGTGGGGCGGGGATCGCGAACTGTCGCGACTGAAAAACGAGCATCGGCCGCTCGGTCAAAAGTTCGCCCGCGACTCCGGCAATCGCCAACCCACCGATTGGGCCCTCGCCGCGGGGCTGTTCGGCATCACCGCCGTGGGGGGTGCCGAGACATGGTTGCTGGCGGAGGCCTGGCAGTATCGGAATGGGCCTGCGGCGAGTTCGGGGGGAGGTTGCGGTAGCAGGGGCGGCGACGGAGGGGGCGGGTGTGGTGGAGGTGGATGTGGGGGGGGATGTGGAGGGTGTGGGGGATGAGCGCCGAAGCGTCGAGTGCCACACGTACACCACGCGTGCTGTTGGAGCATCGCAAGTCGACCGCGAGAGAGGGTTGGGGAGTTGTGGCAGCCCTCGGCATCCCGCTGGCGGGGTTTCTCGCGCTCGTCCAGCTACTTCGCCCGGGCATCGAACGAGTCGACAAGTAGGGACTGACTGTCCCGATAAGGATTTCAACACGGAGGCACAGCGTCGCGGAGATCAACGAGCGGGTTTTGCATCGAATCCTATCTCTTGGTTTTTTGAAATACCTCAACATCAAGGCATACGCCACCCCGCTAATCACATCTCCGCGCCTCCGTGTTGTTTATCCACTTCAGCCAACTTCAGTTAGCCGAAGTGTTACGTACTTTCGAACTTTCGTGGTCCTCCGACCGCGCGATCCATTTGACCAGCAGTATATCGCCAGAGTGAGGGGATGGACCACGAAAATGCGAAAGTACGAAAACTCGAACATGCCTTGGGGGCTCTAGCACAACTTGTTGCCTCGCGCTGGCATCTCGAAGCAGGCGGTATCGGATTACGGAGTCGGGGCGTCAGGTGCTTGAAGAGAACAACTAGCAGGACCTGGACGTAGTGCTCCACTCGTAGCTCAAGGGAGAAAAAGGGCTATGCTCGATGGCTGGCTCCGGTAGAATAATAACAGGCCATCGACTGCCATTACGGCTCACGTTGTCGACCCAGGTTTGGTCTCTCTTCCCATGAACAGCTCTGACGACAGTTCGCGACAACCGACGACGGAAGACACGACAAGTCTGTTCCGCTCCGACAGTCTCTCGGCGGCCGAACACATCAAACTGCTGCTGACGTTTGCCGAGTTTCGCGCGGCAGTGCTCGAACGAAACCCTTGGAGAATCGGCGCCGCGGTGGTCGACGTGGTGGTGCAAGTGGGCGAGCGGAAGCGGGCGCTCGAGGTGCTCCGCGAACTCTCCGAGCGGCAGGGAATGCCCGACTGGGATTGTGCCTGCTGTGGAGAGGAGAACCCGGCGACGTTCGATATATGCTGGCAGTGCGGGTCGATCGACGAGCAATCAGCCAATCGCGATCATACCGTCGCGAAGGAACTGGCGATTTTGACGAGTTAGCATGTCAATATCCCTCCAACTCCGCACTCCCCATATTCCACTGCGATCCTCACTCGCCGAGGCACTCGTCCTTCTCGATAGCCTGGGGTATCCGATCGTCATGGACGACGACCGTTCACTTCGCGTCGACACACCCGAGTTCAATGTAGCGATTTATCCCCATGAGGGGCATGTCAAATCGACGTGGTACGACGATCCGCTCGGTAGGACGTCGGACGAAGGAATAGAGGCGAAGATCAACCTCTACCTGACCCGCTATGGCGCGCTAGCTCATTGGGAGCTTCGCCTCGACAACGGCTGGATGCGATATTGGTACAATCCCACTTATGGGGTATCAATGGTCTATGGCATTCACAACGACGTCATCCGTTTCAATGAGTATCAGTCAACCGATTGAGTTGCCGGCAGCCATGTGATGAAGCAGGGGCCACATGTAAAACCGACTCCCGAACAGTGGCGCGAGTTCTCCCACCCAGCCGGCGAGTCCTCCGTTTGCAAAGTGACCCGTCATGCGGGATAATAGCCCCAACCGGCACTTATCCCCCACAACCTCGATTCCAAGGGCAGCACCATGCACAGCAGCCATATCCCCTCGTTCTCCGTCCCCTCCCGTCGCCGCTTTTTGCAAACCGCCGCCACGGCCGCAACGCTCTCGGCTATCCCGGCCTGGGGTGTTCACGCCCAGGGCAATAGCGACAAGCCCCGCCGGGTGGGCCTCATCGGTTGCGGGTGGTACGGGCCGAGCGACTTGTGGCGGCTCGTTCAGGTCGCCCCGGTCGAGGTAGTGGCCCTGTGCGATCCCGACAAGAATATGCTCCGCAGTGCTGTCGAGATCGCCAGCCAGCGGCAGAAGTCGGGCAAAAAGCCGCCGACTTACAACGACTATCGTGACATGCTCAAAGAGCACGAGTTCGACATCGTGCTGGTCGGCTCACCCGATCACTGGCACGCGCTGCAGGCGATCGCGGCGATCGAGGCGGGGGCCCACGTTTACCTGCAGAAGCCGATTACCGTCGACGTGCTCGAAGGGGAGGCGATCCTGGCGGCCGCGCGGAAGCATAACCGCGTCGTCCAGATTGGCACGCAGCGGAAGAGCACGCCCCATTTGATTGACGTCAAGAAGCAGGTCGTCGAAGGAGGGCTCTTGGGCAACATCGGCCACGTCGACATGTGCTGCTACTATCATATGCGAGCTAACGGCAACCCCGACGTGAAGCCGGTCCCCGACTTCCTCGACTACGATATGTGGACCGGCCCCGCGCCGCTGCGTCCGTACGACGACATTCCCCATCGCCGCTGGTGGCGGACCTTCATGGAGTATGGCAACGGCATCATGGGGGACATGTGCGTCCACATGTACGACACGGTGCGATGGATGCTCGACCTCGGCTGGCCCAATCGGATCACGTCGAGCGGTGGGATCTACGTCCAAAAGGATGGCAAGTCGAACATCGCCGACACGCAGAATGCGACCTTCGAGCACGACAACTTCAACTGCGAGTGGCAGCACCGCAGTTGGGGGGCCCCTGCCGACCCGCAATACCCGTGGGCCCTCTTCATCTACGGCGACAAGGGAACCCTCAAGGCAAGCACCCACATGGCCGATTTCATCCCCCACGGCAATAGCAGCAAACCGATTCACTTCGACGTGCTGTTCGAACGGGAGCAATATCCCGAGGATGTGACCGAGAAGGACATCGAGCTCAACGCCGCCCCGGCAACCCGGCTCCACATGCGCGACTTCTTGAAGGCGATCGACGAAGGGGGCCGCCCGGTGGCCGACATTGAAGAAGGACACATCTCGAGCGCGAGCTGCATTCTGGCCAACGTGGCGATGGAACTCGGCCGCCCGGTGGTGTATGACGCGAAGCAGCGGATTCTTGTCGAGGACGAGGAAGGGACGAAGAAGCTGGCGCGGGAGTATCGGGAGGGGTGGGAGCGGCCGGCGATTGTTTAGCCCCGAAGGGGCGGTATAGGATAGCCCAGGGCAACGCCCTGGGTCGGTGTTTCTGCCAACTCCCTCGCGTGCGGATCGTCAACAATTGGGGCGACCTCGACCTTGAACGGATTCAACTCGGCGTCGTCTACCTGTTCGCACCGTGGAGCATGTGGTCGGTGCAAAACCTCGGGATTACGTCCGCGGTCATGGCGCGGTCCGGGTTCGAGCACCTTCAGTTTGCTGTGGTGAATATCGACACGGTGCCCGAATCGTTTGTCCAAGCGATCTTTGGGCGATCCTGCCCCGCTGGTGCGGGCGAGACGCTTTGGATTCGCGACGGGGAGATTGTCGAATCGAGTTTGGGATACAACCCGACGGGCGCTGACCTGTCGAAACTTGAAGAGTTGCTGGTCGAACGGACAGAGCGCCTATTGAGCAGCGCCGATGGGTGAGGTGAAACGAAGCCGCTTCCCGGTGGTATCGCTCCGCTCAACCACCGGCTAATGGCTTCGATCCCTTCGGGATCACTCTGGTCCTGCCACCTGACCCCTGCCACCTGACCTCTGGCCCCCGACCTCTGGCCTCCGACCCCAACCACCCGCAAGTTTTGTTGCTCCCAGATTCACCGCAGGTTACAATCGTCTCACGCCGGTGGGCTTGAACCGCTAGACGAGCGGGGGCCGTCAGGCGATGTCTCTTTTGCACGGGGGTGTCAAAATGAATCTTTTGTTGGCTGAGTTGCCGATGGTCCTGGCCCGTCGGCGTGGTCTGGGGAACCTGATCGAGGGGCTCTACAACGGCGACCCGATGGCGTGGACGATTACCATCGGGGTGGTTGTCATTTTCGTCGGCATTCCAGTCGCCAAGCATTTCATGGCGAAGAATGAGCAAGGCGAGGAGCAAGTGCCAACGAGCGAGACTGTCGGAGAAAGCGAGACTCCGTAGTGGCATGAGGTCTGGCTGGCACCCCTCCGGGGTGCGGAATTGGGGCGCCGCTTCCCGGTGGTATCGCTCCGCTCGGGCCACCGGCTAATGGCTTCGATCCCTTCGGGATCACTCTGGCCCCTGACCCCCGACCTCTGACCTCCGACCTCCGACCGCCGAGCCACTAGCGGGTTCAGACGACGGAGACCGTCGTCCTACAATCTCCGACCTCTGACCTCCGACCTCCGACCTCCCCCCTAATACTTCACTGACGGCTGCCAGTTGCTTCCCATTCGCGTCCCGCCGGGTTGGGTGGCGATGACCGCTGGGGGGCCTCCTGTGGCGGCGCTTAACGTTGCGACCCGAGCCGCCACGTCGGGTTGGAAGCGGTTGATTTCGAGCGAGCGCTGGTAGTTGGCTAGCGCTTGCTGGTGTTCGCCCGATTGGTCGCGCAAGCGGCCCAGGGCGGTGAGTGCCCGGGCGTTGTTGGGGTCGACCGAGAGGGCGGCGACAAGGCTCGACTTGGCCTCGGGTTGGCGGCCGGTTTCTTCGTAGAGTCGGGCGAGTTCGATATAGGGCTCGGGGCGCTCGGGGCTGGCGTTGGTCCAGCTTGTGAGCAGGCGGAAGGCTTCGTCCTGCCGGTTCGTTTCCATGAGCAGCACGGCAAGCCCACGATAGCATTCGCTATGGTTGGGGTCGCGTTCGAGGCATTGGTTGTAGAGCACCTCCGCCTGGCGGACGTCGGCCGGGCGGTTGTACATGGTCCCCGCCTTGTGGAGCGCGGCGGCCAGATTGTAGTAGCCATTGGCGGCGGTCGGGTCGTGGGAGATCGCTTCCTGAAAGCGGACCGACGCCTGCTGGTAGTTGCCCTGCTGATAGAGCCGTACCCCCTCGGAATTGAGGGCCTGGCTGTTGATGTTGTTGCACCCGGCGGCAAGGAGCAGGAGCGGTGCGATCCATCGCATGGTCGAACGGTACACGACTGGGGCCTCGTGTCGCCAGTTGGGCTAAAAATGAGGTCGATTTGCGGAAATCGACCGGCAGCCGCGCCCGCGCATCCCTACGCCAGCAAAGGCCGCCAAGTATCTGGCGCGGCGGACGTTAGCAGGGGTGAGAATCTCCAGCAAGGTCACTGCGGAGTGCGTGCTTGCAGTGAACTATGGCCGGAGTTGACGAGTCCAAACGATGGGACACGGATGACCACTGATGGTACGGATCACCACGGATCAGAAAGCGCGTTGGGGAGCATAGTCCACCACAGGGGATCTTCTGATCCGTGGTGATCCGAAGGATCCGCTTAGATCCGTGGCCTATTTATGCGCGCTTCGGGGGCTGACGCTGCCCGGTTCAGTTCTCAGGCGTCATTCTCAGGTGTCAAATGTGTGGCTCGGGGAGCTTGTCGTCGCTGGGAAGGTCGACGTGGTGGCGGCGGGTTTCGTCGAGCGAGTCGCGGAGGATCATCCCTCCGATGAAGACCCACGCCAGCAGGAACGAACAGCCGAGAATCGTTTGAACGTAGTCGTAGGGCATGGCAGGGGCCTCCTTCGATGGGCCGGCGGGCGGATGCACGTCACTGTGCGGGGCGGGGGGGCGATCCATGCCACACCTGTCCCTATCGGCCCGGTGCTAGCAGCCCCTTAACCCACGCCGACGGACCCGGTCGTGAGCGGTTCCGCCGCCCCCTCTTTACGCAATCCGATCAGCTAGCCGCCGGGCGGGTCGGACGGTCGGCGGGTTAACGCACGCCGATTTGCAGTAAACCTACATAAATCTTGCCGATTGCGGCTGGTATTTGGGCAGAGAACCTGCTAGCTTTAGGATATTAAGTGTACGCCTGTATATTATATCTTGCGCCAGATGCGTCGCGATTTCCCGCCGCATCTCAATGGAGGAGGAGGTGATCGATGCTAACGAACGCCAAAGTGATTGAAGTTCAAAACCTGCTGAGGATGGGGCTATCCCAACGGGAAGTGGCCGCTCAAGCCAACGTGTCGAAGGGGACTGTCGCGCTAATCGCTCGCGGGCGGCGGCTACCCGAACCTGAAGCTGAACCGGAAGTCGAGGATGAGGAGAGCCGAGAGCTTCCCAGGGTGGAGCGGTGTCCCGCCTGTGGGGTGATGGTCGAACTTCCCTGCGTCGCCTGCCGCACCCGGCAATACCTCGCCCGGCGCCGTCACCTGGCGACGCTCGGACCAAGCAGAGCGACACGCCAGGTCGAGGTCGCCGCGGGGCTGGTCTATTGCCGGTGGAGGCCAGCGCCACGTCGTCGCCGGCGAGTCGCATGACAAGCCTCCTCCCCATGGCAAGCCCACCCAACCGTCACGACCCGCGGTGGGGAGACGAATATCTGGGAGAATTGTTGCCACATGCCCGGGCAATTTTCCGGGGATGGCGCATGATTGGTCGGCTTACCACTTGGCCATACGCGGATCGTGCGCCGGCCGTGCCTTCGCGGCGCGGCCGGCGCCATCCCGTTTCTTCCTGCCCTGCCGCGGGCCGAGTCCGAGTGGCACTGGAGATTGAGGTAAGGTGGGGAGTTCCGACAATTGATGCCCCCGCCAAGGGCCGGTACACTGCCTGCAAGGGATTTCGGTTGCGAGTACCGGGGGATCATCGGCCGCCGGGCGTGCGATCGAGTTCCAGGCGAACTGAGGATTTCGAGCCGGCGTGCAGAGTGACCGAACGTGGGTTTCATTCCACCCCCTCGATTGGCATACCGATTCGTGAGAGAGGACCGCCGCCGCCCGGGCGGACGGTCGTCGCCCCAATATTCGACGGCGAAACTATAGGGAGGCTTCATGGGCGAGGTGGCGAAGCTAACGGCTGGCGACAAATCGATCGAACTACCGGTGGTGGTTGGGACCGAGGAGGAACGGGCGCTCGACATTTCGAAGCTGCGCGCCGTCACGGGTTACATCACGCTCGACGAGGGATATGTCAACACCGGGGCGACCACGAGCGCCATCACTTTTCTCGATGGCGAGCAGGGGGTGCTCCGTTATCGCGGTTATCCCATCGAGGAACTGGCCGAGCACGCCGACTTCATCGAAATCGCCTACCTGTTGATCCACGGCGAATTGCCGACGCGCGCGGTGCTCGAAGAGAAACAGCGCGCCATGTGTACGCAGCGGGCGATTCCCCAGGCGGTTGCCGATCTGATCGCCAGCTTCCCGCAAGATGGTCACCCAATGGCGATGGTGATGGCGGCGACCGTCGCACTCTCGGCGCATAACGCCGATCGCATCAACCCGGCCGATCCCGACCAGGTGGAAGAGGCCTCGCGGCAATTGCTCGCCCAGATGCCGACGATTGCGGCGTACGCCTACCGCCGTTCGCAGGGAAAGCCATTTGTCGAGCCGACGAGCGACCTCGACTACTGCCGCAACTTCCTCCACATGATGTTCGGCGAGGCGAACAAGCGGCATGAAGTCCCCGAAGAGCTGGCCGAAGCGCTCGACATGCTGCTGATCGTCCATGCCGATCACGAGCAGAACTGCAGCACGAGCACGGTGCGGATGGTCGGTTCGAGCGACGCCAACCTCTACGCCTCGATTGCCGCCGGCATCGCCGCCCTCTGGGGCCCGCTGCATGGCGGAGCGAACGAGGCGTGTGTCGAGATGCTCGAGCAAATCCAGGCCGACAACTGCGACGTCGATAAGTATGTCAACATGGCAAAGGACAAATCCGAAGGCTTCCGCCTGATGGGCTTCGGCCACCGCGTCTACAAGAGCTACGACCCGCGGGCAAGAATCGTCAAAGCGGCTTGCGACAAGGTCCTCTCTAAGCTGAAGATCGAGGACCCGATTTTCGAGATCGCCCAGAAGCTGGAAGAAGTCGCCGTGACCGACGACTACTTCCTCGAGCGGAACCTCTACCCCAACGTCGACTTCTACTCCGGCGTCCTCTACCGCGCGATGGGCATCCCATCGAACATGTTCACGGTCCTCTTCACCATGGGCCGCACCCCCGGCTGGCTCGCCCACTGGATCGAAATGCGGACGAGCCCTGGGAAGCGGATTAATCGGCCGCGGCAGATTTATACGGGGGAGGGGACGCGGGGGTTTGTGCCGATCGACGAGCGATAGTGGAGCCGTCACAAGTCGATAGATGCCTGAGGTCAGATGGGACGGGTGGCTGGAGTCGAATTGTTGCCTCAGCAAGTTTGCCTCCCGCTTTGAGCCCAACGGCAACAATCTGCCCCCAGCAGTGGATCAAATTAGTGAAACGACGCTGGGGGCAGCTTGCCGCCCGCATCAAATTGTGGAAACAACGTTTAATTTGGCAACCTGACCCCAGCCACCCCGCCGCCATCTGGCGGAGAACCGTTTCCTCTGATCGGCCGATTTGGTTATACTGGGGCATTCCGCATCCGGCGTGCTTTCGACATGTTGACATGCCCCAGGAACTCAAGTGGACACGAGCAGCAAAGCATTTCTGGCGGTCACACTGATCGCGATGGCGATGGGGGACGTTCGCGCCCAGACCCTTCCATCTGGTGTGATCGACGTGCCGCCGACGGCGATCGGCGACAATCGATCGGCCACCTCCGATACGATCATTAACGTGCAGGAAGGGGGGGTCGTTGGCAAGAACTTGCGCCTGGGGGATGCCGATGGAACGAGCACCAACATCGAATTGAACATCCTCGGTGGTAAGGTGGGGCTCAATGCCTCGCTTCCCACCGATGGGGGATTCTTCGCCAATGGCGGTAGTGTGGTGAACATCAGCGGCGGGGAAGTTGGCGCCAATGCCTTGGCCAATGCGGGGAGCGAGGTCTCTGTCACTGGAGGGACGGTTCGTCAGGGTTTCAAAGCCAACGCGGGAAGTTTGGTCGAAATCTCGGGTGGAAGAATCCTCTGGGGCTTTAATGCCAATGCCGGAAGCGTTGTCAATATTTCTGGCGGAATCGTCGGCACGGAAGATAGCTTGTCGCAATGGACCTTCAGAGCCCACAGCGGTAGTCAAGTGAATATCATTGGAGGCCAATTTGGGCCAAACTTCTCGGCGTATGGTGGCAGCCAGGTTCGGATTTCGGGGGGAGATTTCGGCAACGACTTCGAAGCCCGCTCTCAAAGCGACGTGAGGATTTCGGGAGGCCGATTCGGCAAGGGATTTCGTGGGAATAGTGGCACGACAATCGTGGGGAGCGATTTTCGGCTGAACGGTGTTCCTCTCGTGGGACCGCTAACGACTTGGAACGCGGGAGATACGCTTTCGGGGACATTGGCGGATGGTTCGGTCTTTGTCTTCAGTCGCAGCGTAAACGATTTTCTTTCGAATATTGCTTTTGAGGCGGCACCGCTCTCTGCGCCCGACACCACGCCGGTGGTTGTTGATAGCGACAGCGGCCCGGTCGGTTTGCGACCTGGACAAACCCTAACCCTTGTGGAAGGGGGCGCACTTATCGATCGATTCGCCGCGGCCTATGCCACTCTGAACGTGGAAGGGGGAGTGGTGGGGACGGACGTTGAAATCATTGGCACACAAATGAATGTAACGGGAGGCACGGTCGGAGGGTTACTGACTCTTTACAAAGGGAGCGAGTTAAACATCTCGGGGGGAATCGTTGGCTCCGGGCTATTTGTTTACGACGGAGCCGAAGTGAATATTAGCGGAGGTGAGGTTGGTAGCTCTTTGAGTGCCCGAAGCGGGAGTGTAGTCAATATCACGGGGGGAACGATTGGAAGTCTTTCGGCCCAGGGCGGAAGTGCCGTGGATATCAGCGGTGGACATATCGCCAATAATATCACCGCCGCAGCGGGGAGCACTGTTAGCGTTTCTGGTGGTTCGTTCGGTCGCAATTTTCGGGCCAACGCTGGCAGCGTTGTCAGCCTGTCTGGTGGTGAGTTCGAACTGAACGGAACTCCTATTAACAGCCCCACGGTCACTCTCGGTTCCTCCGACGTCTTCACTGGAACGTTGGCGAATGGCTTTCCATTTCTGCTCTCACCGCTTGCGGGAGATACCGTAGTCGATGTCCAACTCGTGGAGACAGCCCTGCCGACAATCGAACACATTCCACGAATCGTGGATGATTTCACTCCAATAAGAGGGCTTCGTGCAGGGGAGACCCTGATTCTGGAGTCGGGTGGGCAGCTCCCTGAAGGATTCGCGGTTGTGAAAGGGACTCTCAGGGTCGAGGGAGGAAATGCCGGCTCATTTCTCGAGGCCGCAGGCGCCGAGATCCACTTGCAGAGTGGGAAGGTCGGAGAGAGCGCGGCATTCTATGCGGGAAGCGTTGTTCAAGTGTCGGGAGGAGAGATCGGAAGCCTGGCCAAGCTTCGTGGCGCAAGCCTGATCGATATCTCGGCTGGGTCAATCGGAGACGATTTTCAGGTCATCGAAGGAAGCGAAATCACTCTCTCCGGAGGTACCGTGGGGAATCGATTCTCAATTGGAGGGAGCAGCGTTGTCAATATCACAGGAGGAGAAGTCCTCGAATACATGTCCGCCAATTCCGGGAGCACCGTCAACCTCGAAGGGGGGGCCATCGGCCGACAGTTCCAAGCGCATTCGGGCTCCCAAATCAACATTTCCGGGGGTTCGGTAGGCCATAGCTTTCGCGCCCGTTCGGGGGCCACCGTCGTCATCGAGGGGGGGGCAATCGGCGGCAATTTTATTGCCGATGCGGGAAGCGAAATCACGGTCCTGGGAGGAAGCCTTAACAACTTCACGACGCAATCGGTATTGGAGGTTGCCGGAGGGGAGTTTAATGTCTTTACTGCCGGGGCCGGGAGTGAAGTCAATATTTCAGAGGGTGCATTTAATGTGAGTTTCACCGCGAAAGATGGGGGAATAATCGACATCAGTGGGGGAACCTTCGATCGAAGGTTTTCAGTAGAGTCGGGCGCACTTGTCACTATTACGGGGGGGGAGTTTGGGTTATACGCTACCTCCAACCCGCTGGCTTATTCATTGACTGCACCAACAGGTAGAGTCAACATTCACGGCGGTTGGTTTGGGGAGCAGATCAACCTGGTTGGTGATGGGCTCTTTGGGAATCATTTCGAACTGAATGGTGATCCTTACACGGATCCTACTATTACACTTCGCGACGGAGACGTCTTTTCGGGGGTGCTGGAGAGCGGAGCCGTCTTCATGTTTTCGAGGGAGAGAGGCGATCGCCTCAACACGGTCCAGTTAATCCGTACGAGCGTGCCCGATCCGCAAACGGAACCCACGCGAATTGATGGCACTATATCTTCAAGGGCAATGCGAGAAGGCGAGAGTCTTACACTCGTCGAGGGGGGGCTTCTAAAAGGGAGATTTGTCGCTCTCGGCGGAACGTTAACAATCGAAGATGGCGTTGCTGGCATCCCCACCGATTACTATGCATCACCCGATGGAAACGATCTTCGATTCTCAGCCGCCAACCTTCGGATTACCGGCGGGCAAGTTCGTGTGCCAGTGCGCACGTTTGCGGGAACTTCGGTGGAAATTTCCGGGGGAGTTCTCGAACAGTCGCTCATATTGTCAGAGAGTACGGCACAAATTATTGGAGGAGGACTGAGTGAAGTGGTCGCCAGGCAGGGAAGTGTTGTGACTCTCGACGGCGGAACCGTGACGGGACTTGCCGTGGCCGCAGACGCCGAAGTTGCCATCTCTGGTGGAAGCGTCGGAGGGAGGGCGACCATTGCTGGAAATCTGGTCATGACAGCGGGGAGCCTCAACTCAAGTCTCGTCGTCGAGCAAGGAGGCGCAGTGACTCTGTCTGGTGGCCAAATCGCCAGCTCAGTCCGAGTCCACCCAGGGGGCCGCGCCAATATTTCGGCTGGCACCTATAGGGATTGGTTCTGGGCGGAAGCGGGGAGTGATGTACGGCTAATCGGTGGAGAATTTCGTCTTAACGGCGATGAGTACACTGGTGCGCTGATCGACCTTCACGCGATTTTGGATATCAATGCCACGTTTACGGGAACCTTGCAAGATGGCACTCCTTTTATCTTCAGTCCAAGGAATTCCGATAGATTATATGCGGTGAAGCTCGTGGAAGCTTCGCTCCCTTCCATCGACACTACACCGATTATTCTAAGCAATAGTTCCTCGCCTCCCGGCCTGCGGACAGGACAGTCGTTAACCGTCGTCGACGGCGGAGTCGTTTCGAAGGATTTTGCGGCGGTCGACGCGACACTCTCGGTGGCTGGCGGTTTCGTTGAGTCTGGGCTCGAGGTGGCGAACTCGCAGGTCCATATCTCTGGAGGTAGGCTCGGCAGCGGATTTACGGCCTTCGAAGGGAGTATGGTTCACTTGACCGGTGGACAAATCAGCGTTTGGGGACTATCGATTTCGCATGATAGCCGGCTCCATATTTCCGGAGGTGAGTTCTTTTATAATGGAACACCCGCTCCCAGCACAATCGACACTTGGGGATCGGGCGACGTGCTCGCGGGAACCCTTCAGGATGGTACTCCCTTCATCTACGCCCACGACCTGGGACACCTGCTTAACAATGTCGAGCTTGAGCATACCTCTGTACCGCAACTCGACCTGACTCCGCTCGTAGTGAATAGCGTTGATGGTCTTTCCGGCTTGCGGCCGGGGCAAGCCCTGACGCTTGTCGAGGGAGGCCAGCTTTCAGATGCCTTCGTGATGGTTAACTCAACTCTCCATGTTCGCGGTGGGGAGGTCACTCGTAGTCTGACCGCTTACGACTCACAGGTGAATATTACAAGTGGTTCCATAGGCCATAATCTCTCGTTGTACTATGGGAGCGAACTTAACGCCTCCGGAGGGGTCGTCGATGGGAGCGTCGACGTGTGGGAGGGAAGCGCTGTTAAGATTGGGGGGCAGGGGGAGGTGCGGTCATTATTCATGCGCGAGGGGAGCGTGGCCGACATTTCAGGAAATATGCCAGAAAGTATGACATTCCTGGCAGGAAGCCAGTTAAACTTGTTGGGCAGTTCGTTTGTGGTCGGCGCGAACACCAACTCTCCGCTCCCACTCGATTTCCTTGAGATCGGGGGTTCCTATGTCATTGAAGGGCGTCCGGGGACGCTCACTGGCGTTCTTGCGGATGGCTCGACCTTCTCTATCCGACTTGATCCACCTGGGGTTGGAAATCCCAATATCCATGTAGGAGCAAGTGTTACCGTCACCCTCACCCCCCTCGCCGGCGACTACAACGGCGACAACATCGTCGACGCCGCCGACTACACTGTCTGGCGGAACTCCTTGGGGATGACCGACATCCCACGATTCTCCGGCGCTGATGGCAACGGCGATGGGCAGATTACCGTCGCCGACTACGAGGTGTGGAAGCTCCATTTTGGCAATTCGCTTCCCTCGGGGATCGCTAGCCTTGCGACTACGGTTCCGGAGCCAGCCAATATGGCTCTGCTGGTGGCACTCGCCGCTTTGATTGCAGTAGGAGGGGCGTGGCGTCGAAGCACAGCGGTGCGTCCGCGCGGGCGTTACAGTTCACTAGCCAGGCAACGGATCACAACGCCCGCTTGACACACCCTACGTGGCTACAACCCCCGCTCGTCCTCCCACCGGCGCCGCCACCCCCGCATGCGAGCGTGAAGCTTTTTGGTCCGCTCCTTCTGCCGGCGTTTTTCGCCCTTGGTGACAAGCTCTTTGACCATTCGCTTGATGTAGGACGGCTTCTCGCGCGAGACAGCCTTGCGGAATCGTCCGAGGGAGGTTGCGATTGACTCACCCTCCACCACCACAATCTTGACACCCACGTGCTGCGCCTTGAAGGCTGACGCCGTGCCTGCTTAAACGTACGCGTGGGGCTGACAGAATGGCCGAAATGCAGATTCGGCCCCGTTCGAATATAGTTACCGCGTGAGAAAATGCCAAGCACGATGGCTAGAAGGGCAGACACACACCTTTCGAAATCGCGAAAACCCCTTCCCCGGCACGATTTTCCACTTTTTCGAAACTTTGCTCTGGGAATTGTCCACCCACTCCGGTAGACTCACCTCTAAGTGAACGTATGGACACACCTCAGGTCCCCCGTGGGGCGATCGACGCGGGCCGAAACGGACCTTGCACTGCGCGCGAGGTCCGCGCTCACTTCAAGGTTCCATCCGGCAGATGGAACCTACCCTGTTCCTTGGCAACTCGAACCCACCACGCTGCCCGGGCAAGCGAGCCCGGGCTACGGTCGTGCGCGCTCGCACGGGCGGGATGTGCCCACCCTTCATCCCTCCCCCTGACCGATTTCAGCCCCCAAAGTCTGGGGGAGCAAAAGTCAAAAGCGCAACATTTTTTCACCATGGCGTCGCGAACATCCCCTGATTTGCAGAGGGAGCGCTCAGCGAGAGGTCGAGAAAAGAGGCGACTTTTTCGACGAAAATCGTGTTTTGTCGAAAAAAGAAAAAATGCCCTCCCGGCTCGAAGGCACGATTGTGGAACGATTTTCCAAATCGTTCGCAGCGCGGACGCGGCCGGCCATCGAATCAGGTGGAGGCCGGGCCGGCACTCCCCACGATCCGGAGGATCGAGATACGGAAAACGCCTTGCCTGGCGCGATTTTCGACTTTTGGGAAAGTTCTTGGTCGAAATTGGGCACTGCCCGGCATAGACTCGAAATCACTTGAACCGGCGCCCTGTGTTCGTCCGGTGCTGATTCCCTAAACGGGTTGGTGCTTGAATTGATTGACGGCACTTATCGTGGTCGCCGCTTGCGCGCGGTGGCGACTGGCGAGGAGTGCTTGAAATCGGTTCGTTGTACCGGCCCACGAGGTTCCGGAACCGATTTGGGAAAGAGGTGTTCGTGTCCCAACGGCCTTGGTGTTTTCTAGAGACACGAAGGCCGGGACACGAGCAATCAAGTAGGTCCGTGGCCGCTGGCCCGGACCTTGAGCGAGTGGAAGGTCTCCACTGGGTTCAAGGTCCGGTTTGGCAAACCGGACCTACTGACTCAACAAGAAGTGAACGCGGATCGGCAGGATTTTGCAGGATCCACAGGATCGAAATACGCCTCGCGGGAATCGTTCCGGCGACCGGCGCTTCCGATCCGTGGTCATCCGACAGAACCCGTGGCGATCCGTGTCCCATCGTTACTCACTGTCATCGTTCTTTGACAATTCGATCCTCTCACATTGCCCGGGCTGCGACCCCGAGCTACTGTTCTGCCCCGACCTCCGACCGATGCGTCGGCAAACCTCAGAATTTCCACCGAAACTCACCCCGCACCCCCGAGATATCGCGCGAGTTTTCGAGCCACCCATGCATTGCGTCGAAGCGGAGGAGGTGGGCGTTGGTGATCGGGATTTGGTAGCGGGCGCCGATGCCGTACTGGTCGCCTGCCGCCGCGCGGTTGGGGTCGTTGCCGCGGACTTGCAGTACCGCGGCTTCGACGATCAGTTGGTGGCCGAAGTCGGGGGCCAGGAGGTCGAGGCCGAAGGCGGCGCCGTAGGTGTCGTTGCCTGTGGCATCGAGGGTGGGGTAGCCGGTGAGGGCGTCCGACTGGAAGAGGATCCCGGTGTTGAAGAGCACCCCGCCGAAGACCGCGGCACGGGCGGCCGGTTGAGGTCGATCGAACCCGGCGAAGACGTTGACGTAGGGGACCACATTGTAGGGGTTCTTGGTGATGAAGGAGTTCTCCATCAACAGCAGCACGCCGTCGGCGGTACGGTCGCTTTGCGGCCCATCCTGGCCGAAGTTGGTAATCACCCGCATCGAGTTGGAAACGTGATTGAAATACCGCCGCGTGTAGCTGATACCGATGTTGTTGTAGCTGCGTCCCTGGTCGCGGGTGTCGTTGACGAAGGCGTAGCCGGCCTCGAAGTAGCCACCGCGGGCCTCGATGAAGGTCGTCGCCCCGTAGAGCTGGGCCCCGTCGTCGTCACCCGGCAGAGCGTCGGTGCTGATCTTGTCGAAGGCTGTGAAGAACGTGACATCGAAGTTCGACCAGTCGAGTGCCGCGCTGTTGCGGGCCGGCAGGGTGACGGCGGCTCCGACCATGGCATCCTGCATCCAGATGCCGTTTTGAAACAGCAGCGGCACCAGGCCGATGGCAAACGGCAAATCGAACGGGGCGTAGGTCCCTTCGATGCCCCCCCATATCTGACCGAGATCCCCTTCGAAGAAGAGCGTGTCGGTGTTGGCGTCAAAAAAATCGAACTCGTTGAAGAACTCTCCCTCCTCGACCCGCATGAAGGCGTTTCCTTCCTGAAACGGGCCGTGGAACATGTGAAATCGCTCGGTGGCGGTGAGCCATAGATCGACTTCGAGGTTGAGCCGATGAGCGAGGACAGTTTTTTCGCCGCTGGCGAGTTGGTTTTGGGCCACGCCCACGCGGTAGTCGCCGTAGACGTAAAGCTTCGGCTGCGTGAGGTTGGTGGGACCCATCCATTCACCCGAGGGGGGGATCGGACCGTTGCCGTAGAAGGGTAATCCCCACTCGACGAGTGGCCGTTGCACGGGAACCAGGTGCTTGTCGCCGTAGGGGCTGATTTCCCGCCCCGCGTCCCAGGGAATGTGATCGAAAAAAGGATCGCAACTGAAGTCGCTGCTGTAATAAGTCGACTCGGTGGCGCGGCAGTCGGTGTGGGGGGAGGCGTGATGAAGTTCGCCAACCGGGGGGAGCGTCTCCAGGGGGGCATTGGCCGCGTTCGCATTGGCTCCATGCGCCGGAGTGGGAGGGGCGAACAGCGGGGAACTCGAAGTGCCATGTTCGAGCGGGGCAGGGGGGAGGCCACCAAACCGCAACACCTGTGGCTGGAACTGGTGGTGCGTGCGCGGGTCGTAGGCCGTGCGAAGGGATTCCTCTTGGCCTGTCACCGGCGGTGGAGCGAACAGTTCGTTGCCGTCGGCGGGAACCTGTACCGCGATGAATAGCAGACAGGCCACCGCTCGAAGCAGAGCGTGGAATGCGAGTCGGCAGGTTGTGGGCAACGGCGTAGTCAACTGGGGGAATCGCAACTTGGTGTCGATCGGTTAGCGGACGTCGAACTCGACGGAGAAGGGATGGACGTCGATCATCCCTTCGTTCATCGCCCGGGCCATCTCCGGCGTGCCGCCGCAGAAATCCATGAAGTAGATCGGTTCGGTGCGGCTTCGCATGCGAAAGCTCAGGCGGTAGCGGCCGGGGTAGGGGAGGGCTTCCGGAGGAATACTGTAATGCACTTCCTTCTTGCCAAGCGGCGCGATCGACCGGCTTTCCATGCGGATGAAGGGGGGATGATTGAGCACCGAGTTCGGCGTGGTGCCGGGGCGGAGGAAGGGGAGTTGATCGAAGCTGACATTCACCGGCAGGAAGAACTCGCGATCGGTTCCCGTCGCACCGGTGATGAGGAACATCGTCTGCAGGTTGAACAGTTGGGAATCGGCGGGGACGATCCCGGCACGGACGTCGCGCGAGTGATGGTCGCATACGTCGCCGTAGCGGTCGGTGTACCCCGTCTCCCACAGCCGCTCACCCTGGGAACCGATGAGGACGACATTCGCCCACAACTGGGGCTGTGCTCCGAGCGACGCGGTCGGCAGGTTATGCCCATCATTGGTGTTGGTCACCACGTAGCTGAGCTTCAGTCCGCGCCGAGCGGTCGGCGCGTTGGCGAAGAACGGCCCGTCGACGTGCGAGCCATTTTCCATGACTTGCGTTCGTAATCGGGTCTTCTGTGCGAGCTTTTTAAGATTCTCGTCGATGATCTCGCGGGCGTCGCAGCGGTCGTCGGCCTCGGCCCAGATCTTGGGGAACGGGACGACAATCTCGCCGCGGTCGACCCGCTGCTCGAACTCGTCGGTTCCCCACCCGGCACGCCAGTCGAAGGCGAGCCACTGGTCGATGCTCCAGCGATCCGACTTGAGGTGCATCGGGAAGATGCCGGGATGGGCGATCGAGTAGCCGGGGCCATAAAAGACATGGTTACTATGCTTTTTCCCTTCGCCGAACTTCACGCCGTTGAACTCGGCCACCGGGCCATAATCGTAGCCTGCCGCCACACCGGGGACCTTGCCCATGTGGCACTCCTGGCAGGAGATCCCCTTGGCGTGGGCTGGCGACTGGCGGTATTGTTCCCATACGACTTCGAGCTTGATGCCCGGGTGGACCGCCACCTGATGGCACGACTGGCAGAACTCGGCCGCCCCAAGCTGCTCGAAGTAGATCCCCTCGGTGTGGATTGGCTGTCCTGGCCCCGTTTCGTCGGGGGACGTTTTGAACTTGTGCTTTTCCTTTTGGGCGATCGCCTCGGCCACGCCAACGCCGCCGCTGGTGCCGTAGACCGGCTGATGGATGTCGCCGGGGACGATGTGCCGCTCGCCATTTGTCTTGCCGTGCGGCTGCCGGACGCGGTGGCAGGCGACGCAGGTCACTCCCTCGCGGGCCACCTCGGGCATTTCCCAGAGCGGCGTATCGCGGGGGATGTTGAGGCTGGTCGCCACGGGGGAGTGGCAACGGATGCAGAAGTAGCCGACTGTCCCCTGACTCAGCTCGGTGATCTTCTGTTCGAACTTGTGGAACATCGGCGAGACGAAGGCGTAGGCGTGGCTCGAGCTGCTCCACTCGTGGTAGATCTTCTCGTGGCACTTCGCGCAGGTCTTCGCCGAGGGGTAGCAGTTCTCGGCCAGGAGGTCGCGGTGGGGATCGTCCTCGGGGCGCTTCGGACCAGTTGACGAAGGGGCGGTTGGCAAAAGGCTACTATTGCCGTGGGGATTCGGGATGCCCGGCGGCGGGGGGGCGAAGAGCCCACCCGGTGTCGCGGCAGGTGCGGGGTCGGGGGGGTCGGGAATGTCGCTGGGGGAAGTCTCCGGCACCTGGCGAGGGGCGACGGGTGTGGTTGGTGGGGGGGGGGGCGCGAAGGCTGGGGTACGGAATGGTTCCTGAACTGGCGGCTCGGGCACTTCGTCTTCGAGCGCGGGGCCTTCGACTTCCAGTGGTGGTTGTGGAGGGATTGGCGGTGCGGGAGCCTCCACTGGCGGTTCGAGGTCCGGCTCGGATGGAGGGGCTTCCTCCTGGGGAGACTCGACGCTTGCGGGTGGTTCGGTGGTTGTGGGCTCGGGCTTTGGTGCGGCGGGCTCGACGGGAGCAAAGGTTGGCTCTTTGGCCGCGCGGTCCTCGGGCACAAACCACTGGTCCGGGTCGACCAGCCACGGGTCGGCGGGCGTTTGGGCGGAGGTGAGTTCGAGCTTGTCGAACTCGCGGGCACCCGACGGGCAGACCATGGCGATCTGGGCGGCGAGTAGGTGTTGGAGGTCGGAAGTGGGAGGTGGGAGGTGAGAGGTGGGAGGTGAGAGGTCGGAGGGAATGCGGTTCTGGGACGGGGCGGCGTCGCGCGGGGGGAGTAAGAGCGTGGCGGCGATGACCCCCACGGCCAGCAACACAACGATCCAGCGGGCCCCGCGGGGGGGGAGGGTCGAGTGTGGGTTCGCCATCCGTGGCCTAACGTAGCAAGCAGTGAAGCGAGGGGACCAGGTGCCAGCACCGGCAGCATCCTAGCGGCCAGGCCAACACCACGGCACACCCCAAAGACGGGGCGCGCAGTTCCAAAGACTAGAATCGACCCGGCGCGAGAGGAGAATCCGGCATTGCCGGCAGGGGCGGGAGAGTTTGGGTAGGCGTTAAGGTTTGACACGAGTGTAGGTCCCGCTTGCCGAGCGGGACCTAGCGGTGGGTACAGACTCGACCTTCGCTCAAGGTCCCGCTCGGCAAGCGGGACCTACTGGCCAGTGTGGGACGATTTTCCAAATCGTCAAAATACAGGCTGATTTTCCCAATCGTCAGGCAGTGCCAGCCCGCTTTGCTTCAGGCCGCTGATTGATGGCCACGCACGTCCGCGCTTCAGGCGACTTGGAAAGTCGCCCCACAATGGACTGGCGCAGCGATGGAGCAAAAACCAAAAAAAGCGGGGCTTAACCGAAGTTAAGCCCCGCTTTGGAGTTTTTACCTAACCACCAGCCGTAGCTGACGGGTACTTTTCAATTAGCTGCGGCGACGCAGGAAACCAACCAGACCGACCAAGCCAAGACCGGCCAGGGCGATAGTCGAGGGCTCGGGGACATGGACGGTAAGGGCATAGGTGCCCAAGACTCCACCAGCGCCATCGAGAAGATCAAGCGTGGCATTGTAGATGCCAGGGGTTCCGATGCCGTTGAACTGCACCTCGATATTCGAGTCGCCAGCACCCGCAGCCAAGGGGAGTGAAGCGAAACCGGGGAGGGAGAACAAGCCAGCGTCGGCACCTGAAATAAGGTAATCAGCGACGGTGACAGTCGTTCCGGCACCACCCACGTTCCGAACGGCCAAGTTCAACGAACGGGTGTTGGGGCCGTAACCGAAGTCGATAACTCCAGTTCCATCCCCAGCAGGAGTCGAGGCAAACTCTCCGCCTGGCGGAGGGGTATCACCGCCGATGACACCATTCAAGATCTCGAAAGTACGTGTCGAAATCGTTCCAGTGTCTTCACCCTCGGTGGAACCCCAGTAACGAAACGTCCCCACCGCATCAGGCGACAAGGTGATGCGTGCGGTCATAAAGGAATCACTGTTGCCAACATTCACGCCGGTGCCGGGGGCCCAGCTGAAGTTTAGTCCACTCGTATCGAACTTCTGGGTAGCACCTGGATCGATATTAACGGCTCCACCCGCGATAAGCACCGCCGATGAAGTCTGTGTAGTTGGACCTCCCATCGTGACAAAGGTGTCGAATTCCAATGCTGGAACAAACCCAATAAAGCCTTCGTCTGGCGCGGTGTTCCCACCACCTTGTACTTGCTGGAAAATGCTACCGGACGTAAGTTCTAGAATTATCGCTTGAGTGCGGATGTTACCGACAACATTCACAAAAACATCGTTAACAACGACGTCGGGAACAACTGCTTGGTTGACTTGGGTGAACTTCACGTCTGTGATTGCGGCACGAGCAGTGCCGACAACCATCATCAAACCGACTGCAAAAAAAGCGAGTTTCGCGTTCATAAATTTAGTTTTCCTCCAGCCGTAGGATGTCGATCCTAGAGCATGCCATTGGTTAAAAAGTTGTTTCTGTACTTGGCTGCGGCAAGGCGCCTCCATAAACCTCTCAGCGGTAACGTCAATCGGTGCTGTGACTATATTAGACCTCGATGCTAATGCTTGCTTCGGGAGTCTTAAGTCGCAGTACTTTACAACATTAGCAAAACCTCTGGCAATTCTATTCAGGGACAATGGATGAGAATCAACTACTGATAGTAAATCAAACCCTCGACTATGTCAAACAGTTGCGGCATTGTTTGGTGATTGAAACTATGCTGACTTCCGATTGCGGAGCATCAGAACTCCGAGACCAGCAAATCCGAGTAGGGACGCGATAGACGCAGGCTCTGGGACAACAGAGGCCGAAACGGTCAGCGCTCCGGAGGCGACGTTGCCCCAGTTGTCTAGCACAGCATTCAACTCACCAGCTTCGATCAATCCGTTCGGCTGGTCACCCGTCCACATCGCTGGAATCGGGGGGGTAACTTGGCCCCAGTTGTCAAGTACCAAGTTCAAGTCACCCGCTTCCACTTGTCCGCTGCCGTTGAAATCGCCAGGGATGAAGATTGGACTATCCGGAAACGTCGCCGTCCCCGAAACATCAAAGAACGGAGCATTCGGACCCGGGTCTTGGGCGATGAAGCCACCCCAGTTGACGGTTCCGCTTGTTCCCGCAGTGGTGAAGGTGAGGACCGTTTGGGGGGTGGTAGTGCCGGTGGGGTAAAGGGTGCTACCGAGGGAGGCGAAGATAGCGTTGACGTTGCCGGCGCCGCCGAGTTGGCTGGCGACGTTAGGGTGGGACTCGACGAAATCGGTGACCCCGCCGGTGTAGGGGTTTTGGCCGGGGTTCTCGATGACGGTCCCGTTGATGTTTTCATTCCAGTTGCCGTCGACGGCAAAGCCGACGAAGCCCTGGGTGGTGGGGAACTCGAAGGACAACTCGACGGCCATCGATCCGGGGAGGAGGGCGGCATCGGGCGTGATGGAGACCGTCCACAGGGTGTTGGCACCATCGGCGGAGCCAGCCACCGAGAGGGTCGGGGCGGCCTGTGCCTGACCAACTAGGAGGGCACAGAAGACGGTTACGCAGGTTAAGCTCTTCCAGGACATTAGTATCTCTCCACCCTCGTTGATTGAAAGACGACTACGGGTTCGTTGTGAAAACAGGGACTTGATCATAGGTGTTGTGGCGGTGTGGCCTCTCCAAAGATGGTTGTGGGTAATCGTCAGGGGGTACTCGCGTGTCTTGCGCTGAAAGATGAGGGGAGGTGCTCTCTCTCGGCTTTAAGCTTGGTTCAGCAACTGGTTGCTGAAGGTTGCCGTTCGACAGCCGATTCGCCCAGACAGTTTGCCCGTTTTCTAGAGTGAGTGGATCCGCGTCAAAAATGCGGTTCGTATGGCTTGAGACCTACAAACGCCTCAACACCGAACCTATGAACACTTTACTCTGGAAGACCACTAAACGGGCAGCGAGTTCAATGGCCAACACGACGGCATTATGTTAGGGCTTTTTCAGCCTGTCAAGCAGTTTCTCCCGGGTTATTCATTTTTTCGAAAATTCTTTGCCGACCCCGAGATTCACCGCTGCTCGACTTAGCCCGGCGGCGGAGGGCCGCGGTGGCCAAACCGGCCAAAAACGTGGCAAATAGAGCCGTATTTGGCTCGGGGACGGTTGTCGCGGGGCTCAGCAGGCCACCCGTGGCGGGGTTGGTCATGCCGAAAAAGTTTTTCCAAACGGTGTAGTCGAGGACGTTGACGAGGCCGTCGCCATTGCCATCGGCGCCGGTGAAGGGCTCGACCGAGGTGCCGGTGGTGTTACGCCAGACGACGTAGTCGGCGGCGTCGACGATGCCATCGAGGTTGTAATCGCCACGGAATTCGAGGTCGCTACGGATGAGGGTCGTGACGGTGGTCGCGTTGGGATCGGAAGTGGCCCCAGCGACCGTGAGCGTGCCGGTGTCGAGGTAGACCGTGGCGGTGGGGGAGATCGATTCGCTGCTGAAAAACGTGGGGGTAGAGCCTGGCAGGAAGGTGCCCGCCAGCAGCACGGCGGCGTGGTCCCAGGCGCTACTGCCGAGGTCGTCGCCATTGCCCCAGACGCCGCGTTGGACGTTGGTGAGCGTGGTGAGGAGCGGGCCGATGGAGGTCGTGCCGGCAGGTTGGCCGGGGTAGTTGGGTGCCCCTCCATCGGGGTCGATAATCGAGCCGACGCCGTAAAAAACGCGTTCTTCTCCTTGGCCATCGCGGGAAGGGATTTGGATGACCGCGATGTTGGTGTAGCCGGGATTCGTGCTGGCGACCTTAAAAAAACCAGCCGGTTCGGTGCCATTGACGGCGCCCGTGGGGGCTCTCAGCAGGACGTTGCTGTCGCCGCCGACAATGCCCTGGAGATAGACATCGAGGCTGTTGAGGCCGAACTCGTCGGTCTTGGCCGAGAGGGTCCAAATACCGCCGGAAGTGGGGTCGGAGGTGTTGTTGTAGAAGAGGTTGAGGCTGACGTCGACTTGGGCGGCTTGGGCCGTGGAAATAGGGAGAATCGACACGACAATCGCCAGCGCAAGCAGGCCGTGGGAGCGGCAGCGGCGAGCGCATTGAGCGATTAGGAGGAGTGTGGAGCACACGATGTCGATCACCTGATGAGCCTCTCAAAATTCCGCCTGCTTGCCCCTTATTCCCCCTGCCAGTTACCCGCGTTTGGGCGTAGGAAGGCAGTTGGAACCGGCGGAATGGATGTCTGTTCCAGTTTCCTCAGTGTACTTACTGTGGCGAAACGCTCAAGCTATTTTTGTGGATGTGGGGGATCGGGGGGTGGATTTTTGGTTTTTGCGGTGTTGGGGAGCCCCGCAAAGGGCTGTTTTTGTGGGAAAAACGAATGAAAAAGGGGTCAGAACGACTGGGTGGCTGGGGTCAAGTTGCCCCAAGTGGGTTTGGTTCTGCAAACTGCCGTCATGGCAACTTGCCCCCAGCAGCGTCAGGTTAGCCCTCTGCTGGGGGCAGCTTGTTGCCATAAAACTGGTACGGGGTTCTAACTCAACCTTGGCAACAATCTGACCCCAGCCACCCCCTTTTTTCAGGAGTAGCCGAGGAGTCGATGGCTGAACTTCGGACATTTGTGTTCTCTGACCTGGTGGGGTCGGTCGACCTGAAGGGGGAGATGCCGGGTCGTAGCGACGCCGAGCGGGATGCGGCGTTCGTGGCCGAGATTCTCACCCCTCACCGCGACCGGGTGGAGCAGCTTGCGGCCGACTATGGGGGGCGGGTCGTGTCGACGGCCGGGGATGGGCATTTTCTGGTGTTCGACGATGTGTCGTCCGCGGCGTTGTGGGCAATTGCAATCGAACAACTGCACATTGAGGAGCCGATCAAGAGTCCGGCTGGAAGCGTTGCCTCGGTGCGGATCAGTTTGCACGTGGGCTCGCCGCAGATCGACCCGCGCGACCCCTATAATTTTGTCGGCAAGGCGGTCGACTACGCGGCGCGGCTCAACGATTTTGCCAATGGCGAGCAGATTCTCGCCTCGCGGGCCACGGTGGCGATTCTCGAGGATGCCGGGCTCAATCAGGTGGCGTTTCATTTGCATGGGCAGCGGATGCTCAAGGGAATCGGCAATGCCGATGTCTACGAGGTGCTTTACGATGGACGGGCGCCGCAGCGAACCCGGCACGCGCCGCGGGAAAAGCCGAGCCGCGATTGGACGACGATTGTGCCGGGGACGGTGGGCTTTTCGCAAATGGGGAGCTTCGCTCCGCAACGTCCCGGCGTGCCCATGCTGCGGACCGCGCCGCGAGAGCTGGGGAACTACGAAGTGGGGGAGCTGGTGGGGACCGGCGGGATGGGGGACGTGTTTCGCGCGACCCACAAGCAGTTTGGACGGCTGCGGGCGATCAAGGTGATCAAACCCCATCTTGTGTCGTCGGGGCAGCGCGAGGTGGTGCAGCGGTTTTACCAGGAAATCAAGGCGATTGGGGCCCTGGAGCACCCCAACATCGTGGTCGCGATCGATTCGAGTTCGCCCGCCGACGACACCCACTTTCTGGTGATGGAGTACGTTCGTGGCGTGAGTGCCTGCGACCTGCTCGAGCAGCATGGCCGGCTGTCGGTGGCGTGTGCCTGCGAGATTGCCAGGCAGACGGCGATGGGACTCGATTACATTCATCGCCAGGGGATGGTCCACCGCGACGTGAAGCCGTCGAACCTGATGCTCACGGTGGCCGAGTCGACCCATGTGACCCCCGGATTGGCCGCGGATGGCACCCGGCATGCGCTGGTGAAGATTCTCGATCTTGGGCTCGCGTTGTTGGTGGGGGGGGACCACGAACGGCTCACGCGGCTCGATCACCGGGCGATGGGGACGGCGATGTACATGTCCCCCGAGCAGTGGCGGACCTCGAGTGTCGACATCCGTAGCGACATCTACAGCCTCGGCTGCTCGCTCTACCATTTGTTGTCGGGGCAACCGCCGTTTTTGGCGTCGGAGTTGCGTCCGGAAATTGCCCATCAAAAAGAGAAGGTGCCGACGATCCGCGGCGACGAGCCGCTCCCCCGTGCGTTGTGGAATGTGTTGCGCAAGGCGATGGCCAAGTCGCCCGACGAGCGTTACGCGACACCCGGCGAACTGGCCGAAGCGCTCGCTCCCTTTTGCGAAGGGAACAACCTGGTGGAACTGGTGGAAGAGGCGACTTCTCGCGGGCCGGCTGGCCTGACCCACCCGGCGTTTGGCGGCGAGACCGTGGGGGCACAAGGAGTGGAGACACGCCTTGCGCGGGGGCGTTCGGGGTCGTCGCTGACGGCCAATGTGCGGCGGAGTGTCCCCTGGGTGGCGGCGGCGACGGTCCTGATGGTGTTGGGGGTGGCGGCGGGATTTTGGTATGCCGGAACCCGGAGTGGAGGGGGGGAGGACGCCGAACTGCTCCACGTGGCGGCAAAACTGGCGTCCGAGCGGGTGGGACGGGAAATCAACAACCGGTTTCGCATTCTCAATCAGGTCGCCCCCACGCTGGAAGAAGAGGCGCGTGCCGTTGTGGAGAATCCGGGGGACGAATCGCTTTGGGACGGGCTGCAAGGCCGGATGGAGAAAGAGAAACTCAACCACGACGCCGATGCGAAGAGCGAAAGCTGGTTTGTCATCAGTCGCCAGGGGGTGCAGGTGGCCCGGGCCCCCGAGTCGGTGAGCGTTGGCAAGAACTTCGCGTTTCGCGATTACTTCCACGGACAAGGGGCCAATCTGCCGGAGGGGAGCGAGAATGTCGAACCGATAACCGGCAGCAACCTGTCGGCCGTGTACGTGAGTACGACCAGCAGCCAGCTCAAGGTGGCGTTTTCGGTCCCGGTGTGGAACGGCAAGCGCGGGGACGACCGTGCTGTCGTGGGAGTGTTGGCGATGAGCGTCGACTTGGGGGACTTTCGCGTGCTCGACCAGGGGGAGTTGCGCGGCGACAAGGAGGTGTTGCTGGTGGACCTGCGCGACGTGCGGATCGAGGGGACCAATCGCCGGGGGCTAATCTTGCATCATCACCAGCTCGATCGTCTGGGGACGCCCAAGGATCCCCCACGCCTTTCCGACGAGCTGCTCAAGCGCGTCGACGATTTGCTGAACGAAGGGGGCCCGCGCGGGGAATACCGCGAACAGGTGCTGCAAAACTACGCCGACCCGTTGGGACGCTCCAGCACGCGCTACATTGGTGCCATCGAGCCGGTGGTGGTGACGGGCCGCGACGGCGAAACAGTGCCAACAGAATGGATCGTGCTGGTGCAGCAGCCGGTGCGTTAACAACAAAAGTGGCGTCGCAGGCAATGCCGCGACGCCACTGGAATGCCTTTAAATCTAGGCGAATAACGCTACTTGCGCCAACGGCGGAGGCCCACCAGGGCGAGTCCACCCGCAGCGGCCAAGAGGCCGACGGTGGCGGGCTCGGGAATGGTCGAGAGGACGACGGCGTTGAGTCGGGTGCGATTTCCTGTGCTGTTCTCGCGCAGAAAGAAGTCGTACGCCGAAACACCGTCACTGCGGAAGCGGAAGGAGTAAGCGGGGCCGATGTTGGACGTTTGCATGGTCTCGGTGATGCGTGGCAATTGTTCAATACCATTGATGCGGAGGCCAAGAATCTGGTCTCCAACCGCATCTGCCGCAACCCCAGAGTCGAACGAGTAGACGTCGACTTGCCAGATGTTGGCGGGCAGTTGTCCGGCCGTGCCGAAGTGGAAAATGATCGCCGAGTTTTGTTCTCCCTCGTCGAAGGCAAAGTCACCAAACAAGGGATCGGGATTGGGAGCGTCGACCGTTCCGCGAAGTCGCGCTCCATCGGCGCTGGAGATGCGGAATTCGATTTCGTCGTGGACCAGTGTGGCCGCGGTGGCCGAGTGGCCCACAGGAAAACTGATCCAGCCGTCGGCGGTCACTGGCGACTCGGCCCGATCGATATCAAACTTGTAGGTCGTGACGCCGAAGCTCGGCGCCGCGGCAAAAGCGAGTGCCGCACAGAAGCAGAGCCGGAGTACCGGCCCGTAGGTTAGTCGTCGCGAAAAGTTCATGAGCTTACCCCTCGGTCATCGGAAAAGAAGTCGATCAATGGTGTCGTGCGGGTCGCTAAAGGGTTCCCCCACCCGGAGGGAGGTCGGCCTTCGCCCAGCATGGGCGCAGAGGTAGACCCCTTCCTGCGAGATTACACCGAAACAAGGGAGTGGTGTGTCGAAAATTTTCAAGAAAGCTTTAAGATTCCGTTAATTTCACTGCGATAGTGCGATTTGCCGCCTGTTTAGTGACAGTTCCCCCCCGGCAATCGCCCTTTCCCTCGGATCCTCCGAAAACCGATGAGTTGACCGGCGATTTCTGCTCGTCAACGGCTCCCGCCAAGTAGCGATTCCAATCGACCCGTGGCACAATGTTGGGATCGTAATCGCGGTGCAGCCGGGATGGGACTTTGAAGGTATCGAGAGCGGAAATGACACCAGCATTGGCTTCTCAGCGTCGTGGCCAGGCCGCACCGCTCAGCGACAGCCAGCGACGGGATTACCAGGAGCAGGGCTTCCTTGTGGTGCGAGGGGTCTTTTCGCCGGCCGAGATGGCAGCACTCGTGTCGGAGTCCGACACCCTGCTTGCCCGCTCCGAACTGATCGCCATGGAGAACATCCGCTGCCGCTGGCAGGACCATGCCGCAACGGGGGAGTGCCGCTTCGATTGTTTCGACCCGGTGATCGACATCGGCCCGGTGTGCCAATACATTGCCCGCGACGAGCGGCTGACGCAGATTGTCAGCGACCTTTACGGCGAGCCAGCTCATCTGTTCAAGGACAAACTCATCTTCAAGCCGCCGGGTGCCAAGGGTTACGACCTGCATCAGGACTACATCGGTTGGCCCGAGTTTCCCGAGAGCTTTCTGACGGCGATCGTCGCCATCGATGCGACAGGGGACGAAAATGGGGCGACCGAGGTGTTTCCCGGTCACCACAAGCAGGGGTGCATGACGCCGCGCGACGGCGACTACCACCCTTTGCCTGAAGAGACGGTCGATCTGGCGACGGGAGTGATGCTCGAACTCGCGCCTGGGGACGTGGCCTTCTTCGGCGGGTTCACTCCCCACCGCTCGGGGCCGAATCGTACAGACGCCTGGCGGCGGCAGCTCTATTTGAGTTTCAATGCGGAAAGCGATGGGGGAGAGCAGCGCGAGGCCCATTATCGGCAATTCCACGAGTGGCTGATTGAGAAGTACGCCCAGTATGGCAAGACGGGAGTCTCCTTTTGGTAATCGATCGTGGCACTTGAGGAGAGGCGAAGGGACATGAACGAATCGGAAAAATCGTGCTGCACGCCTGCGGCGGCGAGTGCGAGTGAAGCGTTCCACCTGTCGCTCAACGTTTCCGATCTCTCGCGCTCGGTCGAGTTTTTCTCGACCCTCCTGGGTCGCGCTCCGGCCAAACACCATGCCGACTATGCGAAATTCGAACTCGAGTCGCCCCCGCTCGTGCTTTCGCTGCAGCCAGGCGTGGTTCGCGGTGGCGGGGCGCTCAATCACCTCGGCTTTCGCGTCAAGGATGTGGGGGCGTTGGTCGACACGCAGCGGCGGCTCGAAATGGCCGGCATCGCGACCCGCCGCGAGGAGGGGGTCGCCTGCTGCTACGCCCGGCAGACGAAGTTCTGGGTCGAGGATCCCGATGCCAATCTGTGGGAACTCTATGTGCTCGAGGAGGACCTCGACGATCGCGACGAAGCCCGCCTGCTGAAGTTCGAGTTGCCCCTTTCGCGCGGCGCGCCTCCGTCGGCGGAGTCGGTTTGGGAGCATCGCCTGGGGCAGGAGTTCCCGCTTCCGCTCTTCGTCCGCGACCAGACGGTCGATCGTGTTGCCCTCGACGGAACGTTCAACGACGACGTCGCCGACGACGAGATGCTGCGTCGCCTGTCCGAGGTGCGGCGGATTCTCAAGCCTGCGGGGCGCCTCGACATACACGCTCTGGTTGCCGCCAGTCCTCTCGCCGCGGGACCGCTCAATTTGCCCGGGCCCGCCGCTGGGGTGGAGCGAGTGCGGCAGAGGAGCGAAATCGAGGAATTGCTAGCGAAATCAGGATTTTCCCTGTTGGAGTGCATTCACTGGGGAGCCGATCCATGGTTCGTCGTCCGCGAGACACCGCTGCACGAGGCACGGTTCCAGGGTTACGCCTAGCCCAGGGACCTGGGGCAGGTGAGTTGCTTGACGCCCCCACTCCGCATCGGCGACCATTGGTGAGGTTAGTGACAGGCGGAGGAATGAACAGACGAGGGTGCGATGACCGTTTACGACAAGCTTGCTAGTGCCTTTTCAGTCTCCGTGGGTGAGGCCATGGGGATTCTGTTTTGGTATGGGCTCATGGCGGGGCTGGCTTGGCTCGTGTTCTACGTGCTGTTTCGGGTGCCGCTGGGGCATCGCCGCATTTCCGATCGCCCGGTGACCCACCAGCAGGTGACCCGCGAAATGGTTCATTCCATCCGCAGCATTGCCATTTTCGGTGTGGTGTCGGGGCTTGTGGTCTTAGCTATCTTCTCCGGCTGGACGCGGATGTACTTCCGCGACCCGTCGTACGGCTGGGGGTGGTTCGTGGGAAGCCTCGCCGTGATGATCGTATTGCACGACACCTACTTCTATTGGACTCATCGGCTGATGCACCACCCGCGAATCTTTCGCGCGGTGCATCGCACACATCACATTTCGCTCAGCCCGTCGCCGTGGGCGGCCTACGCCTTCAGTCCCGTGGAGGCCTTTGTGCAGGCGGGCATTGGGCCCCTGATTGTGTTCACGGTGCCGGCCCATCCGGGGGCGTTCGGCATTTTCATGCTGTGGCAAATTACGTTCAACGTACTTGGTCATTGTGGGTTCGAGGTAATGCCGGCCTGGTTCATGCGGACGCCCCTGGGGCGGGTGCTCAACTCGGTGACCCATCACGCCCAACACCACGAGAAATTCCGGGCCAATTATGGCCTCTATTTCAATGTGTGGGACCGGTTGATGGGGACGAACCACGCGGAATACGAAGAGCGGTTTGAGCAGGTGACTTCGCGACCGGCGGCTGGCTGGCGCAAGGAGCCGGCGATGGGTAGATTACTAGAGGAAGGGGAGAGTTTGCCCGTTGCCGTCGAAGGTGGGCTCTGAGCGAAAAGTACTTGTAACATGCAGAGCATTAAGCTTTAGATATTGACAAGGGAGTCTGATCGTTAACCGCTAAGAGAGGCAATGTTGAGATGAAGAAACAACACACAATTATGTTGGCGCTACTTTACCTGCTGTTCAGTGCGACCGCCAACGCCCAGGAGATGCCCGAGATCCCCCAACCGACCGACGAGCATAAGTGGCTCGAGCAGTTTGTCGGGGAGTGGGAGACGGTCGGCAAGACGGAGGCAGGCCCTGGAGCCCCCGAAATGACCTGCACGGGCAAGATCACCAGCCGGATGCTCGGCGGTTATTGGGTGGTCAACGAAATGAAGGGGGAAACGGCCGGGATGGCGATGCAAGGCCTGCAAACCATTGGCTACGATCCCGAGAAGAAAAAGTACGTCGGGACCTGGGTCGACTCGATGATGGGTCACATGTGGCAGTACACCGGCTCGGTCGACAAGACCGGCAAGATCCTCAGCCTCGAAGCCAAGGGACCGAGCTTCATGACCGATGGGAAGGAGACGCTGTTCCGCGATGTCTACGAGTTCAAGTCGAAGGACGAGATCGTGGCCACGTCGCAGATGCAAGGCCCCGATGGCGAGTGGATCACCTTCATGACGGGGACCTCGAAGCGGGTGAAAAAGTAGCGGTCGATCGCGGCTCGCAAGGAGTCTTCAGTTGGGAGTTGGGAGTTGGGAGTTGGGGGGCGGCCCCCTTCGTACTGCGTACTTGGTACTGCGTAATCGGCTAACGACCGCTGCCTACTTGCGACAGACGTAGTAGTAGTTCAGCTCGTCGTGGGGCAAGGTTTCCATCCGTACCTGACCGAAGCCCGCTTCGGCGAGCATCTGGTGGGCCAGTTCGTGGCCCCAGCAGGCCCCCAGTCCCGCCCCTCCTTGCGCGAGCGATACGGTCATGCAGTGCATGCAGGAGATGGTGTAGAGGGTGCTCGCGAGCGGATTGTCGAGGTTCTGCTCGACATGGCTCGAGGCGTGGATATCCTGCATCAGAAAGGTGCCGTCCTCCTTGAGGGCCCGGTGAATCCCCGCGAGGACCTTGGTTGGGTTGGCCTGATCGTGGACGATGTCGAACGCCGTGATCAGGTCGAACCGGGCGACATCGGTGAGCTTCGCAAGGTCGAATACCTCGAAACGGACATTCTTGACCTCCCGCCGCTCAGCCTCCGCCCGGGCGGCATCGACGGCATCCTGGCAGATGTCGTAGCCCATGATGCGGCTTGTGGGAAACGCCTCGGCCAACCGGCAGGCGGCCATGCCGCTGCCGCAACCGACGTCGAGCACGTCGATGCCGCGCGCGAGCTGGTCGGCGATGCCATCGGCCAGGGGCAAAATATGGTCGAGCAACGCCGCCACCACCGTTTGGGCGCTCTCCTCGGCCATGACTTCGTGGAACCGGTGGTAGGCCTCGTAGGGGACTCCACCCCCATTGCGGAAGCAGTCGAGAATCTTGTCCTCCACATAGCCCAGCACACTGATCCACTGCATGGTGGCCGCCAGGTTGCTGGGGGTAGCACCCCTGGTGAGGAGCGACGCATGTTCGGCGGGGAGGTGGTACTCCCGGGTGGTGGGGTCGTACGTGACGATGCCACCTACGACCATTGCGCCAAGCCATTCGCGGACGTAACGCTCGTTGAGTCCCGCCGCCGAGGCGATTCCCTCCGATGACCCGGGAGGGAGCTTGGCCATGGCATCGAAAAGCCCGGAGCGATGCCCCAAGGAAATCATCAGGGCGAGGCTCCCCCCATTGAGGATTCCCACCAGCCGCTCGGTCATCGCGTCGACGCGCGATTGGTCGAGGGTCGCCTGTTCTGCAGTCGCCATTGTTTGAAAGCCTTTCTTGAATAGTCCGAAGTCGCGCGGCTTAGTCCCCAAGGTGGGGGGCCGCGCAGGGAACAAGGCCGTGGTTTGCCTGGTTCCTCGATAATTACCCCTGTGGCCCGCACGGTTCCGATCGTGCCGTCACCAGCAGCCAGCCTTCAGGGCCAAAGACGCCGGAAGGAGGTGCTGGGTTCCTCTAATAACGTCGAAGTTGAAGTCTTGTTACGCGCGTTCCCTGTAAATCCCTAAAACTGCTAACACCCAGTGATGTCATCGCAGCTACGTCTTACGCCAGATGGATGCTGGCGAGGAAGGGGGTAAAGTCGAGCGGATTCTCCTCTGAATCGTGCAAGCGAATCAGGTGGTAGAGTGAGTTGTGCTCGATAGCGATCGATTGTGTGCGAATCTTGGTGGGTTTTGGCAACAATTTGTGATCGAACTGATAGCTGGCGGTATATCGGGCAGAATGGAAGCCATCGATTGAGCATTCCTCAGGCAACTGACCGCATCGAAATCCTTGCAGGTAGTAGCGGCTAAGATTCCAATCGCGCCGCACAATTCGCATTGCGGGTGAGAATTTCAGTTCCGGATCGGGACCCAGTCGCGGAAACGCCTCTCGTAGCAATTGCTCGGCGGGGTCATGATAGACGAGCTCCGAACGCCACCATTGAATCCCACCCGTGCCACCTTGCTTCAGCTCAAGAGCGACGACGGGGAGGTCCATGTTTTCGAGTATCCACTGATTCACGTTTGCCGGTACGTCAAGTAGTTGCCCCGCCTGCATTTCTCCCATGTCGGCAATTTGCGTGAAGGTCCAGCCCAGCGGAGGTTGAAAGGCAAAACCGAGCCGCCGATTGAGATACAATTGATCGCGGCAGTGGACCGCGGAGGATGGACCTACGGCGAGGGTCGTGAGCAGTCCACCGAACAAATGCAGAAACTTGCGACGTGGGAATTCCATGGCAACTCGCGAGAACTATACGTCACTTGGCTGTGCCCGATTATCGTATTAAACGAGCCTTTGCAAGTGGTCGCAAGCTAGCGAGACACCTTTCCCATGGGGGTGCCGTCGGCCACGAACTCGATTTGGCCGGCCTTGCAACAGTAGGGTAGCGGACATCTTAGGGGCACAAGGAATAGTCACCCCCCCCCGGCAGGGTCAATGTCGACCTGTTGTGTTAGGATAGAAAATTCACGTGGGGCGAGTTCCATCGCGGGCGTGGCCGTACCGTACAATGGAGCCTGGCCGGTAAGTGGAAGGGTCGAATTCGAACACTAGGGGAGGATGTCATGGGAACTGGGCAACTGGCGTGGAGTCTTGTGGGGGCGAGCCTTGTGGCAATGCTGGTGCCGATGGGAGAGGCGAGCGCGCAACAGCCTCAGCGACAAGCTGAGGAATCCGAACCGGCGCTCTTGTGGCAGCCGCTCCTCGATCTTCCCGATTCACCAGGGGTGGCGGGAGCTTTTGTCGGTCTGTCGGGAGGAGCCCTGGTTGTGGCGGGAGGAACGAACTTCGCCGAGCCGGTGTGGGAGAACGACAAAGAGTGGCACGACAAGATTCATGTCCTTAGTCGAAAGAACCATCGGCACGAGTGGCACGATGGGGGGAAGCTCCCACGCCCGTTGGCCGGTGGCGCCTCGGTTACCCTTTCCGACGGACTACTTTGCATCGGTGGCTGCGACAACGGCAAGGTCTACAGCGACGTCTTCTTGCTGAGTTGGGATCCGGGAAGCGAGCAACTGACGAAGGTCGACTTTCCGCCACTGCCGAATCCTTGCTGTTACGGGCAAGCGGCCGTGGTGGGGCAGCTTGTCTACCTGGTGGGGGGACAGTCGGGCCTGGGGCTCGAGTCAGCCCACGCCGAGGTGTGGGTGCTCGATCTCGCCGATCGCGACAAGGGAGCCGACTTCGCGTGGCATCGGAAAGACGATTTTGCCGGTGGTCCGCGATCTTTCCATGCGGTCGTTGCGCAGTTCTCGCGCGGAGAGAAGTGTCTCTACGTCATGGGAGGACGACGCGAAGAGAATGGCAAAGTCGTCTTCCTCAACGACGCCTGGCGCCACAACCGGATGGGTATCTGGAGTCGGCGGGCCGACATGCCCCGCGCGGCAGCGGCGGCTCCCGCGGTGCCGGTGGGACGCGACGCGATCTACGTGCTCGGGGG
This sequence comes from uncultured Planctomycetaceae bacterium, assembly GCA_964650265.1. Lineage (GTDB taxonomy): Bacteria > Planctomycetota > Planctomycetia > Pirellulales > Lacipirellulaceae > CAZYQQ01. Next base: position 43,184 of record CAZYQQ010000034.1, read on the forward strand.
AGACGACGGGGCGCTATTCGACCAAACCGACAGACTCCGCGAGAAACACCCCGGTTTTTCGCGCGAAGCGCTCGTCTACATTACCGTCGAAGATAGGTGGGAGTCGGCGGGTGAAATGCCGGTGAGCCAGCTTGCCACCCAGGGGGTGCTGTGGGAAGGGAAGATCATCGTGGCGAGTGGTGAAACGCAGCCGCGCGTGCGGAGTCCCAAGGTCTGGAGCGTGCGGGTCCGCTCGCAAGAGCGCGCTCGGTAGGGGGCTATGCCCGGGCGAGGGTCTCGATCGCGTCGCATGCCCGCTCGAGCGCGACCGGGCCGTCGCATTTGGCCTGCCAGCGCTGGCAGTTCGCGGGGACATCGGTCGAGGTGAGGAGTTGGTCGATCGCTTTTGCGACGCGAGACTTGGTGAACCAGCGAGGCATGATCTCTCGCGCCACCCCCAGCCGCATCAGACGATCGGAATTGTCGAACTGGTCGAAGGCTAGCGGGCGTACGAGCTGGGGGATGCCGGCCGCCAGGGCCTGCGAGCTGGTGCCGATTCCCCCATGATGCACCACGAGGGCCGATCGCTCGAGCAGTCGCCGCAAAGGGACGAACGACTCGTGGCGGACCGAGGAGGGGAGGGGGGAAGGAATCTGCTCGGCATACTTCGTAAGCAGCACTCCGCGACGTCCCAGGCTTTCGCACACCTGAACGGCGATTTCAAAGAAGGAGGTCGCTTGCCGGTTCGCCGACCCGGGAGCGAAGACGAGCGGTGGATCGCCACTGTCGAGGAACTCCGTGAGGTCGTCGCCGAGCGGTCGGGAGTGGCTGCCATCCCAAAGCGGAAAGCCCGCCAGGACCAGCGACCCGGGCCAGTCGACCTGGGGCGGCGCGAACCAGTCGGGAAAGAGACCGAGGTTGAGGTCCGCTTGATACCACCAGTGGGGAAAGGGGGGTGGGGAGGGGCCGAGCCCCAGGTCTCTCCGCAATGAGTCGAGCGCGGGGCGGAGGGCCGGTTCGATGACAAGCCGATTTCCCACCCACATGTGAGCCCGATTGATCCACCAGGGCATGTGCTTGCCAAAAGTCGGCGCGCCGAAGTCGGGGGCCGCATAATCACTGAGGAAGGAGATCGGGGAGTAGGTGACCGCGGCGAGAGGCGCCCCATGGGCTTCGTGATAGATCCGCGAGGCGGCATCGAGCGGGTGGGCCACGAGGACGGTTTCGCCCGGCAAGACGTTGGCGTCGACCAGGCGGTAAAGCTCGCGAAGCCGATTGGCAACTGCCTCGCGAAAGACGAGGCCAATTGCCCGGTGAGGCCGCCACAAATCGGGGAGGTCGAGCATCCGCAGATAGTCGTCGTCGGTTCCCAGGGAGACGAGTTCGAGGCCTGCCGCATGGGCGACGTCGGCAAAGTAGGGGTTGGTGAGGAGTTGCACCCGGTGGCCGCGGCGCTGGAGGGTGGTTCCCAGCGCGACCATGGGATGGACGTCGCCGTAGCTGCCAAGGGCGGTAAGCAAGAAGTGCATGGTTAGCGTAAAACGGCTCGCCTTGTCGAATCGGGTGAGGGAGTCGACAATGGTAGCATGATCGGGCCGCGGAATGCCAAGGGGCGTCTGGGTTGGCCACCGACGATTTCTGGATGGGAAGAAGCACATGGACCCCGACAAGCGGCCACTCGAGGACGAGTTTGATCGGGCCACGTTTTACCGAGGCCCCGACCCCGAGGCGGAAGACGAAGACGAGTACGAACTCATGCCTCCCGACGAGGATCTGGTCGAGGCGGAGCGACTCCGTGCCCGAGAGGAAATCGAGCGCGCCCAACTTACGGTCGATATGCAGCAGTTCGAACAGGACGAGCGGGGCTTTGGCCAACACGATTTCGACGAATATGTGGAACAGGTGAAGCTTAAGTTCTCCCCCCGGCAGCTCTCGATTACCGCCGGGGTCGTGTTGACGGTGCTGGCGGTGGCGTACTTTGCGGGTGCCTTCACCGTGGTGTTCTTGCTCATGTTTTTCATGCTCGCCGGGGCCTATGCCTACATCACGTGGCAAGAACATCGGCAGCAAGCGGAGCTCGATGCGCGGCGGGAGGAACTCTACGAGCGTAAGCGGCGGCAGAAGGATTTGCCGACCCCACCTCAGCAATAAGGGTCGGTTGTGGTAGCCTGTCTCCCACTGGTGACCTCCCTCCGCACGCCCTTTTTCTCGACCTTCCTTGCCCGAACTTCCTCCCAATTCCGAAATCGTCCTCGCTCTGTTCGTCACTTTCGTGGGGGCGATGGTGCAAGGATCGATTGGCTTTGGGCTGGCAGTGGTCTCGTCCCCCATCTTGCTGCTGATTAATCACGATTGGGTTCCAGGGTCGCTGATGGTGGCGGCGACGGTCCTTACCGTGCTGGTGGCGCTGCGGGAGCGGAGTGCCATCGCCTACAACGAGGTGGCCGTTTCGTCGGTCAGCCGCCTGGTGGCGACGATTCCCGCCGCCTATTTCGTCGGGATAGTCGATCGCGATACGTTCGAGATCGTCTGCGCGCTGGTCATCCTGCTGGTGGTGACCATTTCGCTCCGCGGCTACGAACTCCCCTTCAATCGCCCCAACCTGGTGATTGCCAGTTTGCTGTCGGGGGTCACCAACACGATTGCCGCTGTCGGCGGGCCGCCGATGGCCCTTGTCTATCAGGCCCAGCGCGGGCCCCACCTCCGCGCCACCTTGAGTGTGATCTTTGCCATCGGCACGACGATCTCGATGGCCGCGCTCTGGGCGTTCGGACAGTTTGGCCTTCGCGATCTCGTGCTTGGAGGCTTGCTGCTGCCGTCGATCTTCGCCGGGTTCTTCGCCTCGCGCTACCTGGCCCCTTGGGTCGACGCCCGGGCACTGCGCCCGGCGGTGCTTACACTTGCAGGGGGCTCGGCGGTGGTGATCCTGGGCCGTGTGTTGCTGGCGGGGGCGTTCAACGAGACGTTGCCCCAGTAGGTCCCGCTTGCCGAGCGGGACCTTGCGCGCATGGAGAGGAGGAACCTGCTTCCAGGTTCCGCTCGGCAAGCGGAACCTACTTGCTTAGGCCACTGCCTTAGGCCACTATTTTTTCCGCGAGTCGATCCAACTCACGACATTCGCTTCGAGCACATCGAGCGGCACCGCGCCGCTGGCGAGCAGCATGTCGTGGAACTGGCGCAGGTCGAACCGATCGCCGAGTTCTGTTTCGGCTCTGGCGCGAAGTTCGCGGATTTTGATCTCTCCCATCTTGTAGGCGAGCGCCTGGCCCGGCCAGCCGATGTAGCGATCGACCTCCGAGCGAATGTCGTGCAGCGAGAGGGCCGTGTTTTCGCTCATGAAGTCGATCGCCTGCTGACGCGACCAACCGAGGCGATGGATTCCCGTGTCGACCACCAGCCGGCAGGCCCGCCAGATCTCCATCGACAGGCGGCCAAAGTCGCTGATGGGGTCTTCGTAGAAGCCGATTTCGAGCCCCAGTCGCTCGGCGTAGAGGGCCCAACCCTCGACGAACACGGTGAAGCCGTCGTGCTTGCGAAACTCCGGCAGGTTCTCGAGTTCCTGCTGCAGGGCGATTTGAAAGTGATGACCCGGCACCGCCTCGTGCATCGAGAGGGCCTCGAGCAGATAGAGGGGGCGGCTGGGGAGGTCGTAGGTGTTGAGAAAGTAGTAACCGGCCTGCGTGCCGTCCCCGGGGGGTGGCTGGTAGTAGGCGGCGGTCGTTTTGGGGGCGATGTAGGCCGGAATCTCCTTGAGCCCGTAGGGAAGTCGTGGATGACGTGTGAAGAGGCGGGGTAACTCGCCATCGATCCGCTTGAGGATCAGCGCGCACTCTTTGAGATACTCTTCTTTCGATTTGGCGTAGAACTTGGGATCGGTTCGCAGCATGGCGATGAACTCGGCAAGCGAGCCGTCGAATTCGACCTGCTTAAGTATTTCTTCCATCTCGCCTCGTATCCGAGCGACCTCTTCGAGTCCGATCCGATGAATCTGTTCGGGGGTCGCGTCGTCGAGCGTGGTGTACTTGCGGACGCAGGACTGATAGTAGTCGGCACCGTCGGGAAGATCGCGAGCCGCGATCGTGGCGCGGCAGTTGGGGAGGTACTCTTCCTTCATGAAGGTGAGCAGCCGCCGATAGGCGGGGACCACGCTCGTGCGGATGGCCTCCGCGGCTGCGTCTTGGAGCCGCTTGTGCTCGGTTTCGGGGACTGAAGAGGGGAACTTACGGAAGTGGGTGAAGAAGCGGCTCGTCCGCGGGCTTTCGACAATCTGCGACTCGAAGGCGAGTTCGGTCCCCTCCATGATGACACTCGGCATCGTCCGGCCGGTGCGAATCCCTTCCCGCAAGAGCGCGATATGCTCGTCGGCGTAGCGGCCGAAGTCGATGAGCCGGGCGATGTAGTTTTCGTAATCGGCCGTTGTCGCCAGCGGCACGCGGTTGCCCAGTTCGGCGAAGCTCACGTGGAACCCTTCGCGGCTGTTGATCGGCATCAGATAGGCTTTGAACCGGTGTTCGCTCACGTCGTCGGCCAATAGCCTCCGCAGGATGGCGCGGTCGACGCGCTTGTCGGCTGGGAGGGCCGTGGCATCGATCGAGTCGAGCCGCATTATGAATTCGGCCAGTCGTGACGCCCGGCGGTCGATCTCCTCCGGAGTCACCGAGTCGAGCCGGTCGTTGGCCCGATGATCCCCGACGGCGGTGGCCCACAGGGGGGACTCGGCGAGGCGGAACTCCCAAGCGGTATCGATCACCCGCTGGAGCTCTTGCGCCTCGTCGCTCAGGACCAGCGATGTCGGCAGGAGGGGGACCAGGACGAGGAGCCCGAGGGAGCGTCGAAGGGAAAGCATGGCAAATTTCCCGCATTTGTGGCGTAGACTAGAGGTGGCGAACTGGGCCCCATCTTACTCGGGGGGAAGCCCGTAACCAGTGGGACGAGGTGGGATCCCCCCTTGTGGAGTTGCTTCCGGCCGCGGGTTATACTGGGCAATTCGGATAGGGCAGGGGCCGGCTCGCGACGTTGGCCGATCCCAGTCGGCCCCCACCCAGGCTGGATGACGATTTTCACACCAGTGACGACAACCACAATCGATAGCGGGAGAATCAAGAATGCGTGCAGTTCAGGTGATGGCGGTGGCGGTAATGCTGCTCACTTGTGGCCGCGCGGGCGCGGTGGATTTTGAGAAAGAGATCAAGCCAATCTTTTTGCAAAGCTGCGCCGGCTGCCATGGTGAGGAGAAAGGGCTAGGTAACCTTCGCCTCCATACGCCCGAGGCGATCGCCGAGTCGCTCACCAAACATAGTGATCTCATCGTGAAGGATAAGATCGACGAGAGCCAACTCTACGCGCGGCTGGTGCTTCCTGCCGACAGTCCGAAGCGAATGCCCAAGGGGGCCGACCCGCTACCGGCCGAACAGATCGCGCTCATCAAGAAATGGATCGAAGAGGGAGGGGCGACCACCGCTGCTGCCGCACCGGCCCCCGCGGCCGACATGCCTGCCGCCGAAGCGGCGCCAGCCGAAAAGCCCGCGCCCCCCAAGGTCGAACAGCCGGCCAGCCCCGAGGCGATTGCCGCGGTGGAGAAGCTCGGCGCGCTGGTTCTGCCGCTCTATGCCAAGAGCGCCGAACTGCGGATCAGTTTCCCCTCGTCGGCAGATCAGGTGACCGACGAAACGGTCGCCGCGCTGGTGCCGCTGGCCGCGCAGACGGTGGAACTCGACCTCGGCGGGAGCAAGGTGACCGACGCCGCGGCCGAGTCGCTGGCGCAGTTCAAGCGGCTCGAACGACTCCACCTGGAGAAAACAGCCGTGGGAGATGCGACGGTGGGAGCTGTTGCCGCGCTTCCGTATCTCAGCTACCTGAATGTCCATAGCACCAAAGTCACCGACGCGGGTGTGTCGCAACTCGGCTCGGCCCCAAGTCTCGAGCGGCTCTATCTGTGGCAAGCTCCCGTGAGTTACGAAGCAGCGAAGGCGCTCGAGCAGGCGAAGGCGGGGCTGGTGGTGAACCTCGGCTGGGACCACCCGGGCGTGGTCCGCGAACGGCTCACGGCCGAACTGGCGCAAGTCGAAGCCCGCAAGGCCGAAGCCGACAAATCGGCCGCCGAAGCGCAGAAGAGCCTGGAAGCGGCGCAAGCAAGCCAGAAGGCTGCCGATGAGCGGCTGGCGGAGATCAAAAAGCAGCTTGAGGCGCTCGACAAGCCAGCGGAGGAAGCGGCCCCGGCAGCCGAGCAGCAACCCGAAGAGAAGCCTGCCGAAGACAAAGCCTGATCCGCGCCGGGCGGATCGTCGACGGCAGGGAGCCTGCGAGTTCACCGACCAAGGAGTAGCGGGTGGCAGGGACGATCGACACCAAGCGTACCCAAGGGAGGCGAGTGCTCCATTTTGCGAATCTCGGCGAGATGCTCGCCGACGTGGAGCATCTGGCCCGCGTTCCCTACACCCAGCTAGGGAATTGGACGTTGGGGGTGATGTGCGACCATCTGGCAAAGGTGCTCCTTAGCACCATTGAGAATCGGCAGTACCAGCCGCCGTGGGTGGTGCGTCCCTTGGGGCGTCTCTTCAAACGCTACGTTCTCCGCCGGACCCTCCCCAGTGGGTTCCGTATGCCACGGGGGATGGCCGTGCTGTTGGCTCCCGAGGAAGACGCGGAACTCGAGGAATCACTCGATCGGCTGCGGCAATCGGTCGCTCGCTTTCAGAGTGTCGAGCTGCCAACGCATTCTCCGTTTCTTGGTCGGCTGACTCGGGAGGAGTGGGAGCAGTTTCACTGCCGCCACGCCGAACTCCACCTCAGTTTCCTTGTGCCACAGGTTTGAGGGATTGCGACGGCATGACACGCACCCGGGCCACTTCTCGCCATCCCCAGCGGGTGCTCCACTACCTCGATGCGATTCGCGAGGAGGCGGGTGGTGTTGTGAGGAGTGTGCTCGACTTGTGCGCGGCGGTGGCACCGCGTGGCGTCGAGGTGACCCTCGCCACGTTTGATCCGCAAGACATCCCGCCGGCTTGGGGAACTCAATCACCCGAGGCGCCGCGTGTCGTGCAGCTTCAGCGCGACGACCCAGGCATCGCCGAGCTGGTGAGCCAGAGCGACGTGGTCCATCTCCATACGCCGTGGGATCGTTTCAATCTGCGTGTCGCGGGTCTTTGCCGGAAGCAGCAGGTCCCTTACCTGGTGACCCCGCATGGGATGCTCGACGATTGGAGCATGTCGCAGAAGGGATTCAAAAAGCGGGTCTATTGGCGAATCGCCGCGCGACGGTTGCTCGAAGGGGCATGGCGAGTTCACTGCACCGCCGAAGGGGAGGCCCAGCAGGCGCGCAAGTGGTATCCCCGTGGCGAGTCGGCCGTGTTGCCGCTGGTGGTCGACATTCCAAGGGACGACGAACTTCCTGGACCCGCGGGGGCGCGGCAAGCATACGACTTCCTGGCGGGCGAGCGGCCGACGCTCCTCTTTCTGAGCCGGCTGCATCCCAAGAAGGGGGTGGAACTGTTGCTCGAGGCCACGGAGCAGTCCATCGCGAGCATCCCCCAGCTTCAGCTTGTCGTGGCCGGGCCGGGGGAGGCCAGCTATGTCGAGTCGTTAGTTCACCTTGCCCATTCACTAGGCATCGCCGAGCGGACTCACTTCGTCGGGATGGTGCAGGGGGATCTCAAGTACTCTCTCTATCAGGCTTGCGACCTCTTCGTGTTGCCCACTCAGCAAGAGAACTTTGGCCTCGTGCTACCCGAGGCGATGCTCTGCAGCACGCCGGTGGTGACCACGCGCGGGGTCGACATCTGGCCCGAGATCGCACAGGCAGGGGGCCGAGTCGTCGATCGCACGCCCGAGGCGTTTGCGGCGACGATTGTGGAATTGCTATCGGATCGCGAGCGGCTTGCGGTTCTCGGCGACCGCTGTCGCCAGATGACGCGCCAGTGGCTCGATCCCGAGCGCGTCGCCGCCAGCTATGTCGAACTCTATAATTCGGCAGCCAACCGAAGTAAGTGACGGAGTCTTCACAAGGAACGGAACCGATGCCTCTCGCCCACCGCTGGGATGTCACGCCGCGCGAGGCCCGCGCTATCCAGGAGGAATTGCGCTCGACGGTCAAACTCAAGGCCCCACGCCGCCAGCCACGCATTGTCGTGGGGGTCGACGTGAGTGTCGTTCGCAACCACTCACGAGCCGCGGCCTGTGCGTTTCGCTACGACACGCTCGAGCCTCTCGATGTCGCCGTCGCCGACATGCCAACACCATTCCCCTACGTGCCGGGGCTCCTCTCCTTCCGCGAGATTCCGGTGCTCGTCCAGGCCATCGAGCGGCTGGCCATGCCCCCCGATTTGATTCTCGTCGATGGCCACGGCATCGCCCATCCCCGGCGGATCGGCGTGGCGACCCATCTCGGACTGGTGGTCGGGATTCCCACGATTGGCTGTGCCAAGAAGCGACTCACTGGCCGGGTTGTGCCTCCTGGTATCGAAGCCGGCGCGATGACCGAACTTGTCGACGAGAAGACAGGCGAAGTGATTGGCGCTGTCGTGCGGACCCGTACCGGGGTCAAGCCGATGTTCATCTCTCCCGGGCATCTGATGGACCTGCCGACAGCCCTCCGCCACGTGCTGCATCTGTCACGAGGATTCCGGCTCCCCGAGCCGACGCGACGGGCACATCAGGCGGCGGCTGGTCGGACGCTGGAGTACTTTCAGCAAGAGCACGCACGGGTGCGTGCCCGACGCGCTGGCCGTTAATGAGGAGAGGCGCACAGAAAAAGGGGGCAGAACGATTTTCGCCGTGACGACTCAACCGCAATGGAAGCCGTCCATCGGCGAAAATCGTTCTGATCCCTTTTTCTGCGCTCGCTCGACATCCGTGTCGGGCACGATTTCGACTTCTTTGGGTTTTTGCGAAACTCGATTTCTGCCAAACAATTCGGGACTTCTTTGCCCCTTGCCGCTCGCAAACTCCAGCAAATCAAGCCTTTCGTGGCACGGGTCAGGCCAAAAAGTCCCTCTCTTTTCGCCCCTTTTCTGGGTCTTTT
>CAZYQQ010000035.1:0-51373 GCA_964650265.1 uncultured Planctomycetaceae bacterium
TCCTATTCTTCCCACCAATCAAGCACACACCCTTTCAGGGTGTGGCACCCCGAAGGCGCCACGTGTGTCACACTCCGAAGGCGCCGCGTTTTCTGATCCGTGGTGATCCGCCGAAACCCGTGTCGATCCGTGTCCCATCGTTTGTGCAAACCAGCTACCGCCCGTGCAAACTGCACGTCCCGCCGTCACACTCGTCGGTCTTACCCATCAGCCGGTAGCGGTGCTTCGAGATGAACCGGTAGAGGGGCCGCCACACCAGCATGCTGCCGGGGACGTGCATCAGCGGGGAGAGCCACCACAGTTTGGGGAGCCGCCGTGAAAAGTAGCGGACCGCTTCGGCGCCCCAGTGACGACGCCCCCGCGTATCGACGACACACATCTCGCGCATTAGCCGTTCGTGGGCCAAGTCGGGCCAGCGCTCGGCGACCATCGGGTCGTGGAGCGAGACGTAGTCGAGGCGGTCGCGGCCATCCCACCGCTTGAGCTGCTCCATCTGGCAGCGGCAGAACTGGCACTGCCCGTCGTAGATCACCACGTCCTTGCCGGGTGCATCGGCTTGGGCCGGCGACCGGGAAGCTTTTTCGGTGGGTGTTGGGAGAGTGGTCGCCATGAGCAAAATCGGCGGCGGAAGGCCGTGCGGGGCGTCTAACCTGAAATAGGGTGAAAGTGAAAATAGGAAACTTACGCTTGCCTGCATTTTACCCTTCTGCAGCCAGGCGTGCCACGCGGGTCCCCAGGACGAATGAGAACTGTGCTACTGGATTTTGGGGTCCACTTCAGGCTCGGAATTCTCATCACCGCCCCCACTTTCCTTTTGGCCAAACAGTTCCAACTGCCGCTCGACAGTTTCAGGGGTCACAATTGTTAGCGGCGGCGTCCCGACCTTGCCATCGAGCTTCAACAGCTTTTTATCATCATAGGTATGCACTATCTGCACACCAGCTTCAATCGCGGTCGCCAGATGAATAGCGTCAGGGGGTTTTACCCCAAATTCACGACCAATTGCCGCGGCATGTTCGGCAATTCTTCGCGTAACCTGCCTGACGACGATATACGGATTGTCGAAAAATCGCGCTATTGTTTCAGCATCGCGTGCCACCTCTTCGAGTGTGGCTTCGCGAGTGATGCAACTCACTTCCGCGATAGACAGGGTCGATGTCACAATGGTCACCCTGTCCGCCGCCGCTTCGTCGGTAATGTATTCGAGCGCGACAATGTGTTCAGGGTCGCGCTGAATTCGGCTTATGAAGCAACACGCGTCCCAGTAGTAGCTAAGCATCCCGGAGGTCTCGCACATAATCGCCAGGCGCGATGCCTCCAGTAATATCGATCCCAAAGTCCTTGAATTGTGGCAGTGTTTCAATGGGCGGCTTCAAAGCGATGGAAGCGACACACATCGAACGTGGCTTTCCATCGGGAGTAAACTGGATACGTCCCCCGACAATGACACGCTTTTGCCACGCAGCGCGCACTTGTTCCTGTAGTTCCACGGAAAAATCACAGTGTATTCGCTCGCCGGAAAGCACGTCATAAAGGTTGAAATAATTTCCATTGTGTCCTACCAGCGTCTCGACCTTTCCCTCAAGCTCGCCAATCTCGTAGTAGACAGATCCGGAGGCCTCCGCACTCCCTGCCGGCTTCCCCGCAACCATTGCGACGTTGTCGAAAAAACGGCGGCTCGGCGAAAAGCGATTGGCCGCCGTGGCAAAAGTGATACTCAGTGCGCCGCTTTCCAGGTGATTGTTTAAGTCGTGAAGTCGGTTGATGGCGCGCGGCGTGAAACATGGCGCCGGCTCGCCGTCGCTGTCCAACGACTCAAGGCCTTCAAAAAAAGCAGCAACCACCATGCCGCCGTAGTTGGCAGCTACGACCGGCCTGGCCACTAGCGTTATCGTAAGTGGGCTATTCGTGCTTGCCTCACCGATTTCCCAGATGACGGTTCCATCCTCGACTGCCGATAGCTGAACGTCGATTTCATTGAGGACGATCAGCACGTCTTCGAGGCTGTCAGCAAACCAACGTGCCCCCACGTTGGCGGACTTGCCAGCGATGGTAAAGTTCAAGTGTGCGTTTGCGTGGATGGACATTGGCGAAGCATTGGTGAATAAAAAGTTCGTTATTTTGCGTTATGGAATCGCGCGGTGAATGGCACCACCCATTCTATCTCGGCGAGCGATTGCCGCGATATCTCGTCCTGGGGAAGGTGTCGTCACACTTTGCCGCGCTCCCAATCTGGATAGGAAGCGGCCAGGCTGACATGATGGAGGGGCGCGGACGCCATGCTTAAGGATATCCCCCCAACTTCCCCGACAGGACCACAAAAAACGCGGAGTGCCGCACTCCAGGCGGCAGCTAAGCTAGAAACCGAGGGAAACCGCCAGGTTCCCCGTGTTCGGGCTTCCGCGACCCGATATAATCGCAGGTGGAGGCGCCCCTCGCCCTCCCCACCTTTTTGCTCCCCACTTGTAGGACAACCGTCATGGACAAGCTCATCCAGCAGGTTCGCCGCGCACGGACTCGACTGATGGTCGAAAAGTACCTCCGCTGGCTGGTCTGGTCGCTCTTTGGCACCTTGGCGCTCGCCACCATCGCGATCGCCGCGCCGCGCGTGCTTGTCATCGAAGGGTTGCCCCAGGCGTGGGACATGGCGTGGGCAGTTGGTGCCCTGGTGGGGGGACTCGTGATCGCGGGAATCGCCACCTGGGTGACTCGCACCAGCAGGCTCGACGCGGCGATCGAGATCGACCGCCGCTTTGAACTTCGCGAGCGCGTGGCGAGCAGCCTCTCGCTCTCGCCCGATGAACTCGAGACACCCGCGGGGCATGCGCTGGTGAAGGATGCCGCGCGGCGGATCGAGCGGATCGAAGTCGGCACCAAATTTCGACCACAGGTCGAGCGTCGTGCCTGGTTGCCCTTGATACCCGGCGCGATCGCCCTCTGCCTGGCGCTATTGGTCGATGTTCGCGTGGCCGAGAGTAGCGACGCGGATCTGGCGAAGGCCGCCGAGCAGGCGCGCGTGCAGGAGACGAGCGAGGTGGTTCGCAAGGCGATGGAAGAGAAACGCAAGGAGGCCGAAGAGAAGGACCTGAAGCATGCCGAAGCCGCCTTCAAGCAACTGGAGGAGAGTGCGAAGGAACTGGAGAGCAAGAACGAGGGAGATCGCAAGCAGGCGGCGATTAAGCTGAACAACCTGAAAAAGCAGCTTGAAGAGCGGCGCAACGAGCTCGGGACCGCGAGCGAACTCCAGAAGCAGATGGAACAAATGAAGGAACTCGGCAAAGGCCCCGCACAAAAAGTGGCCGAAGCGATTCGCCAGGGGGACTTCAAACAGGCAATGGAGGAAGTGGCCAAGCTGCAAGACAAAGTCGCCAAGGACAATCTCACTCCGGAAGAGAAGCAGCAACTCACCGAACAGCTCGAGAAGATGAAGGACAAGCTGGCCGAGGCAGCGCAGCAGCAACGCGACGCGCAGGACCAGCTCCAGAAGCAAATCGACGAACAAAAAGCCCAGGGGAACCTCGCCAAGGCGGGCGAGCTCCAGCAAAAACTCGACCAGATGCAGCAACAGCAACAGCAGATGGATCAGCTCGACAAACTCGCCCAGCAACTGGGGGAATGCCAGAACTGCATGAATAATGGCGATCAGCAAGGGGCCGCGCAAGCCATGCAGCAAATGGCCAACCAACTCCAGCAAATGCAGCAGGAGATGGGGGAGATGGAGATGCTCGATCAAGCCATGGAGCAACTCGAAATGGCCAAGAACGCCATGGCGTGCGAGGAATGCAACGGCCAGGGTTGCGAGGCCTGCCAGGGGGGAGGGCAGGGGGAGAAGATGGCCCAGCAGGGAGACAAAGGGAAAGGGAAAGGGGACGGCATCGGCAAGGGGCAAGCCCCGGGCTCCCCCGCCGGCGACCAACAAGACGACCCCAAGTTCCGCGATAGCCAGGTTCGTCAGAAGCCGGGTGCCGGCGAGGTGACCTTCGGTGGCCGCGTCGATGGGCCCAACCTCAAGGGGGAGAGTGCGGCCGTCGTCCAGCAGGAACTCCAGGCGATTCAGCCCGAGCCGGCTGACCCCCTCACCAGCGACCGCCTGCCGCGGTCGCGGGCCGAAAACGCCGAGCAGTATTTCGAAAGCCTCCGCGATCTTTAATCGCGGAGGATGCCAATTCCCGCCAATTGCCCACCACAGCCACCGCTAGCTGCGAAGGCTCCCCTTACGATCGTACCTTTTCGCGGGCGAGTCGAGTTACGCCGGTTATGACGCCGATGCTGGGGGCGCGAGGCCTCGACCTCCCCGCGGCCTTGGCGGGTTAGCGGAGAATAGACAGTTAGGGGTCTTGGGGCTAAAGTGGGAAACTTTAACGCCCGGCGTCGTTCCCTCCCTGCTCGCCTTCCGGCGGGCATTCCATCCTGGCCAGCGAAGGATCCCTCGCCATGCCCGTTCGCTCGTCGTTTCTCTTGTCGAGTCTGGTTCTGGTCTCCTTGATGCTCTTCCGAGGGGAAGTTGCCTCGGGTGAGAGCGATCTTGTGCCCCTGGCGGAACAGGCGAAGTCTTCGTTTACTCCGGTCACTCCCGAGCAGGTGGCGGAAGCGCGGCGGCAGCTCGAGCAAGTGGTGGCCGATTTCGAGCAATTTCTGGCGCCCGAGAGCCGCAAGTCGGAAGGCTGGCAGCGTTACCTGGAGTGGAAAGGATTGAAGCAGGGATTGGCCAGCGAGGAGCGTCCCGACTTCGAAGCGATGCGCGTCACCCTGTCGCGGTTGCGCTCCGGGGCCGAGGGGACCGAGTTGCCCCCCTTCCGCCGTGTTGCCCAGGCCATCGAGCGGTACGTCGACAGGGTGGAGATCACCCGGGCGCGCGACCAGCAACAGGTGGCGGCGCAGCAGATCGACCTGTTGCTGCGCTATGTCGATCGCTACTCGCAGGACCACTCGGCCCGCGCCCGCTACGAAATCGAGCGCCGGCTCGACCTGTTGACCGGCTTGGGTCAGAGCGCGGAACTGGTCGCGGCGGTCGAGCGGCAGTTCAACCACGCCAACGTCCATGTCTCGGTGAGCGAGGGGATGCTCGGTAAGATCGTCAGTCGCGACGTCAATCGCACGGAGCCGGTGACCGACTGCATCCTGGGGACCAGCATCCGCGGCATGGGGCACACGATCGGGCATGTCGACATTTCGACTATCTCGTCCCCCAATCGCGCCGTGCTATTCGTCCATCTCGAAGGGGTGACCCATTCCGATACCAAGGGCTACAACGGCCCGGTGGTCATCACCAGCAAGGGGGTGACCCATTTTACTGCTCGCAAGCGGATTGATTTGGAAGACGCCAATTTCTGGAACTATCCGGCTCAGGTCGATGCGAACACCACGACCCGCACTTGTTCGGTGAAGAAACAGGGAGGGGGTCTCGGAAGCCGATTGGTCGAGGCGATTGGCGAGCGGCGGGTGGCCGAAAAGAAGCCGCAGGCCGATCGCATTGCTGGCGATCATGCCGAGGACCGGATCGCGCGGAACCTCGACGATGAGATGCTCCCCAAGCTACAGGATGCTCGCTACGAGTATCTCCACCAGTTCCGAAAACCCTTCGAACAGCGCAACGCCGATCCCGAGTTCATTCACTTTTCGTCGACCGACAGTTCGGTGGAACTCGCGATGTTGCAGACGGGACGGGGTCTGCTTGGCGCCGATACACCGCCGCCGGCCTTTGGGGGGGACGATGTCTCGCTGAGGCTCCACGAAACGGGGGTCGCCAACGTGGTGGCCGCCCTATTGGGAGGAGCGACGGTTTCGCAAAAGGCCCGTGATGCCGATGTCAAGGTGAGCGTGACGCTCCCCAAGTGGCTCGACAAGGCACTCGACCGCCGCAACGAGAAGCAGGCATCGGGCGAGGCTCAGGAGACCGAGAGTGGCGAGCCGGAACAGGAATTCAAGCCATGGGCCCTCACTCTGCGCCGCGGGCGGCCGGTGTCGGTGGAGTTCAAAGAGGGGAACGTCAAGCTCACCCTCCATGCGTACCGAATCGAAGCGGGTGACAGCGTCTATGGCAACTGGGATATTTCGGCCACCTACGCCCCGACCATCGTCGACGGAGGTCTCCACCTGACCCGGCAGGGTGACATCGAAGTCATCCCCTCGCGATTCGATCCCACCGAGGGGGGGCGGCTCACGAACCGCGAGATCGGCGAGCGTGCGAACCTGGCGAAGGAACTCAACCGCCAGGCCGAGAATGGCCGCGGGCTCAAGCGCGAGATTCACGTCGATCCGATCGAAGTGGGTGAAGGGGAAGACTACGTTGGCATGCTCAACTTCACCCAGGTCGTCACCGACGCGGGCTGGTTGAGCTTGGAACTGCTACTGCCGTGATTCTCTCTACGTTGGACTATTTGAGCGTCGGATGGTGCTTTGAGATCCAGGCCTCGATCTCGTCTCGAAAGGCGTTTGCCTTTTCGATGAGGTCTGCCACGTCTTGCGTCGAGACAATCCCTTCGGAGTCATATGCGATATCGTTACGCTTGCGGCGGCAGACATTGAAATAGTCCGATGTCGCTTGAAACTTTGCTCCGAGGGCAAGCTGCATCACCTCAAAGGACGTCTGATGAGCCCCCTGCCCCTTCACACGATAACCAGCGCAGGCAATTGCTATCTTGGCGAGAAGTAGCGCCGCCTGGTAGGCAATCCCAAACCGATTGTCATCGGACAACTCTTCGATGGCGGCGTCTTTAAGATTTCGTGCGACTGCGGCGCGTAGCTCGTCGAGTTCCCCCTTACTTGTCTTGTGGGGGGCGATCAGCCCTCTGTTCTGATAGTCTTTCCAAGTCATGCGCAGTACCTATAACAAAGAGTTTCCTCTCTGAGAGCACGGAATTCAAGAAGTGATTGCCCCCCGCGAGTTTTTTCTGGAACTCGGCCGGCGGGTAAAGCGCAATGTTTACCGGACGGGAAAGGCATTTTTCCATGTTGTTCAAGGCGGGGGTAAGTTCCGCAAGCTTCACCTCGCCCAGGATGAACAAATCGATATCGCTCTGCGGTGTTTCCTCGCTTCGTGCCATCGACCCGTGGACAAAAGCTACCGACAGTCGCTTAGCGAAGGGCTCGAGTTCTGTTTGCAGCACATCGACAAGCCCGACAGTCTTAAAGAGCAGCCCGCGCAACTCCGGCAAGATCGGGCAATCGATATTTCGTGAGTAGTAGACGCGATTTCCGTCGGCGGTTTTGGAGAGGATTCCCGCTGCCGTTAGCGTATTGAGTGGCCGCTGAAGTGTGGACGGCGACAGGGCAAGTCGCTTCGCGAGGTCGCTCATATACCAGGGCTCTTCGCGTTCGATGAGCACGGCGGTGAGAATCCCTTGAACGGGACCCGAAAGAAGCGCGTCTAGGGAAGATTTACTCATAATGCGTAAGTATATACGCAAAATGCGTATGCTTCAAATCCGAACGTTGGCTTCATCCGGCAAAACCGCGGGCGAAGGGGCTAACTTGGCTTCATGCTAGCGGTGCATGCCGGCGAATTCGCCGGAAATGTCAAAGTTTGACGATTAGGCCGACGATATCAACTTTGCCGAATGCTCCGAGCACTCTGGGACATTGTTCCCGCTTGCCCTGGCGTTCTGGCTTCAGGGGGGGATCGGGTCGACCACGGGGTCGGCCCGTTTGAAACAGACTTGTTGGGATTCGGCGAGAGAGCTGGGTGCGGCGCGTTGGCGCCATGCCGCCGCTCCGCGGGCCGGATCCCATTACCGCCCTTGGTAGTCAGGAACGTACGGCCATGACGAGGCAATCTCGGTCCAACTGGTGCTTGCTGCTTGCAATGGTGATGGGAATCACCGGTTGCCATCCGCAGCAACCCTTTTTCTTTCACGAAGATGGCGACCTGTCGCACTACGTGAATGTCTCGACCGACATCGAGTATCCCGACGTCGCCGAGCCGCTCCTGGACGAGGTGACCCATGCCCAGCGGCCACTGTCGCTGAGGAACATGGAGGACTACCAGATTGCCGACCTCACGCTCGAGGAATGCACGCGGATCACTTTGTGCAACAGCCAGGTGATGCGGCAGCTTGGGGGGCTTGTGACCACCGGTGTTCCCGAGACGATCTCGCGGAATATGATCAACGCCGCGGCCATCACCACCACCTACGACGTGGCCTTGATGGAGACCGGCAGCGGTTATTCGTTCGGTACCCAATTCGATGGCCAGGGTGTCGAGTCGGCCTTGTCGGAATTCGACGCCCAGCTCAATTCGAGCATCAACTGGCAGAAGAACGACCGCCCCGTGAACTTCACCGGGTTCAACTTCTTTGCCAACGAACTCTCGCAAGACCTGGGCAACTTCAACGCGGCCATCAGCAAGACCAACGTTGACGGTGGTACCTGGGGCTTCGAGAACAATACGAGCTACGACAGCAACAACAACGGCAACCGGATCGCCACCAGCCAGTGGGATACCAACTTCGCGGCGTTCTTCAACCAGCCGTTGTTGCAAGGTCGCGGGATGCAGTACAACCGCATCGCCGGCCCCTATTCGTTCCAGCAGTATGCGGCCAATGCCCCGGCGGCCTTCGACGGTGTCGTGATCGCCCGGTTGCGAACCGACCTCACGCTGGCCGACTTCGAGGGGGGCGTCCGCAACCTGATGCGCGACGTCGAGCAGGCCTACTGGGAACTCTACTTCGCCTATCGCGACCTCGACGCCCGCAAGCAGGGGCTTGCCTCGGCCCAGGAAACCTGGAAGAACGTGGCCGCTCGCTACCGGTCGCAGGCCCCAGGGGGAAGCGCCGATCGCGAAGCCCAGTCGCGGTCGCAGTATTATCAATTCAAAGGGCAGGTCGAGCAGTCGCTCACCAACCTGTTCCGCGCCGAGAGCCGGTTGCGGTACATCATGGGCCTGAGTGTTTCCGATGGCCGTCTGTTCCGACCGGCCGACGAACCGACGACCGCGCGGCTCGACTTCGACTGGTCGGCATCCCATGGCGAGGCACTCGCCCGCCGCGTGGAGATTCGTCGTCAGAAGTGGACGGTCAAGCGGCGCGAACTCGAACTCATTGCCGCCCGCAATCACCTGCTTCCTCGACTCGATGCCGTGGGACGTTATCGCTGGCTCGGTGCGGGTGACCAACTGATCGGGAGTGACGGCGGCCCCCTGTTCACCGACGGGACGAGTGCCTTCGAGAATCTCACCACGGGCGACTACCAGGAGTGGGAACTCGGCTTGCAGCTTGCCATGCCGCTCGGCTTCCGGCGTCAGATGGACACGGTCCGCCACGCCCAACTCCTCCTGGCTCGCGAGCGGGCCCTGCTACAAGACCTCGAACTCGAAATCTCCCACCAGTTGGGCGAAGCCGTTCGCAGTCTCGAATCGAATTTCACGGTGACGCAAACCTTCTTCAATGGCCGCGTGGCCGCCCAGCGCGAGGTGGCCGCCGTCCAGCAAGCCTACGACGTCGGCACCGTCACCCTCGACCTCGTGCTCGATGCCCAGCGTCGCCGGGCGGAGGCCGAGAGTTCCTACTACCGCTCGCTGATCGACTACAACCAATCGATTCTCGATGTCCACTATCGCAAGGGCTCGCTGCTCGACTTCAACGGAGTCCACCTTGCCGAAGGGCCATGGCCCGCCAAGGCCCAGTTCGACGCTTTGCGTCGGGCTCGTCAGCGGGACGCCAGCATGTACCTCGACTATGGCTACACGCGGCCCAATGTCATGAGCCGCGGTGCCTACGATCAGCATGGTGCGACCGAGTTTGGCGATGGCACCAACGGCGAAATGATGTTCGAAGGGTTGCAGCCGACCCCGGCGGCGGAACCGATACCGCAACCACAAGGGGCTGAGCTGCCGATGCAGGGCATGGGGGCTTTCCCCATCGTGCCGACATCCAGCGGGGTCATGCAGGCGAGCTACGAGCAGCCGGTGGCTCCCCACTTCGCACCGTCGCCCCAGGGAAATCTCTCCCCCGGGCTGATCGATACGGCGACTTCAGCGGGCACGCAACCTCACTCCACGGGACGTCCGGGGGGAACTTCCCCGTGGGTGGGGCGGCAATGAGGGGGGCGTCGGGGAGGATGCGGGGAGGAGGGGCCCCGCGTCACTCTCCAGACCCTGTGATCGACTGGCAGGGCTGGCCATAATGCGAGGACGCGCCAGACCTTCCTTGCAACTCGGTCCACTCTCCCCATGTTCTTCTCGTTCGATGGCATCGATGGGGTAGGGAAATCGACGCAGATCCAGCTCTTCCTCGACTGGCTACGCGGTCAGGGACTCTCCGTCACCACGTGTCGCGATCCGGGGAGCACACCGCTCGGCGAAAAGATTCGCGAAATCTTGCTCGCTCATGACGACCAGATCGCCATCGACCGCCGCGCCGAGATGCTCCTCTACATGGCCGCCCGGGCCCAACTGGTCGAGCAGGTCATTCGTCCGGCGCTGGCACGGGGCGAGATTGTCGTGTCCGATCGGTTCCTGCTGGCCAACGTGGTCTACCAGTCGTACGCGGGGGGGCTCGACCTCGCTCAGGTGAAGCAGGTGGGGGAAGTCGCCATCGCCGGGGTGTGCCCCGACGTCGTGTTCTTACTCGACATGCCGGTGGAGGAGGCCGACAAGCGGCTGGGACGCGAACTCGATCGCATGGAGAGCCAAGGGAGGGAATTCCGCGAGCGATTGCGGGAGGGATTCCTGACCGAGGCCCGGCTGGCCCCCGATGCGATCCACGTCGTCGAGGCTGCGGGGCCGATCGACGAAATTCAGGCGGAGATTCGGAGGGTCGCCACGGCCGCGCTGCGGGTGGAGTAGTCGGCCGGGTGGGAAGAATTTCGCGCAGTTGGCCTCGTTTCCCTGGTGCGGGGGGGCCGACCTCGTTTGGCCGGGGTTTCTCCGTAGAGATTGGGCCCTCGGACCGCCAGACTTTCCAAAATGAGGAATCCCGCAGCAGCTCAGATTGACTCGCTAGCGGCGGACCACTAAAATTTTTTGCCGAAAGAGGTTACGTGCTGCACAAGTCGGGGCTGACGCTCGATTAAATAAATAGAGAAGGCATCGCTAGCAGCCTTCTCGCCGGCGAGAGGCTGGCTGGAGACGAGACGACACCCTGGTGAAATGCGGCAAATCCGGTCCCCCACCCCATTTACCTCCCATTATTACCTCCCATACCTCCCACAGGTGGTCCGCGGTTTCTGCTCCACAACTACCATCGCTCCCGATACGACAACTGCTATGACTGATTTGTCCACCCCCCTGAGCGAAGCATGTTTGTCCGCAATCATGAATCGGGTTGGGTTGTCCATGCGCGTGCCAAGATCAACCTGGCACTGGAAATCGTAGGACGCCGCCCGGACGGTTACCACCAACTCGAAACGCTGCTTACCGCAGTCCGTTGGTGTGACACGGTTCACATGGAGCCGGGCGATCGCTTCTCACTCGTTGTTCGTCGTCGCGAGCCGACCCGCTGGTCGCGCGAATCCCCACTTCCCACCGACCAGGAAAACCTCGTCGCCCGCGCGGTGTGCCAGCTCGCCGAATCGAGCGGTCATCCGCTCGCAGGGCGATTCACCTTGGTCAAACGAATCCCTTCGCAAGCCGGGCTGGGGGGAGGCTCGAGCGACGCCGCGGCGGCCCTGCTGCTGGCCAACCATGCCTGGGGCCTTGGCTACCCCCCCGATCGACTTGCGGCGGTCGCCTCGCGTGTGGGGGTCGACGTCCCGTTTTTCCTCGCTCCCGGGGGGGCGATCGGCACCGACCGGGGGGACAGGCTCGAGCGCGTCGCGATCCCCAGCGGGATGCCGCTCGTAATCGTGCAGCCTCCAGTGGGCCTGTCGACTCCCGATGTGTTTGCCCAATTGGGGCTCGCCCGCGGCCAGCAGGCCTTAGGATTCACCGGCCGCTGCCGCCGGCTAGCCGAGGCGCTGGCCCAAGGGCTACCGCCAGTGCGGTGGCGCGGTCTCGTAAGGAATGGTTTGCAGCCGGCCGCCGAATTGTTAACCGACTGGTTCGCAAGGATCGCGAGGTTGTTGGCCAGGCTGGGTGTTGTCGCTCATCAGATGACCGGCAGCGGCAGCGCCTATTTTGTATTGTGTCGAACGTGGCGCGAGGCGACTCGCGTCGCGGCATTACTTCGGGGGCAATTGGGGCAGTTTGCCATTGCTACCCGTACCTGCCCGTAGAAAGCGATCCAGTCGCAAGGAGTTCTGGCAGTGAAAATCACCGAAGTCCGCATCAAGCTCATGGAAGAACCGGGGGAGCGCCTCAAGGCGTTCTGCTCGATCACGTTCGACGATTGCTTTGTGATCCGCGACCTCAAGATCATCGAGGGGACCAGCGGTCCCTTTGTCGCGATGCCGAGCCGCAAACTCACCTCGCATTGCGGTAGCTGTGGGATGAAGAACCATCTTCGTTCCAACTATTGCAATCAATGTGGCAAGCGGCTCGATCCCAACCAGGCAGTCCGCCAGGCCGATGGCCGTGCCAAGCTCTACGCCGACATCGCCCATCCGATCAACTCCGCCTGTCGCGAGATGATTCAGGAGGAGGTGATTCGCGAGTTCGAACTCGAAATCGAACGCGCCAAGGAACCGGGCTACGTCTCGCGTTACGACGACTTCGACGAGGAGATGGTCGATCCCGGCCGCGTCACGCGCATGGACACGTCGCACGAAACGACCACGGTCGCTTCTCCCCACATTCCGCCCCAGGGCCGTCCCTACCGCCCCGCCCCCCCCACGGCTCCCTCGATCACACCGGGCGCCCAAGCCGTCCCCCCCCCGTCCGACGGAAAAACTGGGGGCTTCGGAGCGGGAATTTTCTAAACTCTGCCACTCCTTGGGATGGAAGCCTGGCTGGTGGGAAGAATGGGACGGGGATTTGTCGTTTGACGATGGGACACGGATAAGCACTGATCGAATGGATCACCTGGATCACCATGGCTCAGAATGGATCAGAATGGCTCAGAATGGATCAGAATGTGTCCTTTCGGGGTGCCACACCCTGAGAAGGGTGTGTGCGTTCTGATCCGTGGTTTTTCGTTGCGATCCTCTCCGGGGACGCACGTCCCCGGCTCAGGATTCTGTTGTCCCTCGGCAGGTTGCGTGAAATAACCGCAATTTTTGCTCCGGCCCTGTGAAGTGGCCGAGGAGTCTGACGCCCGCGGCGGGAGGGCTTGTGCCCTGCTCGCGCGCCGAACCGATGTTGGCTGCCAGTGGCCGTCCTGCTGGTGCCGGACGCGGGTCTGACAAAGTCTTCGCGAGCCACCCATTTTAACAACTCGACCAAAGCTACCCGCTTTTCGCAACCGATACTGTTTGTGCAAGCAAGTGGGTAGCGACGGATCATCTCCCTCCTTCACCGGCACCGAGGCTGGGAGCCTTGATCCTTCGTGACTCGAAAAAAGGAAACGATCACTGCCGTGCAGATCGACCAGCAGCACTTTGAAAGCCCCGAATCGATTAGTCAGTTTGTCCATCAGGTCCTTTGTCAGGTCGAGAATCTTGAACTAGATCACTTCCCCCTGGCCCGTCGCACGCTGGAGACATCGTCGGGCCCCTGCGGTGTGCTCTTCTGCCTGCATGGCCCGCGGCAGTTGCAGCTTACGGCGGTGTGGGAAATCGAGCGAAATGTGATTTGGTTCTATAATTCTCGCGGCGAGCGGTTTCGCAAAACCGAGTTGCGATGACAGCGGCACTGATGCGATCGAGCGGCGAGGTTTGGCGGCCCTGCGAGCAATAGTGCCTTCAAGTCGGTGGCGCCCAGTGAAATTCCTTTGAGTTGCTTGCCCTCCCTTGTTTCTCGTTCGCCCTGGCCGAAAGGGGGGCGAAGCCAGAAAAACAAAGGAGAAAAAAGGAATTGACCCAAATCGCGGCATAGGGTATACACTCATACAGTTATTCCCTAAGACGCTGGTGAGCACGGAGGTTTCACGACATGCTTGTACTTTCCCGCAAAGAGACGCAACGGATTCGTCTTGGGGATTCGATTGTCATTACCATTGTGAAGATCGGCGGCGATAAGGTCCGCATCGGTATCGATGCCCCCGCCGATGTGCTCGTCCTGCGAGATGAGCTGGAAATCTGGGACGATCGTCTGCGCGACGCCGCAGTGATTGACTCAGTGATTGACACTGAGCAACCACTGGCTGCGGGGGAATCGCCCGTCGCCGCCGCCTGAAACGGGGGGAGCCCGCTACGCGAAGCGTAGACTCCCTTGCGCGAATGTGATATCTCTGGTCGCCCGGCGGGCGCCGTCGCGCCCTGTCTCGTCCCTTTGGAGGAGCACAAGTCACTCGTCTTTAGGGCACCTGGCCTTTTCTCGGGCCAGGTGTCTTTATTTTTTGACACTTCTCTCCACTTCCGTTACACTGAGCGCGCCTGCCGAAAGTGGCCTTACCACACGGCGGGCCGCGCGATCAAGGATTCGGTCGCAGTCGCCTCGGCAGGATGCCCGCCCGTTTGATGACTATCATCGCGATAGTTCCCACCCCACCCTGCCCCCCACCCGCTTCGCCGCGTTCGATGGAACACGGCTCGACAGCCCACCACTCGCACTCCAGTGAGTCCTCGCGCGCCCAGATGAAAGGGCGCGGGATTCGCCGCGATCGAACCCACCCGGCATTGCACGCCCCAACACCGATTCCATCGCCACCCGGCGATGACGAACGATTCCTCAAGGAGACAACGGGATGCCCACTCATTTCCGCCCCAGTCGTCGTGGATTTTTGTCGGTCGGAACTCTTGCGGGACTGGGTCTTAGCCTGCCGCAGTTCCTTTACCTGCGCAAGGCCCAGGCGCAGGGGACTTCGCCGCTGCCCGATGTGGCGAAGAGCGTGATTCACATTTTCCTCCCTGGTGGGATGTCGTCGCAGGAGACGTTCGATCCCAAGCCGCACGCCCCGATCGAGTATCGTGGCGAACTGCGTTCGATCGACACCAAGATTCGTGGGGAACAGTTCAGTGAACTCTTGCCGCAAACGGCGCAGATTGCCGACAAGATCACCGTCATCCGCTCGATGACCCACGGCGAGGCGGCCCACGAACGTGGCACCCACAACATGTTCACGGGCTACCGCCCCAGTCCAGCGCTGATGTTCCCCAGCATGGGAAGCGTGGTGAGCCACGAGCTTGGTCCGCGCAACAACCTGCCCGCCTACATTTGCATTCCCAACCAACCGAATCCGTGGGCGGGAACTGGCTATTTGAGTTCCTCCTTCGCCCCCTTCTCGCTTGGCTCGAGCCCCGAGCAGGGGGGGTTCAAGGTTCGCGATCTCGATCTCCCTGGCGGAGTCGATCAGGCCCGCTACGAGCGGCGCCGCGAGATGCTCGATCTGGTGAACACCGACTTCAACGAGCGAGTCGATGCCGACAACGTCGGTGCGATGAACAGCTTTTACGAGCGGGCGTTCGATCTCATTAGTTCTCCCTCGGCGCGCGAGGCCTTCAACATCGAGGCCGAACCGGATCCGATGCGCGACCGTTACGGCCGCAATCAGGCCGGGGCGCGGATGCTGCTCGCGCGGCGACTGGTCGAGGCGGGAGCCCGGTTCGTGACCCTGACCTACGGTGGCTGGGACCATCACACCTCGATCACCGGGGCGATGCGGAACCAATTGCCGCCGTTCGATCAGGCCTACGCCGCGTTGATCTCCGACCTCGACGAGCGGGGACTCCTCGACTCGACCCTGGTCCTCATCTCCAGCGAGTTCGGCCGGACTCCCAAGATCAATCAGGACGCCGGTCGCGACCATTGGCCCAAGGTTTTCAGCGTGGTGCTTGCCGGTGGCGGCATCAAGCGCGGGGCGATCATCGGCTCGAGCGGACCGACCGCCACCGAGCCGGACGACACCCCCATCGGCCCCGAAGACCTCGCCTTCACCATCTACAACCAGATTGGCATCCGGGCCGACAAGGAACTGATCGCCCCCGGCGCGCGGCCGATCGAAATCGTCAATGGCGGGCAGGTCCGCAAAGAGCTGTTGGCTTAGCCGAGCCCCCACGAGCAACTTGCCCTTTCACGTGAGTGAGCATTCAAGCCATGCGACAACTTCTGGTTGCCTTCACGCTGACCTTCGCCGCGGCCACGTCGCTCGAGGCCGCCTACCCGCGGCTAAGGCAAATCGAACCGCAGGGGGCCCAGCGTGGCACCGAGGCCACCGTCGTCCTTCGCGGCGACCGGGTTGGCAAGGATCCGCAAGAAATCTTGTGGCACGACCCCGGTATCGAAGTCCGGGAGCTCAAGGCCCTCGACGACAATCAGGTGGAAGCCAAACTGCTGCTTCCGCCGGAGTGCCCGCTAGGAATCCACGGCCTGCGCGTCCGCACGGCGAGCGGACTCACGAACCTGATGACCTTCCACGTCGGTTCGCTGCCAGAGGTCGCCGAGGTGGAACCCAACAGCGACTCCCAATCGCCCCAGCAGATCGCATTGGGAACCGTGGTGAATGGTGTCGTCCAGTTTGAAGATGTCGACTACTACGCGATCGACGTGAAAAAGGGGGAGCGGCTCTCGGTCGAGATCGAAGGGCTTCGCACGGGGCGAACTTTTTTCGATCCCGTGCTGATCCTGTGGGATGCCCAAGGGAACGAAGTCGCCGGGTGCGACGACCTCCCCCTCTGCCGGCAGGATGGGGCCTTCAGCATGGTCGCCCCCGAAGACCAGACTTACGTGCTCGAAGTCCGCGAGTCGGCCTACCGGGGTAATGGCGAATCAACCTATCGACTCCATGTCGGGAGCTTCCCACGCCCCACGGCCGTTTATCCCCCTGGCGGAAAGGTGGGCGAGACGCTTGAGGTCCGTTGGATCGGCGCCGGGGTCGAGGGAGCGACGTCGCAAGTGGCCTTGCCCGGCGAGCAAACGGAGATCTTTCCTTACTTCCCCGCCGACGACCGGGGCGCGGCCCCGTCGCCCCATCCCTTGCGCGTGGTCGACATGCCGGTGACGCATGAGATCGAGCCCAACGACAACCGCAACAAGGAGGCGACTCCCTGCACCGCACCAGGGGCGGTCTGCGGGATTATTCAATCGGCCGAGGATCGCGACTTCTTCAAGTTCACCGCCACCAAGGGGCAAATCCTCTACGTTCGGCTCCACGCCCGCACGATTGGGTCGCCGCTCGATGGGGTGATGCGAATCAACAAACTTGGTGGTGGCAATGTCGGTGGCAACGACGACGATCAGGGCCGGCCCGATAGCTTCATTCGTTTCCAGGCCCCCGAGGATGGCGAGTATACGCTCGAGGTGACCGACCATCTTGCGCGGGGGGGAGACGACTTCATCTACTGGGTCGAACTCACGGCCCCCGAGGCCCGCGTCGACCTGGCGATCGACGAGGAGCGGCAATACGAGGCCAACCTGATCGAGATTCCCCAGGGCAACCGCTACGGCGTGACTCTTCGGGTGAATCGCCGCGACATGGGGGGAGACGCGCTGGGGTTGGAGTGGCACGATCTTCCCCCAGGGGTGTCGGCCGAGTTCTTTCCCCTGGCTGGTAACTACGACCAGATGCCGGTGCTGCTGCACGCGGCGGCCGATGCGCCGCTGGGGCAATCGCTGGGACGGATCCTCTCGCGCAAGATCGAGGGAGATCTCCCCCTGCCGGCCAATTTCGCCCAACGGAACTGGATGATCCGCGGGCAGAACAACCGCGACATGTGGAACTACATGGGGGACAAGCCGGTGCTCGCCGTCACCGAAGCGGCCCCTTACACGATCGAGATCGTCGAGCCGAAATCCCCCCTTGTGCAGCGCGGCACGAAGAACCTCAAGGTGATCGCCCATCGCCGCGAGGGATTCGAGGAGGCGATTCTCGTGCGGCTGCTCTATCACTCCCCCGGTGTCTCGTCGAATCGTTCGCTGCGGATCAGGCAGAAGGAAAACGAAGTCGAGATCCCGATGACCGCGAATCCCGACGCCCGCGTGGGGGAATGGAAGATTCTGGTGCGAGGCGAGGCGAATGTGAATGGTCCGCTGGTCACATCGACTCCTTTCGCGACGCTCAAGGTCGTCACTCCCTACGTCGCCATGAGCTGGCCCACCGCCACGATGGAGCAGGGAACCACCGTGAAGCTCCCCGTGGCCGTCGAACAACTCACACCTTTCGAGGGAGAGGCGAAAGTCGAACTGATTGGTGTGCCCCCCGGAGTCACCGTCGAACCGGTGCAAATCACCAAGGAGACCAAGGAGTTCTCCTTCGAATTGGTGGCGGCTGGCGATGCCAGGGTTGGCCAGCACCGTGGTCTGTTTTGTCAGGTGACCCTCACCGTCGAGGGGGAGCCCGTGGTTCACTCCGTCGGTGGTGGGGAATTGCGAGTCGACGCCCCCATTCCCCCCGCGTCTCAAACTGCCCAGCGATGAAGGAATTCGCCGTGTTGACACGTCCCGAAGTTTTGCGGCTTGGCCTCGCCACCTTGTTGGTTGGAGTGCTTGCATCGTCAGCAAGTCAGGCGCAAGAAGCACCCGCGTCGCCCAAGCTGGTCGAGCTCGCGCTCTACCCGCCGACGATCGCCCTGTCGCGCGGCGACGCTTATCAAAGCGTGGTTGCCGTGGCGACTCGCGAAGATGGCGTGACCCTCGACGTGACCGATCAGGTCGAATGGCTGCTTGAGGAGATTGGCGGAGGGCCTGCCCAAGCCGCGCGACGCGAGGGGAATGTCGTTCATCCGGTCGCCAACGGCCGTGCCACGCTGAAGATTCGCCTGGGCGAACTCGCCAGCCAGTGCGACATCGAGGTCGCGAACTGCGAAACCAGGCCCGAGGTGAGCTATATCCACGATGTGATTCCGATTCTCACCCGCACCGGCTGCAATGCTGGGGCGTGCCACGGATCGGCCCGAGGAAAGGATGGTTTCGCGCTATCGTTGTTTGGCTACAATCCGGCGGACGACTATCGGCGGATCACGCGGGAGCTGGCGACGCGGCGGATCAATCTTGCCCTCCCCGACGATAGCATGATGCTGGAGAAGTCGATCGCCGCGGTGCCCCACACCGGGGGGAAGCGGTTCGAGGAGGAGAGTGTCTACTACGAGGACCTGCGCAAGTGGATTGCCGCCGGAGTGCCCAACGACATGGAGGGAGCGCCCACGGTCACCGAACTCGAGATCTACCCTCCAAAGGTGGTTCTTGAAGGGACCGGCACCACGCAGCGATTTGTCGCCGTGGCGACCTACAGCGATGGGGCCAAACGCGACGTCTCCTATCTCACCCTGTTCAGTTCCAATAACGACGCCTCCGCCGCGATCGACGACCAGGGACTCGTCACGGCGGGTCTGCGGGGCGAAGCCTTTGTGATGGCCCGCTTCGACACCCACACGGTGGGCAGCCAGGTGATCGTCCTCCCCAAGGATGTCGAGTATCGCAAGTCGACCGAAGCCCCCGCCAACTACATCGACGAACTGGTGGGGCAGAAGCTCGATAAGCTGCGCCTCGAGCCAAGCGAGGTCTGTACCGATCACGAGTTCCTCCGTCGCGTGACAATCGATATTACCGGATTGCTGCCAACCCGCGACGAGGTCGAGGCCTTCCTGGCCGACGGGGCGCCCGACAAGCGGGCCCGCAAGGTCGACGAGCTACTCCAGCGGCGCGAGTTCTCGCAGATTTGGGGACTCAAGTGGGCCGAGTTGGTGATGGTCCGGACTGAGGTGAACCGGGTCGACTACAAGCCGATGTTCCTCTACTCGCGGTGGCTCGAGGAACAGATCGCCGAGGAGGTGCCGCTCGATGAGATGGTCCGCAACTTGCTTTCGGCCAGCGGCAGTTCGTTCACCACGCCCCAGGTGAACTTCTATCAAGTCGAGCCCGACACGCTGAAGATCTCCGAGAACGTGGCGCAAGCGTTCATGGGGATCCGCATGCAATGCGCCCAGTGCCACAACCACCCGTTCGATCGCTGGACGATGGACGACTACTACGGCTTTGCGGCGTTTTTCTCGCAGATTGGTCGCAAGTCGGGTGAAGACTACCGCGAGATCATCGTCTTCGATCGTCGTGGGGGCGACATGCGTCATCCGATCGACAATCGCGCGATGGAACCGAAGTTCCTGGGGGATGACACCCCCGACACCAAGGGGCGCGATCGCCGCGAAGTGGTGGCCGAGTGGATCACTTCCCCCGACAATCCCTACTTCGCCCCCAGCATTGCCAATCGCGTCTGGGCCCACTACATGGGCTCGGGGGTGATCGAGCCGGTCGACGACATCCGGGTCAGCAATCCGCCGTCGAACCCCGAATTGCTCGATGCCCTCGGCGAAAAGCTGGTCGAGTACAAGTACGACTTGCGACAACTGGTGCGCGACATCTGCAATTCGCACGCCTATCAGCGATCGACAGTGAGCAACGAGTCGAACAAGACCGACACCCGCAACTATGCCCATGCCATCCCGCGCCGGCTCCCCGCGGAAGCGCTCCTCGACTGCGTTTGCCAGGTGACCGGTGCCCCCGAGAAATTGCCCGGCTTGCCGCTCGGCTCCCGAGCCGTGGAAATTGCCGACGGGCGTTCGAGCAACTATTTCCTCACGACGTTTGGTCGCGCGGCGCGCGAGTCGGTCTGTGCCTGCGAGGTGAAGGCCGAGCCGACCCTGTCGCAAGCTCTTCACATGCTCAACGGCAACACCGTCCACGGCAAGATCGAGCAAGGGAAGCTGGTGGAGACGATGCTGAACGAAGGGAAATCGACCCAGGACGCGATCGACGAAATCTACCTGCGGGCCCTCGCGCGGCGTCCCACCGACGAGGAGCGCGAGCAGATCGCCGCGATGCTGGGAGATGCCGAAAAACCGAAGGCGGAACTCAACGACCTGTTCTGGGCCGTGCTCAACTCGCGCGAGTTCCTGTTCAACCACTAAGGCCCCTTTGGTGGGCTTCACCCCATGATTGTGTGACACGATGCGCCACATCGCTTGTTGTAGTTTGCGAATGCTCTGCCTGACTTGGGGGAGCCTGCTGTTGGGTTCGCTCGCCGTGGCGGCCGACTTGCCCGAGAAGGTGACCTACGACGATCACATTCAGGCGATCTTTCGCGAGCGCTGTCTCGCTTGCCATGACCAGGATGGCAAGAGTGGCGACCTGGCACTCGATTCCTATGCCGCCACGATCGCCGGCGGGGCAAGCGGCGAGGTGGTGGCTGGGGGGGCGGCCGACGATTCGCGGCTTTACAAGCTCGTGAATCACAGCGACAAGCCGATCATGCCCCCCGACGAGGACAAGCTCCCCGACGAGCAACTCGTGCTCATCAAGGCCTGGATCGATGGGGGCTTGCTCGAGAACTCTGGCTCGAAGGCCATCAAACGCAAGTCGGGGGGTGTCGCCGATTTCACCCCCTCGGCCGACAATCGCCCCGAGGGAGAGCCAGCGATGCCGAGCGGCCTGTGGCGCGAACCGGTGGTCCACGCCCCGCGTGCCGGGGCGGTCGCCGCACTCGCCGCCAGTCCCTGGGCCCCCCTGGTGGCCGTTGCCGGGCAGCGGCAGGTGCTGCTCTATCATTCGACCAGCCATGAGTTGTTGGGAGTCGTTCCGTTTGTCGTCGGCTCGCCTAATGTCATCGAGTTCAGTCGCAATGGCGACCTGCTGCTCGTCGCGGGGGGACGCGGGGCGTCGCTCGGCGTGGTCGACATCTGGGACGTGAAGACCGGCCGCCGCGTCGCCCGCATTGGCGACGAGGTCGACGCCGTGCTGGCGGCCGACATCAGCCCCGATCACTCGCTGGTGGCCCTGGGGGGACCGCGGAAGCGGGTCAAAGTCTTCCGCACCGCCGACAATTCGCTCGCCTACGATTTCACCAAACATACCGACTGGGTGACCGCCATGGAGTTCAGCCCCAACGGTGCCCACCTGGTGACCGCCGACCGCGGCGGCAACGCTTACGTGTGGGAGGCCCCCACGGGTCGCCCCGTAGGGAATATCGCCGGCCACACCGGCGCCATTGCCAGCGTGAGTTGGCGGGGCGACTCGGGCGTGGTCGCCACGGCCAGCGACGACGGCACGGTGCGGCTCTGGCCCGCCGCCGGTGGCGCAGCGGTGAAGAACTGGCCCGCCCATGGGGGGGGAACGCAATGGGTGGCGTTCCTCAAGGATGGGCGGATTGCCACGGCCGGTCGCGACCGCACGGCCAAGCTATGGAATAGCGACGGGGGGCAAATCTCGACCTTGCTCACCACGAGCGATCTGGCCCTCTCCGTAGTCCCCACGTTCGACGACAAGGGGCTCATCGTGTCCGACTGGGCCGGTCAGGTGTACGTCGTCGACGCGACCGACCCGCAGCAGCCGAAGGGGGTCGCCCAACTCTCGGCGAATCCTCCCACCCTCGCCATGCGGATCGAAGAGGCGCAGGGGAAGCTTACGGCGCTCGCGCCCGAAGTCGCACCGCTCGAGACACAGCTTGCCGCCGCCGCGGAGCAGGTCGCCATGGCCGAGAAGCTCCGCGCGGAACACGAGGCCAAGGTGAAGCAAGCGAAAGACGAACTCACCAAGCGCGAAGGGGTGAGCCAGCAACAACAAGCGACGATGCAGGCTCACCAGCAGGCCCTCGCCGTGGCCGACAAAGCGATCGAAGAAACCCGCGCTCAGCACCAAACCAGCGAGCAGCGGGTCGGCGACTTGCAAACCGAGTTGGCCGCGCTTGAGGGGCAACAGGGAGAGGGTGCGAACGCCGAACGGGAGACGAAACTCCGCGCCGACCTCGCGGCGGCCGAAGCCGAGCGTGCGACCGCCGCCTATCTGATGAAATCGGCCGAAGCGGGGCGCGCCCCGCTTGCCAAGGCCGTCGAAGCGGCTACCCAGGAGAGCAGCGCGGCAGCGGCCAAGGTCGAAGCCCAACGGCAACAAGTGGCGGCGATCGAGGCCGAGGGGAGTCAGCTCCCGGCAATGGACAAACTGGTGGCCGAGCGCGACCGCATCGACGGAGAACTCAAGGCCAAGCGCGATACAGTGGCCGCGCTGGAGGCACAGCGAGCCGCCTTGGAGGCCGAACTCGCCGCCTATCGTGGTGCTCAGGAACAACTGGCTAGCGAGATCGCGGCCCACACGGCCAGCCTGGAGCAATTGACGAGCGAGCTTACCAAGCTTCAGGAAGTCCACCGCGGCGATACCGAGGTTGCCGATAAGCTGGCGGCCGAGGTGAAACGCATTCAGCAGGAACTTGCCAAGATCGAAGCAGCCCAACAGCAGGCTACCGAAGTGGCGCAGGCCTCGCAGGCGAAGGCCGACGAAGTGGCGACCCAACTCGACGCGACGACACTCAAAATCGAGCAGGGCAAAGCGACTTTGGAAGACCTGAAGGCCGCCCAAGAGCTACAAAACGAGCTTTCGGCGGGCAATTGACCATCTTCCCCTCCACCCCCGATAATGGGGAGGTTGGACCTTGGTGAGGGGCCCCCGCAATGGGGGCCTGGCGAACCTGGTCAGGGTGGAAACACAGCAGCCATAAGCTTGTGTCTCTTTGTGTGGGGGTCCCTCACCCAGGTTCGACGCTCTGGTACCGCCGATTTCCTCCTCGTGAGCCCCTCGTGAGTCCCTATTGGGGGGGGAAGTTTCTCCATGTCCGACTCTCACGACACCCAACCGGCCTCCTACCAGGTCGTGGCGCGCCGCTACCGGCCACAGACCTTCGAGGAACTGATCGGCCAGGAGCATGTCGCCCGGGCTCTTCAGCATGCCATCACCAGCGGGCGGATTGGCCACGCCTATCTCTTCACCGGGGCCCGTGGGGTCGGCAAGACCTCGGCCGCCCGGGTGCTGGCCAAGGCGCTCAACTGCGTTCAGGGGCCGACGCCGACCCCCTGCAACGAGTGCGAGGTCTGCCGCAGCATCACCTCCGGCGACGACATGGACGTCATCGAGATCGACGGCGCCAGCAACCGGCAAATCGACGACATCCGCCAATTGCGGCAGAACGTGGCGATCCGCCCGGGCAGGGTGCCATTCAAGATCTACATCATCGACGAAGTCCACATGCTCACCAAGGAGGCGTTCAACGCCCTCCTCAAGACGCTCGAAGAGCCCCCCGAGCATGTGAAGTTTATCTTCGCGACCACCGATCCGCAAAAGTTGCCGATCACCATTCTCTCGCGCTGCCAGCGGTACGATTTCGCCGGTATCGAGAAGGAATCGATCGAAGCGCGGCTTGGACAAATTGCGACTTCCGAAGGAGTGGAGGTCGAACCCGACGTCCTCTCGCTCCTCGCCTCGCGGGCCGCCGGTTCGATGCGCGACAGCCAGTCGCTGCTCGAGCAGCTATTGGCCGTGGCGGGTGAGCGGATCACGCTCGACGAGGTCTATCAACTGCTCGGCATCGCCCCCGCTGAGCGGCTCACCCGACTGGTTCAGGGGGTGGCCGATCGCGATGCCCGGCTGGCGCTCACCGAGCTGCACGAGGCGATAGCGGGGGGGGCCGAGGAAGGGCAGATCGTCGAGCAACTGCTCGGCTATTTTCGCGATATCATGGCCGCCTCGGTGGGGTGCGAGCCGTCGGCGATGCTCTACTTGCTTCCTTCGCAGCAAGGTCATGCCATCGAGCTGGGGCAGCAACTCGGCATCTCCTCCATTCTGGCGATGACGCAGATTCTCGACCATGTCTCCGATCGCATGCGGGTGAGCCTTCACACGCGGATTCTGGTTGAGATGGCGGTCGTGCGGATGTGCCATCTCCCCGATCTCGACGACCTCGCGACGAATCTCAAGGAGCTCAAATCGGGTGAGTCGTCGCCGGCCCCTGGTGTAAAAAAAAACGATAGTCTGACCGGTCTCCCGCCCGGGCGGGCCCCTCACGCGCCAATGCTCCAGGCCGAGTCGCCAGTCGCACGCTCGCAGCCCGCCACTGTGGCCGCCGGTTCCGCCGCTCCGCCACCGAGCTCGGACGCCGTGCGTGCTCCAGCGGCACTCTCCGCGGCTACTCCCGACGCGCTCGACACCCCGCGTCTGCGGGCAGCGTGGCAGGAGGCGATTGGTTCGCTCGGAGCCCTCGCTTCGACTCAGGCCGAACTGGCAAGCAGCGTCGAGTGGGCTCCCGAGGGAGTGGCCATCGTACGATTCACCGCGGCCGACGCTCCCAGCAATGACAATTGGGGGAAAGTGATGGAACGTGCCCTCGCCTCGGCGCTGGGGCTAAACGTCACGCTGCGGATCGAACGCGAAGCGCAAACGGGAGCACCCGCTCCGACCTCGCAGCCAACCGCACCCCCCCGGGCCGCGCGACGGCAAGCCCAGCAGGAGGTGGCCGATCGGCCCTTTGTCAGCCGCGCCATGGAGCTATTTGGCGTCGAGGCCACGAAGCTGCGGGTCGTCGAGCCCACTACCAACAATATTGGCAACAATGCCGACGACCGAACCCCACGCCCGTGAGGCCGACGACATGTCGCACGGCACGGCGTAGAATGGGGATGCGACGCGGCAACGCAGCGATCGTTTCCACTGGCACCACTCGCCCGCCCCAACCAAGGATATCCACCATGCTCCGCTCCCTCTCGGGACTGGCCAACGTGATGAAACAAGCTCAGGAAATGGGCTCCAAGATGCAGGCCATCAGCGAAAAGCTGCGCGCGATGCGCACCTCGGGCCAGGCAGGTGGAGGAATGATCGAGATCGAGGTCAATGGGCTCGCCGAAGTCCTCGCCGTGCGGATCGACGACGCCCTCTTCCAGCGGGGCGATCGCGAGATGATCGAGGATCTGCTACCCGCCGCGTTCAACGCCGCTCACGCCAAGGCCAAGGAACTCCACCAGCAGGCGATTGCCGAGATGACCAGCGACCTCAATCTGCCGGGTTTGGAGCAGGCTCTTGGCAACCTCACTGGGCAGTCTCCACAATCTCCTCCGACGGGGCCTATATCCTAGTGCTTTTGTGATAGCTGAATTAATGCGAGGTTGGGCAAACTTGAGTTTCGTGCGGCCCCCAAGCAGCCATCAAAAGCGAAAACAGAGGGTTTCCATGGTTTGGAAACAGGAGAAATACTAAATGACCGAAAAACAAATTAGCCTAGAAGGGCTTCCAGACGCGATGGCGCGAGCAATCGAGGTCATGGTGCAAGCGGCCCGAAATCTTGCGGCGAATGACCGCCGTAAAGAAACGAAACACATCGAGCTACCCGTTTGGAACCTGGGCGTCAAGCAGCCTCTACGACGAGAGGACTACTACGATGACGTCGAATGAACGATTGCTGCTTGACACAAACGTTCTCGTGTATGCATCGATGGCTCATCAGAGTTTCATGCCGCAAGTCGGGCCGTCCTAGACCGAGCGCAATCGCCGGATGCGGGATTGTGTGTTACACCACAGAACATGGTGGAGTTGGTAACAAACCCGAAGCGAGTCTTGTCTCCCAAGTCACCCGAAGAGGCAATTGAGACGGTGGAATCGCTGATGGCGCTTCCAGGATTGGACGTCCTCCCCGTTCCCTTTGATCTCGTATCTAGAGTGTTCGCACTGTGTAAGCAGCACGCCGTCAAGGGTACACGAATTTTCGATCTGCAGATCGTTGCAGTCATGCAGGCCAATGGCGTTCAGCGAATCTCGACTTTTGACCGAACTGACTTCGAGCCTTTCGTGGACATTTTGGTTGAAATTCCCTAACGGAATTCCTTCTAGCTGCGGAGTTTTGTCTAACTCCCCGAACATGGTGCGTCTGAATCGACTTTCATTGCCGAGCTGACCAGCGACCTCAATCTGCCGGGTTTGGAGCAGGCTCTTGGCAACCTCACTGGGCAAACTTCTCCCCCCGACGTCGCACCCTAGTCGCCCGTAGGGGTCAACGTGGCGGCATGTCGCACCGGTCTGGGAGTCTAGCTCCCCCAGTTCGAACGCTCCCGCGACGGCCCTCTGTTGAATGGGGCTAATTGTAGGGTCTGGCGGATTTTGTGCGCCATGGCCGCAGGACCAATTTTGTCTCTTCCCAACCATGGGTGTGTCCGCACAAGGTAGAATATTTTGCGGTCGCAAGCATTTTTTGCCCTAGATGCCCCCTGTTTGCCAAGTTTTCGCAAAAAGCGGTATGCTAGATGCAGGAACGTGAAGGTTTAGGTTCCTGGGGGCGAAGTGATTCGCCCCAAACGACTTCCAACCGACCTCTCGCCGTCAGGCTGACAAATGCGTCTCTCACTTGGTCAACAAATGCAACTGGCTCAGAAGCAGGTGCTCGCACCGCGGATGATCCAGTCGATGGAGATATTGCAACTGCCGATCATGGCCCTGCAGGAACGGATCGAGCAGGAGATGGAAGACAACCCCACCCTGGAGCAGGAGCAGGAGGTTGCGGAAACCGACGTCGACGGGGAAGAGGAGTACGACGAGTACGCCCCGGAAAACCCCGATGCCCCCTCCGAATCGGAGCGGGAACTGGTGGTCGACGAGAAGAACAACAACGAGGACGACTTCGAGCGGCTGCTCAACATGGCGGAGAATCTGCCCGACGACTACGACGAGCGGAGCCGCCCCTCGCGGGACCAGATCGAGTCGGAAGGGGAT
Organism: uncultured Planctomycetaceae bacterium; assembly: GCA_964650265.1. Lineage (GTDB taxonomy): Bacteria > Planctomycetota > Planctomycetia > Pirellulales > Lacipirellulaceae > CAZYQQ01. Next base: position 27,422 of record CAZYQQ010000035.1, read on the forward strand.
CGCCAGCACGACGCCATGGCCAACATTTCGGCCCGTCCCGAGACCTTGGCCGATTACCTTGTTCATCAATTGAGTTGGTACGAAGTCGAGCCCGACGTGCGACGGATGGCCGAACGCATCGTCTACAGTCTCGACAGTAACGGCTATTTGAAAACCCCGCTCGAGGAGCTGATTCCGCCTTCCTCGGTCGAACTCAATGGCAATCTGGAAAGCTACCGTAAGGAGCAGCTCGAGCTTGCCGAGCAGGCCTTGGCCGTCATCCAACATCTCGATCCCCCAGGGGTTGGCGCCCGGAATCTGCGCGAGTGCCTGCTATTGCAATTGACCCCCGGTATGCCCCTCTACGACGAGATCAAAACGCTCGTCGAGAGCCATCTCGAGGATCTCGAAAACAACCGCCTCCCCTTGATCGCCAAGAAGACCGGCTACTCCATCGAGGACATCAACGAGGCGCTCGCCGAACTCCGCAAACTCAAGCCGAAGCCGGGAGCCGACTTCGGCGACGTCCAGGTGCCGAGCGTCACTCCCGATGTCTACGTCGAACGGAACGAGGAGGGGGAGTACGAGGTGCGGCTCGAGGATTCGCAGATCCCGACCCTCTCGATCAGCCCTTATCATCGCAAGCTGCTCCAGGCGGCCGCCGAGCGCAAGGATGTCGAAACGCGGGAGTACATCAAGAAGAAGATCAACGCGGCGCAGTGGCTGATCGATGCGATCGAGCAGCGCCGCAACACCATCCTCCGCGTTGCCCAGGCGATTGTCGCCCATCAGACCAGGTTCCTCGACGAGGGACCCGAATTCATTGAGCCCCTCAAGATGCAGCAGATCGCCGACAAGGTGAAGGTCCACGTGACGACCGTCAGCCGGGCGGTCGACGACAAGTGGATTCAAACCCCCCGCGGCATCTTTCCACTCAAGCGGTTCTTCGTCGGCGGCACCACGAGCGCTGACGGCGAGGAGGTCGCTTGGGATCGGGTGCGGCTCAAGCTCCAGGAGATTGTCGACAACGAAGACAAGTCGAAACCCTTGAGCGACGATGCCCTGGTGGCGGCCCTGGCGGAAGCCGGCATCACCGTCGCCCGGCGTACCGTCACCAAATATCGCAAGGCGATGAACATCCCCAGTTCACGGCAACGGCGCGACTGGGGAGCGGTCTCGAGCCCCTAGCTGCTCGATTTAAGCTAGCATAGGGTAGCGATTATGCGGCTTTCAGCTTGACTGGGCCTCTGCCCCTCGGTAGGCTCATAAGCTGGCGGAGTGTCGATCGCCCCCCATCCTGCACGGGGATTATTCGCTTGGGTGCCGCAAATCGTCTTCATGGCAGTCCCCGGCGCTCCGGCGCCGCTGGTTGTTTCTCGCTTCGTGCCGGTGCTTTCACCCTTGTCGAACTCCTCGTGGTGATCGCGATCATTGGCGTCCTTGTGGCGCTGCTGCTGCCGGCAATCCAGTCGGCGCGCGAGGCGGCACGGCGGACCACGTGTACCAACAATCTCAAGCAAATCGCCCTGGGCGCGCTCAATTACGAGTCGAGCAACCGAACGCTCCCTCCGGGATTTCTGGGTAGCGAACAGCTTCCCTACAATGGTGGCGCGACGGCCGATTCGCGGGGGAACCACCAGTGGGTGGGAGTGCTGGCCTACCTGCTTCCTTACGTCGAGCAGCAAGCCGTTTACGACCGCTTGACCGAAACGCTCGAACTCTCGGTCGAGGGGCGCGACCAGCATTGGCTCACCGACACCAATTCCGAGCTTGCTGCCCGGGCAACGGTGCCAGCATTCTTGTGCCCGGTTGTTCCAGCGACCATGCCCGAGGCCCACATCTTCACTCGGTTCTGGAGTAGTATTTCCTCCTCGGGATATGTCAGCCTCTCGGGGTCGAATCCGCAAAAACCCTCTGACAGAACCTATGGCCTGACTCACTACCAAGGGGTGAAAGGGGTTTATGGACGTTTAGGGAGCCGGATCGATCAGCAATTTCTGGGACCCTTTGACGTTCGCAGCAAGATTCGAGTCGCACAGATCACCGACGGTGCGTCGAACACGCTTTTCTTCGGCGAAGCTCCCGGGTTGATTGGCGAATCGATCCCCGACGGCGAAGAGTCGCATTCTGGTTTCGTCTCCGGAATGGCGTGGATCGGCACGGCGACCTTGCCGACTCATTTCGGTCTCGACATTTCTTGGCTCAACGACCCGGCGAGTCGGACCAAATACGAGACGCATTGGGCCATGTTCGGTGGTCTCCACTCCGGTGAACTCGTCTACTTTGCCTTTGCCGATGGTTCGGTCCATGCCGTTTCCAAAGGGGTCGAAGAGAGCGTGTTGTTCGCCGCTTCCACAATCAAGGGAGAAGAGGTCTATGCGGAAGAGGATTTGCGACCATAGCAGACAAGGCAGCTCTTCGCCCGCCAATGCCAGAGTTTTTTTGGCGGCCGGTGTTGGGCTGTTGATTGGGAGCCTGGCCCTGGCGGTCGGTTGCGGAGAGAGTTCAACTGGCCTCCCCGCGGAGGAGGATGGTTTGATCGAGGCCCCCATTGAAGACGACAGCGGGCAAGGGACCCATGAGCTGACTTCCAAGCGCAAAATCGAATAATCGCTGCTCCCCGTCGCGCAGTTTGCCGCGGCGTGCTAGATCGATTCGATATGCAGCCCCCGCTGCCGCCGCTCCTTACGGCGCAGGTCGTCGATCTGACTTGCGACTTGGGCCACGTCGTCGATGCCCGGCAGGTCGATCTCGGGATCGGTCTTGTCGCTTGAGGTGATGCGGATTTTGCCGATGCCGAACATCCGCTCGACAGGACCTTGGGTGAAGGTCACATCGTCGATGTCGATCAGCTCGATCCGGTCGGTGCGTCGCCACAAGAGGCCCCGCTGGTGGAGGAATCGCTGGGTCGTCAGTTCATAATGGACGCTGAACCGGCGGAAGGCGTAGTAGCCGAGCAGTAGCAGCCACCCCACCCCGACGGCCGCCCCGCCAATAGCCCACACCAGTGGATTGAGCAGTCCCCCGATCGCCACGACCAAGGTCGCCGCCAGGCCGATGGCCCACCAGCCGAACATCGCCCAGCGGGAGTAGTTGCCTTCCCACACCGGCTCCTCCCCTTCGATGCCCGACTGGCGCGAACGAGCCGCTGCCAGGAATTTCTCGCGTGTTGTGATCTCGGCCGCCGCCGGCTCCGCGTCGAGCGCGGCGCCGCATTGGGGGCAAAACCGCGCCTGGTCGTCAACTTCCGTTGCGCACTTGGGACAAAACATGGAGGCAAAACCTTCTTCTGGGCAGGAGGTGACGAGCACGTGGATCAAATTGGCCTAGGCGACTGCGGAGGGTTGCGACATCCACGCCCCCCCTCGACCGGGGTATTTCGCCTTCCGGGGGTGAATATCGACCGAAATCCGCGGGGGCGATTTCGCCCCGCCTAGTATTCCTTATCGCTGCTAGCGTCGTCAATCAATGGCTTGGCTCGGGCCGCGCATCACCCGCCGTGCGGCCAACGTGGGGCGGATGGGTCTGGGGCGACTTTACCGTGGGGCGACATTCCCGCCCCCTTCTTCGCTAGCATTTCGTGGAATAGTGACTTTGCTTCGCCCCCGCATCGTGTATCATGGCACCATGAAGTGTCCTTTCTGCCAGGCCGACAACGACCGGGTTATCGACTCCCGTGCCAGTCACGAGGGGGCTTCGATCCGCCGCCGCCGCGAGTGCCTCTCCTGCAATCGCCGCTTCACCACCTACGAGAATGCCGAAGAGGCGACGATCAAGGTCATCAAGAAGGATGGCTCGCGGGTCACTTTCTCCCGCGACAACATCCGCCGGGGACTCGAGCGGGCGTGCTGGAAGCGTCCCATCAGCAGCCGCCAGATCGACACGACCGTCCAGGCGATCGAAAACGACGTCTACAACAGCTTCGACACCGAGGTCGAATCGCGCGAAATAGGCCTCCTGGTGATGGAGCACCTCCGCGACCTCGACGAGGTCGCCTTCATCCGCTTCGCCAGCGTCTATCGCCAGTACAACGACGTCCAGGATTTCTTCGAGGAACTCCGCTCGATGCTCGCCCGCCGAGTGGGCACTGCGCCCCGCTAACGCCCCGCATGGCCTCGCTAACGCCCTGCGTGGAGCCCCCAATCGGCCTGGCGAGGGGCAATTTGCAAAACCCTCTGTTCGAAGTAGAATGGGGGGCTCGCGCCGGGTTCCGCCGAACCCGCACGCCACACCAAGGGGCGGTAGCTCAGTTGGGAGAGCGCTGCGTTCGCAATGCAGAGGTCGAGGGTTCGACTCCCTTCCGCTCCACTTGGTTTCTCTTCTCATCGTTGCCAAGCGAGTCGAATAAGCCGAGACACGAACCCCCGTCTTGGTTCTTACCCGCCGTCATGGGACAGTCAAAGGCCAAGAGGGTCATGCGGCAAGTCGCGTGGTGCGGTTCAAGGCGTACTCGATACTTTTTTTGGCCGAGCGATAAAGCGGCATTGAATTCTACACATAAAGGTGTAGAATTAGATCACTGGGAGCCGACTTCAGGTGACTGGGCCTGAAACTGCCCCTCCCCGGGACCACTCAACGAGGCGAAAACTCATGAGTACCGTGATCGATTTGTCAGCCACCGTTGGTGAATTGGTGGCCCGCCAGCCCTCCTTGTCGCGTGTGTTCGAAGAGGTGGGGGTCGACTATTGCTGCGGTGGGAAGCGTTCGCTCGTGGACGCCTGCCGCCAGAAGGGGCTCGACCCGGCGGTCCTGGCGGCGCGGCTCGAGGAAGCGGCGGTCGAGCGCGACAGCGACGAGTATGTCGACGCGGCCGCCATGTCGCTCACCGAGCTTGCGGATCACATCGAGCAAACGCACCACGCCTGGCTCAAGCAGGAATTTCCGCGGCTCGACTTCCTCACCAAGAAGGTTGCGAGCGTGCATGGCGACAACGATGATCGATTGAATACCATCCGCCACATTTTTCAGGAGTTTGCCTCGGAATTGACGAGCCACATGGCCAAGGAGGAGCTGATCCTGTTTCCCATGATCCGCAAGCTCGAGGCGAGTTCGACTCCGCAGTCGTTCCATTGCGGCTCGATTGCCAATCCAATCGGTCAAATGGAACGCGAGCATCAAGGGGCAGGGGACGCACTAGAGCAATTCCGCAAGCTCACCGACGACTACACTCCCCCTGTTGACGCGTGCAATACCTATCGGGCCATGATCGACTCGCTGGCCCATCTGGAGCGCGACATGCATCAGCATGTCCATAAGGAGGACAATGTGCTCTTCCCGCGCGCGATGGCGCGGGAAGCCGAACTGGCCTGAGCCGAGGCCAGATAGCGATTCGTTGCGGGGCTACCCCCTTTTTGCCGGCGCGCTTTCTCCTAGCCACACAGCGGCGCCCCGGCCTTCAGTAGAGGGGGTAGTCCCGCTTGCTTGATGTTTTTGCGCACCCGGCGTGCGACATCAGGGGTGTGCGTGATGGATGGTCAGTCATAGGACATGGATTTCCAGGATGCGCAGGATTGAAATCCTCACGAGATGTTTTCTGGTCCTTGGGAATCATTCGATCCGTCGTGCTAACATCGAGCAGCGTTCGATAGGCCGTGGAGCCAGTGTGGCAGCAGGCGCCGAGGAATTCGCTATTGCCCATCGGACAAGCCACTGGGATATTGTTATTCCGCTTTCTTGCTGTGGCTCCCTCCTTGGTACGCAATGCCAAAGGAGTAGTTGTGGCAAATTTCAGGCCTTCAGGCTATCGGGGCACGCTCTAAGAGCGATTGTTGATCCGCCAGGCTTTAGGAAACAAGGAAGAGATCGTGGCCAAAGTCGGAACTTGGATCATAGTGCTGTTGATGGGCTGTCTATTCTCATCGTTTGCCGTAGGCAGTGAAAGCACAACGACTGATACGGAAACTATCGGTTTCATTGAGCAATATCGTGTCATTCGGCAGGATGCGGAACGCAAGTTGGCTTCGCTCCAGGAGAAAGCGGAAAGAGAGATCGACCTGACGATCGACCTCGCGAGTCAACGTGACCTGATCGACGATATCAATGCCCAATCGGAGACTATTATCTCGGCAGCCACGGAACAGGTTTTCGCGCTAGTCAAGCCGCACGCTACCGAATCGGGTGCCGCCGAGCCTCTGGCGTGGGTTGCAACGCGGCGCAGTCACACGGATTCAGGGCGATCCGCGCTGGAGCTCCTGACGCAACATCATCTCGTCCGGGCGGAGACAATCGAGTTGGCGGTAGGGCTTAGCAGAAACGGAAACCCGTTGGCCGAGTCTCTGCTCCGTACACAACTTTCGTCTGCCGATTTGCCGCAAGAGTTGAGATGGAAAGTCATGCTGTCGCTTTCCAGGCTGCTTCAGAGTAATGCCTCGATTGCATCTCATCTGTCGTCAGCCACGGATGAAGAGTTGGCTCGGTTTATCCGCATTCGCGGGAAGGAGCACGTCGATGCGATGAAAACACTTGACGTGAATGCTCTCGAGGAAGAGGCCATAGCCTTGTTTAGCGAAATCGAACAAATGTATCCCGAGCAAGAAGTCATTCCCGGCCTGACTGCCGCCGAGTTTGCCAAGTCGTCACTTTTCGAGATCAGGAATCTTCGCATCGGCAAGGTCGCTCCCGACATCAGTGGCGAGGACTTGAATGGAGAAGCTTTCAAACTCAGTGACTATCGCGGGAAGGTCGTTTTGCTGAGCTTCTGGGCGACCTGGTGCGGTCCCTGCATGGCGGAGATTCCGCACGAGCGAAAACTTGTGGAATTGTACAGCGAACGGCCCTTTGCAATTGTTGGTGTCAACGCGGACATGGACAACACGGAGCTACAGCGCGCGCTGAAACAATTTGGAATAAGCTGGCGCTCGTTCTCATGCGGCTCCCAAGGGCCGCTCGGCCCAATTGCAAAGGAGTGGAATGTTTCGCGCTGGCCTACAGTTTATCTGATCGACCACACCGGGGTGATTCGCGGCAAGAATCTAAATCTCAGGGGCGAGGCGTTGGAAGCGAAGCTTGCCGAGCTAATCTCGGAGGCGGAACGAGCGACTCGCGAGTCAGACTGATTCAAAGGTGGCATGTCTTGATTTGTGAGTACCAGCGGATTGATCGCGCGTAAGATCGACACCATCAAGCCCAGGGCCGTTGAGCAGTAGGTCCTTAAGCGTCGGAAGATTTCCAGTGAGTCGACGGTACTCGTCCCCATCGAGTACAACAAACTGACGGTTGCGGCGGGTGATGATTTGCGCTTCGTGTTCGGCGCGATTGAGCACTTCGCTCAATCGGCTCTTGGCATCCGCGATTGTCCAAACGGCATTTGGCATGGCGATTCTCCACGACTAGTGTGACTAGTCAAAATATCGCACGCGGGCGCAAGAAAGTCGAGAAAAACAGCCCTGCCAGCAAACTCAGGATGGTCGTTGGCTCGGGGACCGCAGTCACTTCGATGGGGATGAGAGCAATGTTCCCATAGTTGGCCTTCCACGTGGCGTACTGGGCGATGCCGATCGGCTCGCCGTCGACATCGTTGGGGAGTGTCCCTGCCGGTGCCCCCAGGTGATTCCGCCACACGATGTAGTCGGCCGTGTCGACCATGCCATCGCCGTTGTAATCGCCGGGAACCAGACTCGGGTCGGCAACCGCCAGGAACGTCACCTCGCCCGTGGTGTAGAGGCCCGAAGTATCCCACAAATGGGGGCTCCAGACGGCGAACGAACCCGTGGGACTCACGCCGGTCCAGTCGAAGAGCTTGAGCGTACGGCCGACCTGAGTGGCGAGATCGACATCGGCGGCGAACGTGAGGGCCAGCGTCCCGCCGAGGGTGACGGGAATGTCGGGCTCGAACGAGATGGTGGAGTCCCAGGGGTCGGCTTCGAAGATCATGCGGAGTGTGCCGGTGCTGGTGATTTGGAAGTGGTCGTCGACGCGAATCGAGAGTGGGGGCCAGTTCTTGATCGCGTCGCCATCGTAATCGCGGACTTTGAGGTGCTCTCCTTCGGAAAGGTTCAAGCCTGCAATCCGGCCATCGGGCCGGATGAGATTTGTCCCAATAAAGTCTAGGTGAATCGAATGTATTGGAAGCTCGGCCCTCCGGAGATCGGCACCTGTTAGGTTCGCCCCCGCCAGTGAGGTCCTCGTGAAATAAGCGTTCGAAAGGTTCTGATGGGCAAGATTCCAGCCACTGAGGTCGTTGCCATGCAAGCGAATACTAGCCATGTCGTGAGATTGATAACTCGCCGTGGCATAAAGCTGGTCGGCAGAAAGCCCTTTGGCAGTCGTAAAGCCAAAATCCGCCCCTTTGATAATGGCACCGGCGAAGTTTACGCCGGTAACGACCGCCTCAGAAAATGTCGAATCTGTTAGATCCTGGCCACTGAAATTCCACCCGCTCAGATCGTTACCTCCCAGGTGGATTCCCGTGAGATCGCAGGTGTGATAGCTGTCCGTGGAATAGAGTTGGGTCGCGGTGAAGCCTCCCTCCGTTGTGCGCAAAAAGTTCGCTCCCTGAACTTTCGTTCCAGTCAAGTTAGCATTGGCCAGGACGGCGAAGTGAAAGCCCGTGTTTGTGAGATTGGCGTGACTGAAATCGACGTCTGTCAGTTTAGCCCCTGAGAATCCGGCGCCCTTAAGGTTTTGGGCAGTGAAGTCGGCACCGGCGAGGTCGTTGTTGTGCAAACTTATTCCCGCCAGATCATGCGCCTGATAGCTAGCGGTCGAATAAATCTGAGCGACCGTGAAACCGTATTCTGTGGTACTTGAGAAATTGGCTCCGCGCACCTTCGCGCCAATCAAATTGGCTGCACTTAGGGTGGCCCTCGATAGGTCGGCGTCAGTGAGGTCGGCTTGGCTCAAATCGGCGTCCGTGAGCGTGGCGCGGAGGAAACTCGTTTCGTGAAGATCGAGACCGATCAAGAATGCCTTGGTCAGATCCTTAAAACGAAGGTCAGCCCCCGGCACCGCATCCACCCCCGCACCCCCCGGCGCAAGCGTCGCGCTCTGCTGCTTCCCCAAGCTCGGGTCCAAGGGATCGACATACTCCCACTGGTAGATATCGGCCCGCGCCGGGATGGCGAGTAGCATCAGGAGGGGCCATAAGCCCGTCAGTTGCATCGGTGATGCTGTCACCCGGCGGTTCCTGTTTGTGGAGAGAAGTGGGGGGACTGCGCGCTGGCCGCCACCCTATTGGCGACTGAGTAGCCATCGGCCTCCCCGTGAATTTAGCCCAAGGGGGGAGCGGGATCAAGAAAACCTCGCTCCGACCCGGAAGACGGGGAGATTCGGGCCGTGGCTACCAAAATGGCGGAACCGCCCGACATTCCATGTGTTGACATATCGTGACATGGCGATATAATAGGCAGGCAGGACTTCCCATGAAAACCAAAAACCGCCCAAAACTGTTAAGCCTCGAGGCGCTCGCCGAAGCCGCTGAGTGCCTGAAAACGGTTGCCCACCCGCACCGCTTGCGGATGATCCAGCTCTTGCTGCAAGGGAGGTACACGGTCGGGGCTCTGGCGGAGGCTTGCGAAATTCCCAGTCACATGGCCTCGGAACATCTGAAGCTGATGCAGCGTTCGGGATTCCTGGCGGCCGAAAGGGAGGGGAGGTTCGTCTATTACTCCGTGGCCGAGCCTCACCTCGCCAACATTATGAGCTGCATCGAAGGACGATTTGGAAAAACGTGACTCTTCAGCCATCTGAAGTTGGTTGAAGTGGATAAAAAACACGGAGACACGGAGATGTTTATTGGCGGGGCGGCGAGTGCTTTGAAGTGGAGTTATTTCAATAACCAAGACAACTCTACCGACCTGTAAGGGGAATCGCATATGACGACCAGCATTACACCCCGGCAACTAGCGGACCTCCAAGCGGCGGGTGAGTCGATCACGCTGATCGATGTCCGGATGCCGATGGAATTCGCGGAAGTCCACGTCGATTTCGCACGCAACATTCCCCTCGCCGAGTTGAGCCCCGACAAGATAGGTGCCGATGGCACGCCGACCGGCGATGGGCCCCTCTACGTCATCTGCCGTTCGGGAGGACGCGGGCGTCAGGCATGCCAGAAGCTGCAATCGGCAGGACTCAGCGCGGTGAATGTCGAAGGGGGGACCACGGCGTGGGTGGCGGCCGGGCTGCCGGTGACGCGCTCTGGGGCCAAGCTCATGTCGCTCGAACGCCAGGTACGCATCGGCGCGGGATCGCTCGTCCTGTTGGGGATTTTGCTCGGCTACCTGCTCCACCCGGCGTTCTACGCCCTGTCGGGTTTGGTCGGCGCGGGGCTGGTGTTTTCCGGCGTGACCGACTGGTGCGGCATGGCGATGCTGCTCGCCAGGATGCCCTGGAACTGCCCGGGCGAGCAGGCCGTGGGGGCGTCTTGCGCGATCCCCCCTCGGTAAATGGTAACCGTTCACGCCCCTAATTCATCCGGACCTTGTCCAGTTTGCACGATAACATCACTGGGCAGGGGCAGAAGAAGCGGTGAGCAGCCGAATTGCTACCAGGGCTTCAATTCGTCGAGTAAATGCGGCAGGGCGATGGCTCGAATGTTCTTGGCCATGTCGAACGAGTGTTCGCCTGCATGGACGACAAAGAGACGTTGAAGTTTCAAGTCATCCAAAGCCGTCCGCATGGAAGGGGTGATGCTCGGGGCTGAAGTTCGCTTGACCTCAAAGCCCCACCGCTTTCTGCCACGAACAATTAAGAGGTCAAGTTCTGCGCCCGCGTGCGTGGCCCAAAAGAACCGCTCGTTCTCATGGACTCTCAAATGCCGAATCACTTGGTGGAGTACGAAGCCTTCCCAAGAGGCCCCTACTCGGGGATAAGCATCGAGGTCGTTCTGTGAAGTCAGCCGCAAGAGCGAGTGGAGCAAACCTGTATCAGTGAAATAGACCTTTGGTGCCTTCACCTGACGTTTCTTCAGATTCTCGTGCCAAGGCTGAAGTCTATGGATGACGAATGCGGAAGTCAGTAAGTCGAGGTAGTGGTTGACCGTTTTGTTTGTCACGCCAAATGAACGAGCGAACTCGGATGCGTTCCAAATCTGTCCGTGGTAATGGGCCATCATGGTCCAGAATCGTCTCAAAACCGCCGAAGGCGTCTGAGTGCCAAGCTGGGGCAGGTCGCGTTCCAAAAATGTCTTGATGAAATCCCGTCGCCATAAATCGCTCTCAGCGTTCGTGCGTGCGGTGTAGGACGACGGAAAGCCACCCCACAGCCACAGCTTGGAATGATGCTTCACCGTCACTTCGGACAACGAAAAACCAGGGAGTTCATGGTAGGAGATACGACCGGCCAATGATTCCGACGACTGCCTAAGCATTTCCGGCGACGCACTTCCTAACACCAAGAAGCGAGTGCGAATTGGCCTGCGGTCGGCCAACACTCGCAAAACGGGGAACAAGTCGGGTCGTCGTTGGATTTCGTCGAGAATGACGAGTCCCCGCAGCGGTTCGAGCGTCATCGCGGCATCGCTCAACCGGGCCAAGTCGCGAGGGTCTTCGAGGTCAAAATGGGTCGTGTCCCCCTGGATTTGCTTCGCAAGCTGAAAGGCAAGGGTCGTTTTGCCAATTTGGCGAGGACCGAGAATCCCGACCACCGGGTAGTTTTTGAGGAGCCCTTTCAATTCCTGTAGATGCTGGGGGCGTGGAATCATCGAGTCTACTGTACCTTGAAATATGGGAGGAGACAACCCAGATTTCAAGGTGCATAATTGGCCAGGAAATGGGCCGTCGCTTGCCATTCCCGGTCAGAAGCGGCGGGACGGCACGCCACCCGACCGCCCGGCGACCTGAAAAATGCTCATTGCTAAAATCTCGATTAGAGCGGACCAAACGGCACGTTCGGCATTCCCATGGACAACGATTCCCAACCACCTGCCCAATCGCGGAAGACAGGTTTGCACAAACTCCCGACTTTGCGGTGCATTTGGGGTCAGTGAGGCTACTTTGGGTGCAAGAAGCCCGAAAACGAAAAAACCCCTGGTTTTCCAGGGGTTTTTCAGCGTCAGTCACCTTTATTCACTGTCTGTCACAAGTAGCGGAGGAGGGATTCGAACCCCCGACACGCGGATTATGATTCCGCTGCTCTAACCGACTGAGCTACTCCGCCCTGGGTATAAGACCAGCCTCGGCTGGCCTGTGGGGGCCTTCGGAACCGGGCCACTATTAGAACCTATCGGCTTAGGAGGGTCAAAGGCCTTGGCAGGTTCGGGATTTTCACTTGAGGGCCGTTTCAGCCCGGCACCGGCAGCAGTTTGGGGGTGGGGAAGCGCTGGCCGACAATGCCGTCGTGGTGGGCCGCCAGTTGCCGGAAGTCGTGCTGCAGGTAATCGTAGGTCGCAAGCGGCGGCTGGCAAGCGAGCCACTCCGACGCCAGCCGTTTGGCGGTTCGGTCGAACTCACGTTGCGAGGAGCCGTGGGCGTAATAACGTCCCTCATGGCGCCTGAGATCGCCGTCGAACGCCGGCCCAATGTGCCACAGTTCGTGCGTGATCGTCGCGATCTTCTCGCCGAAATGGTTGTTCTGAAATCGCGGCATGTAGAAGTTGAGCAGGTAGAGGTATTCCCGCCCTTCGAAGTCGTACAGCCGCTGGCACGTGTAGCGCCGGCCCCGCCGGATAGTCTGCTCCGCCCCGTTTTCGAACCGCATCGGCGTGAGCGAGGCCTGGTAGCCGTGGGGCACCGCCTTGCGCGTCTGGCAGAACCCAATGGCGACACGGCTCATGTCGATGTGGTGAAATTCCGGCAACCGCTGGGCCATATCGACGCAGGTCTGGCGCATGGCGGCCGTGAAGTCGAATGGCGTGCCGGGCATCGATGGTTCGGCCATCGGAGGAAGCCTCCCTGCTCACTTCGCCGAAATAAACGTCGCCTGGGGGGCTATTCCGCCGGCTTGGTTTCGGCTGGTTCGCCGCCGTCGACTGGCTGAACCGCCTCGGCATCTTTCGGTGCCGTTGAGGTCGAACTGCTGGAGGTCGACTCTTCGGGGGCCTCGAAGGTGGGGCGTTGGGCCTTGGTCACCGTGCGGTCGCGCTTCCCCACGAACTCGAGGATCGCACGAGGACCGGCGTCCCCCAGCCGAGGCTTGGCGAGCTTGACGACCCGGGTGTACCCCCCTGGGCGGTCGACAAAACGTGGGGCGATGTCCTCGACCAGGATTTGCACCGCTTCCTTGTTGCCTAGCAGTTGGATCAACCGGCGGCGGGCAGCGAGGGCGGGGGCCATGGTCTGGTTCCACTCGCCGTACTTTTCGCTTTTGCGCCAGGTTGTCCATTCGCTCGAGCCACGTTCCCCGGCGGGGGCAAGGGCGTCGGCCGCGTCGAGCGATTCCTGGGCCCGCTTCGCGATGGTGACACACCGCTCGACGAAGGGACGGACCTCTTTAGCCTTGGCGACGGTGGTGATGATCCGCCCGCGCACCTTCGGCGGAGAAGGAGCACTCGGGTGGATCGACTTGTCGAACAGCGGATGGTCCGGCTCGCGCTCGGTGAGGATCAGCTCACTGGCGAGGCTGCGGAGCAGGGCCCGCTGATGCTTGGGATTGCGGCCGAACTTGCGGCCCTGACGGCGATGTCGCATGGCAATTACCTAACTATGTCTCTTGATATGTCTCTTGAGTTGGGGCTCGTGTCGGGATCTGGGCCTTAGACCGGGGCCCCCATGGTCGGGACTCGCATGCCGAGGTGGAGTCCCATGTCGCGAAGCCGCTCCTTGACTTCGGTGAGGGTGGTCTCGCCGAAGTTGCGGACTTCGAGCAGCGAATCCTCGGTGCGATTCACCAGGTCGCGAACAGTGACGATGTTTTCCGATTCGAGGCAGTTGTTGGCCCGCACCGACAGCTTGAGTTCCGAAATCGGCTGGCTGAGCCTCGACTCGAGCCCGACGTCGATGTTCTCGTTGCCCGCATTTCGCGAGGGAGTGCGGATCTGCGGGCCAAGGCTCGTGTACTGCACGAAGGGATTGAGGTGCTTCCGGAGAATCTTGGCCGCCTCGACCAGGGCCATCTCCGGCCCGAGCGAGCCGTTGGTGTTGATCTCGAGGGTCAGTTTGTCGTAGTTGGTCTTTTGACCGACGCGGGTCTCCTCGACCGAGTAACGAACTCGCAGCACGGGGCTGAAGATGGCGTCGACCGGGATGATGCCGATTTCCTGGACATTCTCGGTATGTTCGCTCGAGGGGACATAGCCGCGGCCATTCTCGACCACCATCTCCATCACGAAGGGGACGTCCGACGTGAGATTCGCCAGGATATGGTCCTTGTTGATGATCTCCACCGACTCGTCGGTGTCGATGTCGGCGGCCCTGACTTCGCCAGCCGTGTTGCGCTCGACCCGCAGCACCTTGGTCGAATCGCTGTGGTTTTTGACGACGAGCGACTTGACGTTCAGCACGATATCGGTGACGTCTTCAAGCACCCCGGGCACCGTGGTGAACTCGTGCTGGGCGTTGTGGATGCGAATCTGGGTGACCGAGCTCCCTTCGAGACTCGACAGCAGGATGCGGCGCAACCCGTTGCCGATGGTGGTGCCAAAGCCGCGCTCGAACGGCTCCGCCACGAACTTGCCGTAGGTGGAGGTGAGCGACCCCTGCTCGCAAACGACGATGCTCGGTAGTTCTAGTCCGCGCCAACGAATATGCATTGCTTTTATCTCCCGAATGGTCCCCGCCGCTGCGCGCCCAATTGAACTGGCAACGTGGGAACTCGAAACTTGCCGGCGAAATCCCTTTGGCTGTCGGTCGCTTCGTGCCGGCGTCCCTTCGCGCCCGACAGCAGGGGTGCCCCCTTTTAACGCGAACAGAGTTCGACAATTAGCTGGGTTTGGACCGGTATCGAAACATCTTCCGCCGCGGGAAGACGCGACACGATCCCCTCCGGAACACCATCGGTGCTGACACTCAAATATTCGGGAACATCCCGCCGCACTTCGCCCAACGCCTGACGGACCGAGTCGAGGCTGCGGGCACGATTCTTCACCCGGATCACGTCACCCGGACGGACCTCGTAGCTGGGGATGTCGACCGGACGGCCATTGACCGTGATGTGGCCATGATTGATCAGTTGCCGCGCTTGAGCGCGACTGAGCCCGAAGCCGAGGCGATGGACCACGTTGTCGAGCCGCCGCTCCAGCAGGGCCATCAGCGCATCCCCCGTGTTGCCGGTGGCCCGTTCGGCCTTGGCAAAGTAGCGGCGGAACTGCTTTTCGAGCACTCCATAAAAGTGCTTGACCTTCTGCTTCTCGCGGAGATGGATGCCGTAGTCGGTGAGCTTGCCGCGGCGCGACTGCTGCATACCGGGAGGGGCATCGCGACGCTCAAACGCGCATTTCGACGTATCGCAACGTGTTCCCTTGAGGAACAGCTTCATGCCGTCGCGGCGGCAGAGGCGGCAGACGGGTCCGGTATACCTGGCCATAGACTTCGTGGGTTTAGGTGGAGCGGGGGATCGCTGTGGATCGGATGCGGGGAATAGCAAACTGTGCGAGTGTGTGGCGCGCGACTACACGCGGCGCTTCTTGCGGGGACGGCAGCCGTTGTGAGGGAGCGGAGTGACGTCCTCGATCGACTTGACCTTGAGTCCGGCCGCCTCGAGGGCCGTGATCGCGCTCTCGCGACCGCTGCCCGGGCCTTTGACCCTCACCTCGACGTCGCGCATGCCATACTTCTTCGCCTTGTCGGCGGCCTGCTGGGCGGCACACTGCCCGGCAAAGGGGGTGCTCTTGCGACTTCCCTTGAAGCCGCTGGTGCCGGCGCTGGCCCAGCAGAGGGTGTCCCCCTTGGTGTCGGTGATCGTCACCATGGTGTTGTTGAAGGTTGCCACAATGTGGGCGACCCCCACGGCGACGTTGCGCCGCGTGCGCTTCTTGGCTTGCTGTTTGGTGTTCGTCTGCTTGGCCATGGGAAACCGATACTCCGGGTCTCGCTGGAATGTCTTCTATAATGTCTAAATTGCGGGGGCGTGGGATCGCCTTCCACGGGTTTAGCGGAGGTCTTTCACACCCTTCTTGCCCGCCACGGTCTTCTTGGGACCCTTGCGCGTGCGGGCGTTGGTCTTGGTTCGTTGCCCACGGACCGGCAGGCCGCGGCGATGGCGGATACCGCGGTAGCAGCCGATGTCGCGGAGCCGCGAAATGTTCTGGCTCACCTGCCGCCGCAACTGCCCTTCGCAGGTGTAATCCTTGTCGAGCAGGGCCGCGAGCCGAGCGACCTCGTCTTCGCTGAGCTGATGGGCTCGTACCGTGGGATCGATCCCCGCCTTGTGGCAAAGCTCCCGGGCGGTTTTCTCACCCACCCCGTAGAGGTAAGTGAGCGAAATGACCGTCGGACGGTTGGCCGGAATGTCGACACCCAGCAAACGTGGCATAGTGAAAACCCTGTGGAACCGCTGTTTTTAGCTTGTCGTTGTCTGTTTTGTAGCGCGCGAGGCGTGGTGACCCTAACCCTGCCGCTGTTTGTGGCGGGGATTCTCGCAAACGACGCGAATCACGCCGCGGCGGCGGACAATCTTGCACTTATCGCAAATACGCTTCACGCTGGCACGGACCTTCATGGCCAGTTCCCTTTCAATCGAAATCGGTGCCCCTAGGCCACACTTCCGGCGATGTCTCGTGCCGGCAATATCTCCATCGACGACCGACTGCCACAAGAGGGGGCTGGCCGGACGATTCGCTTGGCTCAGGGGGAAACGCCTGAATATACGCGCCTGGGGCCCGATTGTACAAGGGAGCTACGGCACGTTTTTTGCCTCGTTTTCGATACGTGGGACCAGGGAAACCCGCAGTTCCATGCCCAGCCGCTTCTCCCGAACGTGGGAGCCATTCGCGTCGACCGAGTCCAGCACTGCCGACGCGCTAGCGGAGAGTCGCGGGAAACTTCCGCTTGCCTGGCTTCTACGCCGGGTCGATTGCCTCACTTACGTATCGGGTTGCGATGAGTCTGATCACAAAAAAAGCCGGCCTCGCACTTTGCGAGGCCGGCTTGGGGTTATCACGTTGGGTCGCCTGATGGCTTAGCCGAGCAGGGCGAGCACGTTCTGCGGGTTCTGGTTCGAGATCGAGAGGACCCGGGTGCCCGACTGGACCAGGATTTGGGCCCGTGTGAGGTTGGCGGTCTCCTCGGCGAAGTCAGCATCGCGGATGCTGCTTTCGGCCTCGGTGAGGTTGGCCAAGGTGTCGTTGAGGGCGTTCTTGTTGGTATCGAGGGTCGTCCGTTGGAAGGCCCCGAGGCGACCGCGGAGCGAAGTGACCTGGTCGATCGCCTCTTCCACGATGCTGGCCGCGGTGGTCAGGTCGGTCCGCAGGTCGGCGGTGCCACCCGACTGGAGTTGGTAGAGCTTGCCGCTCACGCCACCCAGGCTGGCGGTGTTGACGCTGGTGATGCCGAGGCGAGCCTGCTGGTTCGACACGACGTCGGGACCGAGCTGGAACAGGGCGCCACCACCGGTGATGGTGAAGCCGATGTCGCCAATGAAGCCTGACTGCACGTCGATTGTCGCATCGAGTGTGGCAGTGTTGACCGACAGGTTGTTGCCATCGGCGAAGGCGTCGATGCCGTTGACCTTGGCGACCACATCGGTTCCATTCGCTCGCGTCCCCGCATCGATCGCGGTGCTGAAGGTTCCGCCGAGGGTTTCCTGGAGGATATTGATTTCGACGAAGGCATTCGAACCGTAGGCCGACGAGGATATGGCGAGGGTCGTGCCGTTGGCGGCAGCGGTCACTCCGGTGGCATCGCTGACGCTGTTGATCTGGTTGACCAGGTCGGTGAGACTCGCACCCGCCTTGACATTGAAGACTTCGGTGCCGTCCTTGCCGGCGAGTTCGAAGACGACGTCATTGCTGATACCCCCCGACCCGAGGGCACCACCGGCGAGGGTCGCCGCGGTGGGAGGAGCCCCCGACGCATCGTAGGCACCACTCCCCGCACTCGTGGTGAGGGTCGCGTTGTACTCGTCCAGGGCGTCGATCGCGGCGACAATGTCGTTGATCGAGGTGTTGGTCGTGTCGTCGACGGTGACCTCGATGTTGCCACCGACGATCGCCGCGGTGGGGGTGGCCCCGTGACCGTTGGCTTCGACGATGGTGACAGTCACGCCGTTGGCAGCGGTCCCGGCATTGGCGGAGGTGATGGTGATCACGTCGTTACCCGCGTTGGCACCACCGCTGGTGACATTGCTGAAGGTTGATTCGTCGCCAGCTTGCAGCACCGCGGAGTCGGATGTGGTGGCGCTGAATTGGGCCAAGCCATTGATCAGCCCTTGCAGGGTCGCCGTCGTGTCGCCACCGGTGATGTTGATCGTGATGTCGATCGTATTGGTCCCCGCGGTGTAGACGGCGGCGTTGCCACTATTGTCATCCGTAATATTGATGGTCAGACCATCGAAGGCGACACCGACGGCTGCTGCCTCGATATCGATCGTATCGCCGCTGGCCAAGGTGAGCGTACCGGACGACTCGGTGCCAGCGAACGCGAAAGTGAGGGCACCGTTGGCGGCGGCGGCCGAAGTGGCAGCCGGGATGTTGGCGACGTTGACCTGGGCCCGGGTGGCGGCGGCGCTGATCGCGACGTTGACGGCCACATTGCCGGACGTGCCAAGGTTCGCCTGATCGATCTTCAGGTTGTCGATGCGGTTGAAGTTGGTTCCGGCGGTCGTCGTAAAGTCGAGGCTGCCGTCGAGCAGGCGGCGGCCCTGGAAGGTCGTCGTCTGGGCGATTCGGTTGAGGGCCTCGAGCGACGAATCGAGCTGCAACTGGTTGGCCGCGACCTGGGCGTCCGACAGGGCACCGGCGTTGGCCGATTCCGTCACAAGACCACGAATGTCGTTCAGCAGCGAGCTCACCTGGCCGAGCGACGAGTCGGCCGTGGCGATCACCTGGATGGCACGGTCGGTGTTGCCGATAGCCTTCTTGATCGAGGTGATGTCCGATCGCAGGTTTTCGCTCGCGATCAACCCGGCAGGATCGTCCTTACCGGTGTTGATCCGCAAACCGGTGCTGAGCCGGGTGAGGGCTTGCGACAGGCTGGCATTGGCACGGTTCAGATTGTTCCGGCCGATCAGCGACGACACGTTCGTGTTAATACGCGACATTTTCGGACACCCCTAAAAAAGGTTCTCTTGGTAGTGACGTCGACCGGTTTAAAGTGGGGAGCCGACGCCCCCGTCCCGTTCTATGTCCTGGATTATGGCGATGCCGTTTGGAATCTGGACATCTCGTGCAACCATAGGTCGCAAAATGTCCACGCAAGCGGCAAACAAATTTTTTTTCTCGGCTCAAGCAGCCAGGGCCCTATCGATTCAGTGGCTTCTCGATCCGCTCGAAGCCCGCCAGTTGGCCCGACTACTCACTACCGCCGCCCGACAGCGATTGTCCAATTCGTGTCGCCGATCGATCGGGGACGAACGATTCGGTATCTGTTCGTCTGCTTCCACTTATCGACGTGGCAAAATAGCGGCTTAACGCCTGAGAGAACTATTTGCCAGCTTTTGAATCCCCTCTCAACTGGCGAGTCGTTACAATCGCTATAGCTTGTCTTGGCGACCTGGCAGCAAGGATTTCGCGTGGCGATGGGACACGGAAGAACACGGGGCTGAGCGGATTACCACGGATCAGAAGGGTGTTGATAATCGTGAACCGTGTTCCGCGCGGCGCTTTCTGAACCGTGGTGATCCCTTCTAATCCGCGACGATCCGTGTCCCATCGTTGCGGCGGCACTCTGGGGACTCACGCCGCGCGGCTCGGTCTGAACGTGCCGATAGCGCAAGCCAAGCGTTACAACCGCTATAGCTTGTCTTGACGACCTGGCAGCAAGGATTTCGCGTGGCGATGGGACTCGGAAGAACACGGGGCTGAGCGGATCTCCACGGAATAGAAGGGTGTCGATCGTGAACCGCGTTCCGCGCGGCGCTTTCTGATCCGTGGTGATCCCTTCTAATCCGCGACGATCCGTGTCCCATCGTTACGGTGGCACTCCGGGGACTCACGCCGCGCGACTCGGATTAGCTCTTCTTGGGGAGCTGCCGGGTCTCTTCGGGCTTCAGCTCGGCCGCCAGGCGGTTTTCGCGCTGGATTGCCTCGTAAACCTCACGGCGGTGAACCGGAATCTCGATCGGTGCCTCGATTCCCAACCGAACTTTGTCCCCCCGCACATCGACCACCGTGATGACGACATTGTCACCAATGATGATGCTTTCGTCGCGCTGACGCGATAAGACCAACATGAGGAAAACTCCTGCGCGGGGGATTGGGCGGCTGTGCGGGTAGGCGACAGCGCCGCTCCTCAACTTGCCCGGGCCACCTTTTAGGCAGGGGCACCTGGGGTGTGTGCGACGGCTTCACGATACCAGCTAGCTATGATTAGCTGTAGCTTGTTATTCGGCCGCGAGGGTTGCGTGGCTCAAATAACCCATCCGAGGTATCGGTTATGCCGCCGCCACTGCGTGAGGAGTTGCCTCTCAGGCGGAGCGGCGCATGGGGATGGTGGCCCCCAGCACGTAGCGGACCTCGTGGTCGTTCTTGGCGACGACCTGCCGTCCGCGGCGCGACTCCAGATGAACCACCAGCGGCGCCTTGAGGTTGAGCGTGAGCCCCTCGGCATGATGGTTGAGAATCACGAGCACCTGGAGCGAATCGCTTGCGATCGGGCCGAGCGAGGCAATGTCGCGGCGGCTTACCCGCACCTGGTAGTCGGGGACAAACCGCCTTGGGCTGACCACGGCGAGGGCGACTTCGGGGCGGTCGGTCGACTGGAGCCAGGCGAGGGCATCGTTGCCGGCGTCGGCCAGGAGCACCCATTGGCGGCACGACTCCATGCCGATCAGCCCCTGATCGAAGCGGATCACGCCGGAATCTTCCACGGCAACGCGGCCGAATCGGGTCGTATTGATGAGCATGGCCTGCTCCACGTCGTGCGTGCGGCGTGCCAGCCTGTGCTTATCCAAAAGCGCAGGCAGAATCGGAATGGCTAGTCGCGGTTGTTAGACATAGATCGGCCGGCAAATCGCGCGCAATCACAAAATCGAGGAAAATGCTTGCTTCCCGCCCCTTCACCTATGCCAGCGGGCGCAGATAGTAGCACGACGGTCTCCGTCGTGAGTGGGGGAAGTTGGAAGATAAGATAGTAGCACGACGGTCTCCGTCGTGGATTGGCAAAACAGTACCACGGGGTCGTAGCCCGTGGATCGGGGGGAGCGTAACGATGGGACACGGATGAACACTGATCTAACCGGATCACCACGGATCAGAAGGTGCCAGTTGTGGAACGTTTTCCACAAGACGCATTCTGATCCGTGGTGATCCGCCGCACCCGTGCGATCCGTGTCCCATCGTTACGCTCGTACTCCGGGGACTTACGTCGCCCAGCTCGGAGTTTTGTTGGCCGCCCGGCTCGGAATGTGAGGCGTTCCGCTGGGTAGGTCGCGGGAAAAGTGGAGTTGGTCTCTCGGGCCCTAGCGCCGCAGCGATCCCGCCAGAAACGTCGCCACCGGGGCAAACACCAGGAGCGGCAGCCAGGCGGCCAGTGCCGGGCGAAGCCAGCCCGAGTTGCCAAGCGACTGGCAACCGAGGGAGACCGCAAAGTAGAGGGCGACCACACCCACCGCCGCTCCGATGGCGATGAAGGGATTGCGGTTGCCGCGGGACACCACGAGCGGCAGGCCGAGCATCAGGAGCGTCGTGTCGAGAAACGGCTGCAACAGTCGCGAATGAACCGCCACGCGGACGTCGTTCCCGAGATCGATGCTGGGGCTCTTGAGTTCGGTGACAAGTTCCTTGGTCGAGGCATACTGTCGCCAGTTGGCATCGGCCGAGAGGAGTTCGAGCGAGACATCGCTCACCACGAACAGTTGGTCCGCGGCGAGCCAAGAGGCGTCGCGGGGAGTGACGATCACCGGTTGGTCCCCCGAGTAAAGGCTCTGCCGCTCCGTAAGCTGCGCGGGAGAGGTGACACCCCGCATCAAATAGCCGCTGGGCCGTTCACCGTCGGCCGGCAGAAACTGGGCCTCGGCGGCGGCAAGTTGTTTGCCATAAGCCGAGAGCCACGAAGGAAGAATAAAGCTGGCCCCTTTGATCAGGCCATCCGCTTCGACGACCTCATTGCCATCAATGAGAATCTGCGTTTGGCTATCGGTCCGCGCGACGAGATCTTCGGCGCGATTGCTTCCCAAACTGCGAGGGTCCTTGCCCAAGTGCTCTCGTATCTGCGGGATCACCAATTCGCGATTCGCCGCGGTCAATGCCGCGAGCAGCAACGCCACGATCAGCACGGGCCGCAACACGCGCCACCGCGAAACGCCGGCTGCCATCAGGGCGGTCAGTTCGTGGTAGCGTTCGATCCATGTGAGGGTGAACATGGCCGAAATCAGGATCAGCACACCGCTGGTCTTCTCGAAGATCGAGATCGCCCGATAGCCGTAGTATTCCCCCAACACCTGGGGGAGCCCTTGCCCCGATTCACGCGCGAAGGTCATGAAGTGGTCGATGTTCGTGAAGACATCGATCACGATGTACAGACCCGTCAAACTGACGAAGCAAATCAAAAAGATCTGCAGGAACTGTTTCAGCAGGTAGCGATCGATGATCTGCAAGGGGGACGCACCGTGACTGGGACAGGGGAAGTACCGGGGTTCGGGGGCGGAGATTAGCCGCCCAGGGTGGGAAGCGTCAAGCGGACTGATCTCCGAGGCCCGGGTGGGGCCGACCCGGTGCTAGCAGCGCGGCGACCGGGTAGAATCGGCCTCGCCGCTGAGTTTTGCACCTGGGTCTGGTCTGCTGGTTACCAACAATGAGCCTGTATCGCCGTGTCGTCGAGTGGGGAAGCGTGTTGAGGGACCTTGTCTATCCCCCTCAATGTCTGGCCTGTGGGGGGGAGTTCGTAGAGCCTGGTCCATGGCGTTTTTGCGAGCTGTGTCGCTTCGAACTTGGGGTGTTCGCCGGTTCGACTTGCGACCGCTGCGGTGCGCCCAGGCCTTTTGAAATGCCAGGGGCCAAGGGTTGTGGCCACTGCTTCAATCAGCGATTCCGCTTCGACCGCGCGATTGCGCTTGGTCCCTACGACGGGCTGCTGCGAGACCTGGTCCTTGCCACCAAGCGGCCCCAGGGGGAGACGAAAACGATCGGACTCGGCCATCTGCTGATGGAATCGCGCGGCGAAGAGCTGCGAAATTGCCATATCGACGTTGTTTGCGGGGTCGCGATGCACTGGCGGCGGCGACTTCGGCGGCTGGCTTGTGGGCCGGCCCTGCTGGCGGAGTCGATGGCCCGAGAACTCCGTGTCCCCTATGCGGCCACCTTGGTCACGCGCCGCCGCAGCACCGTGCCCCAATTCCAGCTCCCCCGCAGCCAGCGGAGACAAAATGTGCGGCACGCGTTCGCCATGGGGCGGGGGCACCGTCTCAACGCCGCGCACGTCCTCTTAGTCGATGACATCCTTACAACCGGTGCCACCTGTAGCGAAATTGCCCGCGTTCTCAAGCGCGGGGGGGCTCGGCGGGTGACAGTGGCCGTGCTGGCACGTAGTTTTGCCGGATCCGACCGACCCCCCCTAGTTTCCCTGGAAGCGAGGCCCAGGGAATCTGGCTTGCCGGTCCCCAGGGAATCGCAAGAATAGACCGGACACGTGCTGTCAGGCACGTGCATGGTTCTGCTCGGGGGAGCGTCGCCCAGCCATCCCCGTCTGGGTGGGAATGCACCCGCCTCAGATAGTTCCCACCTCAACTGAGGGGACTCCCGCATCCCCATTTCGACCGGCTTTAGACTATGGCTCTCAACCCTTCCCCAGAATCGGTGGCACAAAAAAAGAAGTCCCTTGGGCCATTTCGCCGGGCCGTGCTCCACGGACTGGGTGTCGTGCTTCCTCCGCTGCTCACGGTGGCCATCTTCCTGTGGGCCGGCAACACCGTTGTCACCTATTTGCTCGAACCAGTCGAGCAAGTCGCCCAAACGGTGATGATCTGGTCGGCCGAGATGTCGGGAAACATCCGACCGGCACGGGACGT